>NZ_JACEXI010000001.1:0-696484 GCF_014525425.1 Schaalia sp. JY-X159 | reverse complement strand
TTTTTAGGAATGCCGTCTCAGCCCGCAACTCCTGATTCTCACGCTCGAGCTCCTTCAAACGAGCCCGCTCCGACAAGGTGAGCTCTTCGTTACTACCGCCGTGTTCCTCACGATATTTGATCAGCCATCTGCGTAAAGTCTCGGCGCCAACCCCATAGGCCTCAGCGACATCCCTAATCGGCCTCGAGGTAGAAATCACCTCCTGACACAACTCGTCCTTGAACTCCTGGCTAAATCGCCTTCGTGATGCAGTCATCCTACGGATCTCTCTTTCAGTAAGGCCCCCAGTCTAAGAGGGCCCACTATCCGAAATCCCTAGGCCGCCCAGGGCGCCCTCGCTGTCTGGGTTGATGGCCAGCATTTGTTGGGTGTGTTGGAGGGCTTGGGTGTAGGTGGTTTCGGCTTCCTGGTAGCGTTCTTGCGCCTGGAGTACATCGCTAAGTTCTCGGAGCGCACTGGCTGTCAGGAGGTGGGCGAACTCGCTGTCTGGGTTGATGTCCAGCACTTGTTGGGTGTGTTGGAGGGCTTGGGTGTAGGTGGTTTCGGCTTCCTGGTAGCGTTCTTGCGCCTGGAGTACATCGCCAATTTCTTCGAGGGCACGGGCTGCCAGAAGGTGGGTGTGCTCGCTGTCTGGGTTGATGTCCAGCATTTGTTGGGTGTGTTGGAGGGCTTGGGTGTAGGTGGTTTCGGATTCCTGGTAGCGTTCTTGCGCCTTGATTGCAGCGCCAAGTCCTTCGAGCGCGCTGGTGGATGCCAGTAGGTGGGCGAGCTCACTGTCTAGGTTGACGGCCAGCATTTGTTGGGTGGCTTCCTGGTAGCGTTCTAGCGCCTCGAGTGCAGCGCCAAATTTTAGGAGCACGCGGGTTGCCACTAGGTGGGCGAACTCGCTGTCGGGGTTGATGGCCAGTGCTTGTTGGGCGTGTTGGAGGGCTTGGGTGTAGGCGGTTTCGGCTTCCGGGTAGCGTTCTTGCTCCTGGAGCACATCGCCAAGGTCTAGGAGGACGTCCGTGTTGTTGGGGTCGATTGCCAGGGCTTGGGTGTAGGCGTCTTCGGCTTCCTTGTAGCGTTCTTGCTCCCCCAGTACATCGCCAAGGCGTTCGAGCGCTGCGGCTGACAGCAGGCGGACACTCTCATACTCCGCGTCGGTTACCGGGACTTGTTCGGCGTTCGCGAGAGACTCGGTATAGGCGGTCTCTGCTTCTTGGTAATTGTCTACCTCGGCATGCGCCCTACCGAGAAAGAAGGTTATGAGTGTAGCGGCCTTCAACGAATTGGCTTCGTCTGGATCTAATGCGTTGAGAGTCAACGCGAGCTGTTTGGCCTGTTCGCCTATCTTGATTGCGTCGGCCCACCTTTCAGCCTGGACCATGGCTAACTGGGTGCTTTGGTACGCGGACAGAAGCTGTTCTTCGATTGTGCCCGGCTCGTCCTCAGAACGACTACGAAGCTCCTCAAGTGCCATTGATTCAAAGTCGGCGCGCTCTGACAAGCGCCCGGAGGAGTATGCGGTGTCTGCGAGCTCTCGCAAAAGTGCGGTGTGCGCGTCGTGCTTTCCTAGTTCGACCAGCAGTGTGGAGTCGACGGAGTTCATCAACTCACGTTCCCGCTGCTTTTCAAGCCACTTCTCTTCAGCAGGAACCAAGTCCAGTGTGTATCCAGATCCCTTTCGCGCCCTCACACTTGCCCGTAGTACGCCTGCCTCGCTGTGATCTGGAGCCACGCCTATTAGCGTTGTTAGAGTCCCTTCGGCCTGATCCCAGGCCTCCTCGAATACCTGCACTCTTGCTAGCTCCAGAAGTGCGGCTTGCTCTTCGGCAGATTCCGCCTGCTTGTAGAGCTGCGCGGCGTGATCCAAGTGTCGCATTGCGGACAAACTGTGGTGTGCAAGGTGAAGGAATCTTCCACTCTCCATGTAAGACAAGGCAGTCTCTGCAAGTGAATCCTCCTCTGGAAGATCCTCCGGTTCGGCGACTGCTAGATCCAGCTCCTCTGCGACCTCAACAGTTTCCTTAACCACCTGCTGCAATGCAGGAATATCCGGGATCTCTTCACCAAGCTCCGCTATACGTGAGACGAGGGTGATACGTTCTGAGACTGACACGTCGGACCCCAGTGCCTCGGTGATGAACTGTGCTGACTGTTCCCAGGCAGCATCGGCTGCAGCCCGGTTGTGCAGGTGGTCCTGTGCAGTGGCGATTGAGAATAACCAGCTGGCTCTCTCATATGGCGTGGCGTCTGGGTCGGATAGGCAGGCCTCATAGAGCTCAGACGCCCTCGTCCAAAGCGGTGCTGCCTGTTCGTAGTCGCCGCCCTCCTCCCGCTTAATCGCATTGTCGGCAAATCCCTGAGCGAAGTATGCACGTGCTGTTGTGCCGCCAACGTCCTCGACCACACTGGCTTGCGCCTCTAAGCGTTGTGCCGCCACTTCTAGTTCGCGTCCTCGTCCAGAGTGGAAGTACACAAGCAGTGCTCGACACGTGGTGGCGCTTCGCTCAGATATCGCCGTCAAGGCAAGGACGACTTCGAGGTGTCGTCGGAATTCCGATGCAGGTTCTACTTTGCGCTCAGTCACTCTGATGAGGAACGCTTCCGTCAGGATGTCGACTAACTCGCTGAGCTCTGCGGACTGTGCGCTCTCACGGATTGCTCGCGCTGCCAGCTGGTGCATAGTGAGGCGGCCGGACGCCCAGTTTCTTCCAACAAACTCGGTAACGCCATACTCTTCCAACGCCTGCATCACGACGGGTCTACCATGACGGCGAGCCAGCTTCTCGCCGTTTCCAACCCAACTGGTTAGTGCTTCGTGGTCCCAGAGCCAGGTCGGGTAGCCGTCAGGATCGAGGACAGCGCCGACCAGAGCAGCGCGCCTCGCAACCCCGGGGGGTAGACCCTCTGCAGCCTTCTCAAGCGCGATCTGCCAGGTGTGAGAAATTAGGTGCGGGTAGCCTCCGCGGTCGGGTGAGTCAGCCGCATGGTCCATGCGGTCGACTTCCTCAAACTCGCAGATCCACTCGGGAATGGTCATCGCATTCGCAATGATGGTTGCAGAAGCGATCGAGACAGCAAGAGGGTGAAAGTTCAGTGTCTGTGCTAGAGAGTGGCGCCGCGAGTCGTTGGCCAAGGCCGTTTCGGCTGGTCCGCCAGTCCGAGAATCTACTTGCCGCAAGAGGAAACTGTCCGCCTCATCTGCACTGAATACCCCGGCTGTGACGATTTTCCCATGGTCTGACATTCGGATATCAGATCCAAGTGTCGTCACAAGAACCCTGCCGTTTGGATTCTTTCCGGTTGGCATCAGCCCGGAGTCAAGTAGCGACTTCGGGTTGGCGTTGTCAAACACAACGAGCCAGCGCCAGTCACTGGCGGTGAGAGTGCTATGTAGCTTCCTGGCTTTAGCCATCATCTGGTCGCGCGAGACTTGCCCGGCCGTTGCCCCCGCGAGTAAATCCATGGCTTTGGAGAACGCCTCGGCAATACTCTCTTCTTTGGCGGAATCCACCCAGATCACCAGCTGATCCGCGCCGCGACCACCGATGCTGAGGGATTCTTGAACGATTCGCCGCGCAGTGTAGGACTTCCCCACACCAGGTCCCCCTCGAAGCCATATCCGGCGGTCCCCACCGGAGGCCCACAGCATGTCGATCTCATCATCGAATGCCCGCCGTTGATAGGTTGTGCCGACGTCCTGTGGCACATTCACAGTGATGCGTTGTGGAGATGTCCCAAGTGTGGGCCCTGAGGAGATAGGCAACGAAGGAGTGGCGCCGACGTCCTCGTCCGACTTGACGGGTGGCTCCACGCTGGGTGTTCGCGGGGAGCCTTCCACCAGGTACACGATTGTCTGAGCTAGTAGTTCGAAAGCTTGGTTCTCAAGGCCATCGGCGCGCCGAACGGTTTCTGCGCTCAGATCGAAAACGGCAGCAAAGTCGGCGCGTCTGTCTGCGGAACCTCGACCCATGTCGTCCATACCGAGAGCTGGCCCAAGCGCCTCGGCGAACTTGCGGTCCTCCATGAGGTCCAGGGAATCAGCGAGAAACTCCCTCAAGTCAGCTGGGCGGAGCTCAACACCAGTACTAGGACGGAAGCGGGTCAGAGCCGCGTAAACGGCTGGAGCATCTTCAAACCTCGTACGGAGCGCACCACGCTGGCGAATTTTCTTAATGTCCCTGACCAGGTCGGCTGCGTCCACGGTGCCTCTTTCATTGGTGCAGGTGGGCCGCACCGTCTCCTAGAGCCGAACTTACCAGGTTCTTACCGGGTATACCGGGAATCCGCCAGGTAGTTCCCACGTGCTCGCCGGGCCTCCACCGGGTTTGCGTAGGGCACTTTGGTGGACTTGACCTACCACCCAATGACGGGGAAAAAGAAAGGTCAATGACATGAACACCAAACGATTTGAAACTAGGAAAAGTCCTGCTGGGGAGGGCTGGGTGGGCACTCGAATCCTCAACCACCGCCTCTCAAAGTGCTCGAAGACCGGACTGGAACGCTACCGAGACAGGCACCAGGCTCGCGATGGGGCGAGGGCGATCTGCGCAGGTGCGACGCGGAAGCGAGCAAGCGTCTTCGCGTGTCCCGACTGTCAGGGGTTTCACCTGGAGGTGTCCTTTCCCGTACATGATGATGGGGCTGCCGAGCAGCTGGGCTACAACACGCCGCGTAACGGTAGTACTTCGCGGCGGTACGTCCTCGTCGACGTCGAGAACATAACCCACGGGGCAGTGGTGGATGGTGCGCAGTTGCGGCGAATCTGGGCGAAATTGGAGAAGGAGCTCGGCGGTCTCACCCCTAACGACCACGTCGTCATCGGCGCATCCAGGGGGGTCGCGGTCCGCTACAGGAAAGAGCTCGCTCACGTGAATGCCAAGTGGGTTATCGGTGCGAACGCGCCGGATGCGGCTGACGCGGCGCTGCTGAGGGCGATCGACATGCGCAGGGTACCCGGTGAGTTTGATGAACTGGTGATTGTTTCAGGGGACCACGCATTTGCGGGACTGGCGCGCCTCGCATCGGACCGCGGGCTGGAGGTGCATGCGGTCGTTGTTGAGCGGGTGGGTTTCCGTTCTCCGCTTTCAGGGGAGCTGCGACGGGCAGCTGCTCGGGTTTCCCGGATCGCTTGGCCTGCGGGGCAGATGGGCGTGGTTGCGGCGTCCTCGGGCTGTGAAGTTGAGAAGGGCGGTCCTGTGCCCGAGTGCCCGGGCGGGAGTGTCCCCGGTGTCGGGTCGCTGATCGCAGCGGCGTAGAAGTCAACGACGATTTTGAGAGGAGGTGAAATGCATGTCTAAGTCAAAGTCATCCCGGAGCAGCGGTTCAGGTAAGTCCTCAAGCCGCGGTGTGAGCGCAAGCCGACTTCACCAGAAGTCGGGCGCGAGCAACTCGTTTGGCGGGTACACGAAGGTCCAGAACTCGAATGGATCGTTCCGTATGCGTCCCAGCGGTAAGTAGGGCCTGAAGGCACCCCGTCCCCAGCTAACGTGTGGGGGCGGGGTGTTTTGGCAATCTCCGTGGCTGCTCCCGCGGTCAGGAAGACTATCGAGAGGCAGGCGTGTTGAAGGGGGTGACCGCCGGTCATGGGTGGGTGCGATGGAGAATTCGGACGTTTGCCGTCTATAAACACTATATACAGTATCTATCAGCGTGTCGCACCACTATATGTTGGATCTATCGCTAAGTTAGTCCCGGTTCCCACGAGCGGAACGCGTGTTGAAAGGAGGTGAAGATGGCTAAAGGTAGCTACCGGTCTGCGAAGACCGGTCGATACGTGACCCGGAAGTATGGAAAGGGCCACCCTGACACCACAGTCAAGGAATCAAAGTAGCGCTTGGATTCTGTTGTCAGTGGTATGGGCGGCCCCGTGGCTGTAACTATAGCTGCGGGGCCGCCGTGCGGAGGCCGTAATGCGTCGCAGGTTGCCCGTTTTTCTCGCATGAGCACGTTGGGAAGCCCAGCGGATCGCTGACGATCTGCGCCATTCCGATGTGAAGAAAGGATAGGCACCTCCCTGCATCCAGGTGGCAAACGCAATGGTCCACTCAAGTGAACTGGTGGTTCGCACCACGCATACAACCGAACAGGTGTATGAATGAGGGATCAGTTCCATCGTCGCGATATCTTCCAAAGGTGATGCCGAATGCCGAATGAGCAAGCAAAGAAGTCCAAAAAGTCCCTGTGGTGGTTGGTTGCGCTAGTGGCGATTGCGCTAGCAGTTGGCGGTGGGGTGCTCTGGTACACGCAGGTAAAGGTGCCCCACGACTTGGAAGTAGCCGAACACGAAGCGGCCGTGGCAGAGTTCAATTCTGCGGCCGAGGGACTGGAAGCGAAGAATGATGCGCTGGCCAAGAGCATTAGTGAGCTCGAGGCTACGATTAACTCCGAGAATCCTCCGCTGGATCCCGAGCTGATCCAGAGCTCTGGGGCCCTGATCGGACAGGCTCAGGCGGAGTTGGTCTCCGTGCCGGCGATGCCAGCGGAGACTGACGAGATTCTGGCCGCTGCCTCGAAGATGAACGAAGTCCCGCCGTTTGATACGCAGATCGCCAAGCTCGAGGAAGCACTCGATGTATTTGAGCAGAGCGTGGCTCAGATGGAGCAGGTGACAAACCCTCCAGAACAGTTCGTCATCGAGCGCATCACAGGTCTACCGAACATAGTTGGCGTGCAGGCAGCAACCGAGGAGAACGATCCCAACGGGAAACTTAACAAGCAAGGCGGATACACCGCAGCCGTGTTCTTCACCTCCGACTTGGTGGACCGCAGCCTGATCTACGAGGAAGGGGATATTGTCTCCGTTGGAACTGAAGGCGGAGGGGCCGTTGAGGTGTTCTCAACAGTCGAGGATGCTGAGAGTAGAAATGAGTACTTGGCAGCGTTTGACGGCACGATTCTTGGGCCGGGATCCCATTCGGTCGTTGGGACCTGCATTATTCGCACATCTGATCATCTGACTGCATCTCAACAAGAGGCATTGACAGCGTCGATTCGGGACTCACTGGTGCGATTGGACTGAGCGGACCTAGAGGTGGCCGTCTACCTGCGTCCTCGTTCATCCAGTCTAGAAGTCTCCGGGTGCCACCTGGAAACAGGTCAGTCCGTTGCGGCGCCACATATCGACGACTTTCTGGCGATCGTCCAAGACGCCCACGACCTCGTACCGCGGGAGTAGTTGAACGTCGAGGATTTCTTCCTTGATCATCTGGTCGGGTCGGTTGTCTCCGGTTGGCCGCATATGCAGCTCGTTGAAGGGGATGCCATGATCTTCCAACCAATCTAAGGTCACCTTGCGTGAGTGTTCCTGGCGACCTGAGACAACCACGATCGCGTCAACATCCGGGTGGCAAGCGAGTGCGCGGACGACCTGGATTACTGGCTGATTGGGGACGTCATCGTTCAGTGCGACCGTTTCGTAGGGGTCGCGCCCATTTAGGAGCGCGAGTGTCCCATCGACGTCGACGATCCAGCATGTTGGCTTCTGGGGTCCTGCGATCGTGTCTCCGTTGCCTCGGTACTTTGGTGACTTCACGGGACTAGTCGGTTTCTGGGTGGATGGCTCGTAGCCATGCGAGGCACCGTTCCACTGTAGGTTCGTCCTCTTCATTTGAGGGCTCCTGCCGGAAGTGCATAAGGTTGTTTCGTACGTCTACGACCTTCAGAAGACTTCCTATGCAGACTGAGCGGTCGAGCTCTAGCCCCAGGATCTCCCAGTTTTTGGTGCCGAGAATACTGACGTAATCACTGAGGGATAAGTCTCTGACACCTGTGTAGTCGTTGCGTGCGTGTTCGGGAAGGCACTTGATAACGTTCTGATCATCTAGTTTGTAGACTAGGGATCTCAGGCGCCCTTCGATCTCAGCCAGTGAGAGGAAAATGCCCGTTGCGGATCGAAACGATGCCGCGAGATCACTCGCAGTTGCGATACCCACGATGAAGCCATGGGCGTTTCGATAGTAGATGAACTCATCTTTGAGGATATGGGGAACGAGATCCATGAGATCGTCAGAAGACTGTGCAATATAGCCTCCCGGTATCATCCATTTCTTGGCTTCTGTCGACTTTGTGTGACCCATACGGCTGGCGATCGACTGCCACGTTATGCTACCTAGCAGCTCTTTTCCGTTGGAGGCGATCACGGGAATTTGAGAGAAGTTGTACTTTAGCATCAAGGTTCGGGCTTTTGTGATGGTCTCGTTCGGCAGAACTGAGGTGAAGACCAAGTCCTCATCACTCAACGCGGATACAGGTAGACGGACAGTTTGCGCTTGCTCGGGAGTCCACTGGCCCTTGGACCGGAGTGTGATCTCACCCCAACGGTCCGCGCTCTCGAAGGGAGGGGTGGGGATGATGTCGCGCCGCTCCAGCTCCTCAGCAACACGGGCCTTGATCCGCCGACCGCGTTTCTTGTGTCCGAAGTAGTGCAGGAGATCGCCAACTGGCAATTTCGCGGTTGAACCGCCCTGAACTTCAGCCAGAATTCTTTCGACGCGCTCGCGGAGCTCCTCATCGGACTCGAGGCTTGGTTCGTTCGAAGTGGGTGAATCCTGTGCGCTGTCGGTCGCGCTAAGGGGATCGTACTCGTCCACGTGCTGGTCTACGGTCATGCGAGGTGTTCCTTGTCTTGCGGGATCCCACGGTTGACTTCTGTGGCAACGTGAGTGTCGCTGAATACCACTCTAGTTGTTGGGTGGTGTGGGTGTTGGGAGACAAGTGGGCTAGCTACTGTCCGTGGCATTCGCTACGCCAAAGGGGATGTGCACGCTGGGGATCTCTTCTGCGGCCTCAATCAAGTTCTTTGTCTGGTCGTCAAAGAAGATGTGGGGGAGCAGAACCTTCAAGAATGGGCCTTTGTCGATCCCGCCGAGGAACTCGGAAAGTCGGCCTGCCGGCAACGGCTCATACAGGTTGACGCTCTCGTGCGCCCTGAATGCATCGAGGCCCTCGTTTTGCATGATTCGCTCAGACGAGTCATCGGCGAGTACACCGTCGGAGTCGAACGCAATGCGTAAATCGGTACCTTTTGCATCTGCTGCCGGGTTTCCCAAGACCTGCCCAGCCGCGAAGCCCAGGTTGGTCGCGGTGCGAGAGGTTCATCAATCAGCTTGGCTTGGTACTCCCGATATGGGTCTTCACCCTTGTCACGAAAGACTCGATCGGAGTCTGTCAGGTCAAAGAGAGCGCTTGATGCGATGCCAACAACCAATCCCTGACGGTGCTGCGCCATTTCGAAATCTCCATCTCGTGATCGTCCTTGATCCTATGGTCATCCTTGCACTGTTGGCCGGAGACCGTGGAAGCTTGTAACTTGGAGGCCGGTGGTGAATCTGACTGAATGAGAGAAAGAGTCAATGTGAACCCAAAAATTCGCCACTTCCTCCCTACCTACGACCATCATGAGGATGGACTCTGAGGGTGCGCGAGCCCCGGACTCTCTGGTACGCCCGCGTGCTCGGATGCCTATCGTGGCTGCCTGCTCAGGGTGTTATATCCCCGAAGTTGTCGCCGAACTCCACTGTCACCTCGGCGTCAGGAACGATGCCTTGGATCAGCGAGGTGTAGTAGTTGGTGGTCTGGTCCTTGAGGAGGTCAACGTTCTTGACAACAAGTTCCTGCTGGGAGTCGTCGCTGAGGATTTCGGTGGCGACAGCCGCCGTATCGACCTCGGGTGTTACCCACGAGAGCACTCCGTTCTGATCCACTGCGGTCTGAAAACTAACGTTGCTGTGACCGATGAAGATGAACTCCGGGACCTCAACGGTGAAGGCATTCTCTCCCGTTTCTTTCAGGACCACGTCCTCGCCATTTACCCCAAGCTTCGCGTCGAAGTTGTATTGGAGGAAACGTGTGCGGGTTGTGCCTGGGATGGTGAACCCGAAGACCTGTGATTGGCCGTTCGTTTCGGCGATACCTTGGATGGAGACGCTCAAGAGGGCGATCTCTTCCTTACGTTCGATAGCCTTGACGACCTGCGTGTTTGTCGTCTCTGCCGAGGCGCCAAAGATGGGGGTCCCTAGGATTGCCGAGCTGCCCCAGATTGCGGCACCAGCAATCACCAACACGCCAGCGACTGCCGCGACGATTTTCATGAGGAGCTTCATGTTGTTCCCTCCCAAGGGACTGCGCGCCGCATTCAGGACCACGCAATAAAAACGGTTTTCAAATAACCATAGAGTTATATTTGCTTCCGTGCGCAGGCTTGGGAGCCTGATTTATACGTCCTTGGCCCGACCTAACCACTCTCGGTGAGGCCGGCCTGCTAAGCATGGACCAAGGACCCAAACTGCTGGCGGCTCCCTGTTTGGGTCCGTCTATAACGAGATCAGAGTTTCTGACATGGTGTGCTGTCCACGCGGCTGTAACAAGCTCCGATGGAGATAGGGAGAACTGAGGAAACATGGAACCTGCCCATGTTCCCACGATCACTGGGATGGTCAATTACCCTCTCACAGCGGGCGGTTCGGGTGGCAGAAGGTCTCCGTGTCGGGGGTGTCGGATGCAATCTCTCTTAGGAGCGTGAGCCTATCTTTGGAAACCTGTTCTTGGTAGTCGAGCAAGTCGCTGAGCTGCACGCGGCGGTGTATCCATTGATCATGAACACAGTCTGACAACTAATCGAAATAGTCGAAAGGTGTCAACAAGGGTCGATGGCTGGATTCTGCGCGCCTCGTCTTGGGTCTACTGGTTGCAGGAGGTGTAGGTATGAATCAGGCTCAGGTGGGGAACCGATAGTTGCTGCACGGAAGTTGGATGGTCTGGACCAGGTGATCCTTGCGGAGCTCTCGTCGACAAGTGCTCGCACACCCAGTGTGGGCTGCCTTGCTAGCGCGCGGGGCCGACGGGGGCGCCCTCGCTCAGGTTTCGAATGAACAGTTGGATGCTGCTTTGCAACTCGGGGTATGCGCCGGGCAGAGCTACCTCGTCACTGTTTGCGCGTGCCAACTGGTCAAGGGTTTCATCGATGATGGCTTGGGGGTCTGGCAACCGCCAAGCTCTGAACTCTTCGATCAGGTCTGTGCGTGTGATGTCGCGATGACGGTATTTGCCGTTGACAGCCATCGCTAAACGCCCATCGTTTGGCATGTGAGCTTGCGGAACGACGTCGTAGCTGGGAGCCAGTTCGATTGTTCCATCACGGTGATGGAGTAGGGCGAGGTTCTTTGTGTGCATGTCCAGGTCACCGAGGGCGACGCACGTGACGACCCGCCGTGCGAAAGTGCGCAGATCCGCGTTCGTTGTGAAAACTTTGAGGGCGTCTGCGACCCGGGGGAGGCTAACGACACCGCCAAGTTCCTGGTACTTCTGGTTTCGTGATGCCCCTAATGCCTGACTGAAGTCCTCCTGGTGGATCCGGTCCCCATTGCCGCGATCGTACCTTTCAACGACGAGCGTTGGAAGGCCATCGAAGACGTCGATCTGGGTTGCATAGTTCGATAGGCCAAGGAGGCGAGCAAGGCGTGCGCCGTATTCCTCGTCGAAGATGGTGGTGCTCCGTGGACCAGGAAGTTTTGGTTTCAGAATGTGTGTCGTCGGGTAGCCGCCCAACGATTGGGCCCACCCCTTTTCGGTGCGGACCAGGACGATCTTGGGTTGCACGCCGCCAAGTGAAGACTTGCCGAGGCCCGGTTCGTTCGCTAAGGGAAAGTTGATGGGGTCCTGTAGTAACCCGCGAACTTCTGTGTTGCTTCGGGGTCGCAGGTCAGGTGTGAGGGGCTCGGTTGGATCATCCTGATCCCAGATCTGCAGTGCACCGGCCACGTCGCGCCCATACCGGGCAAGGAACGCAGGGGTGTCACCCCGGCGAAGTCCTGCTTGAGCAAGCATGTACTCGTATTGATCACCTTCCGGAAGCAGCTCCTCAAACCAGTTGCGCCTGCGTGCCGCCCGGTGACGGACCTGCTGGTGGGTGAGCGGGATCGCCACTGAGAGGATATTGCTGTTTGCTCCGAAGTGGTTAAGTGCATCATCGGTCGGCGTGAAGTCGAAGCTCCGCGCGTCCCCTTCGAGAGTGCCAACCACCGTGGCATAGAGTTCAACTGCGAGGAGCATCAGCGCCGTCCCAGGAGGCAGTCAGCTCAAGGCCAAGTTCGCGTGACATTGCAAGGATCCTGCGTAGGTAGATAGTGGAGCTGCCGTTTTCAATTGTGCTGACTGTGCTTTGTGTCAGGCCCAGGTTGTGGGCCAGCTCCGCTTGGGTCATGCCGCGCTCTAGGCGAGCCTGTTGGATCGCAAGCCCAACGTCCGCTGGAACTCTGAGCCGCGCCGTTCGCTTCGCCATAGGACCTCCTTTATGTAAATATCAAGATACCAAATCGGTATCTGAATATCTAGATGGCGGCTAGCTTCATGCAAGAACCCGCGACACCTTGCGCAAGATTGAGTCCGGGAACCCGGGCGTGGGTTTCGGCAATGTCGCCCAGGTCCTGCGTGCCCTAGGCGTACTCGATTTGGTAGTTACTGCGGCTGATCCTCTTGAGAGTGATATTGGCCGATTGTGTGCGCGCGAACGGGATTGCTTTACACGAAATCACGATGATGACGGCGTCGATAGGTCCCAGGCTGGGCCCGGCAACAGAGTTCTCGGCCACAACAATGGTTAGGCCTATCGAACCAAGAATATGCACCATGTTGCGTATTGGATGATTTTAGCTTCCTAAACGCTTACGTACTAGATTGATATGCAGTATATTGCGATCTAGGTACAGGCGGTGCTATTCCGGGTGTCAAACGTGCATTGCATGCAATATGTTGCGGGAGGTGTGGGCGTGAATCAGGCTCAGGTGGGGGAAGCGATAGTTGCTGCACGGAAGTTGGATGCTCTGGACCAGGTGACGCTTGCGGAGCTCTCGTCGATTAGTGCGCGCACTCTCAGTGACTTGGAAAGGGGGAGCGGGAACCCTACGCTGGCCTCACTACTCAGGGTGCTGGACACATTGGGATTGGAGTTGACGGTCAAGTGAGCCCCTCCAAGTCCGTGGTCGACCTCGACGGTATCCGCAAGACGAAGGTTGCGAATGTCTTCAAAGGTGGCCTTCTTGCAGGGACACTGCGCAGAACTAGTTCTGGAGTTGTGGAGTTTCGCTATGACGAGAGCTACGTGAGTGCGGGCGTCCCCATTGCTTTCTCTTTGCCTATAACCCCAGAGCCTGTAATCACCCCGGGCGGAGGAGTCCCAGCCTTCTTCGCCGGTCTATTGCCAGAAGGGTACCGGTTAACGTCTCTTCGTGAGCGGCTCAAGGTCAGTGCAAGTGATGAGCTTTCGCTGCTATTGGCCGTGGGTGCGGACACTCCGGGAGATATCCAGATACTTCCCGAGGGAGTGTCTGTTTCCCATGCCGACGCTGTGGAGGCTCCGGTCATTGTGGATGAGGAGGGCGCCCTCGACTTCTCCGGCCTGCATAGCGCCTTGGATCTGCATGCCTTACCTGGGGTGCAAGACAAAGTCAGTTCGCAGATGATCACGGCTCCCGTGGGAGGTCGCCTGCCGCAGTCCATTCTCAAACTGAACCCGCCTCGCTACCCGGGGCTGGTTGAGAATGAGTTCGCCCATCTGAATGCCGCAAGCGCCCTCGGCCTGCCAGTGGCGAGTGCCAAACTCCTGCGGGATAGGCACGGCGAAGCCGGGCTTTTGGTGCGGCGGTTCGATCGAGTGGACCACGGTGAAAACGGCGGCGTCACTCGCCTTGCCCTCGAGGACGCGACCCAAATCATGGGGCTCACCCCGGCTCAGAAATACAATGTCGCGGCGGAAGAAGTCGTCCATGCGCTTGCAGAACATTGCGCGGCTGGGATGGTGGTGAGGCGGAATCTGTTCATGCAGTTTCTCTTCGCTTGGCTTACAGGCAACGGTGATCTGCATGCCAAGAATGTGGCGTTGCTGCAGGCGGGGGACCGTTGGCAAGTTTCGCCGATGTACGACGTGGCGAGCACTCTTGTTTATGGGGACACCACGATGGCGCTAGATATCGACGGGCGCAGGAACAAGTTGAGGTGGAGGAACTGGATGCATTTTGGCGAGAGCATCGGCCTTCCGGAACGTGCAGTGTTGTCCGCTGCCAAGAAGGCGGGCGATGCTGCGGCCGGAGTGGATTGGGAAGACCTGCCATTCGAAGGGTCGCCGCGCAATGGGGCGCTGCGGGAACTTCGCTTCCGGCGGGCGCAGTTGCCGACGGCCTGACGGGCGAGGGCATTCGGTTGGCTCAGATTGAGTCGATCGTGGCTGCTTGCTCAGACAGATGTGTCCGCGTCCTCGCCCGGACCGGGTCCATCGCTGGTGTCGACCTCGTCCTCGTCGGGTCCCGCCAGCGCTGCTGCCTTGGCCGATACCTTGCGCAGGAAGGCGGAGCGGCTGACGCGGGCTTTGCCT
The DNA here is from genome assembly GCF_014525425.1 of Schaalia sp. JY-X159. Taxonomy (NCBI): domain Bacteria; kingdom Bacillati; phylum Actinomycetota; class Actinomycetes; order Actinomycetales; family Actinomycetaceae; genus Schaalia; species Schaalia sp. JY-X159. Next base: position 682,131 of record NZ_JACEXI010000001.1, on the reverse strand, counting down.
TGTGTTTCCTCGCCGAACTCCTTGAGGGTCTGGGCGTGGTCGAGCGTGGTGTCCACAACCGCATCTTTGGCTTCTGCGACAGCTTGCAACCATCGCTTGGCGTCGATGGCTTCGCGGCTCAACTCCGCGCCGAGCAGGCGTTGGAAGTCGATGATCTGCTCGGCCGAATCGTTGGCAGGCACAATCACCGCCTTCGCCTGGATGGGTTGCAGGAGCACCCGGGTGTTGGCTTTCCTAGCAGTCGCTTCAATCTGGGTCAGAAGGCTGGTGGTGGTGTGCATGATGAGGGCACGACGCTTCTCCCGGGCAGCCCGCAAGCCGGTCTTGTGCTGTTCGAGCTCTTCAAGGGAGGCATCCATAGCCCTGTCCAACTCAAGAATGCCGATTGCGTCTTGCAGTTGGTCGCACTGGGCGAGGACGGCCAACCACTCCTGAATCGCAGTGCGGATCTTGGGGGCGTTCTTCGCGAGGTCACCCAGCCGGGCCTTCTTGGTGACCTTCTCGGAGATCGCATCCAGTTGACGGAGCGCGTAGGCCTGGGTTGTGGCGATCGGGAGACCAGCATTTTGGATCTTGGACCAAGAGACCTCGGAGACATTCCCGGTGTGGGAGCGAATCGTCATGGCCTCGTCGAGGACCAGGGCGACGCCGATCATCTCGGCTAGGGCGGAGTCCTTTTGGGCGCGTAGGACGTCCTCGACCTTCTCATCAATCGCGGCGAGGTAGTCGGCTATCTCCTTCAGGCTCTGCTCAAGCGCCAGTTGGAACATCATTCCAGACATTCCCGCCAGCATTGCAGGGTTCGCTAGTTCGACTGCTGCCGTTGGAACGAACTGGAGGTTCTTGGCGAACTTGCCATCAGCTGCGCGCAGTATTGCGTGCGAGGCGCCCGACGTGGAGTTCATGACCATTGGGAGCGTCTTCGCTGCCTCTGCAGACTCCACGGTGAGCTTCATCCAGCGGCCCGAATTTGCGGCCAGTTCTGAGCCTTGTGCCAGGACACCAGCGGAAGTGTTGAGGTTAGTGCTGAGCTTGGGGAGATCGAGGTCGGTTCCCGGAACGCCCTCTAGCCCATATGCGGTCAGGAAGCTTGCTACTAGATCCGTATTTCCGAGGACCGCGAGGCCGTCTTCGGTTTGAACCAGCTCGATTTCGTCATGCATCGTTGCGCCCTTAATACGTGGTGGAGTTACTTCCAGACTACCGCGGAGCGGTGCGGGCCGCCTGACTTGATGGAAGCGGCGGTGGCCTACGTATCAAGAAATCGGACCTCCCGGGGCTGACGAAAGAGGGGGTCTACCTGGCCGCTCCGCAGAAATGCTACTTATGGAGCCGATGGACAAGCAGAATGCATCAGAATAAGCGCCGAGAGGTAGTTATTCTGCGGGGCAGTGCTCGGCACGTTTGTGTTTGGGGCTCGAGAGGTAGTTATTCTGCTGGAGACTGCTGATCTCGCGGGGGGCCGGAGGATGCCTGACGTTGCGGGTGGGGTCTGGGACGATGGCGGCATGACTCATCTCAACGTTGTCCTGGGCGATATTACGACGCAGCATGTTGACGCGATTGTCAATGCTGCCAACCGGCAGATGCGCGGGGGCGGTGGAGTTGATGGGGCGATTCACGCGGCTCTTACCGTAACTGCTTGCGGGTCGGGGCCGAGGGTTAGAACGTGGCAACATCCTTACGATGACAACCTCACTTACCCACAAAACTGCGCAGCGTATCCAGGAGGACACCGGTCATGCCACGTTCGTCGCCGATCGTCTCCCTGCTCGCCAGCGCCCAGTCTGGATGATCAGTGATCATCGCGTCGATGTGCCGCTCCAGATATTCCCGCTGAGGTTCCATCTCATTCACCGTCCAAACGAAGAATCCCAGGCCGGTGCCGGAGACGTCTTGCTGGAAGTCCGTGCTTGCGCTTTCCTCTTCGATCACGATGAAATCGGCGGTAGTCTCCGGGGCGCCTTCCCCGGCGACGGGCATGATGTATCCGACTGTCAGGCCGGGTCGCATTGCCTTTAGCTTCTTGGCGGAATCTGCATCAAGCGTGTGGTAAATGTTGTTTTCGAGGGCGCCCAGGCGTTCCATTTCTGCCACGAACAGTTCCACATGGTCGTCAGAATCTAACCCGCCCATCTTGATTTCCATCAGGAGTGGTAGGTCGAGTTCCTGTGCTTTCGTCACGTACTCTTCTAGCGAGGGGATCGCGCCTTCATGTCCGCGCTCATCGTGAACGGTCATCGCAGTTGGTTCCTCTTGAGTGAGGTCCTTGACGTTGACGTCCTGCCCGGAGAGGCGCTCCAGGTTGGGGTCATGCATGACGATGAACTTCCCGTCCTTGGTCTGCATGACATCCATCTCGACCAGGTCGGTTCCCACAGCCTTGGCTGCCTCCAGGGCCTCGATTGTGTTTTCTACTCCGCCATCAACGAAACCGCGGTGGCTAGTGACGAGGGTCGTTGGATGCTCGTTCATTGCCTGCATCACGGGAACCCAAGTTATCCCGAGGACGACCGCGGCTACTGTGCTGAGGCCGACCAGTGTCCAGCCGGTCTTCCTGTGACGTTCGGGGGTCTTCGTCGCTAAGTCAGGCACTGTGGTCCCAGCGAACTTTTCCGTCAGAACAAGCAGCAGTGCCACCAATAGTGCGGTGGCGGCGGCTGCGCCAAAGACAACCAGAACTTCCCCGGCTCCCGCGGTGAGCCCCGCGACAGTGGCTGATGCTCCTGGCGTGAATCGGTCCGATAGCGCCGTCGGAACCAACAGGAGAGCAGCGCCGACAACAGTGGCCGCGAACATCTGCACAGCGATCAGCAGCACGCCACCCAATACGATCAACCAGTTCCAACCAGCAGTGAGGCGCCAGCTGGTCTTCATTGCGTCCCACCCAGATTCGGACGTGCGCACGAAGACTGCAACAGCCAAAGAAAGGCGTAAAGCCACGTAAAGGGCGATGAGGTGGAGAGCCCTGATAATCAACGCCAGGGCCGGTGTCTTCATGAGCTCACCGGTGATGAATGGGGGAATGGCGATTCCCAGTTCCAAGACAGAGATAAGACCCGCACCCAGCAGCGGAAGAAGAATCAGCAGGTATGCGAGCAGCGCATAGGAAGATGGCTTCCAGAGCCGTTTCCAAGCATCCTTGAGGGGTGCGGCCAGGGCGCGCAGGTGGATGGCCCCGGTTTCCTGAATCTGGCGGAGCGCCAGGGTGACCAAAGCCAGCTGAATCGCGACGACCCATGCCGCAACCAACATGAGGACCAGTAGCAAGACGCCGGTTAGCACAAGTGACGGACCCAGCCGGATCGTTTGAATGTCTAGGGTGACCATTCCGGCACTGCGAAGGGCCTCTTCGAAAATCCAGTTGAGTACCGGCATCACGATGAGCATTATCAGAGCATTGAACGCCAAGATCAACGCAAACAGTGGGGCTCCGGCGCGTATTACCAGCCGCCATGGGTTCGGGAATCTCTCCGGGTGTTACCTTGGCTGTGTATGAGGACATGGCCGGGAAGATATTCTCTGTGGGTGAGGCCTTTGTTCTTCTTGGCTTTGCTTCCATCCTCATCCCCATATTCATGGCTGAGCCCGGAGTCCGTGGTTGGTTTGCCCGTACCAACAACCGCTTGGCTGAGCTGGTCGGGCTGCCCGTGGTGGCCAGCAATTGGCAGCTCTCGATGAGAAAAGCCCAGCCGGTGATCCGGGTTGCGTTGGGCGCCGTCTTTACTGCTCTGATCATGTTCCTGCCCATCCATATTTGGGGGATGATCGGGATCGTTGTGGGTGGGCTGCTGGTGTGGTGGGTGACCGCAATCCTGGAAACTAATCCAACGTCCGTAGAGATCCGCGTTGACATTGATGCAGCGAACGTCGGGACGGACCCGGCATTTGCGGGATAAGAGGCGCTGCTAAGGTGTGCGCGAAGTGGCTCTCTTCGCTTCGGCTGGAGGCGCCACTTGCGTCACAATCCCGCTGGTTATGAGGTCGCTCGAGGACGGAACCAGCGAGATTGCGCCGATCAAGCTTGCCGACCCCCAGACAGTAGTTCTGAATGGGGGTGGCGGCGCGCCTGTACAATCTGAAAGTGGAGCGACGTGATTGCGTCTCGCCTTTAGAGAGTAGGAGGTCGTATGGCAACCCGCCTGACCCCACAAGCGCGCCGCGCGTACATCCTCACAAGAACCCGAGAGATGATCGCACGGGAAGGTCCAGAAGGCCTGAGCATGCGCAAGGTGGCTCGAGAGTGTGAGATGACTGCGCCCGGAGTTATGCACCACTTCGAGACGCTAGAAGATCTGATGACAGAAGTCCTCACCGTGCGTCGGGAAGAGGAGGCCAGCCGTTATCAGGAGCTTCTCCTTGAGGTTGGAGCGGGGGCAACGTTGCGCGATCTGACAGATATTACGGTCCGCGTTGCTTCGGAAAACCCGGTTGAGGCGCAGAATTTTGATCGACTCGAAGCTCTAGCACGGGTCGATCCGACCCATCCCGCGCACAGGTACTACAAAGGAAACTCGGTGGTGGGCGAGGTTGGTCCGCTTAGCTCGTACCTGGCGCAACTTGAGTACCGTGAGCCGTTAGCAGTCCTGAATGTGCTCAGTCTTGTCGCCGAAGGGCTACGTGCCAGATGGACGCGATCTGAAGCGGTGCCCGATTTTGAAGCCGATTGGCTTGCTGTTGCCGACGACGTCTTTGCTGGATTCGAGCATTTGCGCAGGGATCCAGACAGTTCCTGAGGCACGGCCACGATGGGCCATACGGGTCACAAAGTCCGCTGCGATACTTGGTCTCCAAGTCCCCTGAAAGTTACCAGGCTGTCAAAGTGCTGCTGGATGCACACAGTCGCATGGTCGACGCTGTCCACGCTGGGAACAAAGATGCCGAAGTTGGCGTGACAATTTCGATGCAAGAGCATGTCGCAGAGCCCGGTGGGGAAGAGTTCGCCAAGGCAGCAAACGAGAAGCTGAACTTGAGCTGGCTACGCTCGGCGGGAGCCGTCGGCGATTTTGTCGCTGTGCAAAATTACACGAGGCACCGTTACAACTCCCAGGGGCGCATTACTGAAACTGAGAACATGGAGGACGCCGGCTACACCATGGCTCCAGGGTCTCTCGGTGCCACAGTACGTCTGGCGCATGATGTGACCGGGAAGCCGATCTGGGTCACCGAACACGGAGCCGACTTGCCCACAGCCCGGGACGCGGAACGGGCCGCATTTATTACCGCTTCACTAGGCGGGTTGCACGACGCTATTAGCGATGGGGTGCCAGTTACAGGCTATGTGCACTGGTCCTTGACCGACAACTGGGAGTGGGGAGGCAGGCGCCGCAGCGCGTACGCCCAATCCAACCTCTCCTGCTCCAAACGCAGTGCCGGGGCGTAGCGCCCGGTGACAAGGTCCTCGTACAGTGCGGCCTCGTCCTCGTCCAAATGGGGAAGATACGCGCTGGTCGGAGAGGGTTCACTACCCCAGCGGGCCTCGTGACGCAGCAGTGTCTCCCGGTCCATCAACACCGACCGCACGCCGGGCAGGTGCGAGCGCACGCGGTTCAAAATCGCGAACCCGTGCGTGTCCAAATCACCCCAGTAGAGGACATCGCCACGCGCGGCCACCTCGGCCAACCAGGTCAGGGAAGCGGGCGTGGAGGCATCAAACCCCTTGCCCCAAATCACCATGCCCCCGGCAGGCACTGGAGCGCTGAGGTACGTCACCTCATTCTCAATGATCAGGGCCTGTTTGATACGAGGGCGTAGGGCCGCCAGTTCGGTGGTGCGCAGCGATGCCTCAGTAATGCCTGCCGGGAAACCGAGAACCTGCGGGTCAAAACGCAGGCGCACGAACGTGGGTTTGTGAGCCAAGCCCAGGTCGGCCGCAAACGCTGCCTCACCGGGGCGAACCCCCAGCAAGCTAGCGAGCACAGACCGGTGGCGTTCCACGAACTTTGTATCGACACCGGGCTCATCTATTTCCCGCAGATACCGGGCTGAGTCGCGGTTGCGCTCCAACCACTCCAGCGCTGCCAGGATAGTAGGCCACTGTTCGGCTAGGCCCAATGCGGTTAGAGGGTGTGCCACCACCCAGTCCCACACCTGCGGCACATGGCTTGATGCCGCCAAGACCTCGTCAAAACGCTGCACCTGCGGCGCCTTGCCCAAGAGGTAGATGGCCTGGTCAAACGTCTCGATCATCGCGCGCGCCGGCAGCTCTGTCCTGCCCAGATGGCGCCCACCCACACTCTTGGTGTGGATCCGGAAGGCTCTGCCGTCTTTACTGGCGCGGTCGAGTGTCGCCACCCAACCGCGAGCCTCCTCAAGGTGCTCGGCCAGGTCGGCGGCCTTCGGGCCGCGGAGCGGAACCGCGATCGGCTCGAAGGGCTCCCCGGAGGCGCGCCCTCGCAAGAGTGCGCCGTTGTCCCACCGCTTGGCAACGCGTGCGGTAATAGCCGCGGGGGTGGTCCACGCCGCAGGCCGGGGCGCCGTGGCGGGTGTCACGACCTGCGCTCCCGGAACTCCTCCACGGTCAGAGTATGAACGCGTGAGGCCGAGCCATCCGGATTATCCACGTAACCAATCGAGGAAACGTAAGGCTCAATGACATGCACCTTCTGCAGCGGGGTGATGATCAGCAACTGCAATCCCAGTTTCGCAAACAGCTCCAGCGCATACCGCGTCGACTGGTCCGAACCGCGCCCGAAAGCCTCATCAATGACGGCGAAGCGGAAGTCCTTCGACTTCTCCACACCCCATTCCAAACCAAACTGGTACGCGAGCGAGGCCGCCAGGATCGTGTACGCCAACTTTTCCTTCTGCCCGCCTGATTTCCCATCAGAGTCGGTGTAGTGCTCGTACTCCTCCCCGCTGTCCCGGTCGCGTTCCGAGGCCGCGAAACTGTACCAGTTGCGAACGTCGGTGACCCGCGCCGTCCAGGTCTTATCCGCCTCGCTGCTGCCCTCGCGACCGCGGAACCGGCTGATGATCTGCCGCACCCGCTCGAAGCGCTCATTCTTATCGTCGGAGTCACCAAGCAGGTCCCCGGTTGCGGCCCGCATCTGCCTACGAAACTCCTTGATGTCAGTGTTAGGGGTGGGTTCAGCAACCAGCTCGATGATGCGCCCGGGGTTGTAGTCAATGGCGCTGAGCGCCTCATTGATGGTGGCGACGCGCCCGCGGATCTGCTCAGACTGCTGACCCAACCACTGGTTGAACCCAGCCAACTCCTTGATTGTCTCCGAGTTTAACTGGCGCTTGAATTCGGCATCAAACCGCGGGAGATCATCAGTTTTCACCCGTTCGTGAAGAGTGCGGAACTCGCCGATTGAGCCGATACTGGCATCCATTTCCGAAGTGAACTCCGGCCAACGCCGCAGCACCTCACCCATCTGCTGCACAGTCGCGGTGGTGTAACCATTGGCCTCGCGTTGGGCGCCCTCGATCGCATTCGTCAACTCATCGCCCAGGGTGGCCCGCAGCCGGTCCAGCTCATCAGCGCTACCAGTTGGGCGCCTGCCGATGCGCGCTGTAATCGGTTGGGATTGTTCGAGGGCGGCCGCCCGCTCCTCCCGCGAGGCTGCTGCCACGGTCTCCGCTTCCCGGTCGGCACGCTGGGTCAAGGCATCGGCCTCGCTCTCCAAACGCCCGATCTTCTTCACCGCGGCCTCGTACTCAACATCGAGTTGCCTCTGCTGCGAGGCCAGTTCACCCAGGCGGCGGTCAATCTCTGCCAAGTGCGTTGACCCCGCCAGTATCCGGTCCCGCTCACGCACCAGTTCCGCCCTCAGTTTGGCAGCGGAATCGCGATCAATTTCCGTCCACGAAGAATACTCCTCCACGCGACCCAACGCAGCAGCCCGACCCCGCAGTGCATCCATTTTTCGGTCGAGGGCGGCCAGGTCAGCCTCGAGGGCTGAGATGCGCTCCGCATGCTCCGTGGCCTCGCTGCTGAGAGCCTGTATCTTCCTCCTGGTTGAACGGCCAAGAATCCAGTGCCTCGCGTCGTTCACCTCGTGCCTGTCGTCCTTGACGTGCCGATCCCGGTCACGCACCAGGCCCTCGCGGGTGACGGCGCGCTCCTCGCGGGCCAATTCCTTCGGACCTGCAACCAGGTGGTGTTCGGCGCGTCGCGCCAGCTCTGCTACCAGGTACCTCTCGAAGGGGCCGGGCTCAATCTGCAAGATGTCGCGCAGACGCAACACCCCTGGGGAGTCCAGTGGGCTGGCTTGCACGCGCCGCTCAGAGACACGCAAATACACCAGTCGGGCTCGGAGGTGATGCGCGTTCACCCACGCTGTGACCTGCGGGTAGTGAACCTCAGGGACCAGCAGACTGGTTGCAAAAGGGCCAAGAACGCGCTCTGCGGCCCCACGCCACTGTGCGTGGCGTTCATCCACCTCAAGGAGTTCGGCGGCAAACGGCAGATCGTCCTCGGACAAACCCAACTCCGAACACAGGTTGGCGCGCACCTCCACCAGCTGTGGCGGCAAGTTGTTGCGACGGCCCTGCAGGCTGCTAATCTCTGCTGCCAACCTGCGGGCCTGTTGCTTCTCGGCGCCCAGTTCGAGGACGAGGGGGTCGCGTTGCGTGGCGAGGGTGATCCGCTCAGCCTCAACCACGGGTTGAGCGGCGCGCGCCGAGCCGACCCTGTCACGGAACTCCTCCTCCGTCTTCACGCCAGGAAGGCCGGCAGCCGCCAGGTGCGCCACGAAACGCCCGTACTTGTCAGAACGTAACTGCACGGCGCTGGAAGCCTCGATGATCTCCCTGTCAATCTGGCTGATGCGGTCGCCGCCGGCAGCGCGACGTTCATCTTGGAGGGCGTCACGCGCCGCCACAAGATTGGCGCGGCCGCTATCCAAGGTCGCCCTGGCCTGTATCGCCTCATGGACGCGGGCCTCCATTTCGCGGCGGGCATCCTCCAAGACCCGTTGCGTACGCTCGGCGAAGTAGAGGGGCAGTGCGCCGCGTTCGCCCTCGTACTGTCTGCGACGCGAGGTGGCGTCCTCGTACTTGTTGGCGCTAGCCACCAGAGGGTCAAGAAGCGACAGCTGCTCTTTCGCGCGCTGCACCGCCTCATACGAGCGCGTCAGATTCTCAAAGTGGTCGACAATCTTCGCTACGCGACCTGTCGCATCGGCCGGTTCCAACATGTGGCTGCGAACAAAATCGTTGAGATTCCCCACCGACTTCAAGGAAACCGTCTGGTGGAACAACTCCATCGCCTGCGCCGACGTGATCCCCAGCAGGCGGCGCATGTGGCGAGCGTACTCGGGGAAAGCCGTATAAATGCCGAACCCGCGCTTCCTCAGGCGGGCGCGCAACGCCTTGAGATCATCCCCAAAATCACTGAAATCCGCTGCAATACTGAGGCGCTCGGAACTGGTGACATAGAAGCGCTCCGGCTGCCCGACGCGGTCCTTCTGGTGGAAAACCTGCGCCACCGTCACCGTCTCCCCAAACCCCTCATTGACGAAAACCCCCAGAATCACCGAGTATGAACGGTCATCCCGCAACGCCACGGGGCGGGAATCGCCAGTCGCCTCGTTGCGCTCCGAACGGTAGTGCCCCTCAACGTAACTGCGCAGCGTCCGCTCCCGCGTCGCCGCCCCCGCAGCCTTGTTGTAAGAAATCTTGTGGGCAGGAAGCAGCAGGGTCGTAATCGCATCAACCAGTGTCGACTTCCCACTGCCTATATCCCCGGTTAGCAGCGCGGTCGTCCCCGCCGGGTTCAACTCCCAGACGTGACGGTCAAACGTGCCCCAGTTGTAAACCTCAAGAGTGTGCAAGCGGTAGCCCGAACGCGTCGAGGACGGAACATCAAGTTCGAGGGCGGAAAACAACGCGTCACTCATCGCCGGCCTCCACTGCAGCGTAGGCAGCGAGCTTGCGCGCAAAATCCGCCATCGTCTCCGCGTCAACGTACGCCTTGATGATGCGCTTCACCTCCCAGGACGGCTGGTGAGCGCCGCGCAGTTCCTCCAAGAAACCCAACTTCACCACCTGCGTAATTGAAGCATCCACGCGCTTGACAATGCGGACCTCATCTGTGGAATCAGGGAGGAAGAGACGCAGCATCTCCGTGATGGCATCCCGCTCCAAAACCAGTTTGCCCTCCTCACCCCCGGCCTCGAACTCCGCGAGACGCTTGCGGAGAAGCAGCAGAAGGAGGCTCGCGTTGTAGGAAAGTTCGCGGCGTTGAACCAGGCGGGGGAGGGGATCCTCGCCCTCCTCCGGAGCACTGGTTTTCAGGTAGGCGTAGCCCTCGACCTCGTCGATGATGACCCGCACGCCGATTCTGGCGAAGTGGTCCAGAACCGGGGCGCCATTGCGCTCCAGGGTGCGCCAGACGTCCTCGTTCGTCTCCCTGTAGATGACACCCTGCATGAGTTTGATGATGGCGGTCGAGGACGCCTGCTCCTCCGGGGTCCTCATTTGCGGGCCACCGTGGTGTGGGGCAGGCGGACGCGGCGCATGGTGCCGGCCGGGTCCTTGTAGTCCATCGTCATCTCTTGATCATCGTCCATTTCAACGTCGATTTCCTCCCCGGAAAGAGAGAGGTAGCCGAGGATCTCGGCGACGCCGTCCTCGACCGGGAACAGGGTGAGAATTTCGGCAAGGTCGACCCGGGACCTGGGTGGGACGACGGCGCGAATGTTGCTGGCCAGGGCGGCGGTGTCGATGAAGCGCTGGGAGAAGAGGGCCTCGTAGTCGGCGGGTTCGACCTCGGCGGGAGCGATCAGGCTGTCGACTCGGGCGGGAGGCTGTGAACTGTGAAGCGGGCGTTCGAAAGGCAAGTTGATCGGCAATCCCGGCAGATCAATTGTCAGGAAGAGGTCTGGTGGGTTGGAGCGGACGCGCAGAGCCGCCTGCTCGACGGTGCGGACCAGGTCGAGGACGCGCCGGTTCTCAATCCACGCCTTATCTTCCAGGAAGCGGCGCAGCTGTTCACTCAGGTTGCGGACAGTTTGCTGGGTGCGTTCGGCCGCGTCCGCCCAGTCATGGTGGATGTAACGCAGTCGCTTGTCGGCCATGACCGCGGGCATGGCTTGGACGGCGGCGACCAGGTTTGCGAGGTCTGTCTGCTGTGTTTCTGAAAGGAGGAAATCGTAGAAGGCCTGGAAGCTGCGGCCCTGGTCAGAAGAAGAAATGTCGGTGCGGCTGGCGACCAGGGCGTCCAAGAGTTCGCCTTTACTGCCGTCCCACCCGGCGATTTGTTCGCGTGCGGAACGGTCAAGGCTGCGGAAGTTCTCCTCGACCTCCCGGAAGTCAGAGATCAGTTCGCGGGCGTTGGAAGAGAAGTGTTGGTAGCGGTCGCGCAGGGCGGTTTCATCAAGGAGTTCGGCGCGGCCCTCGAGGACGGCCTCGATCTCTAAGTCGATCTCGTCGCGGCGGCGCTGCAGTTCGGCGATGCGGGCGTCGGGGTCCGTCTCACTACCGTGAACGATTTGGCGCAGCAGCTCAAGGAGGGTGTGGAGGCGGGATTCGGTGCCGACAAAACTGCGTTGCTGGAGGCTCTCAACCCAGCGGTAGGCCTTCTCAACGGCGGGGGTTGCGTCATAGTGCACCTCGTCCGCATCGACGGGGTAGAACTTGCGCAGCCAGCCGCGAGCCGGATCCGCCCAGTCATCCAGGTAGGCCCGGGGCTCGCGCGCGTACGCGTCAGGGTCGGAGAGTCGCACCGTATAGAGGTGGTCGTCGAGGGCGTCGATGAGGACGCTTGCGGGGGTTGCGCCCTGGTTGTCCTCAATGAAGTGCTTGCCCAGAAAAGACAGGATCAGGGGTGCATTGTCGGCACGCAACAGCTTCCACGCCGGGCTGAGGTCGCGCAAGGAGACGATTGTGTCGAGGTCCACGGGGACAGCCTAGGCGATGTGGAGGTCCTGGTTGGATTCTCAGGAAATCTGGAGAAAGTGATCTAGGCCGTAACCATTTCGTTATAAAGCATTGTGGTTTAGGCTGTGCGGTGACTGAATATCCGGCGTGCGCTCTGGTGGGCGCGCGCCGCAGACTAGGCGAGTATGCAGAGGATCGGACCAGAGTAGATGAGAGTATCCCAAGCGACCCGGATGGCGGCCACCCTAATTGGCGGTGTCGTCGGGGTTGGAGCTCTAGTAGGAGTCTCCGCACCGCAGGTTTACAACGACCCGTCCTCGTCATCCCTGGAACGCAGGGCCACTTCAATCCTCAAGGACGCTACGCGCGGCACTGCCACCATCGTCTCACTGGATGTGCCGTGGGAGCCGGGGGACACGGTTGGGGCCGTCGCCGAGGCGCCGGTCGCCGCAACTGTGGATGAGGGCGCTCCTGCTAGCGAGGCGACAGCATCACGCAGCGCCAGTGTGGCAGCGGCGGGGGTCGGGCAGTGCGGGACGGGCGATACGTGGCCGAACCAGGTGCGCTCCATGATTACCTCACAGTTTGGCATCAGCGACATCGGCGGGTACCGGCCGGGAGATCCGGGAGATCACGGGAGCGGGCTGGCGCTTGACGTGATGGTGCCTGGTAACTCTGGTCTGGGCGACAGTGTTGCTGCATGGGCCGTTGCCAACAGGGGCAGTTTGAACGTGTCGTACGTGATCTGGAAGCAGCAAATCAACATGGGTGGCGGATGGTCAGGCATGGAAGACCGGGGGAGCATCACGGCAAACCACTACGACCACGTACACATCAGCCTCAACCCCGGGTGGGGATCCTGCGGTTAGGGTGAGGCTTCGAGCCCTGCGGCTGGGTTGGGGCTTCGAGTCCTGCGGCTAGGTTGCACCCACGTCCTGCGAGGTCTTTGGTTGCTGAGTAGGCTTGATCCATGCCTACTCCAAGAGAAATTGCTGCAGCGGCGCAGCGCGAAACTCCTCTTCCCAACGTCCCCCAGGATATTGACACCCTGCTAACTTCGGCTGCGGCCTTCCTGGTTGTCTCCATCAAAGATGGGCCTGAGAATGTGGCGGCCGTGCAGGCTACCCTCGGCGACGTGGCCAACCTAGTCAAGGCGGTGGCGTTCCGTGACCTCACCGCGCAGGTGAGTTGCAGCGCGGCCGTTGGATCGCGTGTGTGGGATGAAGTCATGGCACCCGCCGTTACCCCTGGCGCGGTCCCAGCAGAGCTGAAGCCCTTCACAGAGATTAAAGGCAGCAAACACACCGCTATCTCCACTCCGGGAGACCTCCTTTTCCACATTAGGGCCAACCGCCCCGACCTCGTCTTCGAACTGGAGAAGCTCATCGTTGATTCGCTGGGCTCCTCTGTGACCGTCGAGGACGAGGTAAGTGGGTTCCGCTACTTCGATGACAGGGACCTGCTGGGCTTTGTCGACGGCACGGCAAACCCCGTGGGCGCGCACCTGACCCAAGCGAGCCTTGTCGGCCCGGAAGATCCCGAGTTCGCCGGGGGTGCCTACGTGGTTGTGCAGAACTACCAGCACAACCTGGGGGCCTGGAACCGACTCACTGTCGAGAACCAGGAGGCCATTGTCGGTCACCGCAAGCTCGACAACGTTGAGCTCCCCGACGCCGTCGAGGGGCAAAAATCCCACAAGACTCTCAACACCATAACGCTAGATGGGGTGGAGTTCGACATCCTGCGCGACAACATGCCCTTCGGCGCACCGGGTGAGGCGCTGTACGGCACGTACTTCATTGGCTACACCAGGTACCTGTGGGTGCTAGAGAAGATGCTTGAGAACATGTACCTGGGGGACCCGCCTCCGCTGTACGACAAGATCCTCGACTTCTCGACGCCGACGACGGGGACGACGTTCTTCGCGCCTCCGGCGTCCATGTTGGCGGCGTTGGGGGACTAGGCGGGGCATGTCCCGGATGCTACCGGTGCTAACTACACTGTTGTGGCTCACAAAATGCTGTTACGGACGGCTTTTCGTGCCACAACAGTGAAGTTAGCCTAGGCAGAGGCCACCGAGTACGTCACACTCATCGCGTGCTGCTCGCCAGGTGCCAGCGTGACGGCGTTGGCGTGCGCATTGCCGCTTTCAACGCAGACGAACTGCTTCCATTCGCACGTCGACAAATCGGGGAGGTCATGCGACGCGGCCTCACCCGGATTCCACACGATTGTGGAGGCCGCATTCTCCGGGTCAATGCGGATGGCTCTGCCCAGCGTGGGGTCGACAATCCGCGGCCGGGCCGGGGTGGAGTAGACACGGTCAACCATCCCGTCAAAACGCAGCGGGACATGCTCCGTCTCCACCTCAGGCGAGGGCGGGGCCGCGTTGAGGTACTCGATACCCTTCAAACCTTCGATGCGGATCTGTGTAACATCCCCGACTCGGAAATAGGTGTGAAGTGCGGTTTCGTAGCGGAAGGCCTCGGGCCCGGTGTTAACAACCCGGAACTGTAGCCGCAACGTATCGCCTGTGTAGTCGACCTGGTAGAACGCCTCGAACGGATGAACGAGGGCGACGCTTGCGGGCACGTCCTCGCCCGTCAGGCGGTAGGTCGCGGTGCCGCCGTCGTCGTCTTGGTTCCCGAGGATCCGGGCCCAGGGGAGAAGGTTCGCGAAGCCGTGCTTGGCGTCGCCGGCGTCGGAGGCGAGGAAGGGTGGCGTGGTGGCCTCGTTGCCACCGGGCAGGCCCGCCGGGGAGCCTTCGGGGGCTTCACTGTGATCGCCGGATAAGGTGGCGCTGGGGTTTTCGGAGAGGGCGGCGAGGGCGCCCGTGCGCAGGTCAGGGGCCACTCCGAACCAGGGGAAGCAAATGGGGATACCGCCGTGGGGGCACTTACCGACGGCGTAATCAGCGTTCTCGGGACTGAAGATCAGGGAGCCAAACCGGGCAGAGTCCCACTGGGAGATCTGCGCGCCACCACGGTGGATGCTCAGGGTTGTCACGCTGTCTGTCATGGTGTCACTTTCGTCAGGAGGGCCTGGGAGCAATCCTTCCATGCCAGTCGCCCGAGGGCGCGCCGAGCCAGCGCAATTTTCGGGCCCCAAACGCGCCGAGCCGACGTGATTCTCGGGCCCCAACGCGAAATGTATACGTGGGGACGACGGATGCGTCTGGGGTAGGGACCCCAGAGGCACATTTCGCCCCCACGTATACATTTCAGCGGGTGGTTGCTTGCAGTGGGTGGGTGCCGGCAGCGGGTGGGTGCCGGCAGTGGGTGGGTGCTACTTCCTTGTTGCCGCGTCCTTCGCCGCCAGGTGCCCGAACACCAAACCCTGGGAGATGGTTGCCCCCGCACCCGGGTAGACATGCCCGAAGGTGTTGCCAGCCGTGTTACCGATCGCGTAGAGCCCGGGGATAACCTCCCCGTCCTCGCGCTGCACGCGCGCCGCACCGTCCGCCATCAGCCCGCCACAAGTTCCCAGGTCAGACAGGGAAACGTGAACGGCGTACAACTTGCCCTCGATGGGACGCAAGTTGGGGTTGGGCTTCACGGTGGGGTCACCGTAGTAGCGGTCGTACGCGGAATCCCCGCGGTGGAAGTCGCCGTCGATGCCAGCCTCAGCCATCTGGTTGAACTCGCGCAGTTCAGTCGTGAAGGCCTGCACCGGCACGCCCATCTTCTCAGCAAGCTCACGCGGGTTGTCGCCACGCACCACAATCCCCGCGTCGTACCACTCCTTGGGGAACGGCATGGTCGGGAACACGGCCCCGGCAAAGACGTAGCGGTTGCGGTACTTCTGGTCCATGACCAGCCACATGTCATTGATCTCGCGGCCATTCGCCCTGTTCTCGAGGACGGTCTGCCCGAAGCCCATGTAGCCGGTGGCTTCGTTCACGAAGCGCGTGCCGGTCTCGTCAACAATAATCGAGCCGGGAAGGGCGCGCTCCGACAGCAGCACCATGGGTGCCCCGCCCTCGGTGAGCGGCGTGACCGACGGGAACCACCATGCTTCGTGCATGAGGCGCAGTCCCGCGCCGACCTTCTCAGCCGCAACAATCGCGTCGCCTTCGTTCGTTTCCGCACCGAGGGAGATGTCCTTCTTGAGGGTTTCCGACTGGTACTTGCGACGCATCTCCATGTTGTGGTCGAAGCCGCCTGCCGCCAGCACCACGCCCTTGCGGGCCTTGACGGTAACGCGCTTGCCGTCCTGTTCAAGGATGGCGCCCTTGACTTCGCCGTCTTCCTCGATGAGTTCGACCAGCTTCGTCGTCGTCCAAATCGGGATGCCTGCGTCGATTGTGCCGGCAAAGAGACCCGCGGCGAGCGCCTGGCCGCCCGCGGTGTACTCACGCTTGATCGCCAGTCCACCGACGCCCTGGACGACACGTTTGATGATCTTGGGGAATGAAGTCAGCGGCGTGCGGGTCATCAGGTTCATCCACTTGTAGTCCGCGCCGGTGACGGGCATTGGAATCGGTGCGGCCATGCTGGTTGCGCGCAGACGACCTCGTTCTTCGCCGAGGACGGAGGCATCAAGCGGCTTGGACTCGCAGGTGCGGCCGATTGCGGCACCACCTGGGTTTTCGGGATGGTAGTCCGAGTAGCCTTCCGCCCAGAAGAACTCCAGGGGAGTGGTGCGCTCTACCATCGCGATGGCTTCGGGGCCGTTCTCAAGGAAGGAGTTCCAGCGGTCGGTGGGGGAATCCTCAACGATTGCGCCCAGGTATTCGCGTCCGCTTTCCACGGTGTCTTTGAAGCCGTCACGGATCAGCGCGGGGTTCGCCGGAACCCAGTAGGCGCCGCCGGAAAGTGCGGTGGAACCCCCAATGACGTTCGCCTTTTCTGCGACGAGGACGTCCAGTCCCAGCTCCTCGGCGGACAGGGCTGCTGCTAGGCCAGTTCCTGATCCGATGACTAGTAGGTCGACTTCGGTGTCATGTGCAACCGGGCCGGCTGGGATTTCTGCTTTGCTCATTCTTTGGCTCCAGATGTGTAGTGAGAGGTTGGTGGCGGTCGTCTTCGACGCCCTCATCTATTCTGACGCCTTACTAGCCAATCGGCAAGTAGGGAAGATAGGTTGTGACCATGAGCCAGAGAATGCCGTGTAGGTTGTCACCATGAGTCGAGGAAAATCGAGCCCCGTCCAGATCACGAGCGCAGCCCTGAGGCTCTTTGGTGAGTATGGAGTGCACGGCACTTCGTTGCAGATGATTGCCGACGAGCTCGGCGTAAGTAAGGCCGCGGTCTACTATCACTTTCGCTCCAAGCACGACATTGTTGCCGCGGTACTGAAGCCAGCCATGGACGGTCTGGCCGACCTAGTGGTGTCGGCGCGTGAATGCGCTGATCAGCAGTGCCGGGTTGAGACCGTTGTCGAGGGGCTCGCGGATGGCGCCATCGCACACCGTGAGGTGTATTCCGTGGTGCTTCGAGATGTGGCGGCGCTGTCGGTGGTCAGCGCAGAGGGGGATTTGCTGGGGGAACTGCACTCCCACCTGCTTGGGGACAGTGAAGATCCGGTGCGGCAGATGAAGGTGGCGATGTTCCTCTCCGGACTGGTTGCGCCCGCGGTCGACCAGAATGTCAGTCGCATGGCGGATGGGGAGATGCGCGACGCGATTGTTGCGGTGGGGATGGAGTTGGCCGGGTAGCCTATTCAAGGCATTTTGAACACGAGGAGACCTGGCATGCAGATATGGCTTCCGCCCTCTGAAAGTAAGGCGGCGGCGACGGTAGGTCCGCGGCTCGAGTTGGGTACGCTGGTGTTTCCCGAGTTGGCGGGCGCTCGGTCCGCCGTGATCGCGGCGCTTCAAGAGTTGGGAGCGGGGGAGGACGCTGCGCGGGTCCTTAAGCTGGGCGCCAAATCTGCCGCCGATGCTGATGCGAATCTCCGGTTGTTCGAGGACGGCTGCGCGCCCGCCCTCGACCTCTATACGGGAGTGCTTTTTGAGGCGTTGGATGTGGGTTCTCTGACTGATACGCAGGCGCGAAAACTCAACAGTGTCACGCTGGTCTCTTCGGGCCTGTTTGGGTTTGTTCGTCCCGGGGACTTTATTCCGGGTCACCGGCTGGCAATGGGGGTGAACCTACCGCCGTTGGGGCCGCTGGCGACGTGGTGGCGTCCTCGGCTTGAGGCTGCGGTGGGGGACTTGGCCGGTGAAGTGGTGTTTGATGTCCGCTCAGGTCCCTACCGGGCAGCGTGTCCTGCGAAGTCCGCCAGCGTCGTGGAGTTGGGGGTTGTGAGGGAGAGCGGCGGAGAGCGCAAAGTTGTCAGCCACATGGCGAAGAAGTGGCGGGGTCTGGCGGTGCGGCACCTGGTGCGTGACCGGTTGGTGACGGAGGACGCGGACTTGGCCGAGGTGCTGACCTCCCTGGAGGTTTTGGGCGCGAACTTGGAGGGGCGGCTCGAAGTTGATGCTCCGGTGGCCAGCCGAGGGGGCGGGGCCGTCACGCGGGCAACGCTGGTCTTTCCCTCAGCGTGAACCCCAGATGTCGGAGGTGGCAAGTAGGCTGTGAGGTATGACAGACGACACTTTCGACGAACTCGACCTCGTACGCAACTTGCGTCGCGACCTCGACGCAGACACGCCAATGCACCTGCTCTACTCGGCTGCCATGATCTCGGAAATGGCGGAGTCTGGGGAAGAGCCGAACGTCAGGGTTAGAGATCTGGCGAACTCGATGATTGAGGTTGCGGAACCTGAGACGGACGCGCTGCTCCTGGTGTGGGCCGAAATGCTGGGTGATGATCTGCTGAAGAGGCGCATCCATCGGGTCGTGAAGCCCAGAGCGGAAGTGCTGCCCGCGTGGCTGGCTGAAATCGCGCGGCTGCGACCCGTGAAGGCAGTGTCGCTACGCAGTCCGGTGGATACTGAAGAGACGATCGTGGTTGAGGTGCGGGGGCCTCGGGGGCATTTTTCGATCATGGCGGGCCTGGATCTGATGGGCATTCCCTTTCTTGAAGATGCGTACCCTTTGGAGGACGACATTGAGCAGATCAGGGCTCGGGTCCACGCCATGGCGATCCCGGCAGGGTTGCGTCCGAGGATCGTTGAGTTGAGTTTGGCGGATGCCCGCGCGCGTTTAGACTCTGCCGTTGAACATGCCGGACGCATGTTTCCCCCCGTTGAAACCGATACGTGGCCGGCCATGCAGCCGCTCTTGGAATGGCAGTTGAGGCTCATGCCGACTGGTGGCAGGAGTTTTGAATTGGATGAGTGGGACGATGAGCGAAGGGATGCGCTGGAGCAGACGTTCCTAGATTCCCCTCACGCTGCTGGCCTTGATGCTGAGAGTGCGAGCATGCATGTCTCCTTACTTATCGACTTCGCATGTAACTACGGTACGGGTGACCCCAGGCAGTGGAGCAACGTGTTGGTTCAGAGGATGCTCTTGGAGCTCATCCCTCGCAAGGTCCTTTATCCATTCGAAGATATGGTGGGGATCCCGGCGACCATGTCAAGATTCATCGACTTTGCCCACGGGGAGCTTGGTGTGCCACCAGACTTCACCGAGCACACCCAGCATGCCCTGGAGGAGGCAGCGCCTCAGTATCTCAGTGCAATCGCCCGGGACGCCAATGCTCAATCTGAGAGGGGCCAGCGGATGCGGCTTGTGTCTGAGATGTGGCCGGAGGGGTTCGAGGTGGCTGGACAAGCTGCCTCCGGGTTTCCTGAGCCAACGTATGAAGAGCTGGCACTGCGCACTCGCGAAGGTATGGCTGTCGAGGTTGGGGGCGTGGAAGCCTTTGAGAGCCTCGGTGTGGAGCCTTTGCCCAGCGGGGAAGACGTTGCGCTGGAGCTGGTTAGTGATGACATTGTCGAGCGGGTGAAGGCAGTCGCACAAATGATTACCGACGTGGCAGGCGACTTTTTCCAAGACCCGGAGATGGTCACGGCAAGCCTGCGCACGCTCACTCTGGTTGCGGCAAGTAACCCGGCTAGCATTCTCAGGGGTGCAAACGATGCCAATACTGCCGCAACCGTGTGTTGGATCAGTGGTCGGAACAATGAATGGTTTGACCGCAGTGTCAAGGGCCGCACCATCAATGCAATGAAGGAAGCATTTGGAACCAGAGCGGACCTGCCCGCCCGTGCAGTGACGATGCTGAAGTACTACGATACGGCGCTAAACACCACTCACAGGCTGGCGCTGGGGGATCCCCAGCTGCTTACCTCGACCCGCAGGATGATGCTGGTGGACTGGCGGGAGAAGTCAGATTTGTTGCTGTCTCTCTCCAGGCAAGCAGACGGGGAGCAGCGGTAGCGGCCCGCAGGGGCTACCGGGGGCGTGGGTCTGCGATGGAGCCCCGTTCTACCGGGGGCGTAGGTCTGCGACAGAGCCGCGCTCGACGAGGGGCATGGGGATGAGGAACTCGGGGTCGGCCTCGGGGTTAGCTTTGGCGCTGGCACGGCCATCGCCGACGGGGTTGGCTCCGGGCTCGCCCTCGCCCTCGCCTTCGTCCTCGTCGTTGGGTTCTGAGGCTTTGTGCCGCGCCGACACCTGCTCGCCGACCCAGTTGGCGGCGAACCGTCCCATCTCTTCATACGGGAGGCGCATTGTGGTGAGATCCAGGTACTCCGCCAACTGTTCGTCGTCAAAGGACATGATCGAAAGGTCTTTCGGGACACTCAAGCCCAGCTCAGTTGCGGCCTGGTAGACACCAAAGGCAAGGCGATCATTTGCGGTCACCACCGCGGTTAGTTCGGTCGTGCGCAGCAGTTCTAGGGCTGCGATCCTGCCGGGAGCAGGGTCCCAGTAGCGGACATGCTGTTCGGCTACGAAAGAGAGGCCGGCTTGCGCCATCGCGTCGTCGAGGCCGGCGAAGCGGCGCCCAATAGACACCGACCGGGTCGGATCCAGAAGGTCCTCATGGCGGCCAATCAACCCGATACGGGTGTGGCCGTGGTCAATAAGGTATTGGGCGGCGTCGCGGCCGGCCGCGAACTCGTCGGGAAGTACGGACGCTAGTCCGTCACTTGATCCATTGACGATGATGGCGGGAACAGACTTGGCCGAGGGTGGAAGCTCGATACGGCGCGCTGCCATCAAGCCGACAAGTAGGCCATCGACCCGCCGGTTGAGCAGGTCGGCGAGGGCTTCGTCTCGACTTTCGGCGTGGCCTGCCGATTCACTGATGAGGACGACGCGCCCGTCTGCCTGAGCTTGATTGACCGCGCCGGCGATCATGGCGGAGGCGTACCTGGTGATGGTGACCTCATCCGAGATGAAGCCCAGAGTTTCACTGCGCCCCGTACGTAACGATCGTGCCCTAGGGTCTGCTGAGTACCCCATCTCGGCAGCGGTCGCGCGGATCTTCTCGGCGGTAGCTTCGGCAATGCGCGTGCCGGGGCGGTCCGCAAGGACAAGGGAGACAGTGGTTGGTGAGTAGCCGGAACGTTTTGCAACCTGGGCAAGGGTGACGCGCTTCTTCATTGCTTTGCCCGCCTCTCGGTAAAACGCCTACTTGGGACAACATCCTATGCGCACGAGGCGTGTGGAGCCGTAGCGCGCGATCGCCACCGCACTCGCTCTACCACCGCCCCCGCCGCAGCTCCAGCCGTCTCTTCATCGCTCCCGCCGTGAAATGTTCACGTTGGGATCAAATACATGCTTGGGGTCGATACCCGCGACCCACCTTGCGCCCCAACGTATACATTTCGTGCTTGGGGGTGGGGCGGCTGCCTGCAAGCGCGGGTTGCCAGGCTCTTTGGAGTCGGTGGGTTGTTGTTGGCTTGTTGTTGAGGTTGGTACCGGCGCTACCCGTGTCATAAGGGAGCGAGTTATGCCTAACGGAGCGGGTTTGGCGTGCATAACACTGTGATTCCAAGGAAAATGGGACCAAACTCGCTCCGTTAGGCATTACTCGCTCCGTAAGGCGTAACCGGCACCGTACGGCGTAGCAGTCATCGCTTCCCATTTCCCAACCCAGGCTCACAGGCAGCTTGACACAGGCGGTCTTGAGGGTACTTGTGGTGGTTTTTGGCTCGTTTGCCGTTCCAGAAGTAGCAAATTTGCGAAAGGTGGCGTGAGACCGAGGCGCAAGACGTGACCTCAAGCCCCGCAACGGTGAACCGCATAGGACCAAAGGGCCTCCCGAGGTCGCGAGAGCCGCTCGTAGCACACGAGTGTGACCTACTGCACACAAATGCATGTTGAGAAGCTGTTGGAACGGGGCTCCGAGCGCCATTCTGAAAGCGCAAAAACGATTTAGCAAATAACTTCTGAATCCTTGATCCTTCAGTCGGGCTTTCGGATCCAGGGGTTGCGGGCTTTCACAACATAGGCGTTAGAAGAGACACCTCAACAAGGAGAGGGGCAAAGATGGCCCAGATAGCGTCCAACCTCAAGAACAGGTCCTACCTGCAGAACTCGGTAGCGATTCTGCTGTTTTTCGCATCGTGGGGGATCTGGTGGTCCTTCTTCCAGCTCTGGCTCACCAAACCCGCAGCCGAAGGCGGCCTAGGTTTCGACGGCGGCCAGGTCGGCACGATCTACTCCATTAACTCGGCCGCAACCCTGGTCATCATGTTCTTCTACGGGACCATGCAGGACCGCCTAGGAACTAAGCGCCACCTGGCAATCCTCCTCGGAGTGATCGCCACTTGCATCGGCCCCTTCGTCAACTTCGTGTACCGCCCTCTCCTTGAGTCCAACTTCTGGCTCGGTACCATCGTCGGTGCGATCGTCCTCTCCGCCGGGTTTATGGCAGGCGCGGGCCTCATGGAAGCCATTGCAGAACGCATGAGCCGCCTGCACAACTTCGAGTACGGCCAAGCCCGCATGTGGGGTTCGTTCGGCTACGCCCTCGTCGCTCTCGTTGCAGGATTCCTCTTCGTGGTGAACCCTGCCCTCAACTTCTGGGTTGGTTCCGCATTCGGTTTGGCGCTGCTTCTCGTCCAACTGCTGTGGAAGGTGAAGGAACCCGTCCACGTTGTGGATGGCATCGAAGAAGCCCCCTCCGTTCCTGGCATCCGGGAAATGCTCGGCCTGCTGAAGATGCCGACACTGTGGGCAGTGATCCTCTTCGTCATCGGGTCGTGGACGTTCTACAACCTCTTTGACCAGCAGATGTTCCCCGACTTCTACACCGGCCTCTTCGAAAGCAAGGCCCGCGGCGAGCAGGTCTACGGCATCCTCAACTCCGTGCAGGTCTTCGCTGAAGCGATCATGATGGGTCTGATCCCCATCCTCATGCGCAAAGTTGGCGTCAAGACCTCCCTGATGATGGGTGTAACCGTCATGGCGCTGCGCATCCTGGGTTGCGCGGTGTTCACGGACCCGGTCATCGTCTCCGGCGTCAAGATGCTCCACGCCATCGAGGTCCCGCTGTTCATCCTGCCGATCTTCCGCTACTTCACCTTGCACTTCAACCCGCTGCTGTCCGCGACCCTCTACATGGTTGGCTTCCAAATCGCCTCGCAGATCGGCTCTGTAATCCTCTCCCCGCCCATGGGTGCGTTACGTGACTCCATTGGCTACCAGCCCACCTTCTTTGTCATCTCCGCAATCGTTGCCGTTGCAGGCGTGTACGCCTTCTTCGTCCTCAAACCGGATGACAAAGACGTCCTCGGCGACCCGTTCATTCGGGATGGCGCCAAGACCGACCCCGTCACGATCGCAGTCAACTAACTCCACTCAACGAAGAAGGGAAACGCCATGAAAGAACAGATCGAAAAAGCCGAGGCCGCAGTTCACGAGCTACTTGAGAACAGGAAGGACCGCTGGTACCCGAACTTCCACATCGCACCCCTCGCCGGGTGGATGAATGACCCCAACGGCCTGTCATTCTTCAACGACCGCTACCAGGTGTACTTCCAGCACAACCCGTACTCACCGGTTTGGGGGCCGATGCACTGGGGTCATGTCTCCTCTTCCGACTTGGTGACGTGGCGCCGCGAACCGATCGCGTTTGCGCCCTCGGTCGAAGAGGATAAGGACGGCGTCTTCTCCGGCTCCGCCGTCGTCAATGACGACAAGCTCTACACCTATTACACCGGCCACCGCTGGCGCAACGGTGTGAACGAGGACGAGGGCAACCTTCAAGTCCAGATGATGGCCACCTCCAAAGACGGCATCACCTTTGACGACAAGAAGATGATCGTTGACTCGCCGGAGGGTCTGCTGCACTTCCGCGACCCTAAGGTGTGGAAGATGGGTGAGACCTGGTACATGGTCTTTGGTGCCTGTTCTGCGGAGAATCGTGGTCAGGTGTGGCTATACGCCTCCGATGACATGGAGAAATGGAGTTTTGACAGGATCCTTTTCCAGGATCCCGATCCCAAGGTCTTCATGCTGGAGTGCCCCGACCTCTTCCCCGTCGGTGACAAGTGGATCCTCATGTACGGGCCGATGGGGCCCGACCCCGTTGGTTATGGTTCCCGCAACGGCCACAACGCCGGCTACGTCGTTGGGAACTGGGCGCCGGGGGAGGACTTTGAGCCCCTCACCAACTACCGCCCCGGGGACTGGGGGCACAACTTCTACGCCCCGCAGTCTTTTGAGGCCCCCGATGGGCGGCGGATTCTGTTCGGGTGGATGGGCGC
This sequence comes from Schaalia sp. JY-X159, assembly GCF_014525425.1. Lineage (NCBI taxonomy): Bacteria > Bacillati > Actinomycetota > Actinomycetes > Actinomycetales > Actinomycetaceae > Schaalia > Schaalia sp. JY-X159. The sequence continues at coordinate 657,755 of NZ_JACEXI010000001.1, read as the reverse complement.
CTTCACGCTTCCCATCGTTTCCCAGAACGAGGACGGATGGAGCGGCCAGCTAACCGTTCCACGCGAGGTGTCACTGAATGAGGACCTGACCTGGAACACCAAGCCAATCGCTGAACTTGAGTCGCTGCGGGTCAGTACCGAGGACTTGGGTTCCTTCGTCGTCCCGACCAACACCACCCAGATTCTCGTCGAGGACGCGGGGCCCATGGAGATTGAACTGCAGGTCGACCTCGAACAAACCACTTCGGAACGCGTTGGTCTGCTGATCCACAAGACCGAGTCTGGCGCCCACACCTTTGTCGGGTACGACGACCTCGCCCAGCGTGTCTTCATCGACAGGCGCCTCGCCGGCCATTGTGACCGTGGCTACCGCGCCGCGCCGTACCGTGGTGGACGCAAGCTGAACCTGCGGATTTTTGTCGACAACGGTTCGATTGAGGTGTTCGTGGATGGGGGAGTCGAGGCCGTGACCTCTTTCAGTTTCCCCCTCGATGGGCCGCGCTCCCTGGAGATCTCTAGCGAGTCGGGTCCGATCCAAGTTGACTCGTTGAAGATTCACCGTCTGCGCTCAATCTGGGAGACGCCAGACAAGTAAGTACGAGGGCGGAGCGCCGTGGCTGCACGTTGTTGTGGCCACGGCGTTCCCCGTTTAAGGGCGTCCCGCTTCCTGCATTGTCACCCGCAGCGACTGCTCTAGGAGCTCCCGCAAAACCTCCCGATCGACTTTTTCGAGACGCGTGATGTACAGGCAGGCTTTGCTCGCCCTGTGGGGGCCGAGGGCGGCAAGGAGCTCCGGCCACCGCTCTGCGAACCCGCTGACTAGGTAGATGGTGTGGTTGCTGGGCCCGGGCGCGAATGCCAGCAGGGGAGCGGTGCCGCCATGACCGCTGGGGTAGCGGTATTCGTACTCACCGAAGCCAATGATGCGGCCAGCCCAAACCCGGGGCTCTTCTCCGGTGATCTGTTGGTGCAGGGCTATCAACTCGTCGACCTCGGCGCGTCTGGGACCGCTGGCCCGGTCGGCCACGTCCTCGACAGACATGTTGGAGGGAACCATTGCAGGTGCTTTCTTTGCCATCATTTCCTCCCGAGTTGAGTTCAGCTCGCCCCTGTTCAGCGCGTCGCCGCGTGTCACAAGGTTAGTTGTAATGCCACGTGAGGGTCGCCGCGTCGTACAAGTGGCCGCGCAACCCCCGATGGGGCGCCGTAGACTTGATACTGGTGGCATTGGGGCCCCACGAGTGAGCGGAGTAGTGGTGAAACGCAACAGGCAGTCAACGGGTATGCCGCAGTTCGCCACGGCAGCTTTTGCGGATGCCGCAACGGAGAACCGGCGGCGCTTTGGACGCTTCAACCTGGGGATTGTGGGTGAGACCGGAGTGGGGAAATCCTCCCTGGTCAACGCAGTGTTTGGGGAGGCCCGGGCGAGGGTCGGAGTTGGCCTACCGGTGACGCGAGGAGTGAACTATTATCACGAGGGCGCCCTCGGAATCTGGGACTTCGAAGGGTTCGAAATCGGTGGCGGCGCGCCCCAACTGCTCCGGGAAAACCTGCGGAAAATCGCTGAACGCCCCGCTGACGAGCAGATCTCAGTTGTTTGGTACTGCGTCCTCTCGAGCGCCGGAAGGCTCACCCGTACCGACATCGCGATGATCAACGAACTGGAGGCCGCGGGCCTGCCCGTCATCATCGTCCTCACCAAAGTCGATTGGGACCGCAACCCGGTGACCGGCAAGATGGCGCCCTCGTACGCTGCAGAAACACTGAAGCAGTGGATTGAGAATCCGCGGGACGAGGTCGGAAGACCCATCACCATACACAATCGGGGAGTCGTCCTGACCTCCGCCGTGAACAGCAAGGGGAAGGGCGTGGGGTACGGCCTCAGTGATCTCGTAGAAAGAACGCTGGAGCTTTCGCCCGCAAGCGAGAAGGATGCCTTTCGCATCGTCCAAACGCTCAACCTGGGGTGGAAAAGGGACATGGCGCGGCGCGATGTCACAGCCGCTACAGCGAGTGCTGCAGCTGCGGCCGCGGTTCCCATTCCCATCGCGACGGCCGCGGTCCTAGCACCCATCCAGTTGGCGATGATGGGGCGGGTTGCGGTGGTTTACAACCTCGAACTCAGGTCGGTGTTTTCCGTATCCGCCCTCGCGCAACTGGCGACCCAGATGACGGGGAGGGCGCTTGCGGCGAGTCTGGTCAAGTTCATCCCCGGGGCGGGCAGCGTCATTGACGCGGCAGTGGCCTCCGCGCTGACGGCGGCGACGGGTGAGGGGTGGACCCGGTTCTGCGAAGCGATCTACACCGGGAAGGTGGACCTGCGTTCAGCCGAGGCCGTGTGGCAACGGTACGCACCGACTGCGGCCAGTGTGTTCGCGCAGTGGGCGGCAGCGAAGCGGACGAAGGCGGCGCGGCAGTAGATCTGGGGCAACCCGGAGAGCTACCGGTTGGCGGTCTAGTCCTCCCGGTCGATGAGCGCAGTCTCGAGGCGTTCGATCTTGTTGTCGATTTCGCCCTCGTACCCGGGGCGGATGTCAGCTTTGAGGACCAGGGAAACGCGGCTGCCAAACGGTTCTACGGCTTCGGTGGCGGCCTTGACGACGGCGAAGACTTCGTCCCAGGTGCCCTCCAGCTCTGTGAACATGCTGGTGGTGCGGTTGAGCAGGCCCGAATCCCGGACCACCTGCACGGCTGCTGCGACGGCGTCGTGGACGGAGGCGTCCTTGCGGCCGGTTCCTGACGGGGCGACCGAGAATGCGACGATCATGTTGTGGGGCCTTTCGGGTGGGGTGCGGTTCTTACCACCAGGGTAGCTGGAGGCGCCAGGAGCTGTGGCAATCGGACTTTCTAGAGCGCGACGTTCCCGTTTATTCAATAGGGCCGCTCGCACCTGGGCGGCATACTCGCGCATTGCGTCCTCATCGTCCAGGAACTCTTGTGCAACCACAGCGTCAAGACGGTTTCCGTGTGTTCCTTTACCTTCGTATGTAGGCAGTGAGGTAATGATATTGGAGGACTTCAATGCAATGGAGCTGGTGTTGCGGAAGCTGTCCGGCAGCTCACTTGGGTGATTGACGCGATCGCCGTGCAGGATCCCATCCCGAAGGAGAGTCGAAAGCTGTAGAGCCGCTTCGCTGGTGGGCTCGATGTACTTCCAGTTGTTACGGCTCAGGACGTCCGCTACCAGGACGATCTCGTCGTAGATCCAGTTCACTCTCGTCAGTTTCTGCTTCGCAGCCATCACGCACACTGTCCCTTGATCTCTATCGGGCGAGTCTTTCCCCGCCGCGCTAACTCCTAGGACCCCTTGGCTCCGCCCCGAGTTTCTTGAGAGTCTGGGGACCGCGAAGTGCCAACCTCCGGTCCTGGGACCTCAACTGGAAACCGTAATTGTCGGAACCATGATTCACAATGTTGAGGACAAGCCCCGCTCACGCGGGGAGCAGCTTTCTTCTGTATCTTCCGTATCTGAGTAACGGATCATCCCGACCGGAGGTCGGCATACTCGAGAGTCTAGCTTCTGGACTCTGGCAAATCCGCTGTCGTTGATTTGGTCGCTTACATATCTTAGTAAGTTGCAGATTCTGAGTACCACGTGTACTCTCCTAGTCAGCAGCCGGCTTTGGTTTTTCGGACGGTTACAGGAAATAGGTTTACGCTTAAAAAGTTGGCGTGTTGCTACGCCAGCCAACTGAACGAAGAGGTTCATTGAAATGAAGGAACAGGCGGCTCCCCAGGATCGCTTAGTGCGCGCGGCGTGGGCGAAATCGGATCGTTTGACCGATGACTGGTACCCGCTCTGGGCTCACCTGCAGGACGCCGCAGCGGTGGCAGACCTGTTGTTCCCACAGTTTCTTTCGGAGTCTCAACGTACACTTCTTGCCGAGACGTTCGGGTCGGAGGAACGTGCCCGCAAGCTAGCGGTGTGGCTTGGGGCAGTTCACGATACTGGTAAAGCCACATCGGCCTTCGCTATGCAGGTGGACCCACTTCGCACTCGAATGGAAGAAGCTGGGTTTGAGTTCCCTAATGATCCTAGCCCACAAGAGCGTCGATCTTACCCGCACGGTCTCGCTGGGCAGCGGGCAATTGTGCAGTATCTTGCCCCCTGGGTTGAAGAGTCTCGCAGCAATCGGACGAAGATTCGAGCTCTTGCGGAGATTGTCGGAGGACACCACGGTGTCTTTCCGCAGCAGACGGTAATTCCCCCTGCTTTTGACTTATGGGAGCCGCCCCAGTGGTCGCCGGTCCGCAAAGCGCTGCTGCAACGAGCGGATCAGCTGGCTGAGCTCGACGAGGACGATTGGGTGCAGATCCTTGCTGCCAGGATCACCGAACCAGTCCAGGCCCTACTTGGCGGGTTTCTTATTGTGTGCGATTGGATTGCCTCAGACACCAGATTCTTCCCTACGTCGCCACTGGGGGCGGAGCCGGGCTACTCACCGCTGGTGAGCGCCCAGCGAGCAGTACAGACTTTGAACTTTGGAGAGGGTTGGGCTCCAGCACTTGTCGCTGACTATTCCGACTACTACGAAGATCGTTTTGCGATTGCTACACCTCATCCCGTACAGACGGATGCACTAAGGGTCGTGAATGATCTACGCGAGCCATCCCTGGTGCTCGTCGAAGCCCCGACGGGGGAAGGAAAGACTGAGATCGGTCTGTCGTGCGCAGAAGCGATGGCTCAGCAGTTTGGAATGAACGGTCTACTAGTAGTGCTGCCAACGAGGGCGACCACCAACGCAATGTTCGGAAGGGTTCTGACCTGGCTGAAGCGCACGATTCCCGAGGGTGGATCCGCCACCGCAACGCTAGCCCATGGCAAGGCTGAGTTCGATGAGGACTTCCAAGAACTTCGGCGAGCGGGATACCGGGCGCAGATGTTTGACGAGGACGGAAGCCCACGCGGTGTTCATGATCCTGGCAATGCCAGCGTGACAGCCAACCAGTGGTTTCAAGGCCGCAAGAAGAACGTGTTCTCAAACTTTGTGGTCGGCACCGTCGACCAACTGCTCTTCACCGCACTCAAGTCGAAGCACCTCACGCTGCGCCATCTCGGGTTCGGCTCAAAGGTAGTGGTCATTGATGAGGTTCACGCTGCTGATACCTTTATGCAGACCTACCTGCATCGCACCCTGGAATGGCTTGGTGCCTATGGAGTCCCAGTGGTGGCACTCTCAGCAACACTGCCGCCGATGCAGCGTCAAGCACTGCTTGCCTCCTATCGGCGTGGCGCAAGAACCCGAATGGGTCAGCGCCCCACCGACGAACAGTCGACTGCGCAGATCGTGGGCGCAGCCAAAGCACCGCAGTATCCTCTGCTCACGGCGATTGGGGCCACTCGCCTGGCGCAGGTTGCTCCTGAGCAATCGGGGCGCGTGACGACCTACCGGATCTCAGAGGTCGATGAGGATGACCGTGTGGACGCAGTTATCCGGGCGGCAGGCCGTGGCGGCTGCATTGCAGTCGTCCTCGACACCGTTGACAGAGCACAGAGAACCTTCGAGGAGTTGGCGCTGCGAAGTGGATGCGAGGTCGAGTTGTTCCATTCCCGCTTCACTGCAGAGTCGAGAGGCATCCGCGAAAAGGAGCTGGTGCGCAGACTTGGCAAGGACGCGAGCGACCGTCCCAAAGCAATGATTGTGGTCGCCACACAAGTTATCGAAGCTTCGCTGGATGTCGACTTCGACATGATGTTCACAGATTTTGCACCCACTGATCTCTTGCTACAGCGCATAGGCCGAGTCCATCGTCACGCTCGAGCCTCAAGTCAGCGCCCCGCGAACATGGGTGAGGCACAGATCGTCTTGACCGGTGGGAGCGGCATCCTTCACGGCGAAGAAGCGCCGAAGTTTGAGAAGGGCGTGCGTAGCGTATATGGGGACTCTCTTTTACTCCGCTCAGCTGCAGTCCTGCGCGCGCTGTTTGCCGAGAGGGGAGAGCAGGTGGTCTCCATCCCCCAGGATGTTGCGAACCTAATCCGTGCCACGTACGAAGAGGAAAGCGATGTTCCCCCCGCCTGGCAGGAGGTCTTCGAGCAGGCTGAAGAGAAACGCGCGGCCAAAGACTCCGACCAGAAGAAACGGAGTGCGGCCTTCTCGATCGCGGCACCTGGAACCGGACATATCGCTGCCTGGAGCGCCGCCGGATACGACGAGGCCTCCGAAGAGCGGGGAGCTGCGCAGGTGCGTGATGCTGAGCTATCGGTCGAGGTCGTCCTCGTGCAACAGAGGGACGGGAATGTCTATCCGCTTCCATGGCTCGCCCCAGAGTTTCGAGACGTTGCTGTGGACTCAATGACAGGGGTCGATGAGAGGGTCGCGCGTGAGGTCGCGAAGTGCACGGTCTCGCTTCCATCGTGGTTGATGAGAGGCTCAGGGCTGGACCGCACTCTCGATGACCTCGAGAACTGCGGGTTTGAGGGGTGGCAGCGGTCGTACTGGCTGAAGGGGGTCCTGCCGCTAGTGCTCGACGAAGAACTGCGCGCGGTCATTGGAGGCCAGCGACTGCGCTACGACGAGGAAGTCGGATTGGTAGTTGAAGGAAAGGAGTTGGCATGACTGAAGAGAATGATCAAACCAGGGAGTTCAACCTCATCGATGAGGCGTGGATTCCCGTCATAGACAAAGAAGGGAGCCCACGGGAAGTATCTATTCGCGAAGCACTGCTCAATGCTCATGAGTACCGCGACTTAGGTGGAGAACTTGCAACAACCCGGTTTGCCATCGCGCGATTGCTTCTCGCAATCATCTACCGCGCACTGGATACGGATCGGCTCGCGAACCGGTGGGAGGAAGACCCCAAGGAAATTTGGGAGGAACTGTGGCACGCTGAAACGCTCCCTAGCGAACCAATCCAGCGGTACCTAGACCAGCACGCTCCACGCTTCAATCTGACTGATGCCACTGAGCCGTTTATGCAGGTGCCCAATCTTGAGACAGCCAAGGGCGAATGGAGGCCAGTCGACCTCATCATGGCCGATGTAGATGTCGACCGTCCACTCTTCACCATGCGGTCGCAGATCGAAACCATGACTCTTCCTGAAGCAGCACGCTGGCTGATCCACGCCAACGCCTATGACTACTCCGGTATCAAGTCAGGGGTGATAGGTGATGAGAGAGTGAAGAATGGGAAGAGCTACCCAATGGGCGTAGGGTGGTGCGGCTGGCTCGGCGGAGTGTTGCTCACCGGCACTGACCTGCGTGAAACTCTCCTACTCAACTACGTTGCTGATCGTCCGGAAATTGATGACAAGGACGTCCCCATATGGGAACAACCTCCGTTGCAGCCACGCGAGCGTAAGACAAGCGAAATAGGGTCCGTGGGGCCGATCGCGCTCATGACTTGGCCCCAGCGACGCTTTCGGCTCAAGTTCAAAGATGACGTAGTGGATGGCGTTCTGGTTTCGAACGGAGACGCACTCGACTACACCATCCAGCATCAGACAGAACTAATGTCGGGCTGGCGCTTTAGTCAACCACAGAGCCAAAAGGCCAAATCGGTCAGATACATGCCGCAGACCTGGACCCCCGGGAGGTCCCTGTGGCGAGGACTTGGAACTCTACTGCCGTATGGGGACCAAGCAAAGTTACCGGAAAAGATCACCAAGCGATGGAACGTAACAGCAGCTGCCCTACCTCCTGCCAACATCAAGTGGCTGAAGGACTTGGTGGACGATGAGATTCTCCCGCCTGAGTACGTAGTAGAGGTGACGACAGTCGGTGTTGAATACGGAGCGCAGATGGCAAGCTTCGCTGAAGTCATCTCCGACAGGCTTGGATTTGCCGCAGCGCTTGCGGACACGGCCAAATATGCTGACCTTCTCCAAGTAGCGCAGGCAGCGGTTACCAACGCAGAAGCCGCGGTGCGGGCAGTTGGTGGCTTCGCTCGCGACCTTGACAAGGCTTCCGGGGGAAGCGGTGACGATGTCGCTGAGGACCCTCAAGCTAACCTCTACGCACACCTAGATCAGGTCTACAGGCAGTGGCTGCTACGCATTACTCCTGGGTGCGATGGTCTTGGACTTCTCTCCACGTGGAAGGAGATCGTGAGGCGTATGGCTCGTGAAGAGGTGGACGCCATGCTCCAAACCGTGTCGCCAAGCGCGTGGACCGGGCGAATCAACTCAGTCACGGGCCGTCCGGTCTCCGTCGCAACGGCGCTACGTACGTTCGAGTACCAGATCCGCACCGCCCTCGGGGACAGTCCTGCACACCAGGACAGGCGAACAGAAACACCATCCAACCAGGACAGACAGGAGGTCGCTCATGACTGAGAAACCTGAAAATGATCGCGAACCACGCCCTCGAAATGCGCAAAGCTACGCGGGCCAAGTGGTCTCGCAACTCCAGGGCACTTACCAAAGTGGGGTTCCCTCCGCGCGTGCCACGATGGCGCAACTCCGCAGACTCGACCCCGCCACCGACGAGGGTGTTCTTGAGGTAATGAGCATCGCCTTCGCGGACCCTCCCGAAGAGATCTTGGGAAGGGGAGATAGCGCTTCTCGGGAGGAGATTGCCGTGGCTTCCGCCCTCGTCCTCTACTCCATCCACCAGCAGTCGAAGAGTCAACCTATGCACGTTCCTGGGGTGGGCCTTGGGGCCGCGGTGCGCAGGCTCGCGAACCCGGGTGATGCGGATAGCCGCGAGAAGCCGGTGATGCGAAGGTTCCAGTCGCTCAACACGGCCACCGACATCAAAGAGGTCCTTTATCACCTGCGTGGTTTGGTCCAGCAGTTCAGGGCCAATGATGTGCCCTTGGATTACTCCCGCCTGACCCGTGACTTGTTGCGGTTGCAGCAACCTCGGTCAGTCACGAGCGTGCGCCTCGGGTGGGCGCGCGACCTCAGTAGAACTGCCAAGAGGGAAGAGGACGGCCCTGCGGCCGAGTGACGAACGCTCACAATTTCAGAATCCACAACAGAAAAACACTTCTCAACTAGGAGGAAAAATGACCCATTCCAGTAATCTCTTCGTCGACGTACACGTACTGCAGACCGTCCCTCCGTCGCTGATTAACCGCGATGACACAGGTTCTCCCAAGTCCGCCGTCTACGGCGGCGTGACGCGGTCACGGGTGTCGAGTCAGGCATGGAAGCGTGCCACCCGGCGAGAGTTTAACGACCACCTTAACCTTGATGAGCTCGGCGAACGCACACTGCGAGTAGTCGAACGCATCGCCAAAAGGATTCAACACCTCAATGGAGAGGTTGATGAGGAGACCGCACTCGAGAAGGCTAAGAGTGTCCTCACTGCAACAAAAATCACGGTTAAGACCGTCAAACCAAAAGCGAATGCTGAAGACCAAACTGAACGTCAGAACACCGGGTACTTGGTGTTCCTGTCTCGTGGACAGATTAACGCGCTCGCCGAGTTGGCTCTGCGCGGGATTAATGGTGAGAGTATCACCAAGAGCAAAGCCCAGAAGGCCCTGACTGATGGTAACTCCGTTGATGTTGCCCTGTTTGGTCGCATGATTGCAGAGGCTCCCGAACTAAACGTGGATGCAGCCTGCCAGGTCGCGCACGCAATCAGTGTTCATGAGGCGGTCACCGAGTACGACTACTTCACGGCCGTTGATGACAACGCACCCGAAGACAACGCGGGTGCCGGAATGATTGGCACCGTGGAGTTCACGTCCTCGACGCTCTATCGTTACGCGACCATCGACGTTAAGAGGCTTGCCGAGAACCTTGGCTCAGAAGAAGCTGCTTTGAGGGCGATCGAAGCGTTTACGCGATCTTTTGTGGTCTCCATGCCCACCGGCAAGCAGAACACTTTCGCTAACAGGACTAGGCCCGGCTTCGTCATGCTTGAGGTACGCAACGACCAGCCGGTGAACCTGGTGGGAGCATTTGAGAATCCGGTCCGGTCGACCAGTGGCGTCTTGCCACAGGCCGCTCAGGAGCTGACGCGATTCGCGGTTGCGGGTGAAGTCGCCTACGGATCGAAGCCGGTCAGGCGTGAGGTCGTGGTGGCAGACCCCAATGCAGAGGAGGCTGTTGCGGCCTTCGAGGGTGCCGTGAACGAAGATAACTTCGAAGACGCCGTGAAAGCCACGATCGAGGCCGTGCGGACCACGCTGGCGGGGGACCGATGAGCACGCTCGTACTCGAGCTTTCTGGACCACTTCAATCCTGGGGTGACGCTAGTCGCTTCGTACGAAGGTCAACGCGTGCGCTCCCGAGCAAGAGTGGCGTGATCGGGCTTCTTGCGGCGGCGCAGGGACGGCGGCGTGCCGATCCGCTTGAAGACCTGGCGAGTTTGAGGTTTGGGGTGCGTCAAGATCAGGCGGGCGCCCTCGTACGCGATTTCCAGACAGCGATCGACTGGCGCACTGGTAAGTCAATGCCACTGTCTCAGCGCTACTACCTTAGTGACGCGAAGTATCTGGCAATGGTCGAGGGCGATCAGGACCTACTCGAGGGATTGGCGGAAGCAGTTCGTTCACCCGTGTTTCCGCTGTACCTGGGTCGGCGCAGTTGCCCGCCCGATCGCCCTCTTGTACTTGGTGTGCGTGAAGGATCGGTAAGGGATGCGATCGCGGATGAGCCTTGGGTTGCGAGTAGTTGGTGGAAGAAGCGCCAGCCGCAGAAGGTGAGGCTTCTCTGGTCTCGGGATGCGGTACCGACGGAAAGTCCCGATGAGAGTCTTCATGACGTGCCCGTCAGCTTTGATCCTCGCCACCGCGAGTATGTTTGGCGCGATGTCGTGCACGGCTGGTTGACAGTGGAGAACCCGGAGGGAAGGAAAATGGCAGAGCACGATCCATTTGCACTATTGGGAGGAGATGCCTGATGTACTTGACGCGAATGAGGTTGAACCCCCGGAGGCGGCAGACCATTCGGTTCCGTAATGACGCACAGGCGATGCATGCAGCTGTCGAGTCATCTTTCCCTCCGAGCAATGTGCCGGACCGCAACCTCTGGCGGCTCGACGGCAGTCGTGAAGAGCCAGCGCTGCTCATTCTTTCGGAGAGAGTTCCGTCCCTGGAGCACCTCCAGGAGCAGGCGGGATGGGAGACCGAGCGAACCTGGGAGACGAAGTCGTATGATCCGCTACTGAGCCGTATCAAGACCGGGCAGCAGTATGCGTTCCGCCTCACTGCCAACCCAACAGGGATTGTTACGGGTGACGATGGCAGAAAGAGACGGCGTGCCCACGTCAGTGCCCAGTACCAGCTCGAGTGGTTAATCGGCAAAGGCGAGCAGATCGGAGCGAGCTTCTACTCAGCAGACTCCACAAACGAGTCTGAGTCATCGTGGAATCCAGTGGTGGTGCAGCGCGAGACTCAACGGTTCAAGCGTGGCGGCTCTCAAGTGACGATCGTCAGAGCGACCTTCCAAGGCGTCCTCGAAGTCACTTCCGCAGACGCCCTTCGAGAGGCCCTGGTGAATGGTGTTGGCCGCGCTAAGGCGTACGGATGTGGGTTACTCACGTTGGCGCCTGTGGCTCGGGGGCGCGACTAGCCATGGCATCTATATCCGGCGTTGAGCCGTCGAGGCCGTCGGAGCTCGCTCGTGTGGAGGACCGCATTAGTTTCGTCTATCTTGAGCACGCTGTAATCGCGCGGGATGCGAATGCTTTGACGGCAACGACGGAAGAGGGGATCATGCATATCCCTAGTGCCGGCTTGCTTGTGCTGCTTCTGGGCCCAGGCACCAACGTGACCCACCAGGCGATGACGGTACTGGCTGATAGCGGTGCCGCCATCGTCTGGGTTGGGGAGCGCGGGGTGCGGTATTACGCAGGTGGTCGACCGTTGGCCAGGTCTTCACGTTTGCTGTTGAAGCAGGCATCCATTGTTTCGAATGGTCGTCGCCGTCTCGCCCTCGCACGCAGAATGTATGAAATGCGGTTTGAAGGCGAAGACACCAGAGCACTCACTATGCAGCAGCTACGTGGACGAGAGGGTGCGCGGATTCGCAACGTGTATCGGGACTGGTCGAAACGCACGGCTGTCGAGTGGGACAAGCGGGACTACAACCCGGATGACTTTGCCGGGGGAGACCCGATTAACCAGGCACTATCCGCGGCGAACGCTTGTCTCTATGGTGTCGTGCATGCGGCGGTTGTGGCAATTGGCTGTTCGCCGGGACTTGGGATTGTCCATACCGGTCACGACCTGAGCTTCGTGTACGACATCGCGGACCTGTACAAAGCAGAGTTTTCCATTCCTGTGGCGTTTGAGATCGTTTCCTCAATAGAGAAGGGTGAAATCGAGCGTGAGAATGCAGACCTGCCACAGCTTGTGAGGCGCGAGATGAGGGATCGTATTCGCGAATCACGGCTGATTGAGAGGATTGTGCGGGATGTCAAGGGTCTCCTTGAGAAGGATGAACTAGAGGGCGAGGTCGAATCTGGTGAGGATAGACATCGCCTGTGGGACCCGAAGGGTGACGTTGAGGCTGGTGCGAATTATGGGGGAGAGGCTCGATGGTTGTCCTGATTCTGACTTCTTGCCCGGCAGGGCTTCGTGGTCACCTTACGAGGTGGCTCATGGAGGTCAGCGCCGGCGTGTTCGTGGGTCGCTTGAACCCCAAGTTGCGCGATCATGTTTGGGACCTGGTGCTTGAGGCCGCGCGTGGGCATGCTCTGATGGTGTTTACTGATCGGGAGCGAGAACAGGGTTTTGGGTTCCGTACTAATGATCACGACTGGGTGCCAACCGACGTCGACGGTGTGACCCTTATGCTGCGACCAGGATTGCGCCGCACCACCAGTTTGCGGAAAGGGTGGTCAAACGCTTCCCGATACCGCAGGAGAAGTTCCAGCAGAGGGGGAATGGCGAAAGTGAATGGGAATCAGCCCTCAGTGGGATAGAGTTGCAGATCAGGAAGTGTGCTCCCCGCGTGAGCGGGGATGATCCGTGAATTCGGCTAGTTTGGTGACGGCGGTTTGAGTGCTCCCCGCGTGAGCGGGGATGATCCCGGCACCACATACCGTGGGTTCCTGGGGTTCCCGTGCTCCCCGCGTGAGCGGGGATGATCCCTCGGTTTCCGCCGCGTCGTCCCCCTGGTTGACGTGCTCCCCGCGTGAGTGGGGATGATCCCCTCAGTCGTAGTCTCCATACCCCAATCATAACGTGCTCCCCGCGTGAGCGGGGATGATCCCGTCAACATGCGCGGATAACCAACCTCCAGGCGGTGCTCCCCGCGTGAGCGGGGATGATCCCACGGCTTCACGTTTTTTCTGCTTCGCTGGCAGGTGCTCCCCGCGTGAGCGGGGATGATCCCCGACCCGCCCGATGATTGGGCAGAAACCGAACGTGCTCCCCGCGTGAGCGGGGATGATCCCTCGGCCCCGGTACCCTCAAGTTCGGGCCCGTAGTGCTCCCCGCGTGAGCGGGGATGATCCCTCGACTACGGAGTATTCGCGGGCGCGGACTTTGTGCTCCCCGCGTGAGCGGGGATGATCCGCACTGTCGAAGTTACCGCAGTGCAGACGGACCGTGCTCCCCGCGTGAGCGGGGATGATCCGCCAAGACGCTAGATCTCGACTTCCTCACCGAGGTGCTCCCCGCGTGAGCGGGGATGATCCGCATGAGTGAGGCGGGCACGCCGAAGAGGCGGGGTGCTCCCCGCGTGAGCGGGGATGATCCCGGTTAAGGGCAGTGATGGACCGCTCGAGATCGGTGCTCCCCGCGTGAGCGGGGATGATCCCCGGTCATGGAAGTCCGGCACCACCGTGCAAAAGTGCTCCCCGCGTGAGCGGGGATGATCCTGTTTACACCGCTTCGGGTCCTTCACTAAGTGAGTGCTCCCCGCGTGAGCGGGGATGATCCGGGGCCGAATGCGACCACATCACCCCCGGCGACGTGCTCCCCGCGTGAGCGGGGATGATCCCCACTCCTCAACCCCGGCCAAACCGTCAGCCACGTGCTCCCCGCGTGAGCGGGGATGATCCGTGTGAACCGCCACCTGGGGGAGCGGTTACGCGGTGCTCCCCGCGTGAGCGGGGATGATCCTCGTCACCCCCACTGCCATGAAAACGGCGGGCAGTGCTCCCCGCGTGAGCGGGGATGATCCTAGTCCTGAACTCACAGGCCCCGCCCTCTATCTGTGCTCCCCGCGTGAGCGGGGATGATCCTGGCCTGGTCCACCAGCACCCGAGCCAAGAGGCGTGCTCCCCGCGTGAGCGGGGATGATCCGTGGCGGTTACATCTTCCGGTTCCAGCCAGACGGTGCTCCCCGCGTGAGCGGGGATGATCCCTCCACGTCACCCGCCACAAGCCCAACAAACCCGTGCTCCCCGCGTGAGCGGGGATGATCCCCAGAGCACGTCGCCAAGTTCAGCGAGCATCTGGTGCTCCCCGCGTGAGCGGGGATGATCCTAGTGGCATCATAGGTTTCCACTACCGTGTCCCGTGCTCCCCGCGTGAGCGGGGATGATCCTCTAGGGGGCCGGGTCTTGGATTATCAGGCCATGTGCTCCCCGCGTGAGCGGGGATGATCCGGAGACAATACGGTGGCACTAGTCATTCCTATTGTGCTCCCCGCGTGAGCGGGGATGATCCGACACGGGCGGCGCCGGTAGTAAACGGGCTGTTGTGCTCCCCGCGTGAGCGGGGATGATCCACGCGCGTTCGGTTATGTCGGACCCTACTTTTATGTGCTCCCCGCGTGAGCGGGGATGATCCTAGAACGCGGAGCTGCCGATGCTGGTGGCCACCGTGCTCCCCGCGTGAGCGGGGATGATCCCGGGCGAACCACTCGAGGCCATCGTGCACCAAAGTGCTCCCCGCGTGAGCGGGGATGATCCGCATTGACGGCTTCTAGCGGGATGTCGATGGTGGTGCTCCCCGCGTGAGCGGGGATGATCCGGAGGGGCTAATGCATAGCCTAGACAAAAACCAGTGCTCCCCGCGTGAGCGGGGATGATCCCTCAACGCTGATGACCTGATCAGTGGCCCCGTAGTGCTCCCCGCGTGAGCGGGGATGATCCGTCCCGCACTGTAGGACACGTAGTCAATCCATTCGTGCTCCCCGCGTGAGCGGGGATGATCCCGAGGATGGTCTCGCCCTCCCACTCACTGACCTGTGCTCCCCGCGTGAGCGGGGATGATCCCGCGAGCGGGTCAAATGACAGTTGGCCAACGAGGTGCTCCCCGCGTGAGCGGGGATGATCCCAAAACGCGCACGTATGCACACCCGAAGGGACACGTGCTCCCCGCGTGAGCGGGGATGATCCCTCAACGCGACAGTTGAGGAGAAGGAAGCTGCGGTGCTCCCCGCGTGAGCGGGGATGATCCCTTGACCAGACGGGCGTGCATTTCCACAGTCTCGTGCTCCCCGCGTGAGCGGGGATGATCCCTCTCTCAGGGCTAGTTACCGGTGATTGGTCGAGTGCTCCCCGCGTGAGCGGGGATGATCCGGCGGCACAGACACGCTCGACAACGTGCGCATCGTGCTCCCCGCGTGAGCGGGGATGATCCGTGCAGCGCCGTATCGGTGGTGAGGCGCTGTGAGTGCTCCCCGCGTGAGCGGGGATGATCCGGCAAAGGCGACACTGCGTTCATCATCAACGCGGTGCTCCCCGCGTGAGCGGGGATGATCCGCGTTAATCGCGTTGTCCCCGCATTTGAATCAGGTGCTCCCCGCGTGAGCGGGGATGATCCTACCACCATTGGAAGGTGTAGACGGCGAACACTGTGCTCCCCGCGTGAGCGGGGATGATCCGGGGTTCAACGAAGGCGCGGGCGGCACCGGTGGGTGCTCCCCGCGTGAGCGGGGATGATCCCTGTTACATTGTTGTTTCAGCAAATGTTGCTTCGTGCTCCCCGCGTGAGCGGGGATGATCCTAGTCGACACTCCACGCCCGCTGAGCCACATCAGTGCTCCCCGCGTGAGCGGGGATGATCCCTGCGGGAGCCCTGTGACCGTCGTTGCTGCCGCGTGCTCCCCGCGTGAGCGGGGATGATCCCAAGGGACACCGCCACCACTTCCGAGAGCACGTGTGCTCCCCGCGTGAGCGGGGATGATCCCGTCACTCATGATGTTTGTCCTTAAAATGGCGCGTGCTCCCCGCGTGAGCGGGGATGATCCGCCTGCGGTGATCGCGGCGGGTGAGTCCGCAGTGTGCTCCCCGCGTGAGCGGGGATGATCCTGGGACGAATGGGCCGAAGATTTGCACACCACCGTGCTCCCCGCGTGAGCGGGGATGATCCGAACCCGATACGGAGTAGGAGAAACTTATGCCAGTGCTCCCCGCGTGAGCGGGGATGATCCCTGGCCACACGTCAAACGTCGGCGCAATATAGCGTGCTCCCCGCGTGAGCGGGGATGATCCCTGGTGGGGGCACGCGTACAACCTGGATCAATCGTGCTCCCCGCGTGAGCGGGGATGATCCCGTAGACCAGTGCCAGCCAAAACATTCACTAGCGTGCTCCCCGCGTGAGCGGGGATGATCCGACCAATCGCATCAAACGCCTGCGACAAACCCGGTGCTCCCCGCGTGAGCGGGGATGATCCCTGTTGGGTTCCGGCCAAATGCGGTGACCCGCAGTGCTCCCCGCGTGAGCGGGGATGATCCCGTAAGGACTACTTACCCCATCCTGGATTCGCTGGTGCTCCCCGCGTGAGCGGGGATGATCCTTGTGCCAGATAAAGCCACCTAGCCCACCCCCCGTGCTCCCCGCGTGAGCGGGGATGATCCGCGGGGGGATCAAAACTCACGGCCATCAACGAGGTGCTCCCCGCGTGAGCGGGGATGATCCTCTGGAATGTACTGACCAGGCGTGGCTTGACCGGTGCTCCCCGCGTGAGCGGGGATGATCCCACACGGGAACCAACCACGCGCCACCAGCCAGTGTGCTCCCCGCGTGAGCGGGGATGATCCGGCTGGTTGAACGCCACCCAGAGGTGCCCGGAAGTGCTCCCCGCGTGAGCGGGGATGATCCGAATTGGCTGCGCGGGTGGCACGAACACGACACGTGCTCCCCGCGTGAGCGGGGATGATCCTATGGTTGCCGTCCGGGTCACGGTGCAAAAACAGTGCTCCCCGCGTGAGCGGGGATGATCCGTCAGCAACCACTACGAGGCCGACGCCTGGGACGTGCTCCCCGCGTGAGCGGGGATGATCCCAAACCCGAACCCGAGGAAGACCACCAACCGAGGTGCTCCCCGCGTGAGCGGGGATGATCCTCGGTGAGGACAGGGGTCCCAGGGACGATCCACGTGCTCCCCGCGTGAGCGGGGATGATCCCCCTGCCAGGCGTCAAACAACCTCTGAGCCATGGTGCTCCCCGCGTGAGCGGGGATGATCCCAGGTTCGCCTTCTGAGACACACCTTGTGCCAGGTGCTCCCCGCGTGAGCGGGGATGATCCGCACTGGACCAACGAACCGGAGAGCGCCAACAAGTGCTCCCCGCGTGAGCGGGGATGATCCGCCCTGCATCGCGGACCTGGAGCGGTTCAATCCGTGCTCCCCGCGTGAGCGGGGATGATCCCCGGAAAAACACGGTGATCGGCAGCTCTGGAGGGTGCTCCCCGCGTGAGCGGGGATGATCCCGGGGGTGCGGGTACGTTCACCGTAGGACAGGGGTGCTCCCCGCGTGAGCGGGGATGATCCGGGTTGCGCTCCACCTCCAGGCTGTCATCGTTTGTGCTCCCCGCGTGAGCGGGGATGATCCCGGGTCGATTGACACACTCTGGCTCGATGGGCCGTGCTCCCCGCGTGAGCGGGGATGATCCGCTAAGCAGGGCGTTTTCGCGTCGGCTGTGGACGTGCTCCCCGCGTGAGCGGGGATGATCCCACGTATCAGGCAACCTCGCAGCCTTTCCCCAGGTGCTCCCCGCGTGAGCGGGGATGATCCCCTCAGAGCCGCCACCCTCCAACGCGACGGCAAGTGCTCCCCGCGTGAGCGGGGATGATCCTGGGGAGAAGAAAGAGTCTGCGTTGTGGCATTAGTGCTCCCCGCGTGAGCGGGGATGATCCCATCACCGGACTCATGGACTGCCTCGCCCAAAGGTGCTCCCCGCGTGAGCGGGGATGATCCGCAAGCCGGGGTCGATTTGATGAAGTGTGCATGGTGCTCCCCGCGTGAGCGGGGATGATCCCTAGTTTGACTGACCCCCGTATCCTCAAAGCCAGTGCTCCCCGCGTGAGCGGGGATGATCCCTCGTCTTTCCCCCTCACCCGTGGGAACACCAGGTGCTCCCCGCGTGAGCGGGGATGATCCGACAGGGTCACCCCCCGCGTGCTGTTGCGCACCGTGCTCCCCGCGTGAGCGGGGATGATCCCCCGACGGATACGACGGCGCAGACCGCGTACGAGTGCTCCCCGCGTGAGCGGGGATGATCCGTCCGGGTCTAGAGTGTGGTGTGTGTTGTCGGGGTGCTCCCCGCGTGAGCGGGGATGATCCGGCGCCGGGAAGCTAGCAGGTCTCGGCCTGGACGTGCTCCCCGCGTGAGCGGGGATGATCCTGAGGGGGTCCCACACTTGATCAGCGGGAATACGTGCTCCCCGCGTGAGCGGGGATGATCCGCGGCGCCGGAAAGTCGTCCGCTCCAAGCAGTAGTGCTCCCCGCGTGAGCGGGGATGATCCCGCAGCGACCTATTCAACGAAGCACACGACATCGTGCTCCCCGCGTGAGCGGGGATGATCCGTCCACCGTCCGGAAGAACTCCTCCAAGAAGTAGTGCTCCCCGCGTGAGCGGGGATGATCCTGAGGGTATAACGAAAGGGGCAAACGCCATGACGTGCTCCCCGCGTGAGCGGGGATGATCCTGGGTGGAGGATGTGGCTCCCGGCGAACTCTTGGTGCTCCCCGCGTGAGCGGGGATGATCCCCTGGGCCGAACAAGATCCTCGCCGAACGGTTCGTGCTCCCCGCGTGAGCGGGGATGATCCTGATGGCCGACACTGAAGAGACCCCCGGGCAGGGTGCTCCCCGCGTGAGCGGGGATGATCCTGGTCGTTTGCGTGTGGGTCGTGCTGGGTTGGCGTGCTCCCCGCGTGAGCGGGGATGATCCCCCACCGCTCCATGAGGTTTTTTGGATGGTGCCGTGCTCCCCGCGTGAGCGGGGATGATCCCCAAACAAAAGTGTGCCGCCCCCGTAGCGATCCGTGCTCCCCGCGTGAGCGGGGATGATCCGGAGAAGGCAGCATGAGTGACTACGCGGTTCTTGTGCTCCCCGCGTGAGCGGGGATGATCCCTACCCGAAGCCAGACGCCACGCGCTCCAGTCAGTGCTCCCCGCGTGAGCGGGGATGATCCCTGGAGGGTGCGCAACCCTCGTCTGGGAGGCAGGTGCTCCCCGCGTGAGCGGGGATGATCCCTCCACATCCTTATCGTCGAGAAGTGTGAACCGGTGCTCCCCGCGTGAGCGGGGATGATCCTGTGGCGATTGCTCGGACTACGGGCACGGATGAGTGCTCCCCGCGTGAGCGGGGATGATCCCCCCAAGAATTCACGCCAAGCGAATACATGGGTGTGCTCCCCGCGTGAGCGGGGATGATCCGTGGGTCCCCGTCGATGACGGCGAGTTTGGTGAGTGCTCCCCGCGTGAGCGGGGATGATCCCAATGGGCCTCGACACGTACAAGCTATGGAAGCGTGCTCCCCGCGTGAGCGGGGATGATCCCGCCGCCGACCTCTCGCAGTTCACCCCCAACGAGTGCTCCCCGCGTGAGCGGGGATGATCCCTCAGAAGCACGCCTCTAAACGAATGTTGGACAGTGCTCCCCGCGTGAGCGGGGATGATCCCGGGCCGGGCTCTCAGAGCGGTGGACCGGCTTCGTGCTCCCCGCGTGAGCGGGGATGATCCTGGCATGTAGACACTGCAGAACGATCGCCATTAGTGCTCCCCGCGTGAGCGGGGATGATCCGAGGCGATGATCCGGTCTTCGTCCTTCAAAATAGTGCTCCCCGCGTGAGCGGGGATGATCCGCGGGGCCCCGCTTCTGCTTCCTCCAATACCCTGTGCTCCCCGCGTGAGCGGGGATGATCCCACGATCACCGAGGAAGCCCTACGCGCTGAAACGTGCTCCCCGCGTGAGCGGGGATGATCCCCCTTCTCGTGTGCGTTCCGCAGTTTGCGGAGCGTGCTCCCCGCGTGAGCGGGGATGATCCCTCCAACACCGCCTTGTTTTGCGGCGTGTAACGGTGCTCCCCGCGTGAGCGGGGATGATCCCAGAAAGCCATAGCGCAACTGCTGGGATTGAGCGTGCTCCCCGCGTGAGCGGGGATGATCCCGCTCGTCTTAATTCGATTCAAAGAGGCGATGAGTGCTCCCCGCGTGAGCGGGGATGATCCCGCTGGTTGGCCTGTTTATACCCTGCTGGGTCGGTGCTCCCCGCGTGAGCGGGGATGATCCGTACCGGCGGGGAGATCAGACCACCCGGTGAGGGTGCTCCCCGCGTGAGCGGGGATGATCCGCGTGAAGATCACGGTGTGGCAACTCTCCGAACGTGCTCCCCGCGTGAGCGGGGATGATCCAAATACGTTGCTCCACATCGTGGAAGCGATTGGTGCTCCCCGCGTGAGCGGGGATGATCCGTACACGGTGGGAAAGGTCTTGGACCTCATGGAGTGCTCCCCGCGTGAGCGGGGATGATCCGCCTCGGTGGGCGTCGGTCATTACTCGGGAGTTGTGCTCCCCGCGTGAGCGGGGATGATCCGGCCAACCAGCGTTAGGGGTCGCAATCTTCGAGGTGCTCCCCGCGTGAGCGGGGATGATCCGAAAGTGTTAGCCAGACTCACCGGCAACCACGCGTGCTCCCCGCGTGAGCGGGGATGATCCTCCGGCCGCTGCGCTCGCCTCGGTCACGGTCCCGTGCTCCCCGCGTGAGCGGGGATGATCCCGGGGGAAGGGCGGCGGCGCATAACACCGACCGGTGCTCCCCGCGTGAGCGGGGATGATCCCGTGACCCCACGGGGAAGCTTGGAAGCACTCGAAGTGCTCCCCGCGTGAGCGGGGATGATCCCCGAACTCACGTCGGGACTCGCGGAGAAGCAACGTGCTCCCCGCGTGAGCGGGGATGATCCCGCCGGAGCCGAAACCGTGGGAGAAGGCGCAACGTGCTCCCCGCGTGAGCGGGGATGATCCTGCGGCTTTCATGCTTCAGGACGAAGAAATCTAGTGCTCCCCGCGTGAGCGGGGATGATCCCCTCACGGTAGAGGGAGAGGGGGACTGATGATTGTGCTCCCCGCGTGAGCGGGGATGATCCCCTCACGGTAGAGGGAGAGGGGGACTGATGATTGTGCTCCCCGCGTGAGCGGGGATGATCCCAACTGTATCCGGCGGATACAAGTCACCACCAAGTGCTCCCCGCGTGAGCGGGGATGATCCCAGTGACAGTAGAGACGTGACAGCACCCACCAGGTGCTCCCCGCGTGAGCGGGGATGATCCCGATCGAGCGACGCACATCAGCGGCAGATGCAAGTGCTCCCCGCGTGAGCGGGGATGATCCCCGTGGGAAGCGGACTACCAGTTTTGAGCCAGGGTGCTCCCCGCGTGAGCGGGGATGATCCGCAGGATGCGGGCGATTACGCGACGCGGGATGAGTGCTCCCCGCGTGAGCGGGGATGATCCTCGCCGGTGGCACCGGCAACTGGCCGTGCTCCAGTGCTCCCCGCGTGAGCGGGGATGATCCGTCGACACTTGCAACGGCGTGAACTTGGTGAGGGTGCTCCCCGCGTGAGCGGGGATGATCCGGTGTGGTAGCCGTCGGAAATGTTGTCGGTGTCGTGCTCCCCGCGTGAGCGGGGATGATCCTGTCCCTGCGGAGCTGCTGCACTTCGTCGTTGAGTGCTCCCCGCGTGAGCGGGGATGATCCTATCCGTTGGCAATCCTCAACACGCTCACCACAGTGCTCCCCGCGTGAGCGGGGATGATCCTCCACATGGCGTGTCTCCTTAGAATGGCGCGGTGTGCTCCCCGCGTGAGCGGGGATGATCCCGGATCAAGCACCGTATCTTCAGGGACCGTGGAGTGCTCCCCGCGTGAGCGGGGATGATCCCCACGCACAAACCGGGCCAACCTGCCCCAACGGGTGCTCCCCGCGTGAGCGGGGATGATCCTACCCTCTAGGTCTAAGCGGACTAGGGCCTCGGGTGCTCCCCGCGTGAGCGGGGATGATCCCTCTGGGTTGAAGGTCGCGGTCACATGCGAACCGTGCTCCCCGCGTGAGCGGGGATGATCCCCCACTCAAATCTGGTGTAGAAGGGATAGTGGGGTGCTCCCCGCGTGAGCGGGGATGATCCCACTACACCCCCCGTATGCGTAATAAGAACTTCGTGCTCCCCGCGTGAGCGGGGATGATCCCGGCTGGGAACCCGGCACCACCGGCTCACAATGGTGCTCCCCGCGTGAGCGGGGATGATCCCGAAGATGCCGTCTACGTGTTTGACGAACGAGAGTGCTCCCCGCGTGAGCGGAGATGATCCCTCGGACTGAAACCCGAAACCGTCGCCAGACACGTGCTCCCCGCGTGAGCGGGGATGATCCGCCACCAGGTCACCAACACCCGACAACCCCACGGTGCTCCCCGCGTGAGCGGGGATGATCCCCCCATATTTGTGGGGACTCGATGACCATGCCCGTGCTCCCCGCGTGAGCGGGGATGATCCCAGGGACGCTAACTCCCCGACTTCCCCAGCCAGGTGCTCCCCGCGTGAGCGGGGATGATCCCACACCTACAATCAGTGTTATGAGACGCAAACTGTGCTCCCCGCGTGAGCGGGGATGATCCTATCGTGGGGGATCTAGCGCCAAGCCATATGATGTGCTCCCCGCGTGAGCGGGGATGATCCTGAAAGGGCCGCCCGTGGCTTTCCCAAGACCAAGTGCTCCCCGCGTGAGCGGGGATGATCCGGATCCGACGCGGTGTAAGCATTGCCGCATCGTGTGCTCCCCGCGTGAGCGGGGATGATCCACCTCGTCGAGGGCGGGGTAACGGTGGGCTAGGAGTGCTCCCCGCGTGAGCGGGGATGATCCCTAGCCCGGAGAGAGTTTGGAAGATACCTGTAATGGTGCTCCCCGCGTGAGCGGGGATGATCCCCCGGTAGCAGGCTACATAGCCTCCCGGAACCGGTGCTCCCCGCGTGAGCGGGGATGATCCCAAGCCATGCAGGATATTGACCTGATCCTCTCGGTGCTCCCCGCGTGAGCGGGGATGATCCTCTGTGGAAGGCCGCTGTCGGATGGTCGGGAGGGTGCTCCCCGCGTGAGCGGGGATGATCCCCAGCCGCCACCGAAACAGTCTTCTCCGTCTGAGTGCTCCCCGCGTGAGCGGGGATGATCCCCCCACCACCGCCTGGAAGAGGGTCCGGACCACGTGCTCCCCGCGTGAGCGGGGATGATCCCCGGCAAGCGGCCAGTGTGACCAACGCCACAATGTGCTCCCCGCGTGAGCGGGGATGATCCGCTGGGCTTCTTGGCGGGGTCATCCCAATAGTGGTGCTCCCCGCGTGAGCGGGGATGATCCCCCCACCACCGCCTGGAAGAGGGTCCGGACCACGTGCTCCCCGCGTGAGCGGGGATGATCCCAGGTTTGTGGTTTGTTGCCGACGACTTGTTGGGTGCTCCCCGCGTGAGCGGGGATGATCCCTGCCACCCTCACGCTGCCCGCGCTCATGCGCCGTGCTCCCCGCGTGAGCGGGGATGATCCTAACAGGCACTGTTCCTCCTTGAGTGTTGAGCGGTGCTCCCCGCGTGAGCGGGGATGATCCGTAGTAAGGGGCTTGCGGACGAGGCAGCCCCACGTGCTCCCCGCGTGAGCGGGGATGATCCCTGATGATCCATACGACGGAAACCATCCGTCATGTGCTCCCCGCGTGAGCGGGGATGATCCGCCATACGCCAAACACAGGTCGGTGAGATTATTGTGCTCCCCGCGTGAGCGGGGATGATCCAAGCGCGTGAGGCACCCACCGCTTGACGGGGGCGTGCTCCCCGCGTGAGCGGGGATGATCCGATGACGAGGATGGCGGTGAAGCCGCCGCCGAGGTGCTCCCCGCGTGAGCGGGGATGATCCGGTTTGGCGCGGAGATTGGGCCTTTTTGGAACCGTGCTCCCCGCGTGAGCGGGGATGATCCTTACGTCCCCCACTTGGGCGGGGATCGCCAACCGTGCTCCCCGCGTGAGCGGGGATGATCCTGACCGCTGCCAGCGCCAGTACAACAACCAAGGGTGCTCCCCGCGTGAGCGGGGATGATCCGTCGCCGGGCTTCAAGTTCGCGAGTCCCGTGAAGTGCTCCCCGCGTGAGCGGGGATGATCCGAACCCCTGGATTGAAGCGTTGGAGTAGCGGCCGTGCTCCCCGCGTGAGCGGGGATGATCCCACCTACAACACCTCGCCTACTGGATGTGGACCGTGCTCCCCGCGTGAGCGGGGATGATCCGCCCAATGATTCCAAGGGCTTCATCGAGACACGGTGCTCCCCGCGTGAGCGGGGATGATCCGATCAACTAATGCGATAGGAGGGAATCGAACCCGTGCTCCCCGCGTGAGCGGGGATGATCCTGAGTGGGGACCCGGGCCTGACGATCTTTATGGGTGCTCCCCGCGTGAGCGGGGATGATCCCCAAGATTTTCCTTCCCGGCCTCATCAGTGACAGTGCTCCCCGCGTGAGCGGGGATGATCCGTGCGTGAGGGGGGAGTGAACCCCCAAGTTTTGTGCTACCCGCGTGAGCGGGGATGATCCCGGCTTGGACGACAGCGGTCATGGGTGGCGTGTGTGTCCTGCATAGTTTAGGTAGGCCGTGTTGCAGTGGTATTCCGGCCGTGTTGCAAACTAAAATCCTGCCACTTTGGTGTGGTGGGTGCGGGCCTTAGTACTTCCAGGTGCGGTTGCGCAGGGGCCTTTCAGGTGGGGTGCGGTTCTTACCACGAGGGTAGCTGTCTTCCCCTAAGCAAGAATCGGGACACAATGGGGTATGGACCTTTCTCAAATGAGCGACATCGAAATCATGCTTTCTGGCTTGCCTTACGACCCGACCATGCCGGGGCTAGTTGAACAACAGACGGCGGCGCTTGAGCGGCTCTATGACTACAACGCCACGCGTCCCAGTGAAGGCGCGCTTCGCGAGGAGCTCCTCCAGCAAATGTTCGCAAGCATCGGCCCCGGTTGCTACATCGAGCCGCCCTTGCACGCGAACTGGGGCGGAGCGAATGTTCACCTGGGCAACTCGATTTATGCCAACTTCGGACTGACCCTTGTCGATGATGGCGAGATCTTTGTCGGCGACCACGTCATGTTTGGCCCGAACGTTGTAATCGCCACTGCGGGGCACCCGGTTACGCCAGAGCCACGGAGTCGCGGCATTCAGTTTAACCTTCCGGTTCACATTGGACGCAACGTCTGGCTCGGCGCCAGCGCGTGCGTCATGCCCGGCGTGACTATTGGTGACAACACCGTGATCGGAGCGGGCAGCGTGGTTACTGCGGACATCCCAGCAACCGTTGTTGCTGTTGGAAACCCCTGCAGGGTGCTGCGCGAGATCAGCGATCGTGACAAAGAGTTCTACTGGCGTGATCAACGTTTCCCGGACGCAGGCGACGCATAGTCGGGTGGGGAGCCAATCATCGCCAACCCGGCGCGTCCCCCCAGCAACCCCCGTGCCGCGAGATCGCTTAACTTCGCCAGTTTCGGCGACGATAACAGTGTTACGTGGCGGAGTTAAGCGATCTCGCGGGGCAGAGGCTTATGCGTCGCGGTAGGGGTGGGGTGGGAGCAGTGAAATCGCCCGTGGGCTGGGGCCTAATCCCAGGGCCACGCCCTCTCTTGGTCCAGGTCCGCATCATTGCCGATGTCGGCCAAGGTGTCGCCGCCAGCCCGGATGCACAGCCACTTCATCGGTGTCCCGCTGGTGGGGGTGCAGCGCACCGCACGCCAAACTCCCTGGCCAACGCGGACAACAGTGCCGGGGCCGACGTCGATGACGTTGTCATCCAACGCCATCTGGCCCTCGCCCTCTAAGAACACGTAGATCTCTTCGATCTTGTGGTGAACATGCCAGAAGGGGGAGGTGTCACCCGGTTCCGTTGAGTTAATCGACAAGCCAATGAACTCGTTGCCAAGGGCGCCCTCGACAAACTCCTTACCTGGTGCCACCCCACTGAGGGAGCCCCACGCGTCCAACGGTCCGACCTCGGTCACTTTGTAGTTAGTCATAACAACACAGTAACCGGGGTCACACTGGACTTCAACGTATTACGGCCCCGTCGGCGAAACCGCGTTGTCTGGTTCGGGAACGTCATCCACGTTGGGGACGACGCCATACTGGGCCAAAAGCACACCGGCCTCATTCCCCTCAACAAACTTGGCGATGAACCGCGGCAGCTTCAGCTCTTTGCCATCGCGCAGGAAGTGGGTGGACTTCAGCAGCTGACGCACGTCGTAAACCGACGCGAATACCTCGGGGACACCGCGGTCCACGTCGGCCAACTGGTAGACACCCTCCATGGCGGTTCGGACCGAATACTCCGTGGTGAACACCGTGTCCCGTGAAGTCTCCACAAACTGGCCGAGAAAAGCGAAGTTCGTGACGCCTTCGGGCACCACCTTCGGGCGGTCTGTGCCATTGCGGGGCATGAAGAACGCGGTGATGAACGGCATCATGCAAGGCCGAGTGATGACGTTCTCTTCCTGGGCGAGTTCACCAATCTCCGCCTCAGGAACCCCGAGGTACCAGAGCCATTCCTGGGTGATCTCCTCACCCGTGCACTCGCGAAGGGGCTTCTTGACGAAGTTTCCCACCTCATCACCAAGCAGACCGTAGAACCACACCACCGTCTGGTCGTCAGGCTGATTCGTGAACTGACCTTGGCGGTTGATCGTCCAAGACAACAGCCAGTTCGAGTCCGTCGCCGTCACGATGCCGCCGGTGACCGTGTGACCCGTGTTCGTAGCGCGCTGTGAGATGCGCTCAATGTAGTCGCGGATCCGCTGATCCTTCACGGTGATGGTTGCTGACTCCCAGTACGTTTCCTCCGGCGACGTGCAGAAGTTGTTCGGGTCGCCGAAACTGGGATCCTGCTTGGCAATGTTGCGCCACAGTGCCCACGATCCGCCCTCGTGAATCTCCGCGTCGAAGACCGGGGGAGTGTGGTGGTCGCCCCACGTCGAGTTCTCTACCAGCGACCCGTTGGTGACGAAGACGAGGTCGTTTGCGGTCAGATCGATGGTCGCTTCAGCGCCTCCGCGGATCCACGTCAGCTTCTCTGCCTGCTTGACGTCCTTGGAAATATTGAACTGAACGTCCACCACCTTCGTGTCATTCTGGAAGACGACACCGCAGTCGATCAGCCACTTCTTCAGCGGTAACACCAGGGATTCGTACTGGTTGTAGCGGGTGAACTTCAGGGAAGAGAAGTCTGCCAGCCCCGCAATGTGGTGAATGTAGCGCTGGACGTACAGCTTGAGTTCGAGGGCGGAATGCCACTCTTCAAACGCGAACATGGTGCGCCAGTAGAGCCAGAAGTTGGATTTGAAGAACTGCTTCGAAACGACCTCGTTGATCTTCTTGTCGTACAGGTCTTCATGGCGGGCCATCACAAGCTTCAGTAGGTCGGCCTGCCCGTGCTTGCCGAGGGTGAAGTTGTGGTCGACGCCGCCCAGTTTCCCGTGCTTGCTTGTGGTGCGGTTATAGGAGAAGTTGGGGTCCTCTTTATTGAGCCAGTAGAACTCATCCAGGATTGACCCGTCGACCTCGAGCGAAGGGACAGAGCGGAACAGATCCCACAGGCACTCAAAATGGTCTTCCATCTCACGGCCGCCGCGCAGCAGCCAGCCCGTGAGCTCATCTCCTGCGCCGTCGAGGGCGCCACCGTCAACGTTCGACGCCTCCAGAATCGTGATGTTACTTCCCGGCATTTGTGCGTCGCGCACCAGGAACCCTGCCGCCGCCATTCCAGCGAGGCCGCCGCCGACGATCCAAGCCTTCTTGTTGTCGATTCCCTCGGGCTTCTTCGGACGAGCGAAGGCCTCAAAATTTCCGCTGGAGTAGTACATAGAGACATCCTTTACTGGCGTGATTCCGTGCAGATCCAAGCCTAGTGCCGCGATGGGAGAGGCGCCCGTTGAAAGAACCTGCGTGCTGGGCGTCCTCCTTACACCAGGTCCCTCTTCTGCATGACGCGCAGCGCAAGCCATCCGATCGGCACCTGAATGTAGAAGGTGACAAGCCTGAAGACAACGGCGGTTGAGAGGGCGACTGCGGCGGTGATGCCTGCAAGCGTGAGGCCACCGGTTAGTGCCGCCTCAACCGGGCCGATGCCGCCGGGAGTGGGGATCACTGAACCAGCCGTGTTCGAAAGCAGGAATGTCACGGCAAGCGCAGGGAAGCTCAGGGAATGACCGAACGCAGCAAGCGACGCCCCAAACGCCCCGATGAAGCCTGCGTTGACAATGATGATGCCGACGAATGCCGCCACCATCTCACGTGGGTTGGCGAGCACCCGGGTCAGTTCCGGGGCGATCTGCGTCCAGATTGGTGAAACCTTCCCCCACACCCATTTGCGTACCTTCGGTATGGCGAAGAGAGCAGCGAGAAGGGCAATAACCCCCGCTGCGACCCAGAGGATCGTCATGGCATCAAAAGAGAAGGACGCCACGGACGTGCCGCTGATGACCACAATTAATAGGAGCAGGGTGATGGTGGTGATGAAGTGGTAGACCTGCAGGACAGTCACTGTTGCCACAGCAACCGGCATCGTCATGCCCTGGCGGGTCAGGAACCTCAGGTTCAGGCCTGCCGGCCCAATACCGGCGGGCGCTGCAACCCCGACGAACGAGGCCGCCACCTGCGCCAAGGTTGCATCCCAAAGCTTGATCTTCACCCCGGAGAAAGCCTTCAAGGATAAGGCCGAACCAAACCACGGGGTCAATCCGATCACGAAGGCCGCCAGAATCCACCACGGATTGGCGTCTGCCAGAGCCTTACCGATTGAGTCAATGTTGAGGGAGCCGAGGACGGACACCACAACGATCACCAGCATCACCGCGATGAGGACGCTCTTCGGGCTGAAGCGTTGCAGGCGCAGGGGTTCCAGCTGCTCGGGGGCGGTGTTCGCCGAGGACGCGAGTTGTTCACGCAAGTCACTAAGCAACGGCCCGCGCCCGATGCTCCTACGAACGCTGGGTGGCAGAATTGCCTTCTGCAAAGCCATGGCTGTGGCGGCCAGTTGCGGGGCAGAAAGGTGTTTCTGCGCGGAAGCAACCGCGCGCTGCGGCCCAACGGAGAGTGCCAGGCACGTGAGGAGCTGGGCGCAGTCAACCTGGCGACTCAGCAGGGAGCTTCCCACGTCGCCCTGATCCCAACCGACGATCCACAGGCGGGCGTCCTCGTCCACCAGGAGTCGCGTCCCATCAAGGTTCTGGTGCGAGACGCCACGACTATGCGCAGCATTCAGTTGGGTCCACGCCTGGTCTAACAGGTCATCTGCTGCGTCCTCGTCCAAGATGCTGGCCACTGGCGGCAGGGACTGCCACACCAAAACCGTTGACCCCGCGGCCTCACTGAGGGCAACTGGGCGTCGGGACCGCGTGCCTGCCTCCATCGCCGTCTTCGTAGTGAGAACTGTTCGTTCCGCGTGAGCCTTCACCGACGGGGAAGTCCAACGCCCAAGTCCCGAGAGGCGGAAGGTGGACCACAGCTCTGCGAGGGTGTTGGTGATGCCACGCTCCGGGTCGAGGACGTCGAGGTCGTAAACCACCCCGTCAGTGCTGACAAGCCGATAGCGCCGATCAGCGCCAATGGTCACGGTGCCTTGCCGAGTCGGCTGGATGGAAGCGTCCGAGGTCGGGGCCTGTCCCTGTTCGGCGGCATGCAGGGGGAGTACGACATCTCCATAGGCAAAGTCATCTTGCTCCGCGACCTGCCAGGTGTAAAGGATTGAACTGTCGCCCTCTGGCAGCTCGCGGCTGATACTTGCCGGAATGATTCCGATGTTGAGGACGGCTTCAACTAGCTCCGAGGGTGATGCTCGCAGGTCGCCAAACCCGAAAGCCCAGCGGGCCACCTCACCAATCATTCGTCCAAAAAGGAACGTGAGGAAAAGCGTGGTCAGAGTGCCGTTGTCCTGCAGCACCTCCAAAACCAAGAGGAACCACACCCCGTACCAGGACAGACGGATCGCCCTCGAAGACGCTCCCGTGCCTGCGATTGTCAGCCCGGCAATCAACGCAACTAATCCGATGTCCGGGGTTGTCAGGGTTGCCTGGACGACCTCGGGCAAATGGGGCAGCGCCAGGGCCAAACCCCACGTGATGAGCCCGGCAACTAGCGCTGTCGTGGCAACTGCAATAAGCGAATCAAAGCGGCGCTTGCGGGCTAGGGCAACCGTGACCGCAATCGGACTGGCAAGGAGGAACAGCCCTTCAGCCAGCCGCAGGGGAATAAGGAGCAGGTTGCGAAGGTGATCGCCGAAGACGGCCTTAACTTCCTCAGTGGTGGCGTGACCAGTTCCCATCAGCGCGAAACTCAGCACTGTCAGCAGTAGCACGAGGGCGAGCAGCGCTCCCCCCAAGTCTTCCTTGCGGTGAACCCGTGACGGCTTGGAATCGGTGACCATCACGTTACCGGCTAGTCGTGGCTTCGGCGGGGGAGGTCCATCCACTCTGGCGACCTTGTCATTCTGCTTCTGCTCCATAACGACTACTATGGTTGGGGTCGTGGCCCACAGGGTGGAAGTCTCACACTATTAGAGCGGTCACTAGAGGCCGAATTGTCCGTGTTTGGTGAGGATTGCGGTGATAGGCTTCCCGCGTAATAGAACACTGTTCAGAGGGGACCACCACTTTGGAACTTCAGGACTACCTGAGAATATTCCGTAAGAACTGGGTGTTGATCCTGGTGTCGACCCTCATCATCACGGGCGCCGCGGCAGCGTGGTCCATGATCCAAACCCCCAAGTATCAGGCCACCTCACAACTGTACGTGTCGGTGCGGACGGGTGACGCATCCGTTGGCGATCTCAGCCAAGGCACAAACTTCGTACGTTCAGCAGTGACCAGTTACGTGGATGTGGTTGGCACAGCGATCGTCATGGATCAGGTGTCAGAGGAACTTGGCGGGGCACTATCTCCGACTGAACTGGCGTCAGCGGTGTCTGCGTCCTCTCCCACGAACACCGTCCTCATCAACATCTCTGCGACAGATTCCGATCCGGAGCAGGCAGCTTTGGTTGCGAACACCACAAGCGCAGTCTTTGCCGACGTGGTGACCAACCAGTTGGAACGTCCCAGTGAGGGTGCTCCTGCACGGGTTCAAGTTGATGTGGTGCAGCCTGCTCAGGTTCCCGCCGGAGCGATCAGCCCCAACGTGACGCGGAATCTTGCCTTGGGATTCATGCTGGGCCTGATGCTCGGTCTGGGGCTTGCAGTTTTGCGTTCCGTACTTGATACAAAAATTCGCACCCGTCAGGACGTCGCGTCGATTACGGATGACCCGGTCCTGGGTCGCATCGTTTTCGACCCCGATGCCGCGACCCGCCCGCTGCTAGTACAAGATGACCCCACCAGTCCGAGGGCGGAAGCGTTCCGCGCATTCCGTACCAACTTGCAGTTCCTCAAGGTTGAGGGCAACCCGCGCAGCTTCGTGTTGACCTCTGCTGGACCGGCCGAGGGTAAGTCGACAACTGCCGCAAACCTAGCCATCGCAATTGCGCAAGCCGGGTCAACAGTGTGTCTGGTGGACGGAGACTTGCGTAAGCCACGTGTTGCCGACCTAATGGGTGTCGAGGGCGCGGTTGGTGTTACCGACATCCTTATTGGCCGCGTCACCCTCGCTGAAGCACTGCAAGGATGGGGTCAGCCCAACCTGGTTGTTCTCCCGGCCGGGCACCGCCCGCCAAACCCCTCGGAGCTGCTTGGCTCCCAGGAAATGGGGGACCTGATCTCAAACCTCAAAGCACAGTTTGACTACGTCATTGTTGACGCGCCGCCCGTGTTGGTTGTTACTGACGCAGCACTGATCGCCAAGGATGTTGGCGGGGCGCTGATGGTGACGGCCGTGGGTGAGGCTCGTAAGGATGCGCTGGGTGATGCGCTGGGCACGATGGAACGCATCGACGCTCGCGTCCTCGGAATCGTCATGACCAAAGTACCGACCAAGGGTGATGACTCATACGTCTACGCCGCATACACTTACGGATCTCCCGCTCATGAAGAGGTCGCGAAGGCAAATGCTCGCTCTGGGACTCGGTGGCAGAAGCCAGGTAGTGCCACGGCTGGAGGAGCAGGCACGATCGTTGGGAACAAGCGACAGCGCTAGGCACCATGTTTCGAGTACTGACAGTTTGCACCGGAAACATCTGCCGGTCACCTCTTGCTGAGTCTCTGCTACGTGAAGACCTTCCAGCAGAGTTTTTTACGGCTTCAAGCGCCGGAATTATGGCTGTTCCCAACCGTCAGGTCCCCAAACCTCAAGTGAGGATTGGGGAGGCGATGGGCATCAAAGATCTTCCATTGCACAGGGCCCAGATGCTCACAGAGGGGAAGCTGGGTGTTTCCGACCTCGTTCTTGCATTGTCGCGTGGGCATCGCAAGCGTATTGTTCGCATGGACCCCCAGGTGGTGCGGAAGACCTTCACATTGCGTGAGTTCGCACATCTGGCTTCTCATGTCACCCCAGCGGACGTTGAGGAATGCATTCCTGAGAATGCCAGTACGCTCCACGCGGCCGTCGAAGCCGTGGCGAGAATGCGCGGAATGGTGCCACCCCCGGGTTCCATGGAGGACTTTGACGTTATTGACCCGTTCCGCCAGTCCCGCGCCATCTACAAGCTATCGTGTGACCAGCTGGTCCCCGCAGCGGAAACTACGGCGGCGTACCTTAACGGCATCATCGATGTATTCGGCCCGGGTGAGTTCACGGGCGAGCGCAGGGAAATGACGGAACCTGACATCGTTAGTCAGGGGATCCCGAAAGTCCCCGCAATGCCGAAGCGGGCGGAGCTGCGGCGCTGGACAAAGTTCGGGCGGGCGAAAGTCTAGGTTGCGCCAGCACGTCCTCGTCGGGTCGTGGAGTGGTTGATGATTTGTAGGACTCCAACGCCCGCAAGCAGTCCAAGCCAGCCACCCAGTGAGTTTGCCGCCAAATCTGAAACAGTGGGGTAGCGGCTGGGAAGAAACAGAAACTGGCTTGCCTCAATAAGCCCTGACATGAGTGGCAGCGCGATGATGCCCAGCCAGAGTCGCGCGCCTGGAAGCGCCAGGGCGAGGAAGAAGCCCAGTGGCGTAAACATAATGATGTTTGCGGTGAACTCCCACTCGACCTCGCCAAAACTGGCGGGTACTCCAATAGCGTGAAGGGCATCGAGCAGGGCTTTGGCGACGGCGCCGTGTGCTGAGCCCCCGGACTGGGGCGTCAGTGTGATGAGGGCGACCAGGACGGTTGTGAAAGCGAAACCGACTTGCCCAACCCGCCTCGTGGTGCTCATTGACTTAGCCTAGCGTGGTCATCTGCGGGTAACGTGAGGGAACGGGGATCGTCCTCGAACATGGGTGATGAGAGGAAACACGATGAGGCTTGCGATGGCAATACTTGCTGACGCTGCGAATATCCGGGAGGGGATGCTCAACGTACTCTCCGCGGGGGTGAGCGAGATGTGGCGTAAGGACTTTCCCGCACCCTTCGGCGCAGTTCTTCCACTACTGATTGAGCTGGATGAAAAAGACGACTTCGAGGTTCTCGTCGTTGAGGCACACCTGATGCATCGCGGCGACGACGGCCGCGATGAACAAATTGGTGTCATGTCCGGGCAGATAAAGCGGCAAGGGGAGCCGGGGCCGACAACGAATGTCCCGTCAGTCCTCGGCTGGGGCGACGTCATGCTACCCGGGCCGGGGGAGTACTACGTGCGGGTCAACGTCGGCGGCGTGGTGTGGACAGACGTGCCATTTCGGGTGCATCAGCTCCCGCAGGGAGGCTAGGTTGCACTTTAGTGCAGGTCTTGGAGGACGTTCTGGCACGTTTTCGCACGAAGATGTGGTGGTTGCGTGACCTGTCGCCATCTGCGCCCTCAATCGCGTTGCAAGCGTTGCGCGCGCACTGTAGGTTAGCTAGTCCAATCTTCTCCTCAAATCGGGGAGAAGTGTGGAAAGTCGGGAGGGGCGATGGTGGCATCGTTACCCCCGGCCTTTTTGTTTAATTACAACATGTGGGCATAGACGCCCACATTGTCGAAGGAGACAGAATGCGATTAGTTTCGCGGTGGTCTTCCGTATTAGCAGCAACGGCTTTGGTGGGTACTTCATTCACCCTTGCCGGCCCTGCTCTTGCGGTGGATCTTCCAGAAGGTGACCCTGAGGTCGCCGTGACGGAGCCAGCAGGGGAAGTGGCTCCAGACGAAAACCCCGAAGAAGGTAGCCCAGGGGAAGAGGCTCCCGAACAAGACGCGCCAGCAGAAGAGGCGCCAGTACAGGTGCCAGGCACCTCAGATATTGCGCCGCTGGATGTGTCAGCGAATCCGACGATCGCGGAAGTTCGCGCTGGCGCTGATGGCGAAACTGTCACAACCGAAGGCTGGGTCACCGCCGCTTACCCGACGGGTGGCCTGAACGGATTTGTGATCCAGACGGCCGGTTCCGGTGGTGCTTACAACTTAGCCACAGAATCAGACGCAATTTTCGTTTACACCAACCACAGTAACAACGTGGCGCCAACTCCCGAAGTTGGTAAATACGTGAAGGTTACCGGTTTGGTTGCGACCTTCAATGGTCTGCGTCAGCTCAACATCGGCCCGGAGGCAAGTGCCCCCTCCAAGATTGAGGTCGTAGCGGACACGACCGGTATTGCGCCGGCCACACCCGCCACGGGAGCTTGGCCGAAGACAGCTGAGGGCCGCACAGCGATCCAGTCGATGCTCTACACCCCGTCCTCGGACGCGGGGTTCGCAGTTACCGACAACTACAACGCCAACTCTTACGGAACGCTCGGGATTTCGGTAACGGGTGAGCCGCTGCGCCAGCCGTCAGACGTGACCGCGGACACGGCCAAGCGTGCAGAAATCGCAACCGCTAACGCTGCCAACCTCTTCGTCCTCGATGATGGCGCAACAACGCGTTTCGCGGGGGGCAATGCCACTAACAACAAGTTGGTGCCGCCCTACGTCGACGTCAACGGAAACACGCGTGTGGGGGCCACCGTCACGTTCGTGGATCCTCTTATTGTTGACTACCGCAACAATGCCTGGACATTGAACCCAACCGCTCCCATCGAGACCAGCGCAACGGGTGTCGTCTCTGACCTGCCGGCCACGTTCTCCGCAACGCGACCCGGGAGTATCTCAGTCACTGGCGACGTTGTCGTTGGTGGATTCAACCTTGAGAACTACTTCCCAACTCAGTTGGGCCAAGCGTGGGCGAACGTCTGTGAACCCTACACGGACAACTCCGGTGCGCCAGTTACGGTAAAGAGCTGCAACAACGTCACCAGCGGCACGGTAACAACAGGTGGCCCGCGAGGTGCTTGGAACGCGACCATGCTTGCCTTCCAGACGGACAGGCTCGTGAAGGCGATCAACACTCTTGACGCTGCTGCACTGGGCGTTATGGAACTCGAGAACTCGTTCAAGTTGACGTTCGGTACCGCGGCCAAGTCAGGTGACTCCGCAAAATATCTGGTCAATGCGCTCAACAAAGCCTCTACCTCAGGCAAGTGGGCTTACATTGACCCGACACCATTGCGTCAGCAGGCAGTTGCCTCTCAGGACGTCATGTACCCGGGTATCATTTACCAGCCCGCGAAGGTTACACCCCTGATCAACGGACAGCTCACCCTGACCAACCAGTCAGGCGCAGGTCAGCCGTTTGCGAACGCACGCGCTCCATTTGGTCAAGCATTCACTCCCGTTGGTGGCGGTGAACCGTTCTTCTTGGTTGCGAACCACTTCAAGTCCAAGTCAAGTCCCGGTGCCGGTGCTGAGGCAGACCTCGGCGAGGGCGGCTGGAATACTTCCCGCACCGCTCAGGCCAAGGCTCTGGCCGATTGGGTGAATGGTCCAGCGTTGAACACGCTTGCCACGAACACAGGCGTCGCGGTCAAGGATGTCGTCCTCGTAGGTGACTTCAATGCGTACACGTATGAGACGCCAATGACCACGCTCTACAATGCTGGGTTCACCAACGTCAATATCGACCCGGTGACCGGTGAACCCCGTAAGGCCTCGTACAGCTACAGTGGGCTCAACGGTTCCCTTGACCACGTTCTGGTGTCGAAGTCCATTGTCGATAGCCAGCGCAACCAGGGGTCAGCAATCTGGAACATCAATGCCCCGGAACAAATCGGCCTCCACTACAGCCGCTACAACAACACCGGTGGCGACTTCGTTCAGCAGATGGAAGGCACCTACTACAGGGGTTCTGACCACGACCCCGCAATAGTGGGTCTGAAGTCAGGTAAGACCACCGATACGAAGGATGTTTCCATCTTCAACATCAACGACTTCCACGGTCGTATTGATGGGACACTCAACAGCAACCAGAATGGTCTCAACACCTCCAATGTCGGTACCTATGACACCATGCAGTTCGTCTACACGCTGGAAGCGCTGCGTAAGCAGATGGGCGGAGACGCCAACACGGTGTTCCTCTCAGCAGGTGACAATGTGGGAGCCTCGCTGTTTGCGTCCTCGCTTCAGGCAGATCAGCCGACAATCGATCTGTTGAACAAGCTGGGCCTTGGAGTGACCGCAGTGGGCAACCACGAGTTCGACCAGGGATACACGGACCTGACCGGCCGGTTAGACGACGAATTTGATGGACCACTCATCGCCGCGAACGTCTACGTGGACGAAACCGGGAAGTCACTTCTTCCGCGATACGCCTTTGTTGAGGCGAACGGGCTCAAGATCGCGGTAACAGGTGCGGTAACACAGGAGACCCCGACACTGGTCAGCCCCAACAACGTTGCAGGTTTGACGTTCAAGGACCCGGTTGATTCGGTTAACGAGGTCGTTGATGAGCTTGAGAAACTACCTGCCGGTGAAAAGCCCGACCTGATTGTTGCGGAGTACCACGAGGGTGCTGCAACCGGTGTTCCCGCAGGAACTCTGGAGCAGCAGGTCAAGGACGTGCCGGTCTTCGCGAAGATCGTCAACGAAACTTCTCCGGCTGTGGACGTGATCTTCAACGGGCACACACACCAGGTTTACGCCTGGGATGGTCCAGTACCTGGAAGCACGGACGGCAAGACACGTCCTATCGTCTCCACGGGTTCCTACGGTGCAAACATTGGTCAGGTCACACTGACAGTCAACGACACTGGTGATGTAGAAAGCTACCTAGCGGTGAACGTTCCCACAGCAGGTACAGCCGCATCGCCTGGCTTTGCGGCAGGGGTTCCGATGGAAACCATGCAGAACTTCAATGCCACGTCGAAGGATGCATACAAGATCATTGTTGATGCCCTGAAGGTTGCGACCGCTGAAGGCTCAAAGCCGGCCGCTAAGCTCACCGCTCCGATTTCGCGGGCTTACACCGAAGGCGCCTATGAGAATGGTGTCTGGGTGAAGACCGAGAAGTCCGGTGAGGACAGGGGTGGAGCTTCTCCTCTGGGAACCATTGTCGGCAATATGCTCCTTGATGGGCAGCTGTCTCAGATTGCTAACAAGCCAGACTTCGGTGTCACAAACCCCGGTGGTTTGCGCACGGATCTGATCCCAGACAAGGACGGCGTGATCACGGTCGCGCAAGCACGGTCTGTGCTGCCCTTCAACAATGAGCTGGCAACGGTGAAGATGACGGGTGCTCAGATTGTCACGATGCTTGAGCAGCAGTGGCAGCGCACCGCCACTGGCGCCGTGCCCAGCCGGTCTTACTTGCAGCTGGGTCTGTCAGATAACTTCCAGTACACATTCCACCAGGTTGACGATCCGGCACATCCGGGTTACAAGCTCGGCGTAATTGACTCTGTGACGTTGAATGGCGAGCCGCTCGACCTCGAGAAGACATACACGGCTGGGACCATGACCTTCCTGGCGGCTGGCGGGGACAACTTCCACGTCTTTGCCAAGGGAGAGGTCAACTCCAGCTACGGACTCCTTGATTGGGAGTCTTGGCTTGGCTACCTCGCGACGGAGAGTGGTCTCAAGGACGGCGTATTCTCCTCTGCGATTGAGCCGAACTGGGCCCGCCAGGGTGTCGAAGTTGTTCTTCCTGAAGACGGCCTCGTAAGTGGAGCCACTGCGAAGATCACCTACAAGAATGCCAACATTCACGCCATTGGAGCACCTGCGAACACTAAGGTGACTATCAAAGCCGGAACTGAAACGCTGGGTTCCGCGGATGTGGTGAACGCGCAGCAAGGTACCTTGTGGAGTGATTCTGCAACGGTGAGTATCACTGTTCCGGGTTCGGGAGACCTTGACCTCCAGGCTTCATTCGACCCAACCAAGACAACTGCTAACTCGGCGGTGCAAGCCACTGAACGGCAGCTTGAGATCCGTAGGCTGGGTGGAAGCACTCGTTATGGGACCAACCTGGCCGTCAATGACGCCCTCGACCACGAAAAGGGTGGAGTGGTGTTTGTTGCGACAGGTTTGGACTTTGCAGACGCATTGTCCGTGGCTCCAGCGGCAGCAGTGAGCGACGGCGCGTTGTTCCTGACGCCTGCTGGTGCGATGCCTGCGGACACCCTTGCAAAGATCAAGAACCTGGAACCAAGCAAGGTGTATGTCATCGGTGGGCAGGGAGTTGTCTCGTCGAATGTTGTCGCACAGCTGCGCAATGCGACTAATGTGTTCCCGCTCCGTATCTATGGCGAGACGCGCTACGAGACCAGTGCGAAGGTCTTCCAGACCTTCTTCAGTGGCCGAGATGTCGATCGGGCGTTCATTGCGACCGGTCTGTCATACCCGGATGGTCTGTCTGCTTCGGCAGCTGCGGGTGCGTTCGATGCTCCGGTACTGCTGGTCAACGGCAGTTCGGGTTCGAACCTCATGTCGGAATCCACGGCGCTTCTGAAGCGTCTCGGAGCCGAGACTGTTGTGATCGCGGGCGGTCCAGGTGCAGTCAATACCAAGATTGAGTCGAACTTGAAGAAGAACTTCTCGACCGTCACCCGCGTATCAGGTGCGGATAGGTATGCAACCAACATTGCTGTGAACAACTATGTGAGCGCAAATGTTGGAGACACTGCCATGACTGGTGTCTGGGTAGCAACGGGCTTGGACTTCCCGGATGCTCTCTCTGCTGCTCCCGCTGCAGGTGACCCGACACAGCGTCTGGTTCTCACCAATGGGAAGTGCATCCCGAAGCCAGTGGTCTCTGAGTGGATCGATGGCAGTGGGTCTCGGGTTGGCACTGTCACTCTCGTTGGCGGTTCAGGCGTGCTTTCGGATGCTCTCATGAAGCTTCCGGAGTGCAAGTAGAGCCTTTGGAACATCTAAAGGTAGGAGGTTGGGGGCTGCCAACTGCTCAGGGGTGAGGCTCAGATAATGAGCACCGCCAGTGGGTGGGAATCGCCAAGAGGCGAGAGGTAGTCACGAACCAGTAGTCGGTGAGCCGGCGGTCAGACTCGGAAGGGTCGGGCCGCCGGTCGCTGTTTAAGGGACCAATGCGCGCACGCCTGGGATACCGGCCATTATTGGGGGGATGCGGCCATTATTGGGGGAGGACGCGGTCATTATTGGTGTCTAAACTCCAGGGTTTCGCGTTCGCCACGGGGGCATCGTTCCTAACGACACTGATGAGGCAGGTCTTCACCGCGTTCCCCACACCCTCCCAAACCTAAGGTCGCCGCAGAAGAGTCTGTGGGTATCCTTCGCGCCTCTCCGACAGCGCACCGTTGCCGTCTCTACCCGCCTCAAACCGCGAGATCGAATAGTATCGACACATAACACCGTTATTGGACCCGAGACTGTCGATACTATTCGATCTCGCGGAGGCGTGGGCGGGCGTGGGTGCCGCGGATTTGGGTGGGGCGCCCCCGACGTGGGTGGGGCGCCCCAAGTGCAAGGCGCCCGCGGGGTTCCTCAGCATTGCGGAGCCGGTTAGGGCATAGGGAGCCGATTAGGCTCACTCACCCCCGAATCACACCGTTATGCAAGCCTAGCGGGCTCGCTATGGATTAACCGGCTCCGTATGCCCTGCTCGGCTCGCTACGGCGTAGCCGGCTCCGTATGCCCTGACCGGTTCGCCAAAGCCCGACCGGCTCCTCGACCACCTCCGCGGCATGGCCCTCGGATTTCGGAACCTGCAAACCTACATCCACCACAGCCTCCTCCACACCGGAGGATTCAAACCCCACCTACAGGCCCTCTTATGAAGAGCAACCTTAGGTTGCCGGTATCACCTAAGGTTGCCTATATCCTTGCGAATTACGGGCAACCTTAGGCGACTGCGGCAACCTTAGGGGACCCCGGCAACCTTAGGCGAGCACGCTGTCCCCGCAGACAATGATCTACAAGCCCAATGGGCAGGCGTGACGTGTTGCGTACCAGCGTGTGCTTACTCTGTTGGAGGCCACGGGTAGACTGGTCGCAGTATTTCTGCAGAGTGAAAGAGGCAACGTGGCGTACGAAAATCGGTCAAATGACCAGGGCCGCCCACGCGGTGACAGGCGGGACAACAACGCTGGCCGCGGCGGACAAGGTGGAAGCCGGGCGCCGCGTTCCGATGATCGTGATCGGAACCAGCGGGATGATCGGCGTGATAACCGTTCCTATGGTGATCGTGATCGGAATCAGCGGGATGATCGCCGGGATAACCGTTCTTATGGTGATCGGGATCGGAACCAGCGTGATGATCGCCGAGATAGCCGCGGGCAGCGGGATGATCGGCGGGATAACCGTTCTTATGGTGATCGTGATCGGAATCAGCGGGATGATCGTCGGGACAATCGTTCGTATGGTGATCGTGATCGGAACCAGCGTGATGATCGGCGTGACAATCGTGGGCAGCGGGATGATCGGCGGGACAACCGTTCTTATGGTGATCGGGATCGGAACCAGCGGGATGATCTTCGGGATAACCGTGGGCAGCGTGATGATCGTCGGGATAACCGTGGGCAGCGGGATGATCGTCGGGATAACCGTTCTTATGGTGATCGTGATCGGAATCAGCGTGATGATCGTCGGGACAACCGTGGGCAGCGCGATGATCGTCGGGACAATCGTTCCTATGGTGACCGGGATCGCGATCGGAACCAGCGGGACAACCGCGGTCGTCGGGATGATCGCCGGGATGACCGTCGCGACAACCGAAGGGGCGATAGTCGGGATAGGCGCGACGAGCAGCCACGGTTTGCCGGGCAGCGCTCAGACGGGCGTAGCCAAGATCGCCGCGATGACAGATTTGGTAGCAAGAAGCCGAAGTCACACCAGGCTGAGTACCGTTCAGCAGACCCTAACGAGCCCGTAATTCCCGCAGGTGTCGTGGCAGATGAGATCGGGGAAGAAGTTCTCAATGCGCTGGACACCCTTGCCGGTGCCAACAAGGAAATTGTGGCTCGCCACCTGGTGATGGCTGGCCAGCTGCTGGATGTCGATGCCGACAAGGCATATGAACACGCACAGGCCGCAGTGAAGCGCGCGGGTCGAGTCGATGTGGTTCGCGAAGCGGCTGCACTGACCGCATACGCCACCGGGCGCTACGAAGAAGCTCTTCGTGAGGTGCGCGCTGTCCGACGGATGCGGGGCGACGAGTCCCTCCGCGCCATTGAGGCAGATAGTGAGCGCGGGCTGGGACGCCCAGAGAAAGCCCTTGAAGTCATTGAGGCTGCGGACACCTCCAAGATGCCTCTTGACGAGCAGGTTGAAGTTATCTTGGTTGCAGCAGGAGCTCGTCAAGACCTAGGTCAGACCGAACTGAGTCTGGTCCTGGTTGAAGATGCACTTCGCGCCATTCCCGCCGAAGGCGTTGATGAGCAGCGCGCTCGGCTCATGAGCATGCAAGCCGACCTGTTGCGCGTCCTCGGACGTGAAGAAGAAGCCGTCGCAGTTGAAGAGGCTATGCCGGTTGAGGAAGAGGTCATGGAGATCACCGACCTTGGTGAACTTCTTGATGCGGACGTTGACCACACGCGAACCCCACTTCGAGGAAGCACGCAGGCACTGTCTGAGATCTACGACGCCCTGGTGCTTGACCTGGACGGTGTTTGCTTCGAGGGAGCGAACCCAATCGAGCACGCCTCCGAAGTCCTCAACGAAGTTGCAGACGATGGCGTGAGCCTGTCCTACGCGACAAACAATGCCTCGCGATCGGCCCAAGAGGTTGTTGAGAAGTTGGCTGGATTCGGTATTCCCGCAGAGGCTCCGCACATCATGACCTCGGCTATGGACTGTGTCTACCTCATCAAAGAGCAGCTTGAGCCGGGCTCTACCGTCCTCGTCGTTGGATCTCAGCCACTTGAAGATCTGGTGAAAGAGGCAGGGTTTGTCGCCGTCCGCGATGCTAAGGGAGAAGTTGACGCCGTGGTGCAGGGTTACGCGGCCAATGTGGGTTGGGCGGAGCTTTCTGAAGCGGCCTACGCCATCAATAATGGGGCACGGTTCTACGCGACCAACCTGGACACGACGCTCCCAACCGAGCGCGGCATGGCGCTTGGTAACGGTTCACTTGTAGCCGCAGTATCGAGGGCGACAAACCGCCGCGCAGAGGCAACGGGCAAGCCACATCCTGAAATCATGATTCGCGCTGCAGCAACTGTCAAAGCTGAGAATCCGCTTAGCGTTGGTGACCGCTTGGAAACGGATACCGCAGCTGCGTTCGCGGCTCGCATGCCTTCCCTGCATGTCCTCACAGGCGTCAGTAGCGCAGCAGACGTTGTACGCGCCAAGCGTGGTGAACGTCCCGCTTACCTAGCGCTTGACCTGCGTGGTCTTCAGGAGACGCATCCGCAACCCAAACACCACAGGGATGGAACGTGGACTGCAGGTGTCTCCCAGCCTGTGTCATTTACCCGCTGGGGGTACATGGTTGTCGACGGTATTGAACTTCGTTCTGACGGTGATCCTGTCACCATCAACCTTGATACCTACCGCGCGGCAGCAGCCGCCGGATGGGAAGCCACGGATGCCGACCACAAGGTGCGCATTCCAGAACTGATCGTTGTGGACAACGCCGATCTTGCCGGAATCATCACCGAACCCAACTTCAAGGAGCCTGAGCCGGAAGAAGAAACGCCCGGCGAAGACGCAGTACTTGAGGAAGCCATCGCTGACGAGGCCGCAGCCGAGGACGCGTTGGTTGAAGAGGCCGAGGTCGTTGAAGAGGCCGAGGTCGTTGAAGAGGCCGAGGCGATTGCTGACGAGGCCGCGGAAGCCGTCAAAGACACTGTCGAGGACGGCGACGGTAGCGATGACTGAAAACAGCCTCGCTGAAGCGCTGGAGAATCCGCTGCCTGTCGAAGCGCTTCGTGCGCCTGAAGGCACGGATGTTCTGCAGCGCCTCAACAGTGAGCTGGGAGGTCTGCGCGCCCTTGAGAAAGAGCTGCGTGAAGAACTCGCGTCGCTGAAGGTGCAATGACCAGACGCCGGCTAGATGCAGAACTGGTGCGCCGCCACCTCGCAGAGTCGAGGACGGTTGCGCAGCAGTTGATTGCGTCTGGCCGCGTCACAGTCGCCGGGATGACCGCAACGAAACCGGCCACACAGGTTGAGGACTCCGTTGCACTCGAAGTAGTTGCTGCCCCCGAACAGGATTGGGTTTCCAGGGGGGCGCACAAACTACTGGGTGCCCTCGACGCATTTGAGGGAATACTGCCGCCACTTGACGGGCAACGCTGTTTGGATGCTGGAGCATCCACCGGCGGTTTCACCGAAGTGCTGCTGAGCCGGGGCGTGCAGTCCGTGGTTGCAATCGACGTGGGTTACGGGCAACTAGCGTGGAAACTGCGTGAAGACCCCCGGGTGGAAGTCTTCGAGCGCACAAATATTCGCCACCTCACCCCCGAACAGGTGCTGTCCGAAAGCGGCGCTGCCCCCACCCTGGTGGTTTCAGACCTGTCGTTCATTTCCCTGACTAAAGTGATCGACAAC
Source organism: Schaalia sp. JY-X159 (assembly GCF_014525425.1). Taxonomy (NCBI): domain Bacteria; kingdom Bacillati; phylum Actinomycetota; class Actinomycetes; order Actinomycetales; family Actinomycetaceae; genus Schaalia; species Schaalia sp. JY-X159. Next base: position 613,832 of record NZ_JACEXI010000001.1, on the reverse strand, counting down.
CTGGCCCGATGCGCCCCCGATGCGCTGCAGGTCCTCATGGTGAAACCCCAGTTCGAGGTCGGGAAAGGCCGTGTTGGTTCCGGGGGAGTGGTCCGTGACCCAGAACTACGCATCGAGGCAGTGACCCAGGTCGCAGAGTTTGCCGAGGGCGTTGGCCTGCACGTGGTGGGGGTAGCGCCATCGCCACTGCCAGGTCCCGCCGGCAACGTGGAATACTTTCTGGCATTAGCCCCCGATACGGTAGTCAAACGCGGTTCGCTGACGCCAATAAGCGGAAGTGACCTTGCAGATGCGATCCGCGCGGCCGTGGAAAATGGGCCCCAAGAAGGGATTGAGTCGACACAATGAGGATCCTTGTTGTTCGCCATATGCACCGCGACGATGTCCGCAAGGCCGCGAAGCGGCTGCATCGCCACGCCGAAGAACTAGACATCGAACTGATCGATGTTGCCGACATCATGGATGGTGACGCCAACTTTGACGCCCTCGTCCTTGAGGAAAAGCCAGACCTCATCTTGACGCTTGGTGGGGATGGGACGCTACTGAAAGCCGCTGAGATTGCTTACCGGGAGGACGTCCCCCTGCTGGGCATCAACTTTGGGCACATGGGTTTCCTCACCGAAACTACTGCTGACTCAATCGGGTTCGTCTTGCGGCAGATTGCCGCCGGTGACTACGGAATTGACCCTCGGATGACCTTGGAAGTGCGGATAGTCAGCCCGGACGGAACCGTCCGCGATGACTGGGCGCTCAACGACGCCGTTGTTCTGCATTCCGATAACGCCCACCCCGCAGAGTTCGCCTTCGTGGTCGACGGACAGGTCGTTTCCACCTACGCCGCGGACGGCATCATTTTGGCGACGCCAACGGGCTCAACAGCTTACGCGTTCTCTTCCGGTGGTCCCGTGGTTTGGCCTGAAACGCAGGCAATCGTCATGGCTCCGCTTGCCGCTCACGGGTTGTTTACGAGGCCGCTGGTTGTCGCCCCGACCTCACACTTGGAGGTGGGCGTCCTCGAATCCAACCGCGTTGCCCCAACCGTGTGGTTGGACGGGCGTCGCGAAGTGGTCGCCCCACCCGGGTCACGTATTGAAGTCACCGCGGGATCACAGCCCATCAAGCTGGTGCGCCTCGACGACACACCTTTCGCCGCTCGCCTCGTCAGCAAGTTCAACCTTCCGGTCGTCGGCTGGCGCGCCGAGGGCGTGGCGACGATGGGAAGTGAGGAAGCGGCAGAGGAACATCTCAATGCTGACTGATCTGCGCGTGTCTGGTTTGGCGTTACTTGAAGACTGCGAACTGGAACTGGGGGGCGGACTCACTGCAATAACGGGTGAAACCGGTGCGGGGAAGACCATGCTCCTCACGGCCCTTCGCCTCCTCACGGGCGGGCGCGCCGAACCCAGAATCATCAAGACGGGGCGCGGCCGCACTGAAGTTGACGCAGTAATCTCCGTTCCCACCGCTGTTGCAAACGACTTGGAGGAAGCGGGATTCCAGGTCGACGAGGGCGAAGTGGCCTTCGCGCGCACTGTCACCCCCTCGCGTTCACGCGCTGCAATTTCCGGACGACCCGTCCCAGCCAGGGCCCTGGCCGACACGGCAGGGAGCCTAATCACGATCCACGGGCAGGCCGACCAGTGGCGCCTCAAATCACCAACCCACCAGAGGGAGCTGCTGGACCGCTATGCCCCGCCACCACACGACCAGCTGTTGGTCGACTATCAGCGGCAGTGGGCGACAGTCACAAACCTGCGGGCCCGCATAGCACAACTGGAAGCCGATGAGGATCGCCTGGAAGTGGAACTGCGCTACCTGCGTGAAGTCACCGACGAGGTCACAGCATTGGATCCGTCCCCGGATGAAGAGGTGCAGCTGGATTCAGCAATCGACAGGCTGTCAAACGTTGAACAGTTGCGGTCCGCATCGAGTGGGGCACTTGCGACACTGACGGGTGAGGGATTTGGATCCGAACCGGCCGTGGCTGACCTTCTGGGTTCCGTTGTTGACGTTCTCCTCAAGGCCTCCTACCTCGATCCGCAACTGGAGGAATACAGTAGGAGGGCGCAGTCCATGGACGCGGAGATCAATGACCTGATCTCTGATTTACGCGACTACGGCGAGGCCCTCTTTGATGATCCAGACGAACTTGCTCGCCTTCATGAACGTCGCGCAACCCTCACGGAACTGTGCCGAGGGCGCGCGCGCGACGCGGCGGAACTGCTTGCCTGGTGCGAAACCGCCAAGACGCGCATTGGTGAACTCGAGGGGGTCGAAGGGGATCCGCAGGCCGCCCGCCTTGCCCTAGAAGCGGCTGAGCAGGAGCTTCAAAAACTCGCTGAAAACCTGTCGGCATCAAGGCAGCTTGCCGCCGAAGACCTCGGGAAGAAGGTCAACGGGGAACTTGCTGCACTGGCACTCGCCAATGCTCGCGTCATTGTTGAAGTCAGCACGACTGAACTTTCCGCTTCGGGGCAAGACCGCGTACAGATGCTGCTGCAGCCCCACCCCAATGCTCCAGCAACTCCTCTGGACGAGGGCGCCTCCGGCGGGGAACTGTCACGCATCATGCTTGCCATCGAGGTCGTCCTCGCCACCGATCAAACACCACAAACCATGGTGTTTGACGAGGTGGATGCCGGAATCGGTGGCCTGACAGCAAACCAGGTTGGGGCGCGACTTAAGGCCCTAGCTGATTTTCATCAGGTCATCGTCGTCACGCACCTGGCCCAGGTGGCAGCCCTCGCCGACGCCAACTTCGTCGTTGAAAAGCGTGATGGAACCGCAAGGGTGCGCCCCGTCAGCAATGAAGACAAGACCGATGAGATTGTGCGAATGCTGGGCGGTGACGACAAGGAGGGCGCGGCACGCCGACACGCCCTCAAACTGGAAAGAGCAGGCAACGTGGAAGAATCGACATCGTGACTACGGCATCCCCCCAATCGTTCTCTGCCCGCGCTCAGGTCGCCGACCGCCACGGACGCTTCCTCCAAGCGCCCCGACCCGGCACGATCCTCATCGTCGACGCACCCGACTTAGACTTTGAAGCCGCACACACACTCCTCTCTTACAACCCAGGTGCCGTCCTCAATGCGGCGAAGGGGTCAACGGGGCGCGCCCTCGCAACAGGGACCGCAGCCCTCCTAGACCGCGGAGTCACGGTCATTGACGACCTCGGCAATGACATTTTGGATGTCCGGGATGGAGCCGTCCTCGACATCACAGATGCGGACGTCTCAACGAAGGAGGGCCTACTCGCTTCCGGAAGACGGGTCAGCACTCGCGACGCAAACGAGGACGCAACAGGCGTGCAAGAGCGGCTCGTGAGCAAAGTTGGCGCCTACGCCCTATCTGCATCACGCGACTTCGCATCCGAACAGCCCCTGATTGTTGACGGAGTGGGGCTACCTTCATCCCGAGTCAAGATGGAGGGAAGGATTGCCCTGATCGCCACCCCCACATCCGACCTCACCGCTCAAAAGACACCGCTACGCCAGTTCGTTGGCGACCACAACCCCGTCATCATCGCTGTTGGAACGGGAGCAAATGCGCTGGCGCAGGTAGGTTTGAAACCAACGGTCCTGGTTGGTGACCCAAGGGACGTTGAGGCGCGCCTCCTGAAAAAGGTCCGTCAAGTAGTGGTACCCAGCACGGACGAAGTCGTTCCGGCACGAGAAATGCTGAAACGACACTCCGTTGACTTCGACGCGGTTCTCACGGGCCTGTCAGGCACCGACGTCGCGATGCTGTTCGCAGCCAGCAACGGTGCAGCGGCGGTCGTGGACTGCTCCGCGCCGCGCACCCTCACCCAGTTCATCGACCGAAGCGGCCTGGAAACCACGGGCAGCGTGCTTGTCGCAGCGCAGCTGCGGGACCGACTCCTCTCCCTCGACGCACTGCTTGCCGTCTACCGTCCTCGTCTGTCCGGATGGTGGCTTGCACTGCTGCTTGTTGCCGCCCTCCTGGCCGGGGTCGCAGCCTTCCTGTTTACCCCACTTGGCTCGGGACTGATCGGGGTCGCCGGCGCAGGCGTCCTTCCAATGTTGGGCCGTTCTCTCCTATCTCCGCGGGTGATGGCAGGCCTGCACGGCCGCGACAGCCAGCCCCAAACCACGAAAGTCACCGCTCGGAAGGTCCGCTCATGATCAACTTTCGCTACCATCTGGTTTCACTGATTGGCGTGTTCTTGGCGCTTGCAGTTGGGGTTGTCCTTGGGGCTGGCCCACTACAGAATGCCATTAGCAACGTCGGCTCAGATGAGGCGGCTGTGGCCTCGGTTGCCGATCTTCAAGAGGAACTGGCAGCGGCCTCGGCGGAAGGTGAGGCCGGGCAGGAGCTTGCTTCTGCTCTGGCCGAGCAGGTCCTCCCGGGGACCATGTCTGGCAAGAACATCGCAGTGGTTGTCCTCCCGGACGCGACCAGCGCAGATGTGGATGTTGCAACAAGTGCACTCGAGCAGGCTGGCGCGCAAGTGTTGGGTCCCGTTGAACTTACGGAGGCCTTTGTCTCTCAAGATGCCAACACCTACCGGGAGACTCTGGCGTCTCCAGTCTCTTCGTACCTAGCAGGGCGGCCCGCGGATCCGTCTCCAGCCGCCGTGCTCGCGACAGGTTTGGTAGAAACGTTGACAGTGGACAGCCCCGACGCGGAACTCATTGGTGGGATGCTGACCGATGAGGCCACGCCCCTGGTTGTCGCCCTGCCGACCGAGCTCGCGGATGGGCTCATGCTGGTGGGAGCCGGAATCGAACGCCCTGCCGGGGTTGATCAAACTCAGTCAGGGAACGAGGCCGGTGGGGATGCGGCCGTCTCTGTGGCGCCCCTGACCCGTGACGGGTGGATCGCCCTCGGCACCGCATTTGCTGACGCGAGTGTGCAGGCGGTAGCTGTGGGACAGGCCGCCACGGCAGACCAGTTCATCGCAGTTCTCCGCGAAGCGGGTTCCCCGCTGGCGACAGCTGATAGGGGTGGCAGTCCAATGGGCGCCCTCAACGCTGTCCTGGCCCTAGCTTCGGGTGCTACGGGATCATATGGAACGCAATCTGGCGCGCTCGAAGTGCTAGCACCTCTTCCATAGTCGCCACAACGTGACGGACTGGGCTTGAAGCGAGTCGTTTTGCCCCCTGGTCACAGCGTAGAATTAGGGTCCATGGTCAATGACTCTCCCCGGCCCTCCAACGGGCTTTCTTCAGGCAATAATCACGTCACAAAACAGATTTTTGTTACCGGGGGTGTTGTTTCCTCCCTGGGTAAGGGACTCACTGCCTCATCTTTAGGTATGCTTCTTCGCGCCCGTGGCCAGCACGTGGTGATGCAGAAACTTGACCCATACCTCAATGTTGATCCCGGACTCATGGACCCCTTCCAGCACGGTGAAGTATTTGTGACCGAGGACGGGTCTGAAACCGACCTCGACATCGGCCACTACGAACGTTTCCTCAACGTCTCACTGTCCGGGGGAGCCAACGCGACGACGGGGAAGGTTTACTCTTCCGTCCTCGCCAATGACCGACGCGGATTCTATGGGGGAGAGACCGTGCAGGTCATTCCTCACGTCACCAATGAGATTGCCCGCCGTATGCGTATCCAGGCTGAGCCCACCGACGGGAGCCCAGCCCCCGACGTCATCATTACGGAGATTGGTGGAACGGTCGGCGACATTGAGGAGGCGCCCTACCTTGAGGCGGCCCGCCAGGTGCGACGTGAACTAGGTCGCGACAACTGCATGTTCATCCACGTTTCCCTGCTGCCGTACGTGCAGGCTGCGGGAGAGATCAAGACAAAGCCCACCCAGCATTCCGTCGCGACACTACGGTCCGTGGGTATCCAGCCGGACGTCATCGTGTTGCGTACCGAGGTTGAGGTTCCAGATTCCATCAAGCGCAAAGTCTCAATGATGTGCGACGTCGACCTTGAGGGCGTCATCCTCTGCCCGGATGCTTCGTCCCTGTACGCGGTCCCCAAGGTTCTGCACCGGCAGGGTCTGGATGCGTTTGTGGTGCGACGCCTTGACCTGCTCTTCCACGACGTCGACTGGACACGCTGGGATGACCTGTTGCGACGCGTCAACTCACCCCTGCATCAGGTAGAGATTGCCCTGGTTGGCAAGTACACCGAACTTCAAGATGCCTACCTGTCCGCTACGGAAGCGCTCAAGGCTGGCGGTTTTGCGAATGACTGCCGCGTGAAGACCCGGTGGATCCGCGCCGACAAGTGCGCTACCCCAGAAGCTGCTGCGAAGGCGCTGGCTGATGTTGACGGCATCCTCCTTCCCGGAACATTCGGGAATGAAAAGATCGGGGGCGTCCTCGGCGCGTTGGAGTGGGCGCGAAAGAACAACGTTCCTGTTCTGGGGATTGGGCTTGGCGCTCAGTGCATGGTCATTGATGCTGCGAAGGGAGTTCTGGCTGACGTTCCGGTTTCGGGAGATGCAGCAGACCACCCGCTCATCATTGAGAACGAAGTGGTTGTCCAGCAGGCTGAGGACGGCACCAACCGGAAGACGGGGATGAGGGCGGGAGCCTATCCGGCTGCCCTTGTTGAAGGTTCGCGCGTGCAGCGCATTTACGGTGAGACTTTGATCAGCGAACGGCACCACCAGAGTGCTGAAATCAACCGGGAGTACGAGGACGCCCTAGCTGGCGTTGGCCTGCGCTTCAGCGGCTTCTCTCCGGATGGCTCGCTGGTTGAGTTCGTGGAGATGGATGAAGAGCAGCATCCTTTCTACATTGGAACCCAGGCGCGCCCGGAGTTTAAGTCGCGTCCTACTAGCCCGCATCCACTATTTACGGAATTTGTGAAGGCCGCCATAAAGCGGCAGGCTTCCGCCCTCGAAAGCCCGGCCAAGGCGGAGTAATCCGCATGGTTCCGCGGTCCTGAGTCAGAGGTCCCTTGCCACAATGTGGTCAAACGTGAGGTTTTGCCAATAGCTGTGTTTCGAAAATCGGCTAGACTGTTTCGGAAGCCTACACAGCGGTCTTAGATGACTGCATCCTGTGGTGGCTTGGCAGAACGATTGCGCGAACGGGGGCCATGATGGGTGAAGACTCGACTACAAAGACCCGCGATGCAGCCCGGGACACGGGCACGAGGCAAATGGTCCGCAACCTGGTGATTGAGAACGGGCCAGTTACGGCTGGAGCCATCTCAAGGTTCCTCGGGCTCACCACGGCTGCCGTGCGCAGGCACATCACGTCGTTGGAAGAGTCCGGGGAGATTCGCGAACACGAAGTTGCTTCCCTCTCGAAGCGTGGACGAGGGCGCCCTGCGCGCCACTACGTGGCAACCGACGGGGGACGGGAATGCCTCCAAGATGGCTACATGGAACTAGCCACGAAGGCCCTGTCGTACATGTCGAAGGCCGCTGGGGAAGAGCTGATTGACGGTTTTGCGGCATCTCGTTCCCGTGAGATTGAGCGGCGCTACACCCCTGTGGTTCGCGCTGCTGGAACCAATCCACGCCTGCGGGCAGAGGCGCTTGCTTCGGCCCTCACCGAGGACGGGTATGCCGCAAGCATCCGCCCCATCGGTAGCGGCGACTTTGCGATCCAACTATGCCAGGGGCACTGCCCGATTGAGCATGTTGCAGCTGACTTCCCGCAAATGTGCGACGCAGAACTGGCCGCATTCAGCCGCATCCTTGACGTCCACGTCCAGAGACTGTCGACCCTGGCCCAGGGCGGACATGTCTGCACAACACACATTCCGATCGGCATGCCGGCGGCTCGCCCTCGGAAAAACATGGCATTGAGGCAAACGTGAACCTCAAGAGACGACTTGGGTAACTGAAACAGAATCGAAAAGAAGGAATCTATGACGCAGTCAATCGAGACCCTCGCTCCTAAGGCGCCGCTGTCTGATGATGAGATCATCGACAGTATTGGCGCTTACGAGTACGGGTGGCGCGACAGTGACGACTACTCTCAGGGCGTTCCCAAGGGAATCAATGAGGGCATTGTCCGCTACATTTCGGAGACCAAGGGTGAGCCTGAATGGATGCTGGAGCGGCGTCTGAAGGCTCTCAATCTCTTCGAGCGCAAGCCAATGCCGACATGGGGTCCCGACCTCAGCAGCATCAACTTTGACGACTTCAAGTACTTTGTGCGTTCAACGGACCGTCAGGTGCAGTCCTGGGAAGACCTTCCTGAGGACATTCGCAACACCTACGACCGCCTGGGGATCCCGGACGCTGAGAAGAAGCGCCTGGTCGCGGGCGTTGCCGCCCAGTATGAGTCCGAGGTCGTTTACCAGCAGATTCAGGAAGACCTCGAAGCCCAGGGCGTTATCTTCCTCGATACCGACAGTGGTCTTCGTGAGTACCCGGAACTGTTCCAGAAGTACTTTGGCAAGTCGGTTCCAGCAGGTGACAACAAGTTTGCCTCGCTGAACACCGCAGCCTGGTCGGGTGGCTCCTTTATCTATGTGCCGCCGGGCGTGCACGTTGAGATCCCGCTTCAGGCCTACTTCCGTATCAACACGGAAGCCATGGGGCAGTTTGAGCGCACACTGATCATCGCGGATGAGGGCTCGTACGTTCACTACGTTGAGGGTTGTACCGCGCCGATCTACGACACGAACTCGCTGCACTCCGCAATCGTGGAGATCTTCGTTTTGAAGGATGCACGCGTTCGTTACACCACCATCCAAAACTGGTCGAACAACGTCCTCAACCTGGTGACACAGCGCGCCATTGTGGAAGAGGGCGGAACCATGGAGTGGATTGATGGCAACATCGGGTCCGCTATCACCATGAAGTACCCGGCCTGCTACCTGATGGGAGAGAATGCCCGCGGGGAAACCCTGTCCATCGGTTTTGCCGGCACCGGTCAGCACCAGGACACGGGCGCGAAGATGGTTCACATGGCGCCCAAGACGTCCTCGTCCATTGTTGCCAAGTCCGTTTCCCGCGCTGGGGGACGAACTTCGTACCGCGGTTTGGTTGAGGTGCATTCGCGTGCCACCAAGTCGAAGTCGAACGTGCTTTGCGACGCGCTGCTTGTCGACAAGATTTCCCGCACCGACACCTACCCTTACGTCGACGTTCGTACCGAGGACGTCGAAATGGGGCACGAGGCAACGGTTTCTAAGGTGAACGAAGACCAGCTGTTCTACCTGATGAGCCGCGGTCTGGACGAAAACGAAGCGATGGCCACCATTGTGCGTGGCTTCATTGAGCCGATTGCTAAGCACCTGCCGATGGAATATGCGCTTGAACTAAACCGCCTGATCGAACTGCAGATGGAAGGGTCCGTCGGCTGATATGACAACTCAGAAGCAATCAACAAACGTCCTGGAGCCCTCGAAGGTTTCGCGTGCGGACCGTTTCACCTCTTTCGCGAGTGCTGACTTTGGTCGCCCCCAGGGTCGTGAAGAGGAATGGCGTTTCACCCCGATGCGACGAATCCGCCCCCTGTTCGAGGCCGACGCATACGCGGGCGCGCCGCAGATTGATGTTCGGGGCCCGGAAAACGTCATCGTCGCAACGGTGAGCCGGGAAGAACTGGTGGATCCTGTCGTTCTAGCGCCCGGTGACTACCTGGCTGCTTTGGCGTGGGAAAAGTTTGAGGAGACGACAGAGGTCATCATCCCCCGAGAGGTCGAGCTGGATGAGCCCGTCTACGTCACTGTCACGGCAGGTCCGGAACTGAAGGCCGGGCGCATTGTCGTCAAGGCTGAGACCATGTCGAAGGGCACGGTTGTGATCCTTCATAACGGCCCCGCACTCTTTGATGAGACAGTAGAGATTGAGGCGGGCGAGGGCGCGCAGCTCTCCATTGTCGCAGTTCACGAGTGGGATCGCGATGGTGTGCACGCGTCCTCGCACCGCGTTCGGGCGGCCCGTAACGCAACGCTTCAGCACATGATTGTCACGCTTGGTGGCGACACCGTGCGGATCAACGTCGACACGGACTTCACCGGACCCGGCGCCGACATCCGCCTCAACGGACTGTACTTTGTGGATCGCGGCCAGCACCTCGAGCACCGCGTGTTTGTTTACCATTCGCAGCCCGACTGCTACTCGCGTGTTGCCTACAAGGGTGCACTGCAGGGTAAAGATGCGCGTTCCGTTTGGATTGGCGACTGCCTGATAGGCGTGGATGCAGACAACACAGATACCTATGAACTGAACCGCAACCTGATTCTCACCGAGGGCGCGAAGGCCGACTCCGTCCCCAACCTGGAGATTGAGAACGGGGAGATCGAGGGCGCGGGACACGCATCTGCGACCGGTCGTTTTGATGACGAGCAGCTGTTCTACCTGATGAGCCGTGGCGTTCCGCCACTGGAGGCGCGCCGCCTGGTGATCCGCGGATTCTTCGCGGAGATCCTCAACTCCGTGGGTATCCCGGAGTTGCAGGACCGGCTGATTGGCCAGATTGAGCAAGAACTGAAGGACTACGACTACGCACCGGATCAGTCGGCTGATTCGAAGTGAAACTCACTGAAAAGAACGGAAAAATGAGCGAAGCAAAAGAACTGGTTATCAGGAACCTCCACGTCACAGTGGGAACGCCAGATGGTCCCAAGCAGATCCTCAAGGGTGTTGACCTGACAATCAAGCCCGGTGAGATTCACGCGGTTATGGGTCCGAATGGTTCGGGCAAGTCGACGCTGGCCTACGCTTTAGCCGGTCACCCAAACTATGAGGTAACAGAGGGTGAAGTGCTGCTTGACGGCGAGGACGTCCTCGCCATGAGCGTTGACCAACGCGCCCAGGCGGGCCTGTTCCTGGCCATGCAGTACCCGGTTGAGGTTGCGGGTGTGTCCGTGTCCAACCTGCTGCGCACCGCGAAGACCGCCATTGATGGGAAGGCTCCGGCTATTCGCCACTGGGTCAAAGAGGTCAAGGCAGCAATGGAACGTCTGCGTATGCCCGCTGACTTTGCTGAACGTGACGTCAATGTTGGATTCTCCGGTGGTGAGAAGAAGCGCCTGGAGATCCTGCAGATGGAACTGCTGGAGCCCGCTTACGCGATCCTTGACGAAACGGACTCGGGCCTTGACGTTGATGCGCTACGCATTGTCTCCGAGGGCGTCAACCGGGCTCATACGAAGGATCACATGGGCATCCTCCTGATCACCCACTACACGCGCATCCTGCGCTACATCAAGCCGGATTTCGTTCACGTCTTTGTTGATGGTCGCATCGCTGACCAGGGCGGGCCGGAACTGGCTGACAAGCTGGAAGAAGAAGGCTACGACAGCTACTTGGCTCCCGTAGCGTCTTGATCCGTTGGGGAGCCACCCGGGTGGGTAGGCTCCCCAAGGAATCGTGTTCTCTGAGTGTGGGCCGCGGGGGACCGCGCCCGCGCCGAGCAGGAAAGGAGAGGGAATCGTGGACGAAGTTACAGATTTCTCCGCGGCGGAACTGAGTGCAATCCGTCGCGACTTTCCTGTGCTCGAAAAGGTTGGTCGTGGTGGTCGACCCATTGTCTACTTGGACTCTGGGGCAACCAGCCAGAAGCCCTCGTGCGTGATTGATGCCGAGGCCGAGTTCTACCGCGACTCCAACGGTGCGGTGCACCGCAACACCCACCTGCTGGGTGACCAGGCAACCGTGCAGTTTGAAGATGCTCGGGAGACGCTTGCCGACTTTGTTGGGGCTCGCGCCGAAGAGATCGTTTGGACCAAGAACGCCACCGAGGCGCTCAACCTGGTGGCTAGCGCCTTCACTAATGCCAGTGCGGGGATAATGCCTGATGGATCGGCGTCCGCCCTCGGGTCTGCGCACTTGGACAACCCCGTAAGCACGCAGGGTGCAGCGAACCCGGGCCACACACTGGACCCCGCGTCACGTTTCCGGCTTCGCCCCGGTGATCGCATTGTTGTGACGCGCGCTGAGCACCACTCCAACCTGGTGCCGTGGCAACAGTTGGCCGCCAAGACGGGGGCGAGCCTAGCGTGGCTTGACCTGACTCCCGATGGACGCATCGACCTCGACACCCTAGACGTGATTGACGATGCCACCAAGGTTGTCGCATTCACGCACGCGTCCAATGTCACCGGCGCCATTTCACCCGTCGAGCAGATAGTGGAGGCCGCGAACCGGGTCGGCGCGATCACGGTCTTGGACACCTGCCAGTCGAGTGCTCACACGCCAGTCGACGTTGCTGCGCTGGACGTTGATTTTGCCGTGTTCTCTTCCCACAAGATGCTTGGCCCAACAGGGATTGGGGCACTGTGGGGCAGGGCGGAACTATTGGAGGCCATGCCTCCCGTCCTCACCGGCGGATCTGTGGTGGCCGACGTCGACATGGAGACCACCAAGTACCTGCCGCCACCCGCCAAGTTTGAGGCGGGTTCTCAGCCGGTTGCTCAGGCTGTGGCCTGGGCGGTCGCCCTTGACTACTTGAGAGAGTTGGGAATGGACCGCGTTGCCCTCCACGAAGAAGCAATGACAAAGCTGTTGCTTGAGCGGATGGCGGGGATCGATGGCGTGCGGGTCCTCGGGCCGACAGACATGGCCCACCGCCTTGGCGTTGTGGCTTTTGAGGTCGAGGGCGTCCACCCTCACGATGTTGGCCAAGTCCTGGATTTTGAGGATGTTGCGATCAGGGTTGGCCACCACTGCGCCATCCCGTTGCACCGCTTCTTTGGTGTGAAGGCGTCCTCGCGCGTTACCGTGGCGCTGACAACCACGGCAGAAGAAATCGAACAGTTTATCGAAGGACTGCACAAGGTCCAGAAGTATTTTGGGGGCGCCAGTGAGCGGGCTTGATGCTCTTTACCAACAGGTCATCCTAGATCACGCGAAGCTCCGCACCGGTGCGGGGCCAATTGACGGCTTCGACCTCACCTCATTTCAGGCGAACCCAACCTGTGGTGATGAGGTGACGTTGGGTGTGGAAGTTGACGACGCCGGGCACATTCACGCGCTTGCTTGGGATGGCAGTGGCTGCTCTATCTCACAGGCATCGCTGTCGATTATGAGTGAGATGGTCGACGGACAGGACCTTGACCTGGTGCGACGTAAGTTCGCCGCGATGGAAGAAATGATGCACTCGCGTGGCAAAGGTGTGGATGAGGAAGTCCTTGATGAACTTGAGGACGCTGCCGCACTCGAGGGAACCTCAATGTTTGCCAACCGGGTGAAGTGCTCACTTCTTGGCTGGTACGCGCTGCGCGATGCTTTGGCGCAAGCAGGAATCGATCTGACAGCAAGTGGTGGCGAGGCCGGATCTGAAGAAGCAGAATCCACGGCCGCGCACGAGCAGACTCAAACAACGAACTGAGACGGAGGCGAAAATGTCCGACTACAACGCCGCCAACAACCCCATGGCAGCACGTCCGATCCCGCAAGAGGAGCAACCTGTTCAGCAGTTCAAACCCTTTGAACCGCAGCCGAGCCCGGATCAAGCAGGCGTGACGGTTATTGAGAATGGCACGTATCCTGCCGAAGACGTTGTCGAGTCGCTCAAGGATGTCATTGACCCGGAACTGGGGATCAATATCGTTGACTTGGGCCTGCTTTATGGCGTGAAGATCAACGAGGACAACTCCGTAGACATCGACATGACGCTGACATCAGCGGCATGTCCTCTTACTGACGTTATTGAACGTCAGGCGCAAATGGTTTTGGGATCGTTCACGGATGAGGTCCGCATCAACTGGGTGTGGCTGCCGCCGTGGGGCCCGGAGTGCATTACGCCCGATGGTCGTGACCAGTTGCGGGCAATCGGCTTCAACATTTAGAACCCCGCGGCAGCCGGGCACCCCCGGCGCGCGTGCCCGGCACCCCCGCCTGCACCAAACCAAGCCAACGTCGCCGATGTCGACACCAAACCAAGCCAACGTCGCCGATGTCGACACAGGTCGCCGTTGTTTGGGCGAATTGTCGGCGACCTACGCTGACTTTGGCGACCTTGGGCATCGGGGGCCGCAACATCGGCGACCTAGCGCGCGTAGGGCCGCAACATCGGCGACCTACCGTGCGCGTTCTAGACGCCGCGGCCGTAGAACGTCCCCAGCATCTCCTCGCGAAAGTCCCCTAGGCGACCGTCGACGAGGGCGGTGCGGATCGCGTCAACCAGACGCACGGTGAACCACTCGTTATGAATGGTCGCGAGGGTTGCCGCCAGGATCTCCTTGGCCTTGAAGAGGTGACGCACATACGCCCTCGTGAAATTCTGGCAGGTATAGCACCCACATCCCTCAACGAGTGGGGCAAAGTCACGGGCGTAGCGAGCATTCGTCAGGTTGAAGCGACCCTGCGGCGTGTAGATTGCGGCGTTGCGGGCTACTCGGGATGGGTTCACACAGTCAAATGTGTCGATCCCGGCGTCAACGGCCTCGAACAAATCGAAGGGTTCCGAAATGCCCAGCAGGTGGCGTCCCTTGTTGTCGGGGAGTTCCGAGGTCGCCCAGGAAACGATCTCGCCCAACTGGTCCTTTCGTAGTGCCCCACCGATGCCGAAGCCGTCAAAGCTCTGACCGTCCTCTTCCATTTCCCCAAGGGTCCTGGCGGCGCGGATCCGCAAGTCCTGATAGTCGGCACCCTGGATGACGCCCCACAACTGCTGGTAGGGACGGTGAGTCCGAGCCTCAGTTAGAGCCTTGTGTTCGACTAGGCAGCGGCGAGCCCACGCTTCCGTGCGGTCCAGCGACTCCAACTGGTAGGAACGCGGATGAGACAGGGATGTGAGCTCGTCAAACGCGAACATGATGTCGGCGCCCAGTTGATGCTGGATACGCAGGGAAACCTCCGGGTTGAAGCGGTGTTTGCTGCCGTCAATGTGGGAAGAGAAGACAACCCCATCATCGTCAACTACGGCTTTGGACTGCTTCACGGCCTCGCGTTGACGTCGCACAAACTCGGCGGGAACCTGCCCTTGTCCACCGTTGCCGGCGAGGGCGGAAGCCCCCTCGGAGCTCATCGAACCGCCGGCGAACTCCGCGGTGAGGACTTTCTTGAAGCCCGCCCCCATAGACAGAACTTGGAACCCTCCGGAGTCCGTGAACGTTGGTCCGGGCCAATGCATGAAGGCGCCGAACCCTCCGGCCTCGTCCACAATGTCCGAGCCGGGCTGCAGGTATAGGTGATACGCGTTGGCGAGGACGGCTTGAGCGCCGGTGCCAGCAATCATTTCGGGGACAAGCCCCTTCACGTCCGCTTTGGTGCCAACCGGGATGAATGCCGGGGTGCGGATGTCGCCGTGCGCCGTGTGGATTACGCCTGCTCGGCCAAGCCCGCGGCCTTCGTGTGAGGTTGCTTCGATGTCGAATCCGCGGTCCGGTCGGGACGACGCGTCAGGCGCCGGGCCCTGCTGAGAAGCGCCGGTGTCGGCAGCGGAGTGTTGCCCAGGAAATGGGGCGAGAGGGTCCGGCCAGCCTCGGGAAGGAACCTGGTCAACGGGTTTGGAAATCCACTCAGGCAACTTGGGCCCTTTCATCGAGGCGGCGCACTCTTGCGATCACAAAGTAGGAAACCGGGATCAGAATCACTTCGAAGGTCATCTTGTAAACGAATCCCACCAGGACATAGTTCCAGAAGTTGGCGCCGGTTAGCACGCCGAGGAAAGCAACTGTGCAAAATACTATTGTGTCCGCGGCTTCCCCCACGACACTCGAGCCGAGCAGGCGGACCCAGAGACGCTTCGGACCGTAGCGTTCCTTGATTTTGACGAGGACGTATGCGTTGAGTAGTTGCCCAACTAAGAACGCCAGTAGGGAAGCGGCCACGATTCGGGGGACGAAGCCGAGGACGGCCTCGAACGCCTCCTGGTTGGCGTACTCTTCGGCGGGCGGCATGGCCTGAACGATCAGGAAGACACCGGCGGCCAGGACTGACGCGGCAAACCCCATGAGGATGACCATGCGCGCTTTCGCAAACCCGTAGACCTCGGCGAGGACGTCACCCAGAACATACGTGAAGGGGAACAGCAGCGCGCCGCCATCAAAGATGAAATGGGCTGGCCCAACGGTGATCCCGAACAGTTTGGTCGCCGCGATATTAGAGATCAAGAGCATCGCAACAAAGGTGACTGCGATGATTGTGAACGCATCTGCGGTGGTCATCTTGGAGTGAGTTTCTTCTTGCACGTGTCCCATTGTGCCTGGTTCCACCATGGAACCAACAAGGGCTGTGAGGGAAGACGCGTCTGAACGGCCACATGTCTTCGGTAGAATCACGTGGTGATAAGCGTCCAAGATTTTTCTCTCCGTATTGGTGCTAGAGAACTGATTAATCAGGTCTCTTTTTCTGTGGGCGCTGGTGCACGGGTTGGCCTGGTGGGTCGAAATGGCGCAGGAAAAACCACCATGATGCGCCTTCTTGCGGGTGAACCGGACAACGGGTCGGCTGAGTCGACAGGGAAAATCAGTCGCACAGGTGAGATCGGCTACTTGCCCCAGGACACAACTGAGGGTGACCTGGAGCAAACCGCCCAGGAACGTATTCTCTCCGTCCGAGGCATTGACGCACTTCTGAACCGTATCCGCAAGGCTGAACGTGAAATGTCCACAGCCACCGGCGCCAAACAGGTCAAGGCAATGGAACGCTACGTGCGCCTTGACGAGGAGTTCACCCAAAAGGGCGGTTGGGCAGCCAACGCTCAAGCGGCCCAAATCGCTTCTGCCCTCAAGCTGGATGAACGCATCCTTGCCCAGCCCCTCCACACTCTTTCCGGCGGACAGCGCCGCCGCGTTGAACTGTCACGGGTGCTCTTTTCTGAAGCAGACACGTTGCTTCTAGATGAGCCAACCAACCACTTGGATCACGACTCCATCATCTGGCTGCGGGACTGGCTGAAAACATACTCGGGTGCACTTATTGTCATCAGTCACGACGTCGGTTTGGTTAGAGACGTCGTCAATCAGGTGTTTTACCTGGATGCTAACCGCGCGGAGATTGAGATCTACCGGATGGGCTGGGACGCCTACCTGAAGACGAGGGCGGACGATGAGCGCCGCCGCCGTAAAGAACGCCAGAATGCACTGCGAAAGGCAGAGGTACTGGAAGCTCAGGGCACCAAGATGCGGGCTAAAGCCACTAAGGCTGTGGCCGCCCAGCAGATGTTGCGCAGAGCTGCTGAACTTCGCGAGGCAGCCGGGCAGGAACGGGCAGCTGAGAAGGTTGCGAGGCTTCGCTTCCCAGACCCTGCCCCCTGTGGCAAGGTGCCTTTGACGGCGGAACACCTCTCGAAGTCTTACGGCTCCCTAGAGGTTTTCACCGACGTTGACCTGGCGATTGACCGCGGGGCGAAAGTCGTTATCCTCGGTGAGAACGGCGCGGGTAAAACCACACTTCTGCGCATTCTTGCCGGCCTTGAAACCCCTGATTTGGGCGAGGTCGTGCCCGGGTACGGGTTGAAGCTTGGGTATTACGCTCAGGAGCATGAAACCCTGGATCCGCAGCGGACCGTGGAAGAAAACATGCGTTCTGCGGCCCCCGAGCTGGATGACACGCAGTTGCGGTCCGTCCTGGGGCAGTTCCTCTTCGCCGCCGACGACATCCAGAAACCGGTAGGGGTTCTCTCCGGTGGGGAGAAGACACGGCTTGCGCTTGCCACCCTGGTTGTTTCAGCCGCCAACGTACTCCTGCTTGATGAGCCGACCAACAACCTGGATCCCGCATCACGCGAAGAGGTGCTTGCTGCGCTGGATTCGTTCGAGGGCGCAGTTGTCCTCGTCAGCCACGACCCTGGAGCGGTGTCGGCGCTGCACCCGGACCGTGTCCTGCTTCTGCCGGATGGCGACGAAGACCTGTGGGATGACAGCTACCTGGAACTGGTGGAGGTGCGCTAGAGCGTTTCGTCCTCGTCCAGTCCTATTCCGGTGGACTTCGACTCTAGTGGCTGCTGGGAAGCCAGGAACTCCGCGAGCGGCCTTGTGCTCTGCGGAAAGTCACGGTAGCCCAGATACTTCTCTAGGGTGACGCGGTGTTCATCGCAGGTCAACCAGTTTTTGGGGCGCCCGAACGGTAGCGTGGGGTTAGACCAGGTGATCGCAAAGGTTGCCGCATTTTCGCATCCCCGATTAGAGCACACCAGGTCTTTTGGTCCACGGCCCAGAGCCATCGCGCACTTCCTTCCCAACGGATGCCAACCACTACAATAGCGTCATGTCCACACACAGAGTCGTTATAGTTCGCCACGCAAAAGCCGTTTCCTATTCTCCAGGAACAGACGCCAAACGCCCACTCGCAGATTCGGGGCGTGCCCAGGCCCAGGAACTGGGACGCAAGTTATCCGCAGTGATCAAGGCGGCAGACACGGTGTTCGTTTCCCCTGCCCTCAGGGCGCAGGAAACCTGGCAGAACATGGCCAAGGGCGCCGGGCTCACGGAAGAAACGATGCCGGAAGTTATCACGGATGAAGTCATTTATAGTGGCTCATCAATGCAGATGATGGAAGCGGTGCGCATGGGGTCGAACGGGACCACTTCCATCCTGGTTGGCCACGAGCCAACCGTGTCATCGCTTGCGGTGTTACTTACGAAGGAGGGGCAGGCGTCCGAGGTTGAGATGGGGATGCCGACCGGTTCAGCGGCTGTTGTGGAGTGGGAGCGCGATTGGAAAGAGTGGCATTCCCACTGTGCGATCCTGGCGGACTTCGTCCACGTCCGCCACTAGGGAAGACTGTGGCCCAGAAGCCCGACCACTGCATCGAGTCTTCGCAGGTCAAGCCTGCTTGAAGTCGCTTCACGCACGGCCGGTTTCGCGCAAAACGCAACACCCACTCCCGCACTCCGAAGCATGGCAATATCGTTCGAGCCATCCCCGGCCGCGACCACAAGTCCGGGCTGCCCGCCACTCCAGGTGTTGAGTGCGTCAACTTTGGCCCGCGCATCTACCACCGGGCCAACAGTGCGTCCGGTCAGCACACCGCCGTGAACCTCAAGGCGGTTGGCCAGGAGGAAATCGATGCCGAGGGCATCAGCCAGAGGGCCCAACACCTCCGCGAAGCCACCCGAGACTACACCGAATTTTGCGCCCACCTCATGTGCCCAGATAATCAGGTCACCGGCCCCGGGCATAAGGGAGAGACTTGCCCCGACGTCCTCGATCGCTGTTGCAGGCAATCCGGCCAGCAGATTGACACGTCGGCGCAAAGACTGGGAAAAGTCGATTTCGCCGCGCATTGCCGCAGCGGTGATTGCTTCGACCTCGTCGCGTACCCCGGCAAGTTCCGCCAACTCATCGATGACCTCACCCTCAAGGAGGGTCGAGTCCGCATCTGTCATGACCAGGGTCGGGAAGGTATTTGCCAGTTTGGGCCCAACACACGAGCGCCCGACCGGTTCCAGCCGTTCAGCGGGGACGTGGATTTGTTCGAGGGCGGATGCCTCAACAGACCACCAGCCTCGCCCCGTGGCGGCGACCTTAGAAAGTGCAAGAGGAACTTCGCCCTCGTACAAAAGCCAGGACTGGGGGCAAGGAAAAGCGGCCGCCCCGCTATGTGCTGCGGGAACGACCGCTTCTTGTGGACTCATGGTCCTAGGTTACAAAGTTCAACTGATTATGCGGTGACGATGGCATCCTTCGGGACGACTGTGATGCCGGACTCAGTAACGGTGAACCCGCGGCTCAGGTCCAGTTCCCGGTCGAATCCGATCGACGCATTCTCTTCGACCACAACATTCTTGTCCACAATGGCGCGGTTGATGCGTGCCCTGCGGTTGATGATGGTGTTGTGCATGATCACCGAGTCGGAGACCTGCGCCCACGAATGGACAGCCACCTTGGGGGAGAGCACCGAACGGGAGACTTCGGCGCCCGAGACGATTACGGCCTCGGAAACCAGCGAGTCGACAGCGTGACCCATGCGTGAACCCTGGTCGCCGTGAACAAACTTTGCCGGTGGCAACGCGTCGGCTTGGCCGGTTAGCAATGGCCAGTCGTAGTTGTAGAGGTTGAAGATTGGGACGACACTGATGAGGTCCATATTTGCGTCGTAGTAGGCGTCCAGTGTGCCGACGTCACGCCAGTAGCTGCGGTCGCGCTCTGTTGACCCGGGCACCACGTTGTCCTTGAAGTCGTAGACAGCGCATTCGCCACGGTCGACGAAGTAGGGGACGATGTCCCCGCCCATGTCGTGCTTTGAGTCGGGGTTTGCGGCATCTTTCCGCAGTGCCTCAATCAACGCCGAAGTGTTGAAGACATAGTTGCCCATGGATGCGAGGACGACACTGGGGTCGTCCTCTAGGCCCTCAGCGTTCTTCGGCTTCTCCAGGAACTCATCGACCATGCCATCTTTCTCTTTGATGACACCAAACTGATCGGCAAGTTCGATGGGCTGGCGGATCCCCGCAATCGTGGCGGGTGCGCCGGAAGCAATGTGGTACTCCACCATCTGGCTGAAGTCCATACGGTAGATGTTGTCGGCGCCGGTGATAACGACGTAGTCGGGGCGCTCATCGTAAACAATGTTCAAGGACTGGTAAATCGCGTCCGCTGAGCCGAGGTACCAGTGGGGCCCGCGTCTTTGCTGGGCCGGCATTGGTGCCACAAAGTTACCCAGCAGGCCCGACAGGCGCCACGAGCGCGCGATGTGAGTGTCTAGGGAGTGGGATTTGTACTGCGTGAGGACCACTATCTTCAGATAGCCGGAGTTGACCATATTTGAAAGAGAGAAGTCAATGAGGCGGTAGCTACCGCCAAAGGGGACCGCTGGTTTCGCGCGGTCCTCAGTAAGGGGCATCAGCCGTTTGCCTTCGCCGCCTGCCAACACAATTGCCAGAGTTCGCTTCATCGCCATGCGTCATAGCCTACCGTCTGTTTCAGACCTGGGAGCTATTTTTGCAGTGTCGCAAGACTTCTTGACCCCATTTCCTTCGCAACTCGGCATTTCTTCTTTCGCGGCTCGGTATTTCACGGTTTCGAGGGCGGCGCTAGGTATGCTGGTAGCTGGGCCCAAGGGTGTGGCCCGTCCCGCCGGATTAAGGATTTCAGCAATGCGCGTAGACTTGTTAACCCGTGAGTATCCCCCCTTTGTTTACGGCGGTGCAGGTGTGCACGTCGAAGAGTTGGCACGTGTTCTTCGCAACCTTGTCGACCTACGTGTGGAGGCCTTCGATGGACCGCGCACCCCGGGTGAGGTCGGGTCGGAAGCGGGGGTAATCGGGTATGCCAACCTTCCTGAACTCTCGGAAGCCAATGCCGCTATCCAGACTCTCGGGGTGAACCTTGAAATGCTCGAGGGCGTGGAGGGCTCGGACCTGGTCCACGCTCACACGTGGTATGCCTGCATGGCCGGATATCTTTCCAAACTCCTCTACGACATCCCCTTGGTGATTTCGGCCCACTCCTTGGAGCCACTGCGGCCGTGGAAAATTGAACAGTTGGGTGGCGGGTATCGCGTTTCCTCCTTTGTTGAGAGGGTCGCGTATGAGAATGCTGATGCTATCGTCGCGGTTTCTAACGGCATGAAGGCTGACATTCTCAAGTCGTACCCGGAGGTTGAGGAGAGCCGTGTCCATGTCATCCACAACGGAATCGATTTGAACAAGTGGCACAGGCCCGTGGGCGAGGAAGCACTTGAACGGGCAGCCGCGATTCGGGAGAAGCACGGGATGGACCCGGACCGTCCCACTGTGGTTTTCGTTGGGCGGATAACAAGGCAGAAGGGACTGCCCGGCTTCCTTCGTGCATGCGAACTACTGCCCGATGGCGTGCAGATCGTCCTTCTTGCAGGGGCCCCGGACACCCCGGAAATTGCCGCGGAGGTCGACGGCCTCGTCAAGAAGCTGCAGGAGAAGCGCACGGGCGTCATCAACATTTCCGAAATGCTGCCCAATGAGGAAGTAAAAGCGATCCTCTCCGGGTCTGATGTCTTCGCAACGCCCTCGATCTATGAACCCTTAGGGATCGTCAATCTTGAGGCCATGGCGATGGAGCTCCCCGTGGTGGGGACCGCGACGGGTGGTATCCCCGATGTGATCGTGGACGGTGAAACGGGGTACCTTGTACCTATCGAACAGATGCAGGATGGGACGGGAACACCGCTTAATCCGCAAAAGTTTGAGGCGGATTTTGCTGAGAAACTGACGGAACTCCTCGAGAATCCCGCCCTTGCCAAGAAGATGGGGCAGGCGGGACTGGAGCGGGCCAGAGAGAAGTTCTCCTGGCAGGCCATCGGCGAACAAACTGTAGAACTGTACAAGACGCTAGTGAAATAGGTGGTTTCACCAAATATGCAGCCCCTCATCGATCTTCGGGAAGTCTCTTTCAAGCGGGGTCGAACCGAAATCCTCAATAACGTAAGTTTCAAGGTGGAACCCGGTGAGAACTGGGTGCTGCTGGGGCCAAACGGCGCGGGTAAGACAACGTTGGCTCGCCTAGTCGCGGCTCGTGATTATCCAACCACTGGCTCCGCGAGCGTCCTCGGCGTTGATACTTCGGGTGAAGATGCAACGTACATCGCGTCTCGCGTTGGGGTCGCTTCACAAGAGACCCGCGACCGAGTCTCAGGGGCTGATACCGCCGCCGACATTGTTTTGGCCGCGGGTTGGGGCCAGACGGTCCAGTTTGGGGAAGAGTACGAGGACGCTGATCGGCAACGTGCGAACGATCTGTTGGCTGCGCTTGGGGTCGGCAATCTTGCTGACCGTCGATTTAGCACGCTGTCCGAGGGCGAGAGGCAGAGGGTGTCGATTGCTCGAGCTCTGATGCCGGACCCAGAGATTGTCATTCTTGACGAACCAACCGCGGGCCTTGATCTGGGAGCGCGTGAGACATTGGTCTTGGCCCTGTCTGAGATCATGGCGGGGCGCAACGCCCCGTCGGTCTTGCTCATCACCCATGAGATTGAAGAGATTGCGCCGGGCTTCACCCACGCCGCCCTCATCGTTGGTGGGGAAGTCATGAAAGCCGGTCCGATCAGTGAGGTCTTGACGTCGCAGGGGCTTTCTGAGGCGTTTGGTTTGCCCCTTGAGGTGACGCACGAGGACGAACGGTGGTGGGCCCGCGCCCGCTAGGCGTCTTTTCGGGTGCGGTAGGCTAAGGAGAGTACGTTCAACGCACGGTGAGGGGTAGGCATGGGCTGGTTAATCTGGATTGGTGCAGCACTTCTCCTTGGGATCGTTGAGTTGGCAACGGTTGACTTGTTCTTCCTCACCTTGGCTTTGGCGGCTCTCGCAGCTGGTGGTGCGGGGGCAGTAGGTGGTTCATTCTGGATACAGCTTGGCGTTTTCGTCGGCGTTTCTATTCTGCTCCTTGCTTTTGTGAGGCCGTGGGCGCGTAATCTGCTCCAGAAGTCAACTCCAAACATAGCAACAAACGCCCAGGGCTTGGTTGGCAAGCGTGCGGTTGTGACGGCTCCACTTATGGGCAGTGAGGGGCGAGTTCGCCTCGAGGGTGGCATCTGGTCGGCTCGAAGCTTGGACGGGAGAGTGTTCCCGGTTGGCAGCCAGGTGACCGTAGTTGGCATCGAGGGTGCTACCGCGGTTGTTGGGCCCTCTGACGAACCTGTCCCAACCCCTCCGGACCGCGAGCCCCCCAACGATTAACTAGCGGCGGGGTTTTTCCCTGCCGTGTCTAAGTTGCAGCGTTCACAGTGAGCGCGGAAGGAAAAAATGGACTCATCACTTTGGGTAACCATCGTTCTACTACTACTCATTCTCCTGGTCGTCGTCGTCGTTGTCCGGGCGATCCAGGTAGTTCCTCAGTCGAGGGCACTTGTGGTTGAACGCCTCGGGAAGTTCCACTCTGTCATGTATGCGGGACTGCACCTGCTGATCCCATTCGTGGACCGGGTTGCCGCACGCGTTGATCTACGCGAACAGGTGACAACCTTTCAGCCACAGCCGGTCATCACCGCGGACAACGTCGTGGTGTCGATCGACTCGGTGATCTACTACCAGGTCAATGACCCGATGGCCGCCACCTACGAAATCGCTGATTACATTACTGCGATCGAGCAGCTGACGATCACCACCCTGCGTAACGTCATTGGTTCAATGGATCTGGAACAGACTTTGACCAGCCGTGATGAGATCAACGCGCGGTTACGTGGCGTCCTTGATGAGGCGACGGGCAAGTGGGGGATTCGCATCAACCGTGTTGAGCTGAAGTCCATTGATCCGCCTCCAACCATTCAGCAAGCCATGGAGCAGCAGTTGCGCGCCGATCGCGACAAGCGAGCCACCATCTTGCAGGCCGAGGGCGTGCGCCAGTCGCAGATTCTGCGCGCAGAAGGTGAGAAGCAGTCGGCTATCCTTCAGGCCCAAGGCGCTGCCGAAGCGGCCGTGACCCGGGCAGACGGTGAAGCGAAAGCTATTGACACAGTGTTTACGGCAATCCATGAGGGCAGGCCCACCCCGGATCTGTTGTCATATGAGTACCTGAGGGTACTGCCCAACATTGCCAACGGTACGGCCTCGAAGATTTGGGTTCTCCCAACGGAGCTCACCGCGGCGCTGAATGCGGTGACTGAGGGGTTCAGCGGTAAGACAAAGTCGGAGTAGCACTTACTTCCGAGTGATGTGGGGGTTGTGTTGAGCATTTTCTTGGTCAACACAACCCCCACGTTTGTCTGGTTTAGAGAACTTTGGAGAAGAACTCCTGGGTGCGGGCCTCGCGAGGGTTATCGATGACCTGTTCGGGCGTGCCGCGCTCAACGATGACGCCCTCGTCCATGAACACCACCTGGTCGGCGACTTGGCGTGCAAACCCGACCTCGTGGGTGACGACAACCATGGTCATTCCTGATTGAGCCAGATCCTGGATAACCGCCAGAACTTCGCCAACAAGTTCTGGGTCGAGGGCGGAGGTGGGTTCGTCGAACAGCATCAGTTCAGGATCCATCGCCATTGCGCGAGCAATTGCCACGCGTTGCTGTTGTCCACCTGAAAGCTGGCTTGGGTAGTGGTCGCTCCGGTCGGAAAGGCCAACGCGTTCCAGGAGTTCGGAAGCGCGCTTCCTGGCAGCCTTCTTGGGCACCTTCTTGACGTTGATCGGTGCTTCGGTGACATTTTCGAGGGCGGTGCGGTGCGGGAACAGGTTGAAGCGCTGGAAAACCATGCCGATGCGACTGCGTTGCTTGGCGATGGTTGAGTCCTTGAGACGGTGCAGGATTTCCTGCCCCTCTCTGCCAGTGGTGGTGCGGAATCCCATCAACTCGCCATCTACCCAGATGCGGCCGGCTGAGATGGTTTCAAGCTCGTTGATGCAGCGCAGAAGTGTGGATTTGCCGGACCCTGAGGGACCCAGGATGACGCACACTTCGCCCGGCTTAACGGTGAGGTCGACGCCCCTGAGGACGTGCAGGTCCCCAAAGAACTTGTGCACGCCGCGTGCCTTCACCATGGGTTCGCCGTCTGGTGCCTTTGTCATGGTGTCACGTCCAGGAACATGTTGGATTGGCCGGGATCGGCCTCGGAAATTGACTTCTGCTTGGCGGTGAGCTTCTTTTCACCGGTTTCGAAATCAAATCCGCGACCGTAGTAGGACTCAATGTAGTGCTGCACAACCATGAGGATGGAAGTGATCACCAGATACCAGATCGCCGCGCTCACAAGCAGTGGGATGGGGGCAAAGAGGCGTTGGCCAATGTTTGAAGCCTGGTAGGTCAGTTCCAACGTGAAGGGGATAGCGGAGACCAGGGAGGTGGTCTTGAGCATCGAGATCGTTTCGTTGCCAAGCGGCGGCATGATCACGCGCATGGCTTGAGGGAGGATGATGCGCGCCATGATTTGGGCGTTGGACATTCCCAGGGCCTGCGCTGCTTCACGTTGCCCCTTGTCAACGGAGTTGATGCCCGCGCGAATGATCTCTGCTAGGTAGGCGCCCTCGTTGAAACCGAGGCCGAGGACGGCCATCCACAGGGGAGTGATGAGGGTCAGCGTGTTGAACTGAACGAACTCATAGCCGAAGGGAATACCTATGGAGAGTTGCGGGTAGAGGACGGGAAGCAGCGACCAGAAGATTAGTTGCGTGTAGACCGGGGTGCCACGGAAGAACCAGATGTAGAAGGTTGCGACATAGCGCAGGATGGGGTTCGTGGACTGGCGCATCACGGCCATGGTGATTGCAAGGACTGTGCCAAGTAGCATGGCGCCGACGGTGAGTAGCAGGGTGTAGAGAACACCCGTCATGATGGACTTTGAGAAGATCCACTGGCCAACTAGGTGCCATTGCCAGGCGGGGTTTGTGATGAGGGCGTTGATCGCCATCGCCACTAGGACAGCGACAACGGCTGCTCCCAGCCAGCGACCCGGCCGGGGGACCGGCCGGGCGTGGATGAGGTCAACGGGTCCGGTTGAGGGGCTCATTGAATAGATGCTTTCTAAACCTCAGGGTTGACTCGGGCCTGGGTGAGGGCTGAGCCTTCAGCGCCGTAGACGGCGAGGATCTGCGCAAGGTAGCCCTCATCCATCAGGTGCTGCATTGCTGCTTGGATGGCTGCGGTGAGCTGCTCGTCAGACTTTGCAATGGCGATTCCCTGGGGTGCGGACTCGATGACGTCGCCGATCTGCTCGATCTTGCCACCGGATTGCACGGATGCGAACCCAATGACGGGGGCATCTGCGAAGGTTGCGTCATACTGACCGCCGACAACCTTGGTGGTGATGTCAGACTGAAGCGAGAGGGGCTGGATGGTGATTGCTTCCTTGCCTTCTGCTTCGCACTGGGCGGAGAGTTCTTCAGCGTACTCCTGCTGGAAAGTGCCGTTCTGCACGCCGATTGAGAAGCCGCAGGGATCCTCGGGGGTGAAGTTGTTGGGGTTGCCTGTCGCCACGCCGAATGCCGAACCGACCTCGAGGTAAGAAACCATGTTGGCCTGCTCGATGCGTTCGGGCGTGATCGTGAACGAGGACGCACCAATGTCAAATTTGGTGCCCAGCGCAGGAATGATGGTGGGGAACTCGGCGGTGTTGGTCACGCCATCGGAGAGACCCATGACTGCGGCAAGCGCCTTGACGATGTCAATGTCGTAGCCGGTTGGGGTCTTGCCATCTGCTAGGAGGAACTCACCGGGTGGGTAGTCGGTTGACGCGCCGTTGGTCAGTTGGTCGGCGGTGACTAGGGTGTCGGGCACCATCGCTGCGATGTCGGCTACGGGCTCGATTGTCGTGACGTCGAAGCCTTCGACTGCCGCGCCGGACTCGGGGGTTGTGGTGTCTTCTTCGGGTGCTGAGGTGCCAGGGTCGGAGCAGGCTGCAAGGGCCAGGGCTGCGACAGCAGCGGTAGCGGTCAGCGAGAGGAACTTGCGCATTGGGTGCCTCCAAGGTGTTGCGCGTCGGTAGTTGAACTACAAGAACAAATGAAAGTATGCACGAGGTTGAATAATATACATAATCGGGTCTCACTATATGGGTGTGGGAAGGGGAACACTGGCCGCGCCCACCGCGCCACGGCTGGCCCTCCAAAACACTAGAGGACCCCCGCATACGCGAGGGTCCTCTTGCTACTCAACTGCTTGGTGACGGAAGGCCGAACTACCCGCGAAGTGCCTTCCGGTTTGCACGCGTGTTCGTGGGATCAACACCCTTGGGAATCGGAATGCCGCGGTTACCGATCGCAGTGAGGCGGTTGGCAACAGCCGGCACCTCCTGCTTTGTGAGAACCTTCTTCAAGCTATTGATCTTGCGGTTGAGCTTGGGTAGAGGCACCTGACCTTCATCCCTGCCAACCTCAATGAAGATGATTGGAACGTTAGATATGGAACGGCTAATGCGCCGCTTCTCGGTAACTAACAACTGGTGGACGCGGCTGGACGGTCCTTCGGAGATAAGAACAATTCCAGGTCGCCCTACGATCCGCCAAACGACGTCTTGGGACTTATTGGCAGCAACCGGCTCTTCCTCGATAATCCATCCACGGCGAATCTGACTGATTACCGCGTAAACCGAACCAACGCGGCCATCCAACTGCCGGTACATTGCGGGACGAATCAGGTACGCAAGAAGGACCATGTCCAAAGTACCTGCAAGAAGGACCGCAGTGATTGGAAGAAAGATCGGCCGGTCCCAGAGGATTCCGAAGAGGACGCCAAGCCCAATAATGATGATGGGCAGTCCAATGAGTGCGATGCCTATCCACGAGTAGGTTCGCTTGACGACTTTATACGCGTCTACGAGCGTATGGTAGAAGCGCTTCTTCTTGGGGGCGCCAGCAGCTTTCGGCGTCTTTTCTTTCTTTGCCATAATGAACCAATCCTACAAGGTGATTAGGCGACCCGGTCCCGCCCTGATGTTGACGATTTTAGTTTAAGTATCAGTCCTATTACACCCGCAACAAGAATGACTCCTGCGCTGAGGAGGAATGTGTTGTGTGAACCAGAGGATTCGGCAACTCTGCCGCCGATTGCGGCTCCAAGAGAGACCCCAACGGTGACAGATGACGACATGAGGGTCATGGCCACAGCCACTCCGCCCTCGGGCGTGAGCTTTTCGGCCAGGGTAAACGCAGTGACTAGCGTCGGTCCGACAAATGCGCCGGCGACGAACAGGGCTAGGGCAGTCAGAGGCAGAGACGGCGCGTACGACGTGATTATGGTGAGCGCGCTGACCGCTACAGAGAACGTGATGAAGCGGGCATACAGCTTGAATCGATCAGGGAGGACAACGACCAGCAACGCCATTAACGCAGAAGAGATTCCCATGGCCGCGTATACCAGGCCGGCGCTGCCCGCACTGCCTAGTTCCTCCGCGCGCACTGTCACGGCTGCCTGGGATGAGCCGAAGAATGCTCCCACGGAAATCAGAGCAATGATGGCTGGGCTAACTGCGACGAGGATCTTTCCAATCGACGGGCGGGAAGTTCCTGGCGCGTCGCCAGACACCGCATCGAGCGGTTCGGTGGGAGCAGTGAACGCAAATGGAAATCCCGCTAGAACAAGAACGATGAAGGCGATGAGAAGTGGGGCCGATGGGGCCGCGGCTGTGGCGGCAATGCCCACGAATGCGGGTCCGAGGACGAAGACGAACTCATCTGCCATTGATTCGTAAGAGAAGGCTGCCATCAGAGTGCGTGGCTTGGGGTGCATCGCCACCCACCGGGCCCTTGTGAATGAGCCGATGGGCGAGGCCGTAAGCCCCGCAAGCAAGCAGATTAGGTAGATGGTTGCTGTGGAAGGACTATTGAGGGCAGCCCAGTAGAGAGCAAGGAGTGCTACCGCGTTGATCGGCATGATTGTGAGCAGAACCCTGCGTTGACCCCAGATGTCAGCCGCACGTCCGATGAGTGGTGAGCAGGTTGCGACCGCAATGGAGAAGAAGGCGGTCGCGAGGCCGCCAACTGCGATGTCCCCGGTAGAGAATGTAAAGGCCGTCATGATGCCGAGAGGCAGCATGGCAAAAGGAGCGCGGGCTAGAGCCGCGGAGATCATTTTGCCTGTTCCGAAAGCAGGGGGAAGGTCACGGTAGTCGCGCAGCGCGCGAAAAGGGTTCTGAGACAAGGTGTTCCTTGAGTGAGTGCTTGCCTACAGGGGCCGCTCTCTAAAGAGTCTGGCGGCGCAGCAGGCGGGCGTCAAAGGACGCCGAAGACATTCTAGTTGGCACTTTTGCCCTGAGGAAGCCTCGTGAGCTGTGAGTTTCAAGCCATTGGGTATCCCCAATGCGCGAGAAGCGGCGTTGTCCACAGTTTGGCTCGCGCCGTGAGGCGCGCGGTGTGCAACGTAGTCATGATTGGAGCATGTTTGGAGAGGAGGTGGTTCGTGAACCCTACGCGGTTACCCCGGTCGGGGTCGTCTGGGTCCGGATAGGCATTCGTGGGGAACGTGCCACCGGGAAGGCGGATTTCGAGAGGTGGCTTGAGTTTCCGCCAGTCCGGTCTGGTTCTTCTCAGTCCTCCTCGCACACACTCGGCGTCTGGGAGGCACTCTCAGACTTGAAATGTCCCCCGGGTAGTGAGTTTGGGCTGGCCCGCATCCGTTTTGACACTGAAACACGAGCTGGGTGGGTCTCTCCACTTCTTCACTTCCCGAGTGGGCGGCACAGACCTCCCACACGGCAGGAAGTCCATGACTGGGGTGGTTCGATCAGAGCTCTGTTTGATGGGGCTGGAGTACCGGGAACTCTCGTTGTGAGTTGGGCAGTGGCCGAGGTCCCGGCTGGACCGCCGGTCCTGCTCCTGTCGCCAGTGCCCCTTTCGCCTCCAGCCTGGGGTCACACCCCGGAAGACTGGGGGACCGTGGGCCGAACTGGGAGTCGGAGCGAGCCCGTAGGAGTAGCGGGAGCTCGAACTGAGAACGAGGGCGGACCGGAGGTGGACAGGGGCGCTGGCGGTTCGGAGTCGGACAAGAGCGCTGGCGGGTCGGTAGAAGTTGAGGAGAGCCAGCGTGATGTTGACACGATCGAGCTGCCGAAGATAAGGCTCGGGAGGGGGAGACAGACCAGGGGCCGCCTGCGAGGACGCCCGATACTGGTCGCCACCACTCTTACAGCGCTCCTGCTGGTTCTTGTCGGGGCATTGCACTCAGCGGTGGACCCAGTCTTAGACAATGCGTTTGGGTCTCGCGGTGCTGAACCGCAAAGTGCGTCGAAACCTGTCGAGGATGCTCCGCCATGTCCTTCACTAGAAGAGACAGCCACCCTGGTTGCCGACCTGTTGCACGCTCGTGGAGAGGCCCTCGAACAGGGGGCGTTCACTGAGTTGGTGCGCGTCCAGAGGTGGGACTTGGCTCTGATTGATGCGGCCGACATTGTTCGACGAACTGAAACGGGTGAAGAGTTTACTTCCCCGACCTACCTGGTTGAAGTCAACTCTCTACGCTGCGTCGAAGACGTTGTATCGGTAGTTGCCACAGTCGCGGCGGTTCCCCAGGAGGCGGGGGAGTCGCCGCGAGTTCTGACTCCCGCTGTCGTCCACCTCGATGTGCAAACGGCTCCGCCTCGGATCCTCTCTGTCGAGGGAGGATGATGAAGTAGCTGGGGGCACACGCGTATGTGGTGTGCAGCGGTCCGGATACACAGCGGGCCGGTACACAAAATAAGTTGTGTACCGGCCCCGTATGTTATGTCACCGATTGAGTCATCAGAATCAACCGGCCCACGCTCTCACTACCCAAGTTGCAGGTCAGGCAGAAAGTTGCCCTCTTCGAGACGCTTCTTCACAGAGGTGAGGAAACGGGAAGCGTCGGCACCATCAACCAGCCTGTGGTCGTAAGTGATTGACAGGTAGACCATCGAGCGGATCGCAACCGACTCTCCACCATCGCTGTCCTTGACCACGACCGGGCGCTTGACGATTGTGCCAACCCCCATGATCCCAGTCTCTGGCATGTTCAACACGGGGGTGTCGAACAGTGCGCCACCAGAACCCGTGTTGGTTATCGTGAATGTTGAACCCGTCAACTGATCAGGGCCAACAGTTCCATTGCGAACATCGGAAGCCAACGTGTTGATCGATTCTGCGATCTGAGCTATCGACTGTTCACCGGCGTTCTTGATGACCGGGACCATCAGGCCCTTCGGAGCGTCAACGGCAATTCCTACGTTCTCATGGTCAAAGTAGGTGACTTCGTTGCCGTTGATTGTTGCGTTCAACTTTGGATGTGCAGCAAGTGCTTCTGTAGCTGCTTTGACGAAGAACGGAAGGAAGGTGAGGCGAGTGCCGTGTACCTGCTCAAACTGGCCCTTGTACTTCGCGCGCAAGTTCCAGATACGGGTTACATCAACCTCGAAGACCGTGGTGAGTTGTGCAGATGACTGCAGAGACTCAAGCATGCGACGTGCGATGGTCTGCCGTAGGCGTGACATCTTCTCAGTTGTGCCCCGCAGCGCGGCTGCTTCAGGAGAGATTTCAATCTTCCCTGAGACACCGGCATCTACCACCGGTGCTGATGGTGCTTCAGTGGGTGCTGCTGTAGCTGCGGCCTCTGCGGCGGCAACCACATCTTCCTTGCGGATCCTTCCGCCGATGCCTGTCCCCGTCACAGTCGCCAAGTCCACGCCCTTGTCTTTGGCGAACTTACGAACAATTGGGGTGACATAGCCAGCACCTGCGGGTGTACCCGGAGCGTCCGGCACGACGGTTCCTGAACTTGCTGCGCGGGTCAGCGCGTCACTTGGGCGTTCCGCAGCATCAACGGGCGCTGGCGGAGCGGGAGCGGGAGCCGGTGCCGGTGCAGGAGGGGCCGGAGGTGCTGGGGGAGCCGGAGGAGCAGGAGGGGCAGGTGGACGCTGCGCCATGGGTGCTGGTGGCGCAGAAGGAGCAACAGGTGCTGCCGGAGCTGCCTGAGCGACCGGAGCCGCAGCCTTTGCAGGTGCTGCCGGCGCCGAGCCGCCAGGTGTCGAAGAGATACGAGCGATGACGGTGCCGACCTCAACCGTATCGTCCTCGTCAGCAAGCACTTCTACCAAGTATCCCTCTACTGGCGAAGGAACTTCTGAATCCACCTTGTCAGTTGCAACCTCAACGATAGGCTCATCAGCATCAACCTTGTCACCGACCTCCTTGAGCCAGGCGGACACAGTGCCTTCGGTAACAGATTCGCCAAGAGCGGGCATCTTTACCTCGGTGATGTCCCCAGTCGACTCGACTGAAGAGCCAGCTTGTGGAGCTGAAGTCTCCTCAGTCGCTGCGGGTTCGGGCGTCGAGACCGCAGCAGGTTCTGGCGCTGCCGCGGGTTCCGAAGTGTCACCCGAACCGGCCTCGTCTGGGCTTCCGACACGTGCGATCTCTGTTCCGACCTCTACCGTGTCGTCCTCCTGAACAAGAATCTCAAGGAGGACACCCGCGATGGGGGATGGAACTTCCGAATCGACCTTGTCAGTTGCAACCTCAACAATCGGCTCATCGGCTTCGACAGTGTCGCCCACGTTCTTAAGCCACGCCGAGACGGTACCTTCGGTGACTGATTCACCTAGCGCCGGCATTTTGATGGACTGTGCCATTTCTATCCTTTTCCTCTTTGTGTCTCTAGTCGTGTGCGTGCAGAGGCTTGCCGGCAAGAGCCATTGCGGCTTCGCCAATCGCCTCATTCTGTGTTGGGTGTGCGTGAATGAGCTTCGCAACGTCTTCAGGATAGGCTTCCCATCCGACAATCAGCTCACCCTCACCGATCTGCTCGGATACGCGTGAACCAATAGCGTGGAAACCAACGATCGGACCGTCCTCGACACCCACAAGCTTAATGAGACCCGCAGTGCCAAGAATGTTGGACTTTCCGTTTCCGGCCAGGTTGTAATCAACGGTCTTGATCTTGTCGGCGCCGTACTGCTCTTTTGCCTGTGCCTCTGTGAGACCGACCGAAGCAATTTCAGGCTCGGTGAAAGTGACGCGCGGAATGGTGTTCTCATCAACCGGTTCAGGGTTCAAACCCGCGATTTCTTCTGCCACCATGATGCCCTGCACAAAGCCGCGATGAGCCAACTGCAGTCCGGGAACAATATCGCCAACTGCGTAGACGCCAGGAACGCCGGTGCGGCACTTGTCATCTGTGATGACAAAGCCACGATCCAGAGTTACCCCGATCGCTTCGAAGCCCAGATCCTGGGTGACGGGACCGCGACCAATGGCAACGAGGAGGAGGTCGCCATCAATGGTCTTCCCGTCTTCGGTCGAGACATGCACACCGCCCTCGTCCTGGGTTACACCAGCAAAACGGGTGTTGAGGTGGAACTTGATGCCGCGCTTGCGGAATGCGCGCTCTAGGTTCTTCGAAATGATCTCATCCTCATTAGGGACAAGGTGGGGAAGGCCCTCAACGATTGTCACTTCGGAGCCAAAGGATTTCCATGCCGAAGCAAACTCCGAACCGATGACACCGCCACCCAGGATGATTGCGTGAGAGGGGATCCATTCCATCTGCAGCGCCTGCTCGGACGTGATGACTCGCCCTTCAATGGGAAGCGTCGGAAGTGTGCGGGAGTACGAACCGGTTGCGAGGATCAGGTTCTTTCCCGTGATGGTCTCACCGTTGACCTCTACAGTGGTCGGGCTGGTTACGCGCCCCCACCCGATGATGACCTCAACTTTGCGGGAACCCAGCAGGCCTTCAACACCGCGGTACAGCTTGTTGACGACGCCATCGCGGTACTCACCCACCTTGACCATGTCGATACCGTTCAGTGTCGCATCGATCCCGATTGGTGCAGATTCGCGGATTGCATCTGCTGTTTCAGCAACGTGCAGGTAGGCCTTCGTTGGGATACAGCCGCGGTGCAGGCATGTGCCGCCGACCTTGTCCCCTTCGATCAAAGCTACCTTGAGGCCCAGCTGAGCGGCCCGCAGTGCTGCTGCGTAGCCTCCCGATCCGGCCCCTAGGATTACAACGTCGTAGATTGACTCACTCAAGTGCTCTCAACTCCTTGGCATCGCCTTTCAACCGCCATGGTTGTTGATCCCTATTGTTCCACGCTACGACGTCCTCGCGAAGGAAAGAGGCTGCAAGACCAGACACGTTTTCTGGGACATGGGTCCTAGGGGTGTCTTCAGGGCTATGGAAGACGAGGACGTATCATTGCGATCCTTGGGAACTCTTTCGAAAGTAGACTGGCGTAATGACTGACCATGCATCAGGTGTCCCCAGTTTGGGTGATGACGACCTTGTGAGCGACATCGAGTCGGATCACGCATTGTCCGGCAGTGTGTCGACGGCGCCGCCACGGTTGGCCGATAATCGGGGAGCTTCCCACGGGTTGGGACGTCTTGTCATGGCTGCATTCTGGCTAGCGGGGATCGGCTGTGTTGGTATTGGTCTGTTTCAACTATTTGGTGACTCTACGCCGCCGCTTGGGCCACGGTTGGTAACGGTGTTTGCCGGGGCGGTCTACGTGGGTGCAGCGGTGGGATTGACTCACAACGGGCGACGGATGCGCAAGGTAGCGTGGGCGTGCATCAGCGTGTCCCTGGCGGGGCCGGTAATCGTTGGTCTGCTGGGGGTGGGGAGTCAGCGAGGTCCCGCGCTGTGGTCCCCCTGGGAAGGGTTTGGGGTAGAGGCTTGGTTTATCCCCTTGGTGCTGCCGATAGTTGGCTTTGTGTGGATGTGGTGGTCAAATCCGCGGCGAATCGTTGAACTTGCCGAAGGAATTGAAAAGGCCTCACGTCGTAGCCTCTAGTTGGGTCTCTACTTGCCCCCGGTGAAACCGAGTTGGCGCCACGCCTCGTAAGTTGCAATTGAGGCTGCATTCGCGAGGTTCAGAGAGCGCGCACCTTCCAGCATATTGATGCGGACGAGGGCGTGGATACGTTCGTCTTCCATGACCCACCCAGGTAGGCCATCCGGTTCGGGGCCGAAGAGGAGGCAGTCACCGTCCTCGTACTTCGCATCCGTGTACGTGCGTGTTGTTCGACCGGTAAAAGCCCACGTGCGACCGGGTACTTCAGCCAAAAGAGAGTCGAGGTCAGGATGGGTTTTGACGTGGGCAAGATCGTGGTAATCAAGTCCGGCACGTCGCAGCTTTGTGTCTTCCATGTCGAAACCTAGGGGTTCAACCAGGTGCAGCATGGCGCCAGTACAGGCGGCTAGTCGTATGGCGGCACCGGTGTTTCCCGGAATGCGGGGTTCAAAGAAGGCAATGTGGAGCACCGCGCCATTCTTCCACCTCGTGGTTGGGGACGAGGACGTCCGGAGAGTTTTTCGGGGGTGAGATTCGCGGCACTTCACGGATTTCTCAGAGGGGGTCGCAGATGTCGGAGGGGACCTTTATGATCGAACATATGTTCGACTAAGGGGTGGGTTGTGGCAAAGATAGCGGTGCAGCAAGAAGAAAGGTTACGTCGTGCCTGGGCGGTTTTGACGCAGGTAGAGATGCGTCAGGATGTGGCAGGTTTTGCTGCAAACATCAGTGATAGCAGTGGTTTAGGACGCGGGGTCTACCACACGGACGGAACTATTGAAGGTGTGGTCAGGGCGCTTGCCAAGTTGATGAAACCGGAGCAGTTTGTTGCGGTAGTTGGGGTTCAAGATATTGCGTGGGAAGGTGCTGAAGCTCTTGGGGTTGATCTCAGTCGTATCGTCCTCATCCGTTCCGTGGGCGAATGGGGATTGAAGGTCATTGGCAGCTTGGTAGAGGGGTTTTCGTTTGTTGCGGTTGGGGATGTAGAGGTGGCGCCGCGACATCAGCGTGCTTTGGCGGCCCGGGCTCGCGCTGTTGAAGCAACGATTTTGACCATGCACCCCTGGTTGACGGTCAGTGCTCCCCTTACAGATTTTGACCTGGGTGAATCCGTGGAAGAAACGCGGGGTGGGTCGGTTCTTTCCACGCCACCTTCTCCTTTGAGGAAGCGAAAGGAAGCATCGTGAGTGGTGGAATATCTGTGGATTCTCCTCGCTACGTTGCCCTGTGGGTACCGAACTGGGAGCTAAGTTCCCTGGTGGTAGAGGTCCCTCCCGGAGCTCCGGCGGCTGTTGTGGACCGTTTCCGGGTTCAAGTTGTCACGCCTGCAGCGCAAGATTGTGGCGTAAAAGTGGGGATGAGCCAGGTGATGGCTCAGTACTGCTGTCCCGAATTGCTGGTTTTTCCTCCTGATCCGGGCCGGGAAACCGTGGCGTTTGAAGCAATCTTGCAGGTGGTGGATGATTTCATTCCGGAAGTGATTGTGGTTAGGCCGGGATTGGCGTTCGCCCCTGTGCGGGGTCCAGCAAAATGGGCCGGTGGGGAAGTTGAGCTGGCCGGCGAGCTCATTGAGCAAGTTGTTCTTCAAACTAGTGCGGAATGCCAAGTAGGGATCGCAGATACCCTCACGGGGGTTCTATTGGCGTGTCGGCGGGGACTGATTATCCCTTCGGAGGGAACGCGCGCATTCCTAGATTCACACGTGTTAGAAGAGGTAGTTGAAGACCTTCCGCCTCGCTCCAAAGCAAGTGTTGTCAAAGAGCTACCAATCCTTAAGGCCCTGGGTGTGCGTGATGTAGGCGATCTGCGTGACCTGGGGGCGTCCGCGGTTATCACCAGATTTGGGGCCAGCGGACAGATTTTATGGGATCTCATTTGTGGAACCGGGATGATGCCGCAGGCTTCCTCCCGAACTGGTGGTGAGGTGGTGGCAGAAGTGGAACTTGATCCGCCGGCCCTCACAGTGGAGCAAAGCGTCGTGGCAGTTCGCAGGGTTGCCAATAGTCTTTCTGATGCCCTGGTGCACCAGGGTTTGTACTCCTCAACCATTAGGGTCACGGTGGAAAAAGTGGGGGGTGGTATTTATGAGAGGACATGGACACTACTTGATGCAATGTCGCCCTCGCAGGTAGGAAAGAGGATCACGTGGCAATTGAGAGGAATGTCAGGCAGGTTAACGTCCTCCCCCGATAGTGGGGAAGAACAGGCAGTTCAGTGGATCCGGGTCGCTGCGCTCCACCCCGTCTCGGTTCCAGAATCAGACCCGCTGTGGGGTGGGGGGCAAACCCGTCGTAAAGCAACACGGGCCGTGGAAGAGGTGCAATCACTTCTGGGGGAAGACGCTGCGGTGACACCAACCATTCAGGGTGGTTTTGACCCTCGCTCCAGAACCTTCTTCACTTCTTGGGGTAGTGAGCAGAGTTCCGGTGATGACAATAAGGGGGTAGTGACTTCGCGAAAAGGTGATTGGGATGGGGCGGTTAGCGCGCTTCCAATCGTCTTGTTTGTAAAGCCACCCACGGCATTACTCATGGGGCAAAGAAGTGATGGCACGCTTGGACGAATCTGGGTTAATCGTCGGGGACTGCTAAATGGGAACCCCACAACTCTGATTGTTAGTTGTGACCATCCTGAACTTGAGGCAGGGGACTACCCTGTGAGCGCCGTGCGGGGATTGTGGATGGTGAGGGGAAGATGGTGGAAGCCGGAAAGTGAAGAACACTCACCTCGATGTTACCTGCGTGTTTCCCGTCGGGAGTGTCCAGATCTTCTATTAGTCCAAAGAGGTTCACAGTGGTGGGTAGAAGGTATTTACCCAATGAATGAGATTGCGCAGCTAAACTCGCCTACGGAGGAAAAATGGCAAAACTGTATTTTCGCTACGGGGCAATGAACTCGGGCAAATCCACAGCACTACTGCAGGTGGCGTACAACTATGAAGAACGGGGACAACGTGTTCTTCTGGCGAAGCCTGCCGTAGACACCAAGGGGGATTCCCAAGTCGTTTCCCGTCTTGGTGTAACCAGGGAGGTGGATTTCCTCATAACTCCCCGTGACAACGTGCGGGATCTGTTTGCAAGGCATGCGCGCGGTGAAGATCCAGATGCTCTAGTCTCAGTGCTCCCAGAGATCGCCCCGGTCGCGGCGCTGCTCGTAGATGAAGCCCAGTTCCTCACGGGGGACCAAGTTGAAGATCTTCTGCGGATAGCCACTATTGATGGCGTGCCAGTTCTGACTTATGGACTGCGGACAGACTTTCAAACGCAGATCTTCCCAGGTTCACAAAGGTTGTTGGCCATTGCGAACACTCTAGAAGAGCTGAAAACTATCTGCCGCTGTGGGAAGAAGGCCATTCTTAACGGACGTCAAGTGGGCGGCAAATTCATCTTCGATGGGGATCAGGTGTCCATCGATGGGGATGGCGTCACCTACGAATCACTCTGTGCCGGGTGCTACCTCGAAGAATCCGGTGGCGCCCTCGGCTGATTGGTCTTCGGGGTTCGCGGTGGCGCCCTCGGCCCGGGCCACACTTTAGGATCGAACACATGTTCGATAAGATGGGAGGATGCAAACTCCGGAGTACGCGGAACTCCACGCTCACAGCGCAAACACGTTCCTAGAAGGGACCGATACCCCCGCTGCGCTAGTGACCCAAGCCCAAAAATTGGGCCTGTCGGGACTCGCGGTCCTTGACGTGGATGGAATGTACTCCGCCGTACAAACAGCCCGCGCCGGAGAACAGGCAGGGCTCCCAATCATTTACGGCACAGAACTAACGTTGAACCATCGTGTGCTGTCTACAGATCAGCCTAAGCGGACTGTCGCGGACCGCAACGACCCCGGCGTGCGTCTTCCCGTTCTTGCGTCCTCGCAAACGGGCTACCACAACCTCTGCCAGATGCTTAGTACCCACTTCCTTGCTGAAGAAGGAAGACGTGAAGCCACGCTCACACTTGAGGAGATCCATACTTTCAATGACGATATCTTCATCTTGACGGGAACCGCTCATGGACCGCTACGACGCACACTAACAGCCGGTGGCATGTCAGCCGCAGCCAGGGTGCTAGACCAGCTAATTGACACGGTTGGCTCAGAACACATTGGGGTGGAGGCCAGCCTCCAACCCCACAATCCACCTTCACTAGCGGACGCATTGGCGACGCTTGCGGACTCACGTAACTTACCGCTAGTAGCGACGGGGGCAGTGCGATGTGCAACCCCAGAGCAGCAAAAGCTGGCGGATGTCTTCAGTGCGACACGCCTAAATCTGTCGTTGGATCAAGCAGAACCGTACCTTCCTGCTTGGCGGACTTTCCTACGTTCAAATGAGGAAATGCTCTACCTGCATCGGCGCCACCCCGAGGCGGTAAGAAATGCAGCGGAACTGGGGCGGCAGTTTACTTTTGACTTCCGCATCCTGGAACCCGGCCTGCCGCATTATCCCGTCCCCAATGGGCAGACAGAGGAAACCTGGCTACGTCATCTCACGTATCAGGGCGCAAGCGAGCGCTACGGGTCCAGAACTGAATTCCCCCGAGCTTGGGAGCAGATTGACCATGAACTGGAGATTATTGAGCAGTTAGAGTTTCCCGGCTACTTTCTGATTGTCAAAGACATTGTCGACTTTTGCTCCCGCAGTGGGATTCTTTGCCAGGGACGTGGTTCGGCGGCTAACTCTGCGGTTTGCTATGCGCTGTCGATTACCGCGGTTGATGCCGTAAAGCACCGGATGCTCTTCGAGAGATTTTTGTCCCCGCAACGCACGGGAGCCCCCGACATTGACTTAGATATTGAAGCGCGAGAGCGGGAGAGGGTAATCCAGCATGTCTATGAGCGGTACGGGCGTCACAATGCCGCGATGGTTGCCAACGTCATCACCTACCGCCCCAAATCGGCAATTCGAGATGCTGCGCGAGCTTTCGGATTTCCGGAAGGGCAGGTGAAGCTGTGGTCCAAGAGGGCTGGTAGTTCTGCACCTGATTCTGTTCTAGAGGTGGCGCAGACACTTCAGAAGATGCCGCGTCACATGGGGATTCATCCGGGCGGCATGGTCTTGACTCGCACACCCGTGTCACAGGTGTGTCCGGTGAGGTGGGGGGCAATGGAAGGACGCACCGTCCTGCAGTGGGATAAGGAAGACTGTGCGGACGCGGGGCTAGTCAAGTTTGATTTGCTAGGGCTGGGAATGTTGACAGCTTTGCGTCGATCGTTTGACTGGCTCAATACCTCGGGTGTGGAACATAACGGGCGCCCGCTGGACCTCTACAATCTTCCCGAGGACGATCCACGAGTCTATGACCTGCTGTGCAACGCGGACACTGTTGGAGTGTTCCAAGTGGAATCCCGAGCTCAGATGAACACGTTGCCGCGACTGAAGCCTCGCGAGTTTTACGACATAGTCATCGAGGTT
Organism: Schaalia sp. JY-X159; assembly: GCF_014525425.1. NCBI lineage: Bacteria > Bacillati > Actinomycetota > Actinomycetes > Actinomycetales > Actinomycetaceae > Schaalia > Schaalia sp. JY-X159. The sequence continues at coordinate 573,484 of NZ_JACEXI010000001.1, read as the reverse complement.
GCTCTTATTCGCCCAGGTCCCATTCAAGGTAAGGCCGTAAATCCTTACTTGAACCGGAAGAACGGCAAAGAGAAGGTGACCTACCTGCATCCACTCATGGAGGATGCCCTCAAGAAGACCCTGGGAGTTCCACTCTTCCAAGAACAGTTGATGCAGATAGCTGTGGATGTGGCTGGTTTTACTCCGGGTCAGGCAGACGAGTTGAGGCGCGCCATTGGCGCTAAACGAAGTGCTGAACGAATGGCTGCGTTGAAACCAGCACTGTTTGAGGGAATGAGTGCCCGTGGCGTGTCACTTGAGGTGCAAGAACAGGTTTTTACCCAACTGCAAGGGTTTGCGGAGTTTGGCTTCCCCGAGTCGCACGCCTTTTCTTTTGCCTACCTTGTTTACGCTTCTGCCTGGTTGAAGGTTCATTATCCTGAGCACTTCTATGCGTCAATCTTGGCAAGCCAACCCATGGGTTTTTATTCTCCGTCTTCATTGGTCGAGGACGCTCGAAGGCACGGGGTTACGGTTACACCCCCTAGTGTGACCCACTCGAAGGTTGAAACTGCTCCGATGCCAAGTACGAAGGTTGAAACTGCTCCGATGCCAAGTACAAGAATGTCGAAGCAGAGCACAACACTGGTTGACCCCCACCCCGACCTGGAAGTTCGCTTGGGACTAGAGACAGTGAAGGGCCTTGGAAGTGGGGCTAAGCAGATTGTCGAGGCTAGAGAAAGCGGACCGTTTGCCAGCATCGCTGAGTTAGCCGCTCGTGCGAATCTCACGCGATCTCAAGTTGAGAAGCTCGCAAGTGCAGGGGCGCTGGCGGACCTTGGAATCAGTCGACGTGAGGGTTTGTGGGCTGCAGGTGCTGTAGTTGCAGATGACTGGCACCAACCATTCCTGCCTGGAACCGAGTTGGGGATGAAGGCCCCAAACCTCCCCGTGATGACTGCTCAAGAGGAGTTGGTTGCGGATTATGACGGTATGGGATTGTCGCCAGACCTGCACCCCATGAACTTTGCTCGCCAGTACTTGAATGAACGTGGGGTCATTCCGTTGGGAGCCCTGCCAGATGCCCCTTGTGATAGGCGTATCTCCGTGGCGGGTTTGATAACACATAGACAACGTCCGGGAACAGCTCGGGGGACAACTTTCTTGTCGTTGGAGGACGAAACAGGGTTGGGTAACGTTGTCTGTTCGCCAGGGCTGTGGCGGCGCTACCGTTCGGTTGCTCTTGAGGCAAACGCCATGGTGATCAGCGGACGTGTCGAGAAAGGTGATGGGGCGGTGGCGCTAGTTGCCGACCGTCTAGAGATGCTAGACGTTCCCCTCAGGACGAGGTCGAGGGACTTCCGGTAGAGCTCGCGGCGACGAATGGCCTGCTTCAGACCGGGCCTCACTCTGATAGAAACGGACGTGGGCAGTTGGCGCCGCCGATGCCCGTGAAATGTATACGTCGGGACGAAATATGCGTCCGGGGTGCGCACCCCAGACGGGCATTCCACCCCCACGTATACATTTCGCGTAACGGCCGGTGGAATGGGGGCAGGGGCACGGTTCGGCCGGAGGCAGGCCGGCCGGGGCGGGGGCCTGTTCTAACTTGCTTTAGCCCCGGCCTCATCTTCCTTGCCTGCACCGCCAATACTCAGCTTGTCGGTAAGGATCTTCTTAATGGCAGGCACGCCATCCTCATCCTCAGAGTCATGCGCGTGGGCGTCAGTCCCATTCCGGTTGGGTAAATCGGGAAGGGGCCCTTCTATCGGAGGGTCTCGGTGGTAGAGAGAGGAGAACACGGCCCAAATCACTGCGATGATCGGGATCGCGATGATGGCACCGAGAAGGCCGGCGACCAGTGTGCCCGCCATGACACCAATACCAACAACGACCGGACTGAGCGCCACCTGCTTACCCATGATGAACGGTTGCAGTATGTGGCCCTCGAACTGTCCGATCAAAGCAATACCAACACCGACGAGGACGGTCTTCATGACACCCTCTGTTGCTAGGGCCACGATCATGGCCACAACCATGGCCGCCGGGGCACCAACCATAGGGATCAACGCACCGATCATGACCAGCACAGCCAGGGCAGGCGCAAGGGGAATCCCCAGGATTTCCAGATAAATCCACGCAAGGATCCCATCAATAAAGGCAATGATGATCGTTCCGCGGCCGTATCCGGCGAAGGTGCGCCACCCTGCTTGAGCCCCATGATTCCATTTGGCCCGGGCATCTGTAGGAAGAAGATTGAGGAACCAGCGCCACATTTGTGCGCCGGAAAGAAGGAAGAAGACCGTCACAAAAATCGCCAGAGCAACCGATGTGATAGCGAGCGTTACAGCGCCAACATTGGACAGTGCCGTGGTGGCAATGTTCTGCCAGTTATCAAGCAGGTACTTTTCGCCGCGGTCAAACATGGTGCTCACCCAGGAATAGGCCTGGTCGCTGGTTAGGGACACGCCGAAGGGAGAGTTGTCGATGAAATCTACGATCATGTCGACGCCATGTGACAGCTGTTCAACCAGCTTCTGCCACTGTCCGGTTACAGATGTGACAACGAAGGTGAGCATGCCGCCAAAGATAAGGAACGTGCCCAGGAGGGCGATTGCCACGGCAAGTCCCCGAGGCATGTGTTTACTAAGGCGGTTCACCAACGGGTTGAGCAGACCGGTGAGGACCAATGCAACGAACACCGCGATGAACACGGCTGAGATTTTGGCAGTCATGAAGACGACACCGGCCACAACCAGCGTGATGCCGATTATCGCCCAGGATCCGACCCCTGCATTGCGGAGCCATGTGGGGATCTGTTTTCCAGCCGGTACCACCTGCACTGCGTCAGGTTCGGGACGTGTTCGCTTCGGGGAGTGATACACGGCCTTCCTCGGCTTCATGTTGTACCCCATGGGCCCCTCCATCACTGCTGACGTTGTGACCGCTGATCGATCACCTTCTACATTCTAGGTCCACCCCCCGACATCTGGCGGTGTGGAACTGCTTCGTCTTGGAACGTAGTGGCTACCACAGGGCCACGGCCTTGCCAGCGCGTAGAATGGCACCTAGTTCATGCCGTGGAAGCACGATGTGGTAGGGAAGATGAGAGGCCTTTTCGAAGCAGTGGCCATAGAACCGACTAACGGTATTGAGGATCGCGACAACAAGCGCTCCTTAGCTTGGCGTGTCTTTTTTGAGGCCAGCACTCGTCTGCAAGGACTTCTTGAGACCCAGTTGAAGGCTGGCGCAAACCTATCTCTGTCCGATTACAACATCCTCCTCATGCTCTACGAATCTCCCGAGCAGAAGATGCGGATGGGGGAGTTAGCGGAACGTCTTGGTTTCATCCCATCACGCCTGACATACCTTGTAAGCGGGCTGATCAAAGAGGGTTGGGTGGACAAGCGACCCAGTGGGACTGATCGCCGTGGGTACGAGGCCGTTCTCACACCTTCGGGAATTGAAGCCACAGAGTTGGCATCGCGAATCCACCAGGCCACCGTTCGAGAGCTGCTGCTCGACGAACTAACCGATGCCCACATCGACCAGATCGTGGAGGCTTTTGAGCACCTTGATCTGCGTACTCGCGACATCCAGGGCGGGACCTCCGGAGCCTAAGACGCGTCGTCGGCTTCCACAACTTCCACGTCGAGCGTCTCCGGATCATGATTGGAAGCATCGACCTCGTCCGAATTGGGAGTGCCCGCCGAGAGTCTTGCACGCCGTTTTGCGAGGCCCCAGCGCACCAATAGGAAGATGATCGCCGCGACCACCAGCCAGGGTAGTGCCACCAGGAGACCGTAGCCCACGACTTCGAGCGACTTCAGGAAGATCTGCCACGCCTTCCCAAGCGAGAATCCCGTTGAATCAACATCGGTGGAGAACGAAACGTTAAGGGTGGACATGGAAACTTGACTGTCGAGCCACTCAAGTTGTGCGGTGAGTGAGTCCAACTCCGCTTGGCGCTGCGTTAAACCATTCTCGGCTGCGATGAGCTCATCGACAGAAGTTGCCTGATCCATGAGGTTTTGAAGCCGGGTGATTGAGTCTTCAAGTACCTTGATTCTTGCGTCCAAGTCGGTCACCTGCTGGGTGACGTCCTCGTTGAAAGTAGTGCTGTTCTGCACGCTGCCGTACTGGTCCAAACCCGCCAAAACCTCATCAAACTTGTCGGCGGGGATACGCGCGGTGACCGAAGCATAGGGTTGCGAGTCGTATTCCGAGGTCGAGCTCCAGTCAATGCGCCCCCCGACCTCGAGAATCTGTTCCGTGAACTTCGCTGCCGCATCCCGAGGGTTGCCAGTGATGACGGTAGCGTCCCCACTGACGATGATTGAAGCGTTAACCGCTGGGGATCCGGCCTCCGCACTTAGTGCCTGTTCGGTTACGGCACCCATATCGGCCGCGGCCTGTTCCGATGGCATGGCAGCACCCATGTCAACGTTCCCATAACTTGCGGCGCCGTCTCCACCCGAGGACGACCCGCACCCGGCAAGGACCAGCGTGAGCGCTGCAATTACTGGCAGGGATACAGCCCGAAGAGATGTGCTTTTCATGGCCCTACATTAGGGCAATGACAGGCCAAAACCTATGTGTTACCACCGTTGGAATCGAACTGTAATGAATCGGTCCCGCCCGCGACTTGGGTTGCTTGCGCGGTCTTGGCGGGCACCATGGCGGCGATGCTCTTGGACGTCCATGACACCAGTGTTTCCAGGGGTCCGCGCCTATTGATGACCGTCAAAATGATGCCGAGGGCGAGGATCACCGCCAGTTGCCACCAGAACGCGATGCTAAGCATGCTGTAAATCCTCCCGTAGTCGCCACCGTACATCGGCTCGCCTAGAGCAGCGAGGGCGTACGCAGTCATGACGATGTGCAGGACATACGAGGTCAGGGGTGTCGCTCCAACCTTCGCGACGGGCTTGAGAAGTCCGGGAGTGTTGGTCATTCTCGAGCATGCAAGTATGAGGATGCAGATGACGACGATCGACGCTCCGCCTGTCCGCATGATGTCAGTTGTAGATCCTGAATGGGGGCTTGCGATCAGCAGGGCGTCCCAGCCCCCAAAATAGGGGGTTCCAAAGGAGCTCCCCTGCAGTGACTCAGTGATTTCCTCAATCCCGCCGTAACCCTGCGTAGCGAGGTCTTCGGCAACACGACTGATCTGCATCCGACTGACGACCTCGGCGACCACCCAAACACCAGCCGCTGCGCCGCCCCAGGTGAGCGCAGTCCGAGGGCGGTTGTCTGAGTTCAGGATGGCGCGTGCGAGGACGATCCCGAAGCCGAGGTAGATGCTCCATGTCAGAGCCGGATAGGTCCCGGTAAATAGCGTGGTGACAAGGAACTGTCCGGGCCCTGAATAGTCGAGCGTGCCCGCTGATGCAAACTCCTCTGTGGCCCCGGCGACCCAGAAGTTAAGCAGGGGGCTGATGACAGAAGCCACAATTAGCAGGGCAAAGAGTGGCAGCTGCGGTATGAGGACCAGGAATGACGCCACCATGATCGCTATCCCGTAGTACACCAGGATGACCGCGATGGGGTGCTCCGGAAGGAACTCCATTAATAGGCCGATGATAGCCACTATCGCACCGCGAGTTAGACCGCCGACAATGGCTCTCCCTATCAGCCCGTGTGAGAGGTAGCGGCGTGTCGAAAACACCACCCCAAACCCTCCGAGAACGGCAAAGAGCGTTGAGGGAAAACCTGCTGTTGCCAGTTCGAGCCAACCTCCCTCATTGAACCCAACAAGAAGGTGCGCTGCCATCATGCCAATGAGGGCAAGGAAACGGGCGAGGTCAATCGCGACAAGACGTGGCATGAGATTTTCTTTCTACAGCGAGCAGAAACCCGGCCGATAAAGATCGACCGGGCAAATGCTAACCCTTCAAACAGGGTTGGGGGTAACTGGCCAGAAACTAGGCCTCGAGGGCCTTGGCCTCATCCTCCTTGCGAGGAAGTAGCGCAGCGCCACCCAAGACGCCAATGACGCCTGTGCCAGCGGCCAGAGCAGAAACACCGAAGGCAAGGATTGAAGTGAAGAGTGAACCGCGCAGGAATGAAGCGTTCATTGCGGTGTTGCGAAGGCCCTGTGCTGCTGCGGCCTCGGGTGAATCATCACCGAACTCTTCCTTGGCAGCATTCACTGATTCACCAAGCTCCGCATAAGTCAGGCCATCGGTCGCGGCAAGGGCGTGCTTGTGGATGGTTGTCTGCATGGACCAGGCAGTCATCGGTCCCGCAACGGACTTGCCGGCGTTCGATGATGCGTCGCCGGGAACCGTCATGTTCTCAACGCGCAGGTTGGCGGAGACGGCGAACCATGCAACGACGCCACCGATAAGCATGAGGGCGCCAATGACGATCATGATCCAGGCTGAGATAGTGCGGTAAAGTCCGGGCTTCGTGGTGGTTGTCTGTTGCGACATGTGTGCATTCCTTTTGGCGTTGGGTTTTTCTCGAGTCCGCGGGGTCACGGAACAACGAGTTACGTTGCGTCCAACAAGGATAGAGAAAGAAACGCGCACGTAAGGGCCCTTTCGGGGGCGAAAGTCCCAACTGTCGCCGAGTTGCAATGCGCAGAAGGTGGTCGACGCGCGATTGAACGGCGTAATATCGCTAAACGAGTACCGGTAGGGGTATCTGTAACTCCGTTCCCAAAATTGCAGTCGTGTGACGAAAGTCCTCAATCTGGGGGCCTTAGTCCCGTGTGTTGCGGTGGTGAGAATCGCTCAGAGTATGTCCTTGGCACTCTTGTCTGTTGCAGCAAAGAAGAGTGCCAGGAACTCCTCGATCTCTTCGTCGCCGATGATCAGGGGAGGAGCGATGCGGACAACATCGGGTGCGGGACTGTTGACGATCAAGCCCAGCTCTCGAGCCGCAGCGACGAGTGCGGGCGCCACATCTTCAGTTAGTAGAACGCCAAGCAGTAGTCCCTTGCCCCGAACCCCTCGAATGAGCGGGTGGCTGCGCTCCAGGATGGCAGCCGTTAGTTGCTCTCCGCGCACCCGCGCATTCTCAACCAGGTCGCCTGAAGTAATGACGTCGAGGACGGTTTGCGCAACATGACAGGACAGGGGATTCCCTCCGAAGGTGGTCCCGTGTGACCCCGGGTAGAAAAGACTTGCTGCGGGCTCGTAGGCAATGCATGCACCAATCGGAATGCCGCCCCCGAGGCCCTTTGCCAGGGTGACAATATCTGGCATGATCCCGGCCGCCTGGAAACCAAACCATCCGCCCGTGCGCCCAATACCTGTCTGCACTTCATCAATCACTAGAAGCGCGCCCCGCTCCGCGGTGAGTTCGCGCGCTCGAACCAAAAAGTTCTCCGACAGTGGCTTCACACCGACCTCACCCTGAATCGGTTCGACAAAGAGCGCAGCAACGGTGTCGTCGAGGGCGGATTCCAAGGCTTCCACTGTCGGGTCAATATGCTCGATCCCGCCGGGCAGTGGCTCGAACGGCTCCCGGTACTTGGGGTTTGATGTCAGCGCCAATGCGCCCATTGTGCGCCCGTGGAAACCTCCGCCCAGCGCCAGGATGGTTGATTTGCCGTGGGCCTGCCCGTGCAAACGGGCCAGCTTGAGGGCGGCCTCATTCGCTTCAGCGCCCGAGTTTGCAAAGAAGACCCGTCCGTCCTCGCCCGCTCCTGACAGTCGCAGCAAGGTACTGGCTAGTTTGAGTTGCGGGGGAGTCACGAAGAAGTTTGAGACGTGGGCCAGGGTCGCAGCCTGCTCGCAGACGGCAGCGACGAATGCCGGGTGAGCGTGCCCCAGGGCATTGACGGCTATGCCAGAAAGGAAGTCCAGGTAGCGCTTCCCGTCGACGTCCCACACGTGGCAACCCTCGCCGCGCACCAACTGCGCAAATGACTCGCCGTAACTGTTCGTCAGTAGGTCCGCGCCAGCCAGAACATCACTCATCATCCGTCCTCACTTCCGTTCCGATACCCCGATCCGTGAAGAGTTCGACGAGGACGGAATGGGCGACGCGCCCATCGATCACCGTGGCGGTGGGGACCCCTCCGCGGACTGCTTCCAGACATGCCTGCATCTTGGGGATCATCCCCGACTCGAGCGACGCCAACATGGCGGACAGCTCGGAAGCCTGGATCGACGCAACTAATGAATCGCGATTTGGCCAGTCTGCGTACAGGCCCGCGACGTCGGTGAGAAGAACCAGCTTCTCTGCTCCCAGACCCACCGCGAGGGCAGCCGCCGCCAAGTCAGCGTTGACGTTAAGGGCACTGCCCGGTTGATCCTGGTCGGGAGCAATCGAAGAGATGACAGGAACACGCCCCGCCCGCAACTGGTCGAGGACGGGACCGGGGTCAACAGCGACAACCTCGCCAACCTGACCTAGGTCGACAACCTCGCCGTCAACTTGGGCAAACATCTTCTGAGCTGTGAAAATAGCTGCGTCTTCGCCGCTGAAACCCATAGCCATGGGGCCGTGGCTGTTTATCAGGGAAACCAACTCCGGATTGACCTGGCCCTGCAGAACCATCCGTACGACATTCATCGCTTCGAGACTGGTGACACGGTAGCCAGCGCGGAACTCAGACTCAATGCCCAAGCGATCCAGCATCTGCGAGATCTGCGGACCCCCACCATGCACCACGACGGGCTTGACCCCCACGTAACGCAAGAAGGCGATGTCTTCCGCGAACGCCTTCTGCAACTCCTCGCTGATCATCGCGTTGCCACCGAACTTGATGACAACAATCTTCCCGCTGTGCTCCTTCATCCACGGCAGAGCCTGCACCAGGGTGTTGGCGAACCTGCGGGCCTCCTCAGGCGCCTGAAAATGGTAGGTAACTGAGTTCATGAGGAGTACGCGCTGTTCTCGTGGACGTAGTCGTGGGTGAGGTCATTAGTCCAGATCGTCGCGGACTCCCCACCGGCGAACAGGTCGATATCGAGGCTCACTTCCCGTGGTGTCAGATCGACGAGGTCGCGCGGCCGGTCCGGTCCCCCCTTCGAGCACACCCGCACCCCATTGATGGTGACATCAATGTTGTCGGGGTCGAACGCTGCCCTGGTGGTGCCAATTGCGGCCAAGACGCGCCCCCAGTTGGGATCATTACCAAAGATGGCAGTCTTAAAGAGGTTGTTGCGAGCGATGCTGCGGCCGACCTCGACCGCATCCGCAACGCTGGCCGCCCCACTCACGGTGATGGCGATGTTGTGGGAGGCGCCCTCGGCATCCCCAAGCAGTTGAAGTGCGAGCTCGGAGCAGACGTCCGCAAGCGCGGCCTCGAAGTCGCCCTCTTTCGGTGTCACTCCGGAAGCCCCCGAGGCGAGCAGGGTGACCTGATCATTGGTGGACATCGCGCCGTCGGAGTCAAGGCGATCAAAGGTGACTGCCGTGGCGGCCCGCAGAGCGTGATCACATTCGCCAGCGGTGAGAACGGCGTCGGTGGTGAGGACAACCAGCATTGTGGCCAAACCCGGCGCAAGCATTCCAGCACCCTTAGCCATCCCTCCGATTGACCACCCCTGGGGGCTTGTGTACGAGGTCGTCTTGGCGTGCGTATCAGTCGTGAGGATTGCGTTCGCGGCAGCCAACCCGCCCTCTGGAGAAGCGGCCTCAACCAAGAGGGGGAGTGCCGTCAAGATAGCGGTGCGGAAAGCCTCCCCGCCCTCTCCGATCAAACCCGTGGAGCAAACTTGAATGGCCGCGGTTTCGGTTCCCAGCAACACTGCGGTTTCGCTTGCGGTCAGTGCCGATGTTTCGTATCCAAACTGACCCGTGAAGCAGTTGGCGCCACCGGAGTTCAGAACAATTGCCCTGACCTCTCCATCAGAGTCAGTCAGGGCCTTACGGGACCAGCGGATCGGGTTGGCCTGCGCCCGGTTTGAAGTGAACACGGCGGCGCCAGTTCGAGTGGGGCCGTCATTGATGACGATCGCCAGGTCGGGACCTCCCGAAGCCTTCAAGCCGGCGGCCATGCCTGCGGCGCGGAAACCGGCGGGTGTTGTTACACTCACGGCGCTACTCCATTCGTTGTGAGACCGGCGCCCTCGGGCAGGCCCAGGGCGATGTTTGTGGATTGGATCGCTGCGCCCGCAGTGCCCTTTGCCAGGTTGTCCAGCGCCGCAACGACGACTACGCGTCCCGCTCGTTTGTCGAGCGTCACGCTAAGCAACAGGGTGTTGGCGCCCACTGTGGAGCCGGTGGCTGGGAACTGTCCGGGCGGCAGGACTTGGACAAAATCCTCTTCTCCATAGGCCAGGTCCCAGGCTGCTCGCAGGTCGTCCTCGGACACTCCCTCGCGGACTGGCGCCGTGCAGGTTGCAAGGATGCCGCGGGACATGGGGACGAGGACGGGCGTGAACGACAGTCGAACACGGGGTGCGTGCTCGCTTGTCTCACTGAGTGCCTGCTCGATTTCGGGGATGTGGCGGTGGGTCCCGCCCACGGCGTAGGGACTGGCGGAGCCAAGGATCTCGGCAGCCAAGAGGTTGGTGCGCAGTGCCTTCCCCGCACCAGAGGGGCCGACGGCAAGCGTCGCCACAATGTCGCCGGGGTCGATGAGCCCGCTGGCAACTCCGGGGGCCAGTGCCAGGGACACGGTGGACGCATTGCAGCCGGGAGCCGCAATCCGCTTCGTGGAACGCAGGGCTTCCCTCTGCTTGGCGCCCCCCACAAGCAGTTCTGGGACCCCGTAGGTCCAGGGCTTGTTGAAGGGGCCGCCGTAGAAGTCCGCCCAGGCGTCCTCGGAATGCAGCCTGTGGTCGGCTCCGCAATCAACCAGGAGGGTGTTGGGGGAGAGAGCGGCGATTTCGTCAGCCAGTTCCCCCGATTTACCGTGGGGCAGGGCGAGGAAGACAACGTCGTGCCCGGCCAGGTTCTCTGCGGTGGTATCGACAAAGGTCTCGCCCGCGTATGACCTCAGGTGGGGTTGGATCGCGCCGACATTCTCACCGGCGTTGGAATGCGCGCTCAGGGTGGTGGCGTGGAGACCTGGATGGCCCGCGAGCAGGCGTAACACTTCACCCCCGGCGTATCCTGAAGCGCCGGCGACGGCTGCAGTGAGTTTCAAAGCGGCCCCTATCTTGATTGGCTGACTTTCCCGATCTTGGTGGCGAACTGAGTACAGAGGGCTCGACCGCTCCCAAGACCAAATGAATATTATGCGGCGCAGTGGATAGTCTTTCAATGCCGACCACCTGGTGATACGAGCCGGTGAGATGAGTCCACGATTGCCGCAGCAACTTGAGAAAATGTCTGCGATGAAACCTGAGAGTGAGCTGCGTGGAGAAGGTCTGCTCCTTCGCCCCCTGGGCGCCAAAGATCTGCCCCGCATTGTTGAGGCGTGTTCAGACCCACTGTTCGCACGGTGGTTGCCCTGGTTGCGTGGCGGATACACGCTTGAGCGTGCGGAAGAGTTCGTCACCGACTTTGCAAGCAGCAACTGGGAGTCCGGGCAGCCAATCTGGGCGCTCTGCTTTGAAGAGGACCCCGACTCTCTGATCGGTGTCTTGGACCTGCGTGACCGCGGCCAGGGCGAATGGGAGATCGGATACTGGATGAGGCCGGAGGTGCGCGGTCGCGGCCTGATGATCACCGCCAACCACCTAGCGCTAAATCATGTCTTTTCATCTCTTGGAGCTTTGCGTGTCATGCACTACGCCCGCGTTGGGAACACCCCGTCACGTAGCGTCGCGAGGCGTCTGGGGTTTGTTCCCGAGGGCGTCCGCCGCAAACCGGTGGTTAGGTCGGGGGAGGGTGCTACGGCCCCGTCGGGAAACGCATCGGCCCCGTCGGGAAACGCATCGGCCCAGTCGGGAAATCCATCGGCAACAGTGGGCGGAGCCAGCGCCGGGGTGGAGATCCAGTGGCAGCACTCCCTGCTGAAATCCGAGTGGTTGCGCCAATCTTGGGCGCGGTGATTCATACCACCTCCGAAATGGGGGGCTTTGGTTCGTCAATCGGGCTGGCGACGTGCTAGCTTAGAGGCGCTCCAAAAGAGCAAAGGTTGCTTCGGTAACCACACCGCGCGGGTGGCGGAATAGGTAGACGCGCTAGCTTGAGGTGCTAGTCCTCGTATTAGAGGGTGGGGGTTCAAGTCCCCCTCCGCGCACGGTGTGAAGTCCCGGGTCATCGTTTCGACGATGGCCTGGGATTTCTTGTTGTGTGGGGTCCTTCCGGCTCAAGGTCGCTGATGTCAGCGTAGGTCGCTGTTGTTTGGGAGAATTATCGGCGACCTTTGTCGACAATGGCGACATGTTCCGGGACATTGGCAACCTTGGGTGGGGTGGCCCGTGCGGGACGCCGCTCACCGCCCGGCAGGTCGGCGAGGTGGGAGATAGGGGCCGCATGGCTCAGATTTCGACCACAACAACTCAGTCAGCGGTGCGACCAAGGATCGGTACCCTATTAGACTCGGCCGGTAGAGACCCAGAGACGGCACACCGAAAGTAGTGGAATCTGAATGACCGAGAATCTTGCGGACGTCACGCAACTACGTTCCCAGCGGCTCATATTGGAACCTGTCCAGCCAGAAGACACAGAGCGTGTCTACGACGCGGCACAAGACAGCGAGTTCGCCAGGTGGCTCCCCTGGGCAGTCGGTGAGTACACGTGGGACAAAGCGGAAGACTTCACCGCCAACTTCGCTGCAAACTCCTGGGAGAGTGGACAACCCCTCTGGGGTATCTACCCGCTGGTGGCTGGCGGCGCCAAAGGTGCGCTTGCGGGTGTCATTGACCTGCGGATATCAGGGGAGGCGCGTGAGATCGGATTCTGGATGCACCGTGACTCCCAGGGCCGCGGATACACCACTGAAGCATGTCGCCTAGTTGTTCGTGCCGCGTTTGAGAACCTCGACGCGCAACGAATCATCCACCGCTGCGGCGTGGGTAACGATGCTTCGCGGAGAATTGCCCGCAATCTTGGCTTCGTTCCTGAAGGAACCCGGCGGGTTGAGCACGCAGATGGCACAATCGAACGGCAGTGGCAGTCCGCGCTGATCAAGGCTGATTGGAACCGACTAGTTGGAGATATTGACATGGCAAAGTTCCACCCGGTTCCCCCCGCCGAAGTACTTCCGGGAGACCGCCCTTCCGACCTCGTCTCTGAGTTCCACGCGGTCTACGGCATGCCGAATGTGGTGGCCGAGGGCGGAGCGCCCTCGCTCGACTTTGACCGACTGGGAATGCGCATGGCGTTGATCCAGGAAGAGGTGACCGAGTTGATCGAAGCCGTTTACGGCCCCCTTGCTGCCAGCCGCGTTGAGGAAGTGTTCGGTGATCTTCCTGACGAGGGCGTTCGGGACGTAGTGGGCGCAGCCGATGCGCTGGCGGACCTGACCTACGTCGTCTACGGCATGGCGCTCGAGGCCGGGATCGACCTCGATAATGTGCTTGCTGAAGTGCATTCATCCAATCTTTCCAAGCTGATGCCGGACGGGTCCGTGAAGCGCCGTGACGACGGCAAAATCCTCAAGGGGCCAAACTTCCGGGAACCCCAGATCGCCCAAATCCTCGGTAAGGAGTAGCCGTGACCAACCCCCTGTTCCACCCATCTGAACTGCCCTTTGGCGTCCCCGATTTTGCTGCGATAACGGTTGCCGACATTGCGGAAGCCCTGACTGAAGGAATGAGGCAGGAAAGCCAACAGTGGGAGACGATCGCCGCAGATCCTCAGGCTCCAAGTGTGATTAACACCGTCGTAGCGGTGGATGCGTCCGGCGCTGTGCTGGGGCGGGCAGAGTCGGTCTTTTACACGCTGCTCTCGTCCCTGGGTGGCACTGAGCTGAACGAACTCTATGAGCAACTCGCACCCAAGTTCTCTGCGCACAGCGACCAGTTCTGGATGAATCAGGCACTCTACCAGCGCTTCGCAGCGGTCGCGAAGCTGGAAGACCTTGACCCTGAAACCGCCTGGCATGTGGCCGGGATGGTTGCGGACTTTGAACGCAGTGGTGTCTCATTGGACGAAGGCGACAAAGAGACTCTCCGCGCCCTCAACGCCAAGATTGCCTCCCTGCAGGCGCAGATCGACACACGCATAACGAAGCAGCTTGACCAGACTTTCACGACCGGGACGGCCGTAGAGGAACTCGCCGGTCTTCCTGCCGAACGAGTGCAGGCTGCTGCCCTGGCAGCCGAAGGTTCTGAAGTGGCATGGAAGCTGCCGGTCATGAACTTCTCCCAGCCCCCTCTGATTGCAAGCCTCGCTGACCACGAAACCAGGGGAAGAGCCCTGGCGGACTCAATGCGGCGTGGCTTCGGTGGCGATCCTGACCTCGACACGCGCTCACTGATCGTGGAACTTGCTGCTGTACGGGCCCAAAGGGCGCAGCTTCTGGGTTTCCCAGACCATGCCGCGTTGGCCATGGATGACCAAACTGTTCCGGGTCCGAAGGAAGCCCTCAACCTCTTGGCCAGTGTGGGGCGATCCGCTGTTGCGCGAATGGATGAGGAAAAGGGGGAGTACGAAGCCCTAGCCCAAGAGTCCGGTTTCGACCTCGGCCCCGAGGACTGGCTCTACTTTGAGGACAAGAAGCGTGCGGGCGTCCTCGGTATCGATTCGGACGAGTTGTCCAAGTACTTCGTACTGGATTCTGTTGTCAATGACGGGCTGTTCTTTGCCGCCAACAGGCTCTATGGCCTGACCTTCCGACCTCGTGCGGATATTCACGGATGGTGTGAGGACGTCCGCACCTGGGAAGTTTTTGACGAGGACGAGCGCCCGCTGGGACTGTTCATGGCGGACTTCTACACGCGGCCTGGCAAGAATGGTGGCGCGTGGATGAGTGAGTTGCAGGCGGGTTCGGCGCGCACCGGTCTGCTGCCAATTGTCACCAATGACGCGAACTTTGATAAGCCTGAAGATGGCGGCCCAACGTTGCTGACCTGGGATGGGGTCGAAACCTGCTTCCACGAGTTCGGACACGCCCTACACGGGTTGCTCTCCAATACCTACTACGAAGCCACGGCCGGAACGGAGGTGCCGTCGGACTTCGTTGAACTACCCAGCCAGCTGAACGAAATGTGGGCCTACAATCCTGTGGTTCTGGGCAACTTTGCGAAGCACTACGAGACGGGGGAGTCGCTGCCTGCGGACATCGTTTCGAAGCTCAGCGCCTCCAAACACTTCGGGCAGGCTCACGCCACCGCAGAGTACGTGCAAGCAGCTTTGATCGACCAGTACTGGCACAGGTCGCCGGAACTGCTGCCGACCGACCCCGAAGCAGTCGAGGCATTCGAATCCGCATCTCTTGGGGATGCCGGTGTGAGCCACGACCTCGTCGTTCCCCGGTACAGGACCCCGTACTTTGCGCACACTTTCGCGGGTGGCTATGACGGTGCCTACTACTCGTATATGTGGGCAGAGGCGATGGTTGGCGAACTTGAAGAGTGGTTTGCTGAGCAGTCTCAGGTCGACGAGGACGGAAACCCTGACGGCGGACTCAATCGGCGTGCAGGGAAGAAGTTGCGCACGGAGCTACTGAGTCGCGGTGACTCCAGGGACCCACTGGAATCATTCGTGGCGGTCAGAGGCCACGTGCCTGACGGGGCGGCCGTGACACGTCGGCGCGGACTGGTGTGACCACGTAAGCTGGTGTGCAGAAAAGCTACCTAACTAGAGAACCTGCAGGGAGGGCCGACATGGCTCGTGTAATCGTGATTGGCGGCGGATACGGCGGTATCACCGTTGCCAAGGGCTTGGATCCCGTCGCGGATGTCATTCTTGTCGAACGCAATGATCGATTTGTCCACCATGCCGCAGCGTTGCGGGCCACAGTAGACGATGTGTGGGAGCAGGCGATCTTCATGCCTTACTCATACCTTCTTAACCGCGGCACCGTCGTGCAGGGCAACGTTTCGCGGGTTGATGGCAACACCGTTCACATTTATGGGCAGGAGCCGCTCACCGCGGACTATGTCGTTTTGGCTACGGGGTCAACATATCCTTTCCCCGCTAAGCACATCACTGCGCAGAGCGCCATTGCCAAGCACCGCCTGCGGGAACTGCGTGCGGGCTTGGGCAGTGCTGAGAAGGCAGTGCTGGTGGGCGGCGGAACCGTGGGTTTGGAGTTGGCGGGGGAGCTGCGTGAAGCCTTCCCGGACATGCAGATAGAGATCATTGAGGCCGCAGACGACATTCTCGCGTCCCCGGGTTACACGCCCGAGTTCCGCAAGACGATCAAAGACCAGGTTGAGCAGCTGGGGGTCAAGGTGACCACGGGTGCGAAGCTGGCCTTCCTACCTCCGACCCCTGCGGGGACTCTAGGCCGATTCGAGGTCGAAACCACTGGCGGCGAAGCCGTGACGGGCGACGTATGGTTCCAGTGCTATGGGGCCACCCCGGTCACGGGCTATCTGCGCGGCACAGATTATGAGGACGCACTGACTGAGGTTGGCACCGTGCGTGTCCTTCCTACCCTTCAGGTTGCGGGCCATGACCACACTTACGCGCTTGGCGACATCACGGACATTCTTGAATCAAAACGGGCCGATGCTGCACGTAGCCAGGCTCGCGTCGTGATCGCGAACATTGCCTCACAGATCGAGGGCGGAGATCCGGAGGCGACGTACCAGCCGAAACGCGACTGGGTGGTTCTTCCACTGGGTCCAACCCACGGTGCCTCTCAGCTTTTTGATGGCGAGGGCGCAACACGCATTGTTGGTGCCGAAGAGACCGCAGAGATCAAGGGTACTGACCTAATGATCTCTGTCATTCGCTCCCAGCTGGGACTTCCGTAAGGGGTGTTTACCCTGCCGGGATCTCGGCTAGGGTAAAGCGTATGGCTAATGAAGCAGGAACAGCACTCAGTCGTTTGGTAGCTGCGCTGGAACATCACTTTGAAATGGCGCGTAATGCCGACGTGGTTGCACCTGCGATCCTGGAGGATGCTGAGTTGCGTCTGCAGGATGCACTGTTTACCTATGATGACGCACTCTTCACTAGTTACGGCGTCGAACTACCAATTGAGCTGCTTGACGACCTTGACGATGGTGACGATGACGATGAGGAAGACGCCCTCGACGACCAGGAGGATTCTGTGGCAGACCTCTTGGACGAAGACTAACGACGACGTCCTCGACTTTGAGGTTAGGGACGTCCTCGACTCTGAAGATGATGCCCGAAAAGTCTTTCAGGTGCGCCAAGTCTGGTCGGTTGGGCCGGCGGTTCCTGAGTCCGGCCCTTCTACGCGATCGCCACTTCTGTGAGGACGTCGCGCAGCTCGCGTTGCAGCGTTAGAACAGGCTCATCCAAGATGGCATCGAGTTGTCTGGTGTTGCGGGGTCCGACAATTGCGGTGGAGACCTGGGGTTGAGCCAGAATCCATGCCAACGAAATCTGGGCGGGGGTTGTGTCAAGGCCACCTGCTGCGCGGGCGACCGCCTCCACGACGCGGGCATGACGCTGGGTAAGGTACGGCTCGACAAGTGAAGCAAGGTGGCTTGTGGCCGCCCTCGAGTCCGGTGGTGTGGAGTGTCGATACTTCCCGGTAAGAACGCCTTGGGCCAGGGGGTTGAGCGCAATGAACCCCAGACCGCTTTCACTGCCGCGGTGCATAGTTGTGGTCCGCGGTGACGAGTCCAACAGGGAGAATGGGGCCGCGAGGGCGGAGAAGGGTTCCTGCCCGGGGGCAACCGTTGTTAGTGCACCCAAATCCCATTGACCAAGGTCTGCTGCCCCAACGTAGAGAGCGCGTCCTGTGGCGAGGGCAAACTGGGCGGCCTCACGCATCTCATCGATCGGGATGCCCTGGCGTGGTCCGTGGAGGATCCAGAGATCAACATGATCGGTGCCGAGGTCGGTGAGTGCGGCGTCTAGTGAGGCTAGGAGATTCCGCTTGGATGCCTTGGGTCCGAGGCGACCGATGGATTGGCGTGGAGTTACGTTGAGGGAACCTCCGGTCGGTTCCGCGAGGTTGCCGGAGTGAAGGATCATGACAAGCTGATCGCGCAGGCCACCAGAGATTGCGGCACCCACTGCCCTTACCCGACCTTCGAAGGTGGGGCTGGCCCAGTCGGAAGGAACATCGAGTGTGGTGCCTCCCGATTCCAGATAAGAGGTGAGCATTCCAGCTGCTTCAAAATCATCGGTATCGCGACCCCAGGTGAGGGTCCCCAATCCCAGTGCGGACACGGCCAGTCCACGCTGGCCAAGACGACGGATTTCCATGTGCTCCATAGTACGTTGTGAGGGCGTAAAGGCAGTGCGGGTCCGGGATAGGCTGAGGCAATGGATTGGCTAGAAGCGCTCATAATGGGCCTGGTTCAGGGTCTGACGGAATTCCTTCCGATTTCATCTTCTGCGCACCTGCGGGTTGTCGGCGAGTTGATTGGTGCAGGTGACCCGGGTGCCGGATTCACTGCGATCACCCAGATTGGTACTGAGACTGCAGTATTGATCTACTTTTGGAAGGACATTGTCCGCATTATTTCTCGATGGTGGATGTCGTTGCCTTTCATCAGTAGAGAGAGTCGCGTCAAGTCCTCTGATCCGGATGTGCGGATGGGGTGGATGATCATCGTTGGGTCGCTGCCTATCGCCATCCTTGGCCTCCTTCTGGAGAGTTGGATTGACACCACTTTCCGTAACCTGTGGATCACCGTGTTCATGCTTGCCGCATTTGGCTTGCTCTTGGGGTGGGCTGACCGTGTGGGACGACGAGTCAACACTCTGGACAAGATGACGTGGGGTCAGGCAGTTGCCTTCGGTTTTGCTCAGGCATTAGCACTGATCCCGGGTGTCTCGCGTTCGGGCGGGACAATAACCGCGGGACGCCTCATGGGTTTCACACGTGAAGCGGCGGCCCGCTACTCGTTCCTCCTCGCATTGCCGGCGGTCTTCGCCTCCGGCTTCTACAAGGCATTCAAAGCCTTTGGTGATGAACAGGCCGTTGGCTGGGGCCCCACGATCCTCGCTACACTGGTCGCTTTTGTCGTTGGTTACTTGGTGATCGTCTGGTTCCTGAAGCTTGTGACCACCAAGTCGTTCCAACCATTCGTGATTTACCGCCTCTGCTTCGCCGCACTTGTTGCGATCCTGCTGATTGTTGGCGTCCTCCAGCCGTTGGCCGGGCTAGTCTCTTAGGTTTCCTCTTGCGCAAAGAACACACCTCGCCCCTTCAAGCCGTACTCTTCGACATGGACGGCACTGTAGCCGATACTGAACCACTATGGTTCGAGGCCGAGAGATCTTACGTGAGTCAGTTCAACAAGAGCTGGGTTGCAGAGGATTCCATGGACCTGGTGGGTGGTTCAGCTAAAACCACCACGTTGAAGCTATCCAAAGTGACAGGATCTGGAGAGTCCCATGATGAGATCTTCGGGTACCTAGTGCGGTACATGATCAACGCAATAGCCTCTGGGCAGGCCGAACTGCGGCCAGGTGTTTCTGAGCTATTTGCGGACTTGAAGGCCATGGGAGTTCCGGTGGCTTTGGTGACATCTTCGGTCCGACCAATGGTGGAAGCTTTCCTGAGCCGTCTCCCAGAGGGAACGTTCGACGCGGTGGTCACTGCCAATGACGTGGAGAATCACAAGCCAGATCCGGAGCCCTACTTGCGCGCGGCACAGCTGTTAGGCGTTGACCCCGCCGGGTGCGTGGTTCTGGAGGATTCGCCGTCGGGTATTGGATCTGGGCTCGCTGCAGGAGCGCGCGTCGTTGCGATACCCTGCATTGTTCCGCTACCCGCACAGGATGGTCTTTCAAGGATAGGTTCGGCAGCAGATCTGAACATTCCGCTCCTGGAAGAGATCGCTGCTGGAAGCGTTGTTGACTGGTTGGACGACTGAGGGACGGGTCCCTAAGGTTACCGTTGTGCCGGGTCAACCACCCGTACCGCAAGGAGGCGCTCGAGGCCGTCTGCGGGTGGCGGCGCAAGCACACCGCCGAACGCTGGGCACTGCTTCTGGAACGCGCACCAACCACACAGCTTCGAGGTGCGCGGTGCAAACTGTTCCCTGCGGGCATCGCCCTCGATGCGGTCCCAAAGCTGGTTCACGGACCCCTCAAACTCGTCGATGCTCCGAGGGTCCGGATCCAGAGTGAGAACATCCTCGCCGCGCAGGTACAGCAACTGGGTCCGTCGGGGAATTCGCCACGCCTGGCGCAGAAGCAGCGCATAGAAACGCATTTGGAAGAGGGCATCTTCCATGAACCTGGGGGATGGAGTGCGGCCAGTCTTGTAATCCACCACCCGCAGCGCACCATCGGGGGCCTCATCGATGCGGTCAATAATCCCTCTCAGAAGAACGCCGGATGACAGCCGTGCGTCCACGAACTGCTCGCGACCTTTGGGGGCGAGGTTCTCGGGGCGCTCCATCCGGAAGTAGTTGCCAAGAAGTGTTGCGGTGTCGTCCTGTCCCTGTGCCGCGGCCCGCGGGTCTTCAAACAGATCCCGGGCGGCCTCGTCCCTGTCCAGTACGTACTCCCATGTTGTGGGAAGCATCTCTTGAGCAGCGGCCGGGGTGCGCTCTGCGGCTGGCAAAGTGAAAAGGTCCTCCAAGACCTTGTGAACCACCGTGCCCTTGACCGTTGCTTCAGTCGGCGGCTGGCGCAGGCCGTCCACCACGGAGTAACGGAACTTTAGGGGGCACTGCTGGTATTCCTTGGCGCGCGACGCCGAGAGGGCGGGTGGACGTGACATATCGCAACTCTAACGCCTCGGGGCTACACCGTGAGCGGACGCATCTGGCCAACACAGATCCCCTGGGTAGAGTTGGTAACGAATACTAGTACTTGAATGGACGAAAATGACCACAGGCAGCAACCATCCGGACTCTTTAGGCCCAGCCCGGCGTCGCGGGCCACTGCGTCCCGGTGACAAGGTGCAGGTGACAGACCCCAAGGGTCGGTTGCACACCATTACCCTGGTGCCGGGCGGAAGATTCCAGACCAACCGTGGCACACTCGACCACGACCTGGTTTTGGGTAAGCCTGACGGTCAGGTTGTTGAGGTCGAGGACGGGAGAACATTCCAAGTCCTACGTCCTCTTCTCTCGGACTACACACTCTCCATGCCTCGGGGCGCAGCGATCATCTACCCCAAAGACGCTGCCCAAATAGTTGCGATGGCAGACATTTTTCCCGGAGCCAGAGTGCTGGAGTCAGGTGTCGGATCAGGGGCTCTCTCAGCATCCCTGTTGAGCGCTATCGGCCCCACTGGATACCTACACTCGGTTGAGGTACGTGAGGAGTTCGCGGCTATCGCAGCAGCCAACGTTGACCTTTGGTTCGGGGGTAGGCACCCCGCGTGGGAGATCGAAGTGGCCGACGTCGGAGACGCCCTCGGAGAAGCTGAGCCACACTTCTACGACCGTGTCCTCCTGGACCTGCTCAATCCATGGGATTTCGTCGATGGGGCAGCGCGCGTATTGGAACCCGGAGGAGTGTTCCTGTCCTATGTTGCCACCGTGCCGCAAATGTCGCGGGTTGTTGAAGCATTGCGTAAGAGCGGGGAATTTTCTGAGCCCCATTCCTGGGAGTCAATGGTGCGGTCGTGGCATGTCGAAGGGCTCTCTGTTCGCCCTGATCACAGGATGATTGGACACACCGGTTTCCTGGTTGTTGCCCGCCGCCTTGCACCTGCTGCGACCTCACATGTGCTCTCCTCGAGGCCGGCACCCGCAGCCGAGGGTAAGGGCGGGGAATGGGACGAAGTCACCCGGTGGGACGATGAGTCATTGGGACTGCGCACTCCCAACGCCAAGAAGCTGCGAAGACTCCGCCGTGACGTAGAGGCACGCGCGAACGTTTGGCTTGAAAATGAGGAGGCGGATAATGGCTGACCCAACCATTCCGGGCCTGAGGCTGCAGGTTGCGGGACTGGAAGAGAAGAATGCAAACCTCACCGACGCCCTCCTGCGGGCCCGCAAGCAGATCACAGACCTGCAGGGCCAGGTTGACCTGCTGAACCGTCCGCCCTCGACCATCGGCATCCTTGTGTCGACCCACCCCCTCACCCTTGAGGTTGAGGCGCTGATCGGGACCCGGCGTATGCGGCTTGCAACCGCGCCGGACATGGACTTCTCCACACTGAGTCCCGGCGTTATGCTGCGAATCGATGAGCGTATGACCGTGGCTGAGCCGCTTGGATTCCCCCGCGATGGCACACTCACGTCGGTCTTGGAGATCATCGGCACCGACCGCGCCCTCGTCACGTCAAATAACGGTGGTGACCACGTCGTTTACCTTGCGGGGCCACTTCGCCACGGTGCACTGAAAACCGGCGACAACGTCATGTGTGATCTGCGTTCCGGTTTCGCTTTTGAACGCGTGGTGCGCACGGACGTAGAAGATCTCCTGACCCCGGAGGTTCCGGACGTTTCTTACTCGGATATCGGGGGTCTTGACGAGCAGATCGCCCAGGTCCGTGACGCGATCGAACTGCCTTTCACCCATCCGGAACTGTATCGCCGCTACGATTTGCGACCTCCGCGGGGCATCCTGCTGTACGGCCCTCCCGGATCTGGCAAGACCCTCATCGCCAAGGCGGTGGCCACCTCACTGTCCGCCGAACATGAGCAAAAGACATACTTCATATCCATTAAGGGCCCAGAGCTGCTCAACAAGTTTGTTGGTGAGACAGAGAGGCACATTCGGGCAATTTTCACGAGGGCGCGTGCTCTGGCTTCCACAGATGTTCCCGTGGTGGTCTTCTTCGATGAGATGGAGGCGCTGTTCCGTACCCGTGGCAGTGGTATCTCCTCAGACGTGGAAACCATGATCGTTCCCCAGCTCCTAGCCGAAATGGATGGCCTTGAGGCAATGGAGAACGTGGTGGTGATCGGGGCGTCGAACCGGCCAGACATGATTGATCCAGCTGTTCTGCGACCCGGCAGGCTTGATGTTCGCATCCGCATTGACAGGCCCAACCGCCGTCAAGCACACGACATCTTCACCAAGTACCTCACGCCGTATCTCCCCATAGCGGGTGAAATGATCGCAAAGGAGGGTTCGGCGCAGGCCGCTGTCACAACCATGATCGAACGCGCCCTCGACCGGCTCTACTCCAAAGATCCGGCCGAAGCCCTCTTCGAAATCCGTCTAGCCGACGGCAAGACGGAGATCCTCTACCCCTGTGACCTCATCTCGGGAGCGATGATTGCAGGCACCGTGGAGAGAGCCAAGAAGATGGCGATCAAAGAGTCGCTTGAGAATGGTGAGGGAGGACTGTCTACCGCCCTCGTCCTCAAAGGCGTTGAAGAAGAGATGCGAGAATCGCTGGAACTGGCGTCAACTACCAGTCCGGATGAGTGGGCGCGTACCGTTGGACTTCGTGGTGGGGAAGTCTCCGCTGTTGTCCCGCTGGGCAACCACTAGGAACCCGCAGGTTGACTTTCCACCCCGGAGGTTTGGAGGACGAATGAGCAAGAGCAGCGCGCAGCCGCGCGTCATCGGTACGGAGACTGAGTACGGGGTGTACGAACCCGGTAATCCCCACGCGAACCCCATTGTCATGTCAACGGAGGCCGTAACAACTTACGCCAAGGCCTATCGCGCCCCCCTTCCCGCAGTTGGTTGGGATTATCGCGGCGAGGATCCCCTCAACGACATACGCGGAATGAGGTTGGACCGGGCAAATGCGGATCCTTCTCTTCTGACGGATGACCCCTACCATTTGGCTCCCTCGGGCGGGTCGGAAAGCCTGCCGATGCCAACCGAAGCGCAGCGGCGCCTGCTGGCTCCTTCCGCCATAGTCCTTCCTAACGGCGCGCGCTTCTACGTTGACCACGCACACCCCGAGTACTCATCACCGGAGACGCTGACGGCACTGGACGCCGTCCTCTGGGACAAGGCGGGGGATGAGATTGCCCGCCGCGTCATGCGCCTTAGGGACGAGGCCGGAGAGTCACCGCTGGTCTTCGTAAAGAACAACGTTGACGGCAAGGGAGCAACCTACGGGGCGCATGAGAACTACCAGGTTGAACGCGCAGCCGACCTAGACGACTTAATCCGCTTCTCAATCCCTTTCCTAGCCACCCGGCAAATCTTCTGCGGGAGCGGACGTGTGGGGATCGGCCAGCATTCTGAGCGTGCGGGATTCCAGATTTCCCAGCGTGCCGACTACGTCGAGAATGACATCGGGTTGGAAACCACCTTCAACCGTCCCATCTTTAACACTCGCGATGAACCCCACGCCAACCACCACTACTGGCGGCGAATCCACGTCATTGGGGGAGATGCGAACCTGTTTGATGTTTCCGCCCTCCTGCGGTTTGGAAGCACTTCGCTGGTTTTGCGAGCCATCGAGGTCGGCACGACCATGGAATGGGAGAACCTGGACCTAGATAATCCTGTGGAGGCGGTCCACGAGGTTTCCCAAGACCTAACTCTGCGCCGCCCCCTCAACCTGCGTTCAGGTGAGTCCATGACTGCGCTACAGGTGCAGCGACGCTACCTCGCCCTCGTGCAGACTGGGTTGGAGGGCAGACTGAGCGCGGTGGATCAACTGGTGATTGAGCGGTGGGGGAGGACGCTCGATACCTTGGAGCATGACTTCCTTGCGGCCGCCGCCGAGGTGGAGTGGGTTGGTAAGTACGCTCTGCTTGAGCGGCAGCGGAAGCGCCTTGGTGCGCAGTGGGATGATGCTCGCATTATCGCAATGGACCTGCAGTGGTCTGATCTACGTCCCCACAAGTCCCTAGTTGGCGCACTGCAGCGGGCCGGAATGGTGGAGAGCCTCTTCACTCAAGACCAGGTCGAGTGGGCTGCGGACAACCCTCCGTCTGGGACGAGGGCGGCCGCGCGCGGCGCTGCAGTCAGGGATGATGAGCGCCTGGTCCAAGCTTCTTGGACGTCGCTAGTTACCGAGGACGAGGACGGCGCGCGCTTAATCCGAACACCGCTGGTCGAACCGGTTGCCGACTCCCCGGTTGACTAGTTAAAACACAGCAAACGTAAGCTTGAGGGCGGAAGGGAACGAAGATGGCACAAACTAACGTGTATGGCGGTAGCGGCGATGATTTCGAAGATGACGAGGACGGGGGCCTCGGGGGCCAAGTCCAGGTCAACCCACTCGATTCCATCCTTGATGAGATTGATGTGGTCCTTGAGCAAAATGCCGAGTCATTCGTTCAAGGGTTTGTTCAAAAGGGTGGCCAGTAGGTGCAACGACGTATCTTCGGTATCGAGACCGAATATGGGCTGAACTGTGCTTCCACGGTCGGTGGGACACCTCCCCTGGGTCCCGAAGAGACGGCGCGCGTCCTTTTTGAGCCCCTCGTCAAAGCGGGACGATCAACCAATGTTTTCCTCACCAACGGGGGGCGTCTCTACCTAGATGTGGGCGCCCACCCCGAGTATGCGACAGCGGAATGCTCCGCCCTGTGGGATCTCTTGGCGCAGGTGCGCGCAGGTTCTACAATCCTTGCCGACATGGCAACACAAGCCAACAGCCAGTTGGCTGCGGGCGGTGTGGCGGGTGAAGTTCACCTTTTTGCAAACAACTTGGACTCGGCCGGAAACTCCTTCGGGTGCCACGAGAACTACCTCTTGCGACGAAGCCGGGACTTCCGTGAGATGGCCGACGCCCTCATCGCGTTCTTTGTCACACGACAGATAATTGCGGGGAGCGGCGCACTGGTCCACGACGAAGACGGCACAGTCCGCTACTCCCTGTCTGCACGCGCAGCGCAGATGCACGACGCACTTTCTGGGGCAACAACGAGGTCGCGGCCAATTATCAACACCCGCGACGAACCCCTGTCAGACTCGACCTCGTACCGGCGCCTCCACGTCATAGTCGGCGACACCAATATCGCTGAGCCCACCACTGCTCTCAAAGTTGCCAGCACGGACGTGGTGTTGCATGCGATGGAGATGGGAACAGACTTCTCTGACCTCGCACTTGCAGACCCAATGGAGGCGATTCGCCGAATCAGTCTTGATTTGGATGGGCGCCAGACCATTGAGCTCAGCGACGGCAGACGATTGTCAGCCGCGCAGATCCAGAGGGAGATCAGGCGGCGCGCGCTCAAGGCCCTGGAAAATGAGGAAGTGTCAGAGCTGTACTCGTACCTTCTCGACCTCTGGGAGCGGGCCCTGAATGCGATTGACTCGCGTGACTGGAGTGGCATTGACACGGAGATTGACTACGCAATCAAGAGGCGCCTGATCGATGCGTATATTGCGCGAACAGGCGCCGAGCTAGGCGATGCACGCATCGCAAGGCTGATGCTTGCATACCATGACATAACCGGTGGCGGTCTGGCTCCCAGACTAGAGGCAAGCGGCGCGATGGTGCGGTTGACGAGCAAGGAGCAGGTCAGCACAGCCGTTGATTCCCCGCCAGCCACGACCCGTGCAGTCTTACGAGCAGCTGCGATAGCCGCAGCTCAAGCCTCCAGGCGGGACCTGGGTGTGGACTGGGTGAATCTCCGCCTTGAAGGCACCGGCACGCTGGTAGCCTTACAGGATCCATTTGCCACGCAGGATGAAAGAGTTGATGAGCTTGTCGCAAGGATGAGCCGGGACTAAAACAGAGCTATGTCGAATCCATATCCTTCCCGCAGAGCCGTGCATCACGGCGGCGCGCTCGAATCTGCAAATGGGCGCGTTCCTGAAGAGGTGCCGAAGGTTGTGGACAAGCCCGAAGTGAAGAGTGCACCGATTCCTCAACGCCCCACACGGGCCAGCCGGCAGCGTCGTGGTCGCAGATCACGCTCATGGTGGGGGATCGGCATAGCAGTTGTCAGCGTAGTTGTGGCTGTTGCGTTGGTATCAGGCGGCCTCGTTCTATCGCGGCTGGCTCAGCCTGCGGTTCTCACAGTTGAGGGACCTTTGGACGCCATTGCTGTCTCTGGACGGCAAGGCTCGACCCCCGTTGTTACCACCTCGGGACCCGTGGATGTGGCGTCGGCAAAACTACGAGTAGAGTTCCGCGGCGCAGGTCGAGAGATCACAGAGGACAGTCCTGTCTTGGTTTCAGTTACTGCCTACGACGGTAAGACCGGAGAGAACATTAACCCTGGGGGCGCCCCCAACCTGATCCTGAGCGCCGCGAACGAGGACGACCTTGGTGCCCTGTTGAGTCGCGTGCTGATCGGGTCGACCGAAGGGTCTCGACTACTTCTTGCACGCCCGCTGGAGGGTGGGGACACGGAGATCGACGTTGTCGATGTCCTCTACACGATTGCCAGCGGACCTCAGGGCGCAGATGCGTCCGGTCCACTGTCAGTGAGTTTCACGGACATGGGACCCGTGGTTTCGCACGCTCCCGGCGACCCCCCGGATGGCCTGGTCGTTCAGGTTCTCAATGAAGGAACGGGCCCACAGGTGGAGAGCGGCGATGTTGTCGTGGCCCAATACCTTGCTGGGAACTGGAATGACGGCCAAACTGTTGCTTCCACGTGGGCGGCCGGTTCGCCCTCCATGGTTTCCCTCGAGGACGCCATGCCAGGAATCCGCGATGCGCTTGTAGACCAACGGGTGGGTAGCAGGCTTGCCGTGACCATTCCAGCCGAGATGGCAACAGGTGCGGATACGCTTTTCGTTGTTATCGATATCCTCGGTGCCATGCCGGCATCAGGAACCGAAGCTACCACTGACGACCTCGCTGGAAACGCGGGGCAATAGACCCCAAGGGGGACAACCATGGCCAAGAAGATTGAAGTAATTCCCTGCCTCGACATGTCTGAAGGACGCGTCGTCAAGGGCGTCAAGTTTGAGGAACTCCGGGATGCCGGGGACGCCGTGCATCTAGCGAAGGAATACTACCGCAGCGGAGCCGACGAGGTCGTCTTCTTGGACGTCTCCGCCTCTACGGTTGGCAAACGCACAATGGATCAAATTGTCTCCGAGGCTGCCGAGGGAGTGGGTGTTCCTATCGTGGTTGGTGGAGGTATTTCCTCAGTTGAGGACGCCAAGCGCGTCCTTGACCTGGGTGCGAGCCGAATCTCTGTGAACACCTCCGCCCTCGCCCGACCAGACCTGGTGAATGAACTGGTTGAAGAATTCGGATCAGAAGCCGTCGTCGTCTCCCTTGACGTGAAGACGAATGACGAGGGCGCTCAGGCCCCCCGATTTGAGGTGACAACCCACGGCGGTAAGCGTGGGACAGGGATTGATGCCGTCGACTGGGCGCGGAATGTTGAAGCACGCGGCGCCGGGATGATCATGCTCAACTCCATTGCCGAAGACGGGGTACAAAGCGGTTACGACCTGGATCTACTCCGAACGGTTCGAGCCGCAGTTGACAACGGGATCATCGCTTCTGGGGGGGCTGGGAAGATCGCCGACTTCGTGGCAGCAGCACA
Source organism: Schaalia sp. JY-X159 (assembly GCF_014525425.1). Lineage (NCBI taxonomy): Bacteria > Bacillati > Actinomycetota > Actinomycetes > Actinomycetales > Actinomycetaceae > Schaalia > Schaalia sp. JY-X159. The sequence goes on along the minus strand of NZ_JACEXI010000001.1, from coordinate 545,273 downwards.
GGTCGGAGCAGACGCTGTACTCGCGGCCTCCGTCTTCCACTTCGGATCGGTGACCGTGAAGGAAGTTAAGACAGCTCTAGCCGAAGCCGGCTTCGACGTTTCCGGTGGTACCCGTTGAGCCTTGAACCTGCGCTTGGAGCGCGGCTGAAACGCGACTCTGACGGGCTGATTTGTGCGGTGATTCAAGACTCTTCGTCGGGGCGCGTGCTCATGGTTGGCTATATGGACGATGAGGCACTGTCGAGTACACTGGACAGCAAAGCGGTGACATTCTGGTCAAGATCACGGCGGGAATACTGGAAGAAGGGGGAAACCTCCGGCAACTTCCTACACCTCGTCAGCGCTGAAATCGACTGCGACGGCGACGCACTCCTGCTCCAGGTTCTACCCGATGGGCCAACATGCCATACCGGTACCACCTCATGTTTCGATGCGGGTGGAACGATTTCGGTGCCCGGACGAAAATAGGTAACATCCGAAGTTGCGCCTACCATCGAACAAAGAAGGAGGGCTGACATGACAATCCTTGAAGACATCATTGCCGGCGTTGTTTCGAAGGCGTCGGAAAGAGAGGCCAAGACGCCACTCGAAGAGATCAAACAGAAGGCAGCGTCAGCGCCCCAGGCGAAGGACGTTGTTTCTGCACTTCGGGACGGCCCGGGAGCAGTATCCATAATCGCTGAGATAAAGCGACGCTCACCGTCAAAGGGCGCGCTCGCAGACATTCCCGATCCCGCCGCCCTCGCACAGATCTACGAGGCCGGCGGAGCGTCCATGGTGTCGGTGCTGACTGAAGAGTTGCGTTTTGGCGGCTCGCTTGCGGACCTCGCGGCAGTGCGTCGCGCGGTGGATATCCCGGTGCTGCGCAAGGACTTCATTGTCACGCCCTACCAGGTGCATGAAGCACGTGCCTACGGAGCCGACGCGGTGCTCCTGATTGTTGCGGCACTCGAAATGCCTGCCCTGGTGTCACTGATAGAACGCACCAAGTCACTGGGGATGACGCCGCTGGTTGAGACTCACTCGCGACTGGAGGTGTTCCAAGCACTTGACGCGGGGGCTGAAGTGATTGGGGTGAATGCCCGCAACCTCAAGGATCTCAGCGTTGACCCTCGCACGGTCGAAGAGGTCATTGACGTGATTCCCGCCAGCGTGGTGGCGGTTGCCGAATCCGGGGTACGTTCCAGCAGAGACGTCCTCGACTACGCCCTCGCTGGCGCCGACTCTGTGCTGGTCGGAGAAGCCCTGGTGACCAGCCGCTCCCCATTGGAGCAGATCTCAGACATGGTCAGCGCGGGTTCGCATCCAGCCCTGCTGACAGATCGTAAGAAGCGGGTTTTAGGGGCAAGGGAAGAGGCATAGTGAGTTCTGACGACGAACGCTACTTTGGTGAGTTTGGTGGCCGATTTGTGGCAGAGCCTCTGCAAGGGGCTGTGGATGAGGTCGCGAAGGCTTGGCACTCGGCATGGAACGATCCCCAATTTCGAGGTGACTTCGAGAAACTTCTCAACGAGTACGCCAACCGGCCTTCCCTGCTGACGGAGGTCCCGTCGTTTGCCGAGGGAACCGGGGCGCGAATCTTCCTGAAGCGTGAAGATCTGAATCACACCGGATCACACAAGATCAACAACGTCCTCGGACAGGCACTCCTCACGAAGAGGCTCGGCAAGACGCGTGTCATTGCTGAGACGGGTGCGGGCCAGCACGGCGTTGCAACTGCCACCGCGGCAGCACTACTTGGTCTAGATTGCACCGTCTACATGGGGTACGAAGACACGAAACGCCAGGCACTCAACGTCGCCCGCATGCAGGTGCTGGGAGCGGAAGTTATTGCCGTAACGCAGGGGAGTCAGACCCTGAAGGATGCGGTCAATGAGGCGTTCCGCGACTGGGTCACCAATGTTGCAAACACCAACTACATCTTCGGCACGGCTTCCGGACCGGATCCATTCCCCAGGATGGTTCGCGACCTGCAGCGGGTTATCGGTGATGAGGCGCGCGGGCAGATACTTGAAGCAACGGGACACCTGCCGGACGCAGTGTTCGCTTGCGTGGGTGGCGGATCCAACGCCATCGGGATCTTCACCCCGTTTGTGGAGGACGAGGACGTAGTGCTGGTTGGGTGTGAGGCCGGGGGAGACGGCTTCGAAACAGGACGTCACGCCTCTTCGATAGCCGAGGGCGAAATTGGTATCCTTCACGGTGCCAGGACCTACGTGTTGCAAGAACGTGATGGGCAGACTAAGCCGTCACACTCGATCTCAGCCGGCTTGGATTATCCCGGAGTCGGTCCGGAACACGCGTTTCTGGCCCTCGATGGCAGGGCCGTGTACGTGCCAATCTCGGACGAAGAGGCGATGGCGGCGTTCCTTCGTCTGTCGCGAACCGAAGGGATCATTCCTGCCATTGAGTCGGCACACGCCCTCGCCGGAGCCCTGCAGTGGGCGGAAGAGAGCAAGCGGGTCGGTCGGGGACTCGACGAGGAAAGAATCATCCTGGTGAACCTGTCGGGTCGTGGCGACAAAGACATGGAGACGGCGGCGCAGTGGTTTGGTTTCGGTGAGCCGTCATTTGATAGGGTCGACCCTTCGGCCGAGGGCGGACGTTCGGTGGATCGTGGCGATGCCCCGGAACTGGGGGATGACAAGTGAAGCACAGTGCAGAGGCGATTCGCCGGGAACTGGATAATGGCAACGCGGCACTGATCGCGTATCTACCCCTGGGTTATCCCACCGTGGACAAGTCGATTGAGGCTGCCAAGGTACTGGTGGAAAATGGTGTCGATATTTTCGAGTTGGGTTTTCCTTACTCCGATCCGGGAATGGATGGTCCAGTCATTGAGCGGGCAGTGGTGCGCGCGCTGGAAAACGGCACGCACCTAGAGGACCTTTTCAGGGCGGTTGGGGAGATATATGGTGCCGGCGCCCCCGCATTGTCGATGACGTACTGGAACCCGGTGCACTGGTACGGTGTTGAGCGGTTCGCACAGGAGTTCTCTGCGTCAGGGGGCGCCGGGCTGATCACGCCTGACCTTCCCCCGGAAGAGGCGGGACCGTGGATGGCAGCTTCGGATGAGAATGATCTGGAGAGGGTCTTTCTTGCCGCTCCGTCCTCGTCGGATGAACGTTTGGCACTGATAAGCCAGGCAACAAACTCCTGGGTTTACGCAGCATCAACAATGGGCGTGACGGGGCAGCGTTCTGTAGTCGATTCCGCTGCACGCGACCTCGTAAGGCGTTGTCGGGAAGCCGGGGCGCCACTGGTTTGTGTCGGTCTCGGCGTCTCCACGGGCGAACAGGCTCGAGAAATCGCGGAGTATGCCGACGGGGTTATCGTCGGCTCCGCGTTCGTGAAACTACTTGGAAATGAAGACTGGGACAGGGCCCTCGCAGACGCGGGCGCCCTGGCACGTGAGTTAAAAGAGGGGACCCGGAACACTAAGTGATTGCATCAGCGCTGCACCAAGCAGCTGCCATACTGCCAACATCAATACCTTCACCTTCTGTGGGGGTGATCTGGCTTGGGCCCATCCCGCTGCGGGCGTACGGCATCTTCATGGTGTTAGCCATGATTCTTGCTACGTGGATCACGTGGAGTCGCTACCGTGCTAAGGGTGGCGAGGGCGAGGTCGTACTCGACACGGTCATGTGGGCGATTCCGTTCGGGATTGTCGGTGCCCGGCTGTACCACGTGGTGACAACTCCCACCGGGTTCTTTGGGCCTGGCGCCGACCCGTGGGCCATCCTGCGGATCTGGGAGGGTGGCCTGGCCATCTTTGGTGCCATTGGTTTCGGCACGATTGGCGCCATCATTGGGTTGCGCAGAGCAGGGCAGAGGATTGGCCCATTTGCTGACGCGGTAGCTCCGGCACTATTGGTGGCGCAGGCGTTGGGACGCCTTGGTAACTACTTCAACCAGGAGTTATTCGGTTCCCCAACCACACTCCCTTGGGGCCTGGAGATCGACGTCAATCACCTTCCCCCAGGTTATGCAGAGGGAACCCTTTTCCATCCCACGTTCCTCTACGAGGCATTGTGGAATCTTTCTATGGCCGCCCTCATCGTTTTTATCGGGCGTAAGTTTGCGCTCAAATCTGGGCAGGCAATGGCGATGTACCTGATTGCTTACCCTATCGGGCGAATCATTATGGAGACGATGCGGCTGGATGCAGCGCGAGAGATCCTCGGCCTCAGATTGAATACATGGACTTCAATCTTTGTCCTGATTGGGGGAATCGCCCTGTTCTTTATTGCAGCGAAGGTGGGCGCGCCCTCGGAAGTCTCGGCAGCGGAGCGAGAGGTCTACATTGAGAAGGTTGCGAAACGCAACCCCAAGCGAGCAGTGGAGCTGCAAGAGGCCAGCGATGTTACGACCGTGGAGGAAGACCTCGACACCGAAGCGGGGTAAGCTTTGCTTGAGAATAGGTTTTGATAGGTACATGAGTCCTAGAGGATGAGAATAATAGATGCGTAGAGCAAAGATCGTCTGCACCCTTGGCCCTGCAACAGAGTCGTCGTCGCAGATTCAAGCTCTGATTGATGCGGGCATGGATGTGGCGCGAATCAACCGCAGCCATGGAACCTCCGAAGAGCACGCGAAGGTGATCCGGCGGGTTCGTCGGGCCGCCGATAACTCGGGACGTGCCGTTGCAGTCCTGGTTGACCTACAGGGACCGAAAATTCGCCTAGAGACCTTTGCTGAAGGGCCGCAGATGCTCAGCGAGGGCGATACTTTCACGATCACGACCAGGGATGTTCCCGGCGATAAAGAGCTGGTAGGGACCACTTTCAAGGAGCTGCCAGGTGACTGTAGTCCCGGTGATCGTCTTTTGATCGACGACGGTAATGTCGGTCTGCGCGTGCTTGAAGTTACCGAAACCGACGTCGTGACGCGGGTTGAAGTCCCCGGAATGGTTTCTGACCACAAAGGACTGAACCTCCCCGGTGTGGCAGTCTCGGTGCCAGCTCTGTCGGAGAAGGACCGTGAGGATCTGCGTTGGGGCCTTCAGCAGGGGGCTGACTTCATTGCACTCTCATTCGTGCGGGATGCGTCAGATGCCAATGACGTCCGCGCGATTATGATCGAAGAGGGCGTGATCATCCCGGTTATCGCGAAGATTGAGAAGCCCCAGGCAGTTGAGAATCTGGAGCAGATTGTCGACGCTTTTGATGGAATCATGGTTGCCCGCGGTGACCTCGGCGTTGAAATGCCGCTTGAAGAGGTTCCGCTGGTCCAGAAGGAAGCGATTGAACTGGCGCGGCGCGCAGCCAAGCCGGTCATCGTGGCCACGCAGGTGATGGATTCTATGATCAAGAATCCTCGCCCCACCCGCGCTGAGGCCTCGGACTGTGCGAATGCCATTCTTGACGGTGCTGATGCGGTCATGCTGTCCGGAGAGACGTCTATTGGTGCCTTCCCGATTCAGGCAGTGCGCACAATGGCGCGGATTATTGAGAACACGGAAGAGAATGGCGGGGAGCGCATTGCGGCTCTCGGCGCATTCCATGCTGACCAGTCGGGTGTGATTTGCCAGGGTGCAGCAGCTTTGGCTGCCACCCTTCACGCACGCTACTTGGTGACGTTCACGACCTCGGGTCACACTGCGCGTCAGATGTCGCGCATGCGTAGCCCTATTCCCCAGCTGGCGTTCACCCCGCTGGAATCCACCCGCAGGCAACTGGCGCTCTCCTGGGGCGTGCAGACCTACAAGATGCCCACCGTTTATCACACGGACGAAATGGTCGACAAGGTCAGCCAGGTGGCTCGTGCAGCCAGGATTGTTGAGGGCGGGGAGAAGCTGGTGATCGTCGCTGGTATGCCGCCAGGTATTGAGAAGACCACCAACTCGATTCGTGTACACACGATCCCGGGGGACCGGTCAGAAATGATCTCTGCCTACAGTTCAAGTTCGGCAAGTTTGCCGTCCTAGACCGACAGATTGAGGCGATGCTCAGAGATGGGCATCGCCTTTTTTGTGCGTTGTCTGGGATCCGGGTGGTCGGATTCCTCACGCGTTGAGCCGAGGACGTGTAACCTACGTCTCATGGCAAAGAAGAAGAAGTCCGGCAAGCTGCCCAACGACGTGTATGAAGCGGAGCTTTTCAGCCTCCAGTCCGATCTTGTCAAGATGCAAGAGTGGGTGAAAGAGACTGGGCAGCGAGTAGTTGTAATCTTTGAGGGGCGTGATGCCGCAGGCAAGGGTGGCGCGATCAAGCGGATCACCGAGTATCTGTCTCCACGCATCGTCCGCGTCGCTGCACTCCCTGCTCCCAGCGATAGGGAGGCCACCGAATGGTACTTCCAGCGCTATGTCGCTCATCTCCCAGCTGCGGGTGAAGTCGTACTCTTCGACAGATCTTGGTACAACCGTGCCGGTGTTGAAAGGGTGATGGGATTCTGCACGCCAGCTCAGTACAACCTCTTTATGCGTCAGGTGCCAATTTTCGAAGACATGCTCATCAACGATGGGATCATGTTGCGCAAGTACTGGTTCTCAGTTTCTGAGAAGGAGCAGTTGAAGAGGTTCAAATCCCGTCTTCACGATCCTGTGCGCCGTTGGAAGCTGTCACCAATGGATCTGGAGTCAGTGAATCGCTGGGAGGACTACTCGCGTGCCAAGGACGACATGCTGATCCATACGGATACCTCAACCTCCCCCTGGTACATAGTTGAGTCGGACATCAAGAAGAACGCGCGAATCAACATGATTCACCACCTTCTCTCAACGATTCCCTATGAGGAAGTGCCACACGAAAAGGTCATTTTGCCGGAGGAACCGGGCAACTCGGATAACTACCGCCGCATCCCCAAGTCCTTGGAACACGAGGTGCCGAACTTCGCTGCAACGCTACTCGGTGACCCGGAGAGGGACCTATAGCGCAGTCCTGCTCATTAGTGAGGTTCGTGACCAATTCGTTACAAAGAGATGATGTGGCGAGCCCTTTTGCGTTAGTGTGCTACAGAACCGTTGAAAGGGTTGTATGTCTAGCAAATCCACGCATGCCGTGAAACGTCGCATGACCGCAGGTGCAGTCGCACTGTCGTTACTCGCAACGCCCTCGTTGGCACTGGTTGCAAACGCAGCAACGATCACCGATCAGGATCGTAGTCAGTCTTCGTCGTCGTACCCGAAACTTTCTCTAATCACGTCGGTCCCGTTCTCCACCGTGGTGGTAGATGATCCCGAACTTCCACTTGATGTCGAGGTCGTGACTGAAGAAGGAACGCTGGGCGTCAAACATGTTTACACCACCCCCGGATACTCGGAGACAGAGGTTGCGGTGCACCGCAGCATCGTCGTGCAGCAGCCCGTGGACCGGGTCATTCACCGCGGGACAGCGATTGAAGTTCCTGTAGCCACGGAGCCAGCGCCTGAGCCTGAACCCGAGCCCGTAGCAGAGACGGCGGATCGCTCGTCTGATCGGAGCAGCGACAGCAGCGGAGCCGCGGAAGTTGCGACGACACTATCAACTTCTGGCCAATACTCCTTGAGTGACCTCATGTTCCAAGGCGTTATCAACTGGGGCGGTTATAAGTTCACCTACTACAGCCAGAGCGTACTGCCTGGTGGTGGACTCAGCATTCCGGGTCGCCACGTCAACGCGGGCGGTTTTGTCTCCGATGGTGACGGCTACATCGTCCTCGCCGGTTCCGCTCCAATGGGTACGGTCTACTCCACCCCGTTCGGTTGGCCTGGCAAGATCTACGACCGCGGGACCGTGGGCAACCACCTGGACGTTTACACCCAGTAGTAGCAACTGCAGTAAATCTGCTGAGCGTTAGAAGCGAGTTATGCATCACGGCCTTTGGGTCGTGATGGTCCTCAGGGATGCGCTATCCTTGTAGTCGCGCTAACGCAACGCCCCGATAGCCCAACTGGCAGAGGCGGTCGGCTCAAACCCGGCTTGTTGTGGGTTCGAATCCCACTCGGGGTACTCCAAACACCCCCTGACCTGCGTATACAGGTCAGGGGGTTTCGCGCCTTTGGCACAGAGAGTCCAAGGAGGGTCTAAGGTGTGTTCTAAGGTTGAAGCCCCAATTCACGAAGGTGTGAAGGTTTGGCTGCTTGTTCCACAAGTAGAGCCTTGAGAAACACGCCCTGCGAAGCGGCCTCCCTTTGGTTCTACCAGGACGTGGTTCAGGTTTGGGCCCGGTGGGTTGGTTGATTTCCTAGGGCGCGATTTTGAGTGGTTGGTGGTGAGTATTTGAGATGTTTCGTGCTTGCCGAAGGGGAATCTGGTTAGAGCCAGGGCTCTTCTGTGGCGTTGACGCCGGTTAGGGGCTAGCGTCTGTACACCGCACGCGCAGCGCGGGAGGCCAGTTCCGCTCGGTTTTTGCATCCAGTGCGGCTCAAGAGATTGGAAACATAGCCTCTTACTGTGATGTCAGCAAGTCCAAGTCTGTCTGCGATGACCTTGTTGGGATGCCCCTTAATTAGCTCGTCGAGGACGTTCATCAGATGTTCTGGGAGTTGGTCAAGTCCTTGCCTGAAATCCAGCTCGGCTTTGCCTGGGTGATTACTGAAGAAGTCAACCAGGATCTCCATCGGGCGAGTGCCCATGACAAAGGTGCCTGCATGAATTTGCTTCAGACCATATGTCAAGGCGTCGAAAGGCATGTCTTTGGTGAGAAAACCTCTGGCACCAACAGATATTGCTCTATCGAGCGATCCTTCATGTTCGAAGTTCGTGTAAATAACGACTGTCACTTCTGGGAGGAGCTTCCTGATTCGCCTGGTTGTTTCGATGCCATCGAGCCCCGGCATGTCCACGTCTATTAGCGCCATGTCGACTTGTACGTCAGTGAGTGCCTGCAACGCACCGACTCCTGAGTCAACTGCTTTCACTAGAGAGAAATCAGGATGTCCCTCGAACAGTTCTGCAAGGGCTTCTAGTACGACCTCGTCATCATCGACCAGAATCAGCCGCAAACGCTCGGGAGCTGGCTTGGGTCCCTCGTTGGACGTGGTCATAAGATGTCCGCTCCGTCCGCAGCCAACGGAAGATAGAGTGTGAGAACCCAACGCTTTCCAGCAACCCAGTAGTACAGATCGCCACCCAATCTTGACAGTTCAGCAGAGAGGCTCGTCAAACCTAGACCTCCCGAAAGCGGGCCGGGGTTAACTGTGGAATCACCCAGGTCATTTGAGATGACAACTGATACCAAGCCGTCCTCCATACTCGACAAAATAGTTGCTGTAGTTCCTTGGGGAGCGAACTTGAGGATGTTCGTGGTTGCTTCTAGTAGTGCCACGTTTAGAGTTGACTGGGCGGCGTTGCTGAGTTTTGCACGCTTGAGAGCAGCTATGTCGACATGCAGCCTGATTCGTCTCGACGCGAGAAGTGCTTGGCACTCTTCAAGTACATGAGTGAGTGTCTTGCCATCACCAACTCTGCTAGTGGGGAATGAGTCACCAAGCTCACGAACCTTACTCATGGCGTCTAAGGAGAGATCCTGGATTCGCGAAAATCTCGGGTACTCATCGGAGCCTTCATTTGCCGCGCGGCTGAGAAGCGCAATTCCCACCAAGTCTCTCATCACGGAGTTGTGAAGGTAGACCGCAAGTTCCTTGGAAACGGTCTCGAGAGTAACTTCTGCTTGCGCACGATATCGTTCAGAACGCTGACGTTCGCGCATTATTCGTGTAGCTGAGTGCCGCAGTAAGAAACCCACCGGCACGGCGAATGCAGTACCCGTGGCGACGGCTACCGCTGATGCTGCTGGGGTGCCCGAAAAGATGATTTCGGTCGCGCCCGTTAGCACTAAGGCGACCACACTGGCCGCCAGCCAACCTTTGGATATCCAGAGTGCTACCACCGCATATAACCCAAGTGTTGGAAAGGCTACAGGAACCCCAACTAGATAAATGGCGGTGCTGATAGTGACAAAGAAAAGCCCCCCCGAAAAGGGGAACCAACCAGTTAATAACACGGCAGCACACATTGCAGCAGAGCATGCGAGAGTTGTTATAGAAGCACGCTCACCGGTTGCATTGCTCCAGGATGAGAACTCGCCTGCGAAGAGAACTAAGCCGATTGAAGCGTAAATGGCCGCTTGGGCAAGAGAGGTCCTGGGGCGTTGTGGTTCAACGGAACCAGCTGGATTTGCCATTGCAGGCGCCTTTCGGTGGTCTTCGTGCCTCAGATCCCGATCTCACAGTTGCCTCTACCTCTTGCACTCGCCCAAGTTGGGGAAGAGAACGCAGTGCCAAGGCCATGCAAGTGGCGCCATTGATTCAGATATGAGCGAATGGTTGGGTTGTGGGTCTGCTGGCTCAAAACTACTCTGGTTTGCCATCAGGAAGAGAGCTAATGCAACAAGACCCCTAATACTCTTGTTCACGATTCTCTTTGCTCCCTCACGGAGTATCCAACGCACACGCCTAAGTTGATCCCTCGGTCAAGCATAACATCGGCGATCAATATTACTCTATATTTCACGGCATGCGAATTTCCTGCAAATAGAGCGTCGGATACCAACAAATGTAGGTACACAAGACACTGGATACCGATATCCTCGAACCGATCGATGACTGTCATAACGTGATCACAAAGAATATGAAGGAGACTCAGCGTGAGAAAAAATAACAGGATGCTCGGAGTGTTGGCTACAGGTTTCCTACTGGCAGGGCTTGGATCGGTGACACAGGCCCCCGAGAGCCATGCAGCCTCCAGCCACTGCCCAACTGCTTATGCGTGCATTTGGAAAGACAAGGACTACTCTACTTCTGGTAGCGGAAACGGATGGGTTGCGTTTCAGTACAGCATCGTCAACTACAGCGGCTGGTACTACAATGGGTTCGCTCACACGGGCTCGTACTCAGCTGATAACTCGGCAACCTCTATTTTTAATCAAGGTGTTACAAGCACCGCGTGCTGGTACAAGCTAGCAAACTACAGTGGTTCGCAGACGTGCATGACCCGAGGCTCTGGTAGGAACAATCTCGCAACCTCTGTGAGCCCCATCGGGTTCAACGATGTTATTTCATCAGGACGATTTGTTTAGGAATACTGTGAACTTTTCCAAGTCTCGTGGCGGTCGTCGCTCGGTAGCGATTGTTATTTGCTTGGCGGCGGCCGCCGTAGCGGGCTGTTCCAATGGCGCTGCTGCGCCCGGTCAGGTCGATGTTTTGGTTGAGCAGGACATAGCGTCGTGGGCGTTGCCTTCTGATGCTTACGCGCCGCCGAATGTTCGCCTGGAATCGTATGCGGTTGATTTGAAAGCACGAGATTGTGTGGAGGAACTCGGTGTCACATACCGGGTTCCCCGGTTTGATCCAGCTGGCCCGCTTCCCGCAACTTCGAATGGTGCCTCGAGGAGGTTGTTCAACGAAGATATAGCGTCGAAGTTTGGCTATCGAGAGGACTTGGATCCCCGCGTGGATTGGGAGGGACGCAGGCTTGCTGATGAAGACCAGTCTCTGCTTGGAGACCACGCCGTGTATGAGCAGTGGATTGGCTGTCAAGATACGGCAATCACTGAGTTGGGTGGAGACCCTAAGTCGACACTAAGGCAGTACGGGTTTCCTGTGGATGCTGCTGATAGTGACCCTGCTGTAGTTGAGGCCGCTGGGCTGTGGCGCGAGTGCATGGCACCCCTGGGTATTGTGGATCTGCCTCCAGACGCGACACCTGAGATGGGTGTCGCGGTGACTCACCTGTTTGCAGACTGGGGGTTGAACGCGGACGTTCCGCCCTGGGAAATAGGGGACCCAAGCGCCGCTGAGATAGCGGTTGCGACCCACGACGCGCAGTGCCGCACGTCTTCGGGCTGGACCGAGGCGCGGTACCAGGCAGAATGGAATGCAGAGCTGGACTACCTGACCAAGAACTACCGGGACCTGGAGGCACAACGAACGCACAATCAGGCGCAGCAGGAGGTATTCTTGGCAACAATCCGCGGCGTTGCAAACGGGGAAGGTTAGTCTTTGACCAACATGACTGCTAAGTCGCAAAGTACGTCCCGAATCGTTATCGGACTGATCTGCGCTGTAGCTGCGATCGCCCTAGTCGCCGGCACTTGGTTTGTGGCGCAGTACTTCCAGTCACCCGCCCAGCGGGAGGCCTCTGCGGAACCGCCACCGCCGGGGCCAGTGGTGGTTGCTGTCAAACGTGGGGATTTGCTAGAGAACACAACGACAATGGCGCGGGCCGTGAAGGAAGAGGCCGCAGCTATCGCCATCCCCTTGGGGGCGGAAACGGAGATTGTGACCGGCCTAGGCACTAGGATTGGTGACTCTTTGGCCCCTGGGGCAGTGGTGACATGGGTCAACGGTAGGCCTATTTTCGCGATTGTTGGCGCTTTTCCTCTGTACCGCAACCTGGTGCTTGGGGACTCGGGCCCTGATATGGAGATGTTGCAGGAGGCGCTTAACGGGCTTGGGTGCGACATTGCAGTGGATGGCTCATTTGGTGGTGCAACGGCTGCGTGTGTGACCAGCCTCTATCGAAACGTTGCTTCCGAACCGTCGATGAGGACGGTGGAGACGGCCCCGGAGGCTTCGGCTAGCGTCGCGGGTGCTGCTGATCTGGTGCAGCCTATCCCGCCAAAGCAAGAGATTCAAATCCGAAGTGCGGACTTCCTGGTTTTTCCTTCTCTCCCGAAGCAGGTCGTTTCGGTGCCTCCGATTGGCACTAAGTTGTCACCTGAGAACGCGAAGGTTGATGTGGCCGGGTTAGGGATTTCCTTGGAGGCTGAGGTTCCCGGATCAGTCGCATCTGGTTTGTCCGTCGGAATGACGGCGGAGGCGACCGGTGAGGGCGAAGTCTTTCCCGTGAGAATCTTGGCGATCAACCCTGTAACTGGTGAGGATTCCTTAGACGCGGACTCGACCCAGGCAAGCCAAGCGCCAAGCGTTGTCGTTGTGTTTGAGCCGGTGGGTGGACAGCTGCCTGAAGCGTGGGCGGGGCAACAAGTTTTGGTGACACTCAACTTATCTGAGCCAATTACAGATACCTTGTTGGTTCCTCAACGAGCAGTCGCGGCTGGCTCTGATGGACGTACCTCTGTCTTGGTTCAAACAAGTGGTGGAGGGTTCGAGCAGGTTGCTGTTGAGGAACTGGGTTGCACTCAGGGAATGTGCGCGATTGAAGGGGCAGGATTGGAAGAGGGCTCTTTAGTCCGGGTTGATCGCTAATGGTTGCCTTGTCACTTCGGGGCGTGTCCAAATCCTATCCCGGAGACGTTCCTGTGCATGCCTTAAGGTCCGTTGACCTTGACATTAAGCAAGGTGACTACATTGCGATTGAAGGTCCGTCTGGGTCCGGTAAGTCAACTCTCTTAAATCAAATCACATTGCTTGATATTCCAACAACGGGTAGTTACCAGATTCGTGGGACTGACATGGCTGGCAGGAGTGATAACTTCCGGGCAGAAGTACGTTCGGCGCAGTTTGCCTTTATCTTCCAGTCATTCCACCTCCTAGCAGGCAGGACCGTTTTAGAAAACGTTGCGTTGGGAAGCCTCTATCGGGGCCTGCGGATGTCCCAGCGTGAAGATGCTGCGGTCGAGGCACTCCAGTTCGTGGGACTTGGTGAGAAGTTGGACAAGCGCACCGAAAATCTGTCGGGTGGGGAGCGGCAGAGGGTCGCAATTGCGAGGGCGATTGCCTCGGGGACCCCGGTGATAGTGGCCGATGAACCCACCGGGAACCTGGATACGGTCAGCGGTCGGCAGGTCATGGAAACCTTAGAGCGTCTCAACGAGGGCGGATCCACCCTGGTCGTCGTTACCCACGATAAGGAGGTTGCCGCCCGGGCCAAGCGGCGTTTGTGGGTTCAAGATGGCAAAGTAACCGAAGTCGACGTGGGTTCTGCGGCATCTCAGCTGCCACCGCAAAAGTTGCAAACATCCCCGATGACACGAGGGCGTGATTCGCGGATTCGCTTCATCGACGCGATCTTGGACGCCTGGAGAGGGATGTGGGCATTCCCGAGAAAGACCGTGGCACTAATCATGGCCGTCGCATTGGGTGTGGGATTAGGACTGACTACCCTGGGACTCTCACAAACAGCGCGTTTTCAAGTATCAGACCTTTTCGACGCACAACGGAACCAACGCGTGGCACTATCTTCCCCAGAACTAGAGCCAGGGACGTTTGTTGATGCGGAAGCCACGGCAGAGGTGTCCTTACAACGTCTGAGAGACCTGCGCGGAGTTGAATCCGCGCAGGTGTACGTCATGCACGATGAGAAGCCCGTGACGTCACGGCCAGGGGTATCTCTGGAGCTAGTGCGCGGCTCGCCCATAGTTGGTGTTGTCGGCGGTGAGCTCTTCGCCGCGGGAGTCGACACGGGATCCGGTGACGGGCAGAGTGAAGCCCAATCCACACAGATGGACTCAGAATTGTCTAGACTAGTTGCCGTAGGTTCGGGTGATGTCGTCCTCGGATCACAACTTGCATCTTCCTTGGAAATCGGCCCCCTGCTGGCGTCACCCACCGTTTGGGTCGACGGACACCCACGACGAGTGGTTGGCATTCTCACTGACTCTGGATTGCAGGTGGGTCTACTGGAAGCCTTAATCACAAGTGAAGAGGACGCCGCCCAAATCTCTCGTCCCAGCTACGCCAACGCAGAAGTGCGGGTTCTGCCAGGGGCAGCGAAGCAAGTCGCAGAACAAGGTCCGTTGGCATGGATACCATCTGCCCCAGAGTTGGTTACTGTTGATGCGCCGCCAGACCCAAGCACCATGCGTGAAGTAATCGAGACCAACATGGGGACCATGCTCGCCGTTCTCACCGGGGTGGCGCTTCTAGCCGCAGTTCTATCACTGACGAACGCGATGACGACTGCAGTGCTCCAGAGAACAGGTGAGTTCGGACTTCGTCGAGCCATTGGTGCCCGCCGCATACATATACGCAGCCTTGTTCTAACAGAAGCCTTGTTCATCGGGGCAGCAGGCGGGCTACTGGGTGCTTATCTCAGCCTTCTGGTGATACTGGCGGTGACGATTGTGCAGTCGTGGCAACCTGTAATCAGTCCGCTTGCAATCCCGACAGGGGTACTCGGCGGTATTTTGGTTGGACTATTGGGCGGGCTCATAGCCACTGGTCGTGCCGCCCGAATAGAACCACACGACGCACTTCGCGTCTAGCCACGACTCGGTTCAGGTTTGGGCCCGGTGGGCTGGAGGATCGACTCGGCCTGGGTGTTGTTCTGCTTGTTATGCGTGGGCTAATGCCCAGGCGGGACGGGCGTGGATTAGCCGAGCCTTGTAAAGGGGCTCTTCGCAATAGGGGCTCTAGATGGTGGTGACCCTCTGGCTGGCAGAATGTAGGTGTTCAAAATCTGCATCTGCTGCCCGGAGGGTCTGTGTATCAGTTTAGTGTGCCGTGTCTAGAGTCTGCATTCCGCCTTGATATTGACCAGGTAGTGATCACTGGTCAAGCAACGGTTGGGTCTGCTGCACGTTTGGGTGACATCTGATCTGGCTAGTTTCACTACTGGCCTGGAAGGATGTTGTTATGCCTACTGCGTATCCAAAAGAATTCCGTGATGATGTGCTGCGAGTGGTTGCGGCCCGAGAGCCCGGAGTGACGATCAAGATGATCGCGAAGGATTTCGGGATCCATGTGGGGACACTGGATAAGTGGTTGCGTGAGGAGAGAGTGGAGTCTGGGGAAAAACCGGGGGCTACTAAAGCCGAGGTAGCGGAGCTTCGGGAGCTTCGTAAGCGTAATCGCTTACTTGAGCAAGAAAATGAGGTCCTGCGCCGAGCAGCGGCCTATTTGTCCCAGGCGAATCTCCCGGGAAAAGGCTATACCCGCTAGTGAGGGAGGTCGCCGAAGTCAACGTGGGTCGCTGTTGTTGGGGCGGATTATCGGCGACCCATGCAGACAACGGCGACCTTGCGACTGGCGTGTTCTGTCAAGTTTTAGTCGGTCTTGTTGCAGACGTGAGACAACCAGCTACAACCCCTCTTGCGAAGAGCCGCCAAAGCCGTAGCGAGCTCTACAGACCGCCTACTGAGGGGCGGGATCCGAGAGCACGATCAGTTGCCTTAGTGCATCCATGTCAGTAGACGACAACCGGGTCAGATACAGGCAAACCTTGCTGGACCGGTGTTTGCCAAGCCTCATAGCTAGATCAGGCCATCGTGTCTCGAAGTCCTGCGCCAAGTACACGGTGTGGTTAGACGGTCCCGGAGCAAAGGCAAATCGGGGTGCAACTCCCGAGTGACCAGTGGGGTAGGTGTACGGGTACTCGCCAAAACCGATGATTCGGCCCGCCCAAACCACAGGTTCCTCACCGCTCACCTCGCGGAACAGATCAAGCAGATCCTGGACCTCGGCGCGTCGTGGACCGGTGGAGCGGTTGAGCACATCCTCAAGGGGAGTGTCTGTGGGTCGCATTGCTGGTTCTTTACCCATATTGTCCCGATCAATTGGAGGCGTGCATGCACGCTCATGGTACTTCAGTGTGTCCGAGTGACTTGAATTCATAGTGGAGATGCGTGCTGAGGCCAAGCGCTGGCACCTCGAAACAGGCGGACACTTGGCCAGCAACCGTGTCCGCATCGGTCACCGTGTAGGGAAGTTCCGTGAGCACCACGCGACCGCTAGGTCAAATGTCGAGCCGGGAGTCATGCCTCCCGAGTTCCGACAAATACACGGCCTGTCGCGCCGAACCGAGCGGGGATACGGTCGCATGGGTAACCGGCTCTCCCATTTAGCACTGTGACTTGCTGGTTATGGCCAACCCCGGCGTCGCGGACTGTAGGATTAGGCCAAACGAACTAGAGGGAAGACATCCATGAGCAAAACTGAGTCCGCTGCAAAGCGCGTTCTTGTCGCAGAAGATGAGACGCTGATTCGCCTTGACATTGTTGAGACGCTGACAGCAGCAGGGTATGACGTCGTCGGTGAGGCGGCTGATGGCCAAGAGGCGATCGACCTCGCTGTGGAGCTGGAGCCTGACGTCTGCGTCCTCGACGTGAAGATGCCTAAGGTAGAGGGCATTACGGCTGCCGAGGAGATCCTCAAGGAGATTCCCACCGCCATTGTCATGCTGACTGCTTTCTCGCAGAAGGAACTGGTGCAACGCGCGGCCGAGGTCGGTGCGATGGCCTATGTTACGAAGCCTTTCGGCCCCTCCGACTTGATTCCTGCCGTGGAGATCGCGCTGTCCCGCAAGGCGCAGATCGATGCACTCGAAGCCGATGTCGCTGACCTAACCGAACGGTTTGAGACCCGCAAGCGCGTTGACCGTGCGAAGGGTCTGCTGATTGACCGGATGGATATGACGGAGCCAGAGGCTTTCCGCTGGATTCAGAAGACTTCAATGGATCGTCGCCTGTCGATGCGTGAGGTTGCGGACGCGGTCATAGACCAGGTGGCTGGCGACTAGTTACGACTAGCTAATAGGTAGCTTCAACAATCATGTTGGAAACGAGGGCGGTTGCGATCAACCGTCCTCGTTCATCATGAACGGCCACTTTGTGAACTGTGCGGCGACGACCCAGCAGGCTGGCTTCCGCGGTGGCGGTGACGCTACCTTTGGAGGTCGGCCGGAGGTGGCTTACAGAGATGTCGGTTCCGACCGCAACTTTGCCCTGCTTCCACGCGTGGGCGTTAGCGGCTGCTGAGGCCGCATTTTCACAGAGCGCTGCTGTCGCGCCACCGTGGAGGAAGCCGACAACTTGGGTGTTGCCGCGAACCGGCATGGTGAAAACCGCCTTCTCAGGAGACACCCACACCGCGGCAATCCCCAGCTTCTGCGCGAGGGCGTTAGCCACCGAGCGCGGTTCCTCTTCGGGCGGCAACGCGGACGTCTGCATTGCTTCGGCGTGTTCGGCTCTATCGGGCCCATTGTCTTCTTCAGCCATGGAACTTACTCTAGTGCGGCCTTAGGCTGGGGGAGTGAGCGAAAAACTTCTTGTCATCGACGGCCACTCAATGGCGTTCCGCGCCTTCTTCGCCCTACCCGCGGAGTCCTTTACCGCGGCTGGCGGGCAGCACACCAACGCGGTGTACGGCTTCTTATCCATGCTGGTGAAGCTCCTCGACACGGAGAAACCAGACCGGATAGCCGTTGCATTTGACGCGTCTAGGGAGTCCTTCCGCACGGAGATTTACCCGGAATACAAGGGAACCCGAGACAGCTCGCCACCCGAGTTTGAGGGGCAGGTGCAGCTAATCGAGGCCGTCCTCGACAAGATGGGCGTCAAGACGATCACCGTCCCCGACTTCGAGGCGGATGACGTGCTCGCTACCTTGGCGACAGCGGGCAAGGCACGCGGGATGGACGTCCTTATCGCCTCGGGGGACCGCGATACGTTCCAGCTGGTCAACGATAAGGTTACGGTTCTCTATCCGGGGCGGTCGACTTCGGATCTGAACTACATGACACCCCAGGCTGTTGAAACCAAGTATGCGGTCACCCCGGAGCGTTACCCGGAACTGGCCGCGCTGGTGGGGGAGACCTCGGATAACCTGCCGGGCATCCCCGGTGTCGGGCCAAAGACTGCAGCGCAGTGGCTCAACAAGTTCGACGGTTTGGATTCTCTCCTGTCGAGGGCGGATGAGGTCGGCGGAAAGAGGGGTGAGGCGCTCCGTGAGCACGTCGAGGACGTGCGGCGTAACCGTCGGCTCAACGCACTCGTTACTGACATGTCGCTAGATTTGACTCCCGAACAATGCAACGTTGATGAACCCGACCTCGGCGGTCTCGGGGCACTGTTTGACACTCTCGAGTTCGGGCAGCTTCGAGGACGAATTCTCAAGGCAATGGCGCCCCTCTGGGGTGGGGCCGAGGGCGACCTCGGCACGGCTACGGGTCCTGACGGAGAGACTGCCCTGGAAGAGGAGGGTGTCGGGGCTCTATTGCTTCCCGATGAGGTTGTGGTGATCTCTTCGGAGTCTGATTTGGAGGACGTGCTCGGAGAGTTGGCGGAGCGGGACGTGGCGCTGTGGGGGACGGGGCGGCTTGCTCCGACCGATGCACGATTGGACCTCTTGGCCCTCGCCACTGCTGACACGGTGATTGTTGTGGACTCGGCGGACCTTTCGCCCTCGTCTGACCTGGCGATTGCAGAGTTTCTACGCACGCACACGAGCCTCATTGTCCATGGCGGCAAAGCCTTGGCACACGGATTGGCGGCGCAGGGGTGGGAACTTTCCCAGCCCAGTTTTGATACCGAACTTGCCGCCTACCTCTGCAACCCCAACCAGCGCGATTACGGTCTGCCGCAGACTTCGCAGATCTATTTGGGTGCGGCTGAAGTCACCGAGGACGACGGCGCAATGTTCAGCGTTGATGAAGCTCGCGGGGGTGCGGAGATTGATTCCGAGGGCGCAACCCCCAGCCAGAACGCAGCCGCACTCAATGCGGTGACAGTCTTGGCGTTGCACCGTCCCCTGGAGAAGTTGCTGGACGAACGCGAGGCACTCCGCCTGCTCGTCGACATTGAGATTCCCACCTCAATGATCCTTTTCGACATGGAGTTCTCCGGGGTCGCCGTTGATTCCTCTGTCCTCGAGGTCCTGCGCAAGGAGTACTTCGAGCAGGCTGAGCGTGCTACAGCCGACGCGTATGAAGCCATCGGGCACGAGGTGAATTTGGGAAGCCCCAAGCAACTGCAGGTCGTGTTGTTTGATGAGCTCGGAATGCCCAAGACCCGCAAGACTCGCACGGGCTACACAACAGATGCCGGCGCCCTGCAGGATCTCTTTGTGAAGACGGGTCATCCATTCCTAGAGGCACTGCTTCGTCACCGCGACCGTATCAAACTGGTGCAGACCATTGACGGCCTCCTTTCTGAGATCCAGCCCGATGGGCGGATTCACTCGACCTTCAGCCAGGTGGCGTCCGCAACCGGGCGTTTGGCGTCCTCGGACCCGAATCTGCAGAACATCCCGGCCAGAACTGAGTCTGGTCTGCGGATCCGTGAAGCATTTGTTGCGGGGGCGCAGTTCGAAGAACTTATGAGCGTGGACTACTCACAGATTGAAATGCGCATTATGGCCCACCTTTCCGGGGACCAGGATCTAATAGCGGCGTTCAACTCCGGGGAAGATCTTCACAAGACCATGGCGTCGCTCGTGTTCGGGGTTCCGCTCGAGGACGTAGACACAGAATTGCGCAACCGCATCAAGGCGACCTCGTACGGGTTGGCTTACGGTTTGTCGCCGTTTGGTCTCTCGAAGCAACTTGGCGTTTCTGTTGGCGAAGCTAAAGACCTGCATCGAGACTATTTCGTGAGGTTCGCACGCATCGGCCAGTATTTGCGTGAGGTAGTTGAGCAGGCACGCATCGACGGATATACCCAAACGATGTTCGGGAGGCGTCGCTACTTCCCGGAGCTGGAATCTGAGGTGCGGCAGGTCCGCGACATGGCAGAGAGGGCCGCGTTGAATGCGCCGATTCAGGGGAGCGCAGCGGACATCTTTAAGATTGCGATGATTGCGGTTCAGGCCGCGCTGCTGGAGGGTGATTTTGCGTCACGAATGGTGCTGCAGGTTCACGATGAGTTGCTGTTGGAGATTGCGCCCGGGGAAGCCGGGAAGATCCGGGACCTCGTTACTAACGCAATGGGGCGAGCCGTCGCAATGTCGGTTCCCCTGGACGTGGCAGTGGGAGAGGGCAAGTCATGGAGGGCTGCGGCTCACTAGTGCTCGGAAGTGTGGCCAAAGCATTCGGTGGTGTGGCGAACCTTGCGAAGGCGTGGCTCACGTCACCAACGCTGGGAATTCGGGTGATTTTGTGAGCGAACCGTTACCACGCGGGCTTTAGCGAGGGCAAGCGCGGCTGATAAACTTACCGAGTGCCATGTGCGACGCAGCATTGTGGGGACATGTTCCCTGGCGAAGTACATGGCAGTGTTCTGTCCGCATTTCAATTGAAAACGTCCGTTTCGGAGTAAACAACTACATGACCAATCCTTCCACCCCAGCCGCCGCAGGCACCCCCATCGTCGCCATCAATGACATTGGGACTGAAGAAGAACTTCTCGCCGCGATTGACGCGACGATCAAAAACTTTGACGATGGCGACATCGTTGAAGGCACCGTGGTCAAGGTCGATCGGGACGAAGTCCTACTCGACATTGGCTATAAGACCGAAGGTGTCATCCTGGCTCGGGAACTCTCGATCAAGCACGACATTGACCCTGATGAGGTCGTGTCGGTAGGCGATCAGATTGAGGCTCTTGTTCTTCAGAAGGAAGACAAAGAAGGACGCCTGCTCCTCTCCAAGAAGCGCGCACAGTACGAACGTGCGTGGGGCGAAATTGAGAAGGTCAAGGAAGATGACGGCGTCGTCTCCGGAACCGTTATTGAGGTCGTCAAGGGCGGTCTTATTCTCGATATCGGTCTGCGTGGCTTCCTCCCAGCATCGCTGGTTGAGATGCGTCGCGTCCGCGAGCTCGGCCCGTACATCGGTCGTCAGCTCGACGCCAAGATCATCGAACTTGATAAGAACCGCAACAACGTGGTTCTCTCCCGTCGTGCGTGGCTGGAGCAGAGCCAGTCTGAGGTTCGCTCCAACTTCCTCAACACCCTCCAAAAGGGTCAGGTGCGCCGCGGCGTCATCTCTTCGATCGTCAACTTTGGTGCGTTCGTGGACCTTGGTGGCGTAGACGGCCTCGTCCACGTTTCCGAACTCTCCTGGAAGCACATTGATCACCCAGCTGAGGTTGTCGAGGTCGGGCAGCCAGTTGAGGTTGAGGTTCTTGAGGTCGACATGGATCGCGAGCGCGTTTCCCTGTCGCTGAAGGCAACGCAGGAAGATCCGTGGCAGGCATTTGCCCGTCAGCACGCGATCGGCCAGGTTGTTCCCGGTCAGGTCACCAAGCTGGTTCCGTTCGGCGCATTCGTTCGTGTCGAGGACGGTATCGAAGGTCTGGTCCACATCTCAGAGCTGGCGCAGCGTCACGTTGAGGTCCCGGATCAGGTGGTCAAGGTTGGCTCCGATGTCTTCGTCAAGGTTATTGACATTGACCTCGAGCGTCGCCGCATCTCCCTGTCGCTGAAGCAGGCTAACGAGGGTATGGATCCCGAATCTGAAGAGTTCGATCCTTCGCTCTACGGCATGGCCGCGGAATACGATGAGAATGGCAACTACAAGTACCCAGAGGGCTTCGATCCTGAGACACAGGAATGGATGGAAGGCTTCGAGGCACAGCGTGAGGCTTGGGAAGCTCAGTACGCAGAGGCACAGGCACGTTGGGAAGCACACCGTGCACAGGTAGCTGCCTCCGCAGTTGAGGATGCTGCTGAAGAAGATGCAGAGGTCGCGGTTTCCGTGGCAGCACCTGAGGATTTGGGTGGCACTCTCGCTTCTGATGAGGCACTTGCTGCGTTGCGCGACAAGCTAACAAGCACAAACTAGGTTTTGGGGAGGCCTGGGCGGCAGTTCAGAAACTGACGGTTTCGAACTGACGGCCCAAGGCTGCCGCAGACTTTCTGTAGGGGCGTCACCATTGCGTGGCGCCCCTACTGCTTGTTAAGGAGACGAGGGGTGCGCCACGTTCTGGCTGGCAGCCCCCAACGTTCCGGCCGGTGGCCCCCGATAGTCCTCATGTCCTGGCCGGTAGCCCCCACGTTTTGGCCAGTAGCCCCCACGTTTTGGCCAGTAGCCCCCACATTATGGCCAGAAATGCCCACGTTCAGGCCGATTGCCTCGAAATGTATACGTAGGGGCGAAATGTTTGCATGGGGTACGTACCCCAGAGTCAGATCGGTTCCCCACGTATACATTTCAGGTAAGGAGAGGGCTGGAGTGTTTGTGGGTGGTGTCTGGAGCGTCTGCGACGGCTGGTGACCGTCGTTTTGTGGCAGCTGAGGTGATGGTGCTGGCGGCGTGTCCGGTCTGCGACGGTCAGTGGCACGTTACGGAGCCGGATACGACATGCCGAGCCAGCAGGGCTCGAGCCAGTGAGACATCACGCTGTTATAGAAGCCAGGCTGGCTCGCTGTGGCTGGGCTGGCTCGCTACGGCCATCCGAGAAGGGTGAAGTTTATGCCTCGCAAGACGACTAAAGTGGCGCAAGTCAAGATGCGCTTGGTGCTCTAGAATCACACCATGCTTGATGACACCCCGGTTCAGCCAGATGGATCAGTCGTGGTTGAGCCAGATGGATCAGCCGTGGTTGAGCAAGAGGGACTAGGTGTGGTTCAGTCCGTTGGTTCAGGTGTGGTTCAATCGGAAGAATCAATCGACACGCTCCAAGTGGGAGGCGCAAATGCGCGCCTTCTTCGAGCTTGGAGCCGACCGACTGGGAGGGCATTGTATGTTGGTCTTTCCGGCGGCATTGGCTCGGGAAAGTCGACAGTGGCGACCGTTTGGGAGTCCCTGGGAGCGGTGGTCTTCTCCGCTGATGAGATTGCACGCGAGGTTGTTGAGCCCGGTACCTTCGGGCTTGCGGAGATAGTTGAACGGTTCGGTACAGGGGTCCTCAATGTCGATGGGAGTTTGGACCGAGCTGCCCTCGGCGCCGTCGTGTTCTCTTCGCGTGAGGCCCGAGAGGACCTTGAGCGCATTACGCACCCGCGGATCGCGCAGCGCGTGCATGAGCGCAGGAGCCAGGTGAGTCCGAGTTCCATCGTGGTCTACGACGTACCGTTGCTTGTCGAAAGCAACATGGTCGACGAGTTTGACTGTGTCGTAATGGTTCATGCTCGCCTAGCTGAGAGGATCTCTCGTCTAGAGCAGCGGGGTCTTGACCGGACGGGCGCCGTGAGTCGCATAGACGCACAGGTGGGCGATGAAGAGCGTCTCGAAGTGGCTAACATTTCGATTGCGAACCACGGGAGCCATTCGGAGATGTCGGAGCTAGCGTCTAGAGTGTTTGACACATGGTTGGCAGGACACAACCTCAGCAGTTACCCATAAACCTTGCTACATTCCGCCGAAAGGTAGACGAAGATGAGAACTCCCCGTTTAGCAGCAGCCCTTTCTGGCCTTGCTGCAGTAGCCCTTGCGGCAACAGCCTGCGGCAGTGCTCCCGAATCTGGGACGGAAAGTGGTGCTGAGGGTGGCACCCAATCCGAGGGCGCGACCCCCAGTGGAGATGCCAGTGATTTTAAGGCCTGCATGGTTGCCGCCGTGGGCGGACTTGATGACAAGTCTTTCAATCAGTCCGGCTATGAAGGTCTGAAGCGGGCTGAAAAGGAGCTCGGGGTGCAGATTGCCGTATCGGAGACCTTCTCAGACGCTGACTATGTCCCCCAGATTGGCAACATGGTATCCGAAGGATGCGACCTCGTTTTCGGCGTCTCTTGGGAGGCAAGTGAGGCTGTTCACACAGCAGCTGCTTCGCACCCGGACGTACATTTCGCACTCGTCGATGATGTTGCTGACGCTGAAGTAGAGAATGTGAAGGGACTTGTTTTCAACACCGCTGAAGCAACCTACTTGGCGGGATACGCGGCGGCAGCAATGACTACCTCCGGAAAGGTAGGAACCTTCTTGGGTGGGAAGATGCCGCCGACTATGCTCTTTGCTGATGGGTTTGCGGACGGTGTGGACAAGTACAACGAAGTAAACGGCGCAGACGTCGAGCTTCTTGGCTGGAACAAGTCCGAACAGGATGGAATGGCGACCGGCGATTTTGAAGATATTTCGCGCGGTAAGCAGTTTGCAGCCCAACTCATCGAGCAGGGTGCCGACATCGTGATGCCGGTTGCAGGTGTCGTCTCAACAGGAGCTTTGGCAGCTGCAAGTGAGGTTCCGGGCACCTCCATTATTTGGGTCGATGTTGACGGCTACTACTCGGAGCCCGACTATGCGTCACTCATGTTGACTTCAGTGCTGAAAGAGGTCGGCAACGCAGTTTACGACACTGTTGCAGAGGCCGTGAGCGGCCAGTGGACCGGCCAGGATTACATCGGTACTCTCGCTAACGATGGTGTCGGCTTGGCCCCTTGGCACGATTTTGAGGACAGAGTCCCTGAGGAACTGAACAACGCACTGGGTGCGCTCCGGGAGCAAATCATCAGCGGAGAAATTGTGGTGGAGTCGCCTAGTGCCCCCCACTAGCAAGCTGATCCTGCCCCAGCAGGCGCCGTTTGAAGTTATCTCGGAGTACTCGCCGTCTGGCGACCAGCCTCAAGCTATCCGAGAGATGGTCAAACGGATCAATGATGGTGAGCAGGACATCGTCCTGCTGGGGGCAACCGGAACAGGCAAATCAGCCACAACTGCGTGGCTGATTGAGCAGATTCAGCGTCCCGCATTGGTGATGGCACCTAACAAGACGCTTGCAGCTCAGCTGGCGTCAGAGTTCCGCTCGCTAATGCCCAACAATGCGATTGAGTACTTCGTTTCCTACTACGACTATTACCAGCCTGAAGCATACGTGCCGCAGACTGACACCTTCATTGAAAAGGACTCTTCAATAAATGAGGAGGTGGAAAGGCTGCGCCACTCTGCGACAAATTCGCTTCTGACCCGCCGCGATACCGTGGTGGTTTCTTCTGTGTCCTGCATCTATGGGCTGGGAACGCCAGAAGAGTATGTCAAGAGAATGATTCGCCTGGATGTTGGTGACACGATCTCTCGTGATGATCTGTTGCGCTCATTTGTGGCAATGCAGTACACGCGCAACGACATGGCTTTCACGCGGGGAACATTCCGGGTTCGCGGGGACACGATCGAGATCATTCCTGTGTATGAAGAGCTTGCGATCCGTATCGAGCTGTTCGGGGATGAAGTTGACAACCTTGCCGTTCTGCACCCGCTCACGGGTGACGTGATCCGGGAGACAGACACCATCCATGTGTTCCCTGCTAGTCACTATGTTGCTAGCGATGAGCGGATGGCGCGCGCTATTACAACCATTGAAGAGGAAATGGAAGAGCGTGTCGCATGGTTTGAGAAACGCGGCAAGCTACTCGAAGCGCAACGCCTGCGGATGCGAACAACCTATGACCTGGAAATGATGCGGGAAATCGGGTCGTGTGCGGGTATTGAGAACTATTCCCGACATATCGACGGGCGGCCAGAAGGCTCGGCCCCCCACACGCTGTTGGACTTTTTCCCCGAGGATTTCGTCCTCATCATTGATGAGTCCCACGTGACAGTCCCACAGATCGGCGCCATGTACGAGGGCGACGTGGCACGTAAACGAACCCTGGTGGAACATGGGTTTAGACTTCCTTCAGCCATCGATAACCGCCCCCTTAAGTGGGATGAGTTTGTTGAGCGGATCGGCCAGACGGTGTACCTTTCTGCGACACCAGGACCGTACGAGTCAGCAAAGGATCCTGACCCGGTAGAGCAGATCATCAGGCCAACCGGCCTCGTCGACCCGAAGGTTGTTGTCAAACCGACGGAAGGGCAGATTGATGACCTTCTTGAAGAGATTCGCGTGCGAGTTGAGAAAAACGAACGCGTTCTTGTCACTACGCTCACCAAGAAGATGGCAGAAGATCTGACAGTCTACTTTGCCGAGCGGGGGGTCCGGGTGGAATACCTTCACTCAGACGTTGACACACTCCGCAGGGTTGAGCTGCTCAGGGAGCTGCGCCAGGGTAAGTTTGACGTTCTGGTGGGCATCAACCTGCTCCGTGAGGGCCTGGACCTGCCTGAAGTGTCTCTAGTGGCGATCCTCGATGCTGATAAAGAGGGCTTCCTGCGGTCGACGCGCTCCCTAATCCAGACAATCGGGCGTGCTGCGCGAAATGTCTCCGGTGAAGTTCACATGTATGCGGATCGCATTACCGATTCAATGCGCGCAGCTCTGGACGAAACAGAGAGGCGCCGAAACAAGCAGATTGCTTACAACGAAGAGCATGGGATTGACCCCCAGCCGATCCGTAAGAAAATCGCTGATGTTACCGACATGCTGGCGCGTGAAGAAATCGATACGGAAGAGCTTCTTGCTGGTGGCTACAGAAAGACTCCCCAAGGATCGGGACCGTCTAGATCCGCAGGCGGGGACCTGAAGAGTTCTTATCCTCGGGCTGAAACTGACCTTGTGGACCTCATCGAAGACCTCACAAAGCAAATGAAGGGTGCAGCTGCTGAGTTGAACTTTGAGGTTGCTGCCCGGCTCCGTGATGAGATCTCGGATTTGCGACAGGAGCTGCGGGGAATGCGTGCGGCAGGCTAGAAGAGGTGCGGGACATGTCTCGTTTTGCTTCCACGGCTCACAAACGAGGTGGAGTCTTCGTTAGCATTGCCAGTTGAGGGGAGTAATCCACCAAGTCACCGTCGTCATCACGGCCCGGAGCTGAAGGACTTCAGCACGGCCCGGCGTTGACACCTCTGGCAACAACCAGAGGTGGGTAAGACCTCAGTGTTCTGACGCTGCAACCCTCGGAGGAAAATTGGAAGTCCACCTTCTATCCTGGATCGTTCTCGCTGCCATCATCATTGTGCTCATCACGGTGGATATTGTTGGCCACGTGCGCACCCCCCACGCCCCGACCATCAAAGAAAGCGCATGGTGGTCCGTAGCGTATATCGGCCTTGCATTAGTCTTTGGTGTGTTCGTTTGGTTGGTGTACGGGCCCACTTTCGCCGGTCAGTACATCGCGGGTTGGGCAACAGAAAAGGCCTTGTCAATCGACAACCTCTTCGTGTTTGTCATCATCATGTCCAGTTTCCGTGTACCACGGCAGTTCCAACAAAAGGCCCTGCTTTCAGGCATCATCATTGCCCTGGTTCTCCGGCTGGTGTTTATCCTCATTGGTGCAGCGATCATCGAACGCTTCTCATGGGTTTTCTACCTCTTTGGTGTTTGGCTTCTCTACACTGCGTACACCCAGATCAAAGCCGGTACTGAGACCATAGGTGGTGAAGAAGAAGACGAGGAATACCACGAAACGCGACTGACCCGTCTTGTTCGCAAGTTCGTTCCTGTAACGGATGGCTTCCGTGGCCAGCGGTTCCTGTATCGCCATGGAGGCAAGACCTTTATTACGCCGCTTCTTCTGGTTGTGGTGGCTCTTGGTTCGGCCGACATCATGTTCGCACTCGACTCCATTCCAGCCATTTTCGGGCTGACTTCCGAACCCTACCTCGTGTTCGCTGCCAACGCGTTTGCGCTGCTTGGGCTGCGACAGCTGTACTTCCTGATCGATGGCCTACTGCGACGCCTCGTCTATCTACACTGGGGCCTCGCCATCATCCTTGGGTTTATCGGCGTCAAACTGATTCTTCACGCTATGCATGAGAACACTCTGTCCTTCATAAATGGGGGAGAGCCCTTCAATGTTCCTGACATTGGCATTGCAGTGTCGCTTAGCGTGATCGTCGGGACAATCACCATCACCGTCATCGCTTCGTTGATCGCGAGCCGACACCTGGCCAAGGGTAGTCCGGAAGGCCAGCGTTGAGTACAGGGCAGCCGGCTCGATCATCGACGCCGACGATCGACCAGACTGTGGATGCCCGCCAAGGTAGGAGTGCCGGGAATGGTTCTAGCACGCTCGGAATGCTTTCCGAGGACGAGCTGGCCCAGTTTCAAGACGGCCTAACCCAGGAAGAAGTTGACCGGCGCCGTGCCCACGGCGAGTCAAACGAAGTCGATGATTCGACCTCCCGTCCCGTCAGCGCAATTCTGCGTTCTAACCTCTTCACCATTTTCAACGGAATACTGTTCGTCTGCGTCGCCGCGGTGTTGGCGCTGGGGGACTGGCGCGATGCAGTCTTTGGTTTCGTCCTCGTCTTCAACCTTGGTATCGGCATTCTTTCCGAACTGCGCTCCAAGAAAGCACTGGACTCGCTCGCCGTCCTACAAGCTCCAACCTCCGAGGCTCTGCGCGACGGAACATGGGTGGAGGTTGACAACGCGCAGCTGGTGACCCACGACGTCATCCGTGTGAAGTTGGGTGACCAGATTCCTGCCGATGGTCAGGCGCTCGAGGTCAAGGGCCTAGAGATCGACGAATCTGCCCTGACAGGTGAATCGCGTTCGGTGCGTAAGAGCCGCGGGGATGCAATGATGTCCGGCACCGCAGTTGTTGCGGGTACTGGCAAGATGCTCGTCGAGGTAATCGGCGCAGATGCATGGGCGCAAAAGATCACGGCAGAAGCCCGGAAGTTCTCTAAGGTCCATTCAGAGATTCAAGACTCGATCAACAGGATTCTCAAGTGGATCACGATCGTTCTACCGTGGATTATTGCCCTGCTTCTCTGGTCCCAAATGCGCGCCGGGGACAACTCATGGCGCACCGCAATAATCTTTACCGTTGCGGGCGTCGTGGGAATGATTCCCCAGGGACTGGTCCTACTCACTTCGATGAACTTCGGACTGGCGGCAGCCATCCTGGCCAGAAGGGGAGTTCTGATCCAAGAGTTGCCGGCCGTGGAGGTGCTGGCTCGAGTTGACGTTCTCTGTTTGGATAAGACTGGCACGTTAACTACCGGTGACATACGAGGTCGAGAGGTCATCCCGAACCCAGGGAGATCCGTACAAACACTGGCATTTCCCAAGGGAAGCTCCTCTTTCGATGCTGCCTCACGCGCGATTCTTGCAGCCATGGTCGCAGACGAAGCGAATGCGACGGCGGTAGCGGTAGCGCAGCTGGTTCCTGACGGAGCCCTGCCTTTCACAGACTCGGCTCACTTGACACCATTTAGTTCCGTTCGCAAATGGTCCGCCCTCGAGTTCACTGACGGTGCGAAAGCCGAGGAAGGAACAGACCCCGGGGGGACGGGCGCCACTAGTTCGCAGCCTCTGCCACAAACATGGGTGATGGGCGCACCTGAAATTCTGCTCGCAAACGCCGCGGGGGACACTGCCTGGGCGAAGGATGCAGTCGCCCAAGCCGGTGACGCAGGGCGTCGGTCAGTGTGCCTGTCTTTCTCGATGGAAGCACTGGTCGAGGACGTCCTCCCGCAGGACCTCACGCCCGCCCTCGTCGCCATCCTCGAGGAGGACGTGCGTCCTGACGCCAAGGAGACTCTGGACTACTTCAGGCAGCAGGGAGTGACCATCAAGGTGATCTCAGGCGATGCCCCGAAGACCGTCACCTCGATAGCCTCCGACTTGGGTTTGGAACACGAGGGCGGCTCAGATCTGGTCGCACTTGATGCACGAACCCTTTCCGAGGTCGGGACACCCGAGTTTGAGGCAGCAGCACTTGAAACGGACGTCTTTGGGCGCGTCACGCCGGAACAGAAGCGCGGCCTCGTCCACGCCCTCCAACATGCCGGCCATACGGTTGCGATGACGGGTGACGGGGTCAATGACGCCCTCGCACTCAAGGACGCTGACCTTGGAATTGCCATGGGGAACGCGGCACCGGCCACAAAAGCGGTCTCGCGACTGGTTCTGGTCAACGGTAAGTTCAGCGATCTGCCAGGGGTGGTAGCTGAGGGGCGCAGAATTATCGCCAACATGGAGAGGGTCTCGGCGCTGTTCCTTTCCAAGACCACGTATGCCATGCTCCTAGCTGTTGTGGTTGCGATCTTTGGATGGTCATACCCGTTCCTGCCGCGCCAACTCACCTACATCAGTGCTTTCACCATTGGGACCCCCGCTTTCTTCTTGGCATTAGGGCCCAACGGGCGACGCTACCGGCCCGGGTTCTTGAAGCGCACCCTGCTGGTTGCGGTCCCCACCGGCGTGATTCTTGCCGCTGCGACGCTGACGTCTTACTTAACGCTTGGACAGGGCACCGAGCTGGGGCAGACCGCCGCAACCATCTCGTTGATGATTGGCGCAATGGCCCTGCTGATCATTCTGGCAAGGCCGTGGAACTGGCTCAGGATCACCCTGGTGGTCCTCATGATTTCGGGCGCTATTGTAGGGATGCTGGTCCCAGTGGTCCGGGACTTCTTTGCTTTGACGCCGCCGACTGGACATGGCTGGCGGACAATCTTGCTTGCAGGTGGTGTGGCGGCAATACTGATTGTCAGTAGTTACCTGATCACGTCCAGGTGGAGGGATACAGAGAAGTGAAACGACTTGTTACCCCATCTTCTCCCTTGGCGCTTTACGCCGCGAACCGTGCAGCTGAGCATCTGACCTTCGGGGAGGGAGAGGCCCCACTCGTCCTCGGGCACGCTCTGGGTTCCAGCCGGGAAATGTGGGATGAAGTCCTGCCACTCCTGCCTGAAGAGCTGCCAGTTATCCTCTGGGAGCAGCCGGGCCATGGTGAGTCGGGTCTGCTGACCGTCGATGATCCCAGCGCGCAAGACATCGCGGCCGCTCTCAACAGTGCACTGGTCGACCTGGGAATCACGGAAGCACATATTGCCGGTCTCTCCCTTGGGGGCATGGTGTCTCTGGCTTATGCGGAGGAGTTCCCGGAGGATACTTTGAGCCTGGGGATTCTTGGCTCTGGTCCCGCGCTTCCACCCGCCCAGAACTGGTTCGACCGAGCACATCTTGTTGAGCAAGACGGCCTCTCGGGATTGGTCGACGGGACGATGGAGCGCTGGTTTACCCCCGGCTTTGGTGAGGGTAGTGGCCGGACACGTGTGGCGAAGATCCGCGGTATTTTCTTAGAGACAGACCCCGCCGGTTATGCGCAGTGCTGCAGGGTTCTAGCCAACACGGATCTCTCCGGTGGCATGGACTTGGTGTCCGCGCCCGCCCTCGTGCTAACTGGTGAGGACGATCAGGGGACACCTCCGTCGGCGGCAGTCCAACTGGCCGCAGATCTTGCGTCGCCGCTGCCAGTGGTGATCGTGGAGGACGCGAGGCACCTCACCGCCGTCGAACAACCAGGGTCGGTCGCAAGCGCGCTTGAAAGTATGGTTGCGGCCGTCTAGGACTTTGGCGACAAACCGCGTGACCTGCTCAGACTAGGAAATTGGGAACGAGGTCGAAAACCCGGGAGCGTCCGGACCGAGTGTCGGCACCCACGCACGAATAGTGAGCTCATCCATCAGGCCCTGCTGCTGGAACGGATCATCTTCAAGGTAGCTCAGTGCTTCCTGGGCAGATTCGGCCCGCACCATCAGCATCCCTCCATCAAACGTGGCGTCCTGCAGGAAGCCTGCGGAGACCAGCTTGCCTTCACTTTCCAGCCGACGCATGTGGGTGCGGTGGCTGGGGCGGTAAGCCTCTACAAGAAACTTGAGGTCGGTCGGGTAGCGGTACTGGATCACGTATAAGCCCATGGGCTCATTATCGCCCACTTGGACACACACGCAATGCAGTGGTTGCCCCGCGTTTCTCCGAGGGGGCCTTCGCTGTGATCGAACACCTGTACTAAAAGGGGTTGCATACAGCTAGGATCTGTGGAGTGAGTGAAGAACTGGTTGTTCGCGGAGCAAGGCAACATAACCTGAAAAATGTTGACCTTGAACTTCCACGCGACAAGATGATTGTGTTCACGGGGCTTTCCGGTTCGGGGAAGTCCTCTTTGGCGTTCGACACGATCTTTGCCGAAGGGCAGCGCAGGTATGTGGAGTCGCTGTCGTCCTACGCGCGGCAGTTCTTGGGGCAGATGGATAAGCCTGACGTCGACTTCATTGAGGGGCTTTCTCCTGCCGTTTCTATCGACCAAAAGTCAACTTCCAAGAATCCTCGTTCAACGGTTGGGACCATCACTGAAGTGCACGACTATCTGCGGCTCCTCTACGCCCGTGCGGGTACCGCGTACTGCCCGGTTTGTGATGAGGAGATCCAGGCTCAGTCTGCAGAACAGATCGTCGATAGAGTCCTAGAGAACGAGGACGGAACCCGTTTCCAGATCCTCGCGCCAGTCGTGCGAGGGCGTAAGGGTGAGTACAGCGAACTGTTTGCGGAGCTGCAGGCCAAGGGGTTTGTCCGCGCTATCGTCGATGGCGAGCAGGTTCGCCTCGAGAACCCTCCTCGACTAGAGAAGAAACTCAAGCACGACATCGACATTGTCATCGATAGGCTGGTTGTTAAGGAAGGGATGCGGCGGCGCCTCACGGACTCGGTTGAGAGTGCGTTGGAGCTTGCTGATGGACTGGCAACCATCGACTTCGTCGATGTTGAAGACGGCTCTCCGGCGCGCCAAAGGCGCTACTCAGAGAAGCGCGCCTGCCCCAATGATCACCCGCTGGCACTCGAAGAAATCGAGCCGCGGACATTTTCTTTCAATGCCCCCTACGGTTCCTGTCCCGAGTGCTCCGGCCTGGGTGCTAAGCAAGAAGTTGATCCGGATCTAATCGTTCCGGATGAGGAGCTGTCTTTGGCTGAGGGCGCAGTCGTGGTGTGGCGCAGTAGCGCCAAGTACTACCAGCGCCTACTCGAAGGACTCGCTCGTCAGATGGACTTCGACATTAACACCCCGTGGAAGGACCTGTCTGAGGAGGTTCGCCACGCCATCCTCTTCGGCCTCGACTACCAGGTGCACGTTAAATATCGCAACCGCTGGGGCAGGGAACGCGCCTACTCAACGGGGTTTGAGGGGGCGCTGCGGTTTATTGAACGGCGCATGGATGAGTCTGACTCGAACTACGTCAAAGACAAGATGTCAGGGTACTTGCGCGAAGTCCCTTGCCCAGCATGTAAGGGTGCCAGACTGCGCCCGGAGGTGTTGGCTGTCCGCGTGGGTGGTAAGAACATTGCGGAACTGTCGGCTGCTTCAATCCAAGAGGCCCAGGAATTCCTGGCAGCACTGCAACTTGATGGCCGCGCCCAGCAAATCTCCAAGCCGATCTTGCAGGAGATCAATGCGAGGCTGAAGTTTCTTGTGGATGTAGGCCTTGACTACCTGACGTTGGCCCGTCCAGCAGGAACACTTTCAGGTGGTGAAGCCCAGAGAATCCGCTTGGCAACACAGATTGGTTCCGGCCTGGTTGGCGTGCTCTACGTCCTCGACGAACCCTCGATTGGGCTACACCAGCGCGATAACAGACGCCTTATTGGCACACTCCAGCACCTTCGCGACCTCGGCAACACTCTGATTGTTGTCGAGCATGACGAAGAGACAATGGATGCGGCCGACTGGGTGGTTGATATTGGGCCGAGGGCGGGTGAAGCCGGCGGGGAGATCGTCTATTCCGGCCCGGTGCCCGGTCTTCTTGAGGAACCTAGATCCTTGACGGGACAGTACTTGTCGGGAAAGCGCGAAATTGAGGTTCCTCAGCAGCGGCGCACCTTGGACAAAGAGCGGGTGCTGACCGTTCGCGGGGCCAAGGAAAACAACCTTGACAACGTCACGGTGTCATTCCCCCTGGGGACGCTCACCGCGGTTACGGGGGTGTCAGGCTCCGGCAAGTCGACTCTGGTGAACCAGATCCTCTACCGGACGCTTGCGAACCGTTTGAATCGCGCGCGTCTTGTTCCGGGTCGGCACTCATCCGTCAAGGGTGTTGAACAACTCGACAAGGTGGTTCACGTGGACCAGTCGCCAATTGGTCGCACCCCGCGCTCCAACCCGGCGACGTACACGGGAGTGTGGGACCACGTTCGGAAGCTGTTCGCGGATACGCAGGAGGCAAAGATCCGCGGTTACGGTCCCGGGCGTTTCTCCTTCAACGTCAAGGGTGGACGCTGTGAGGCATGCAAGGGGGACGGGACCATCCGCATCGAAATGAACTTCCTCCCCGACGTTTACGTTCCTTGCGAAGTGTGTGCCGGGAAGCGCTACAACCGGGAGACCCTAGAGGTCACGTATCGCGGTAAGACGGTTGCCGACCTGCTGGAAATGCCCATCTCGGAGGCCGCTGAGTTTTTCGCCGCAATCCCGCGCATTGCCCGCCACTTGAACACGCTAGTCGAGGTCGGATTGGGTTACGTCCGGCTCGGGCAGTCGGCCACTACCCTGTCCGGTGGTGAAGCGCAGCGTGTCAAACTGGCCTCAGAGCTGCATAAACGCTCCAACGGGCGCAGCATCTACGTCCTTGACGAACCGACAACGGGCTTGCATTTTGAAGATATCCGTAAGTTACTTCTCGTGCTTCAAGGCCTTGTCGACAAGGGCAATACCGTGGTTGTCATCGAACACAATCTGGACGTGATCAAGAGCGCCGACTGGGTGATCGACATGGGTCCCGGCGGTGGCAAGTTTGGTGGGCGAGTGATTGCGCAGGGCAGCCCTGAAGAAGTTGCCCAAGTCGAAGGGAGTTTCACCGGTGAATACTTGGCTCACGCCCTCGCCTCCGCGGGGAAGTGAGCCAAGCCTGACGCTAGTGAGACCTGTCTGAAAGCGAACCTCCGGTTGGAGTCAACTCACTTTCTGAGAGGTCATAGATCCCCGAGATGAACGCTTCGTAGTCCCGAAGTACGCGGCTACGCTTGAGCTTTTGCGAGGGGGTCAGATAGCCATTCTCGATGGAGAACTCGGTATCAAGGATCCGGTAGCGCCGGATTGATTCAGCGCGAGAAACACCGTGGTTGGCCTTCTTGAGTGCACGTTCCAGTGACTCGCGGACTTCTGGAAGCAGAGCGGC
Organism: Schaalia sp. JY-X159; assembly: GCF_014525425.1. Taxonomy (NCBI): domain Bacteria; kingdom Bacillati; phylum Actinomycetota; class Actinomycetes; order Actinomycetales; family Actinomycetaceae; genus Schaalia; species Schaalia sp. JY-X159. The sequence goes on along the minus strand of NZ_JACEXI010000001.1, from coordinate 510,012 downwards.
CTCTGCTGGCTGCACGACTTTCAAACCCTTGTTGCGTAGCCAAATGGGGAGCATCTCGGTGTCTAGGGTGAGTACCGCACCAATGTAGGGACGCCCATCTCCGACGATGACGCACTGGCTAATCAGCGGGTGAGTGCTGAGCGACTGTTGCAGCACATCGGGAGAGACATTCTTGCCTCCGGCGGTAACAATCAGTTCTTTCTTCCGCCCGGTAATCCGCAGTCTTCCGTTCTCATCGACTTCTCCCAGATCGCCGGAGTGGAACCATCCGTCAGTGAATGCCTCGGCGGTCTCTTCTGGAAGGTTGTGGTAGCCGCGCGTGACTGATACCCCTGAGAGAAGCAGTTCTCCGTCGTCCGCAATCTTCAAGAAGTTGCCGGGCCACAAGTAGCCGACAGAGTCCGGAGGGAAGTCCGTGGGCAGCTGCACGGTGACGGGTCCCGTTGTTTCCGTCAGGCCATAACCCTGCAGGAGGGTAATGCCAATACCTCGGTAGAAGTCAGCAAGCTCAGGGGATAGTGGGGCGCCGCCGCAGATAATTGTCGTCAGATTTGGTCCCAAAATGGCGCGGATCTTGCGGAGGACGAGGGCGTCGGCAACCTTGTGCGTCACCTTGAGTGGCAGGCCGGGACCCTCCGAAAAGTACGTTGCCGCGCTGAGGTTCTCTTGGTCGGGGACGACCTCGTCCCCATCCTTCTTGGGGTGCTTTTTGGGGGCTTTGTGGATTGGAAATGCCGTTGCTTGCGACATTTTGCGGGACTGTTTGGCGGACCAGCCAAATAGTGTCTTCTTGATACCTTTGCCAGCGGTTTGCGAGGCGGTGCCGTAGACCTTCTCAAGGACGCGCGGTACTGCCAGCAAGAAGGTCGGTTTGAAGGTCTGGATGTCGTGGACGAGGTGACGAATGTCCGGACTCATACCCAACCGGCCCTCACCGACCAGGATTGCCACCATGACAAAGCGCGCAAGTACGTGCGCGACCGGAAGGAACAGTAGCGTGCGGTTCTTGGGATTAGAAATCAGATCGGGCAGAATGTCGTAGGCCTGCATCAGACCGCGTACGAAGTTACCGTGTGTGAGCACGACACCCTTGGGCAATCCGGTTGTGCCAGAGGTGTAGACGATGGTTGCCACTGTCTCCAGGTTCAGCGCGGATGCGATGTCACGCACCACTTGTTCTGGGACATCTTGCCCTGCCTGAATGATCTTGCGTTCATCACCGCGTTCGAGGGCAAAGATCTTTTTGACCTGTGCATCTGCGACCGACTCGACCAGCTCAGCCTGCTGAACCGAGTAGGTGACCACCAGGGAGACTTCCGCGTCCTGAAGGATGTGGGAGATCTGGGCTGCCGAGTCAGATTCGTAGATGGGAATTGTTATGGCACCAAGGGAGAGGATTGCCATGTCGAATGCTGCCCACTCGTAAGAGGTGGCAGCAAGGATTGCGACACGATCCCCGGGGCGGATCCCCAAACCATAGAGACCCCGAGCAAGCTTGAGGATGTGATTCATGAACTCTTCTGCCGTGACCTCATACCATTCACCGCGGATTAGCCGTTCCACCATCACCTGGTGTGGTCCGCGAGCTTCGCGGTCGAAGAGCAGTTGAGGAATGGACAGGTCTGGGCTCACGGGAATTTCTGCCGGATTTGTCCATGTGCCGTCGTCGAGTTGGTACATCATGAAAGGTATCCTCCGGTCTGTTTCGCGTGAGTTCAGCGCTGTCTGCGCACTGCTACGCTGCGGTCTCCGCGATCGCATTTTGGCAAGACTGAACCTGTATTCTACAAACTTTGAAGTTTGCTTGGGGCTTTGGCGTCAGGGTTGGAACAGTTTCACATTTGCGCAGAACGCGTGGGGAGTGCAATATCGAAGAGATGACAGGACTTGAGGACCCAGGTGCGCCCTCGGACGGCGGTCGTAAGCGCTATCCGGGCCCCTATTGGCGGCCAAAAACCTCCGAGATCCCCAGGTCACCCGGCGTCTACAGGTTCAGGGACGACGAGGGCAGAGTCATTTACGTTGGAAAGGCGAAGAACCTTCGGGCCCGCCTCACCAACTATTTCCAGGATCCGCTAGTTCTACACCCGCGCACAGCACGGATGGTTCAGGACGCATCCTCTGTGCAGTGGACTGTTGTGGATACCGAGGCTGCTGCGCTCACCCTTGAGTACCAGTGGATAAAGCAGTTCGATCCACGCTACAACGTCATGTATAAGGACGATAAGTCCTACCCCTATCTGTCGGTGTCGATGGGGGAGGAGTTCCCCCGGGTTGCGATCTCTCGGGACGCGCATCGGGCCGGATCCCGGTACTTTGGCCCCTACACGAAGGTGTGGGCGATTCGGGAGACCATTGATCTTCTTCTCCCCACCTTTCCTGTTCGTTCGTGTACCCCGGGTGTATTCCGTCGGGCACAAGCGCAGGATCGGCCCTGCTTGCTGGGATACATAGGGCGCTGCTCAGCCCCATGCGTGGGGAGGATATCGCCGGAGGACCATAGGCTTCTGGCAGAGGAGCTTTGCGTGTTCATGGACGGTGAGACCGCGCAGTTCATGGCGCGACTTCGAGCTGAAATGGCGCAGGCGGCAGACGCCCTCGACTTCGAGAAGGCAGCACGGAAGCGCGACGAACTTGAAGCACTTGTGAAGGTCCAAGAGAAGAACACACTGGCGTTGCCCTCCGATGTCGATGCCGACATGTACTCCCTTGTCGTTGATGACCTTGATGCTTCCGTCCAGGCGTTCTTTGTACGCGGAGGGAGGATCCGCGGGACGCGCGGTTGGGTTCTGGAACGTGGTGATGACAGGGATGAGGCCGCACTGATGCAGGACCTGCTCGAGCAGGTCTATGCCCCCAAAGTTGCCGAGGCGCAGAGGGATGCCGGGGGCACCACCCCGATCGGAGGTACGCGCAACGCACGCCGAGGGCGGACCGCTCCCGTGTCGATAGACGATGTTGCCCACACCCCGGTGGACGCAATTCCGCCCCAGATTCTGGTCTCCGTCGCGCCCTCGGACCGGGTCAGTATCGAGGAAGTACTGCGCGGCGCGCGGGGCGCGAAAGTGACTATCAAAGTTCCTCAGCGTGGACGTAAGCGGGAACTGATGGAAACTGTGACGCGCAATGCCAGTGAGGGACTCAAACTGCATAAGACACGCCGAACAGGTGACCTGACGCAGCGCGCGATCGCCCTCGAGCAACTTAGGGACGCCCTCGACTTGGAGCGCGCTCCATTGCGTATCGAGTGTTTCGACATTTCCCACACCGGCGGCACCAACAGGGTGGCGTCAATGGTGGTGTTCGAGGACGGGATCCCGCGCAAGGGCGCATACCGGACGTTCAACATCCGCGGCGATGAGGCACAGACCCAAGACGACACTGCCGCAATGTCTGAGGTGTTGCAGCGACGTTTTGCTCGGGTCAGCACTGCTGGTGCCACGGAAGAGGTTGAGGAAAGCGCGATGGTGTCCGGGGCGATCGATCCGGACACGGGCAAACCCCGCAGATTCGCCTACAAGCCAGACCTGCTTGTTGTCGACGGCGGGTTGCCCCAGGTCAACGCGGCACGGAACGCTCTCGCAGATGCGGGTGTTTCACTTCCTGTGATCGGGCTGGCTAAGCGTCTCGAGGAAGTCTGGCTTCCCAATCAGCCCTACCCGGTGATTTTGCCGAGGTCGTCCCCGGCGCTCTATTTGTTGCAACACCTACGTGATGAGTCGCACCGCTTCGCCATTAGGGGCCATCGTAAGAAGCGCGGTAAAGCGGCGACTGTCTCGATTCTGGACGCAATTCCCGGGCTTGGGCCCGCCAGGCAGAAGGTACTGCTGAAGACATTCGGATCGGTGAAGAAGCTTCGGGGCGCCACCATTGAGGAGATCTCAGCAGTTGATGGCTTTGGGCCATCACTTGCCCAAGCAGTCCACTCTCACTTGGCGCAGGAAAGTGGCACACTGGGACAATGACATCCCAACAAAGACCCGCGACGGGTAGCCAGTTCTCCGTTCCCGCGCACGTGCGGCCGGAGGCCAGGGATCCGAAGAATCCTCTCACCGCGCCCGGTGGAATCCCGTCTTTGGAGAGAAAAGCAGAAGCGATCCCGCCACTCCAGCGTGGCAGCGAAGTGCTGATTGTGACAGGGCGGTCCGGTGCGGGAAGGTCGAGGGCGGCAAACGCCCTCGAAGATCTTGATTGGTATGTCATCGATAACCTTCCTCCGACTTTGCTGCTCCCAATGGTTGGAATGCTCACTCCGGATGGAGGTGGCGTCCACAGGTTGGCGGCGGTGGTGGACGTGCGTTCCCGGGAGTTCTTCACTTCGCTTGAGGACGTCCTCGACGAACTGCGCCACCACGGCATTGCCTACCGGACTATTTACATGGATGCCACAGACCAGGTGCTGATTCGGCGCTATGAGTCCAACCGTCGCCCTCATCCTCTCCAGGGAGATGGAACGCTACTTGACGGGTTGAAAGCGGAATCCGAGCTTCTCGCTCCGCTTCGGGAACGCGCGGATGAAATAATCGACACGTCCGACCTCTCTGTTCACGACTTGGCGCGCTACATGCGCAATGTTGTGGCAGATGAGGGCGATCAGGACACGCGGGTTTCCTTGATGTCGTTTGGCTTCAAGAATGGTCTGCCTCTCGATGCCGACCAGGTGTTGGATGTGCGCTTCCTACAAAACCCCTACTGGGTTGACGAACTGAGGTCGCTAACCGGGCGGGACCAGCCGGTATCCGACTACGTACTAGACCAGCCTGGGGTCCGCCACCTCGCCGACACCTACGCGGAGTTGATTGCATCTACTCTGGAAGGCTACAAGCGCGAACTCAAGCCATTCGTGACGGTCGCAATCGGTTGCACAGGCGGTCGTCACCGCTCGGTGGCAATTAGTGAATACATTGCAGAAAACCTGCGTGAACGGGGTGTTCCAACCCAGATCATGCACCGTGACATGGGGAGAAAGTGAATGCAGGGTCCCAAGGCGTTCTTGCCCGATGATGTGTGGGGGTCCCCGAACATGGAGGCGGCCAAGCTTCTCAACGTAGAAATGGGTCCGAAGGTTGTTGCATTCGGTGGAGGACACGGCCTGTCCGTGACCCTGCGGGCACTGCGCCACATTACCCACCAGATTTCGGCGGTTGTCACGGTTGCTGATGACGGGGGGTCTTCGGGGCGTATCCGCCAGGAAACCCCGGTGTTGCCGCCCGGTGATCTGCGAATGGCGCTGGTGAGTCTGTGCGACAACTCTGAGTGGTCGCTTACATGGCGCGACCTCATGCAACTCCGTTTGGATACGGACGGTCCACTTGACGACCACGCCCTCGGCAACCTTCTAATCGTCGGACTGTGGCAAATGTTCGAGGATCCTGTTGTCGGGTTGGACTGGATGGGGCGACTTCTTGACTCGCACGGTCGTGTCCTGCCGATGAGTTCCGTCCCATTGCGGATTGAAGCAACCGTTCGCGAGGGCGATCACACAAAGAGGATCTCCGGGCAGACGACCGTGGCAGTCGCGGGCGCTGACCTGGTGGACCTGACTGTTGAACCAGCAGATGCGCAGGTACCTCCCCAAACTCTCGAAGCCGTTGCGGATGCGGAATGGGTGATTCTAGGGCCGGGCTCATGGTTTACCTCTGTGATTCCGCATCTACTACTGGATCGTCTTCATCAAGCAATTGTCATGACTCCAGCGCATCGGGCTCTCATTTTGAATCTGACACCCCAGTCGGGGGAGACCGCACATCTGTCGTCGGCCGACCTGGTACGGGAGATCAGTAAGGTTTCACCGGACTTGAAGATCGACGTTGTGATCGCTGATCCAACAACGGTTGAAGATATCGACGACCTGATGGAAGCAAGTGCATCTCTGGGGGCACGCGTCCTCCTCCGTCAGGTGAGGTCCGGCACTGACGGGGCCGTACATGACCCGCTACGCCTAGCATCCGCGCTACGTGATGCATTCGACGGGTTCCTGGGGGAAGTCGGAACTACCGAAGCCTGGCTAGACTAGGCGAGCCAGCCAGCCACTCAGCAGCTCAGAAGGGCCGGTTCAGCACAAGCAAGAACTCATCTGACTTTGGTGAAATAAGGAGGACGGATTGTCCCTGACGTCTGAGCTCAAGACGGAGTTGGCGCGGCACAAACCAGCCTCGGTTTCCGCAGCGCGTGCGGAATGTGCCGTACTTCTACGTTTTGCCGGCGGGCTGCACGTTGTCGGAGGACGCGTACTCATCGAGGCGGAGGTCGACTCAGAGCAGGTGGCAGCCAGATTACGGGCATTCTTGCAGAGCCTGTATAGGGCTGAATCGCAAGTCATCATGGTTACGGGTGGCGCACTTCGAAAAGGCAACCGCTACGTGATCCGCGTTGTGAAGGATGCCGATGAGTTGGCGCGAGTGACGGGGCTGATTGATCGAGCAGGGCGTCCCGTCCGCGGGCTTCCAACAGACATTGTCGGCGCAGGCCCCCAAGAGGCGGCAGCAGCATGGCGTGGGGCCATAATGGCTCGGGGCTCGCTGGTGGAGCCGGGCCGCTCCGGGGCGTTAGAAGTGACGTGTCCCGGACCTGAGTCGGCCCTCGCCCTCGCCGGATGTGCCAGACGTCTTGGTTCCGCAGCGCGAACTCGTCAGGTGCGCGGCGCAGATCGGGTGACAATTCGTGACTCCGAAGCCGTTGCCGCTCTGTTGGAGGTTCTTGACGTCCCAGAGACGTTTGCACTTTGGCAGGAGCAACGCGAGAAGCGTGAAGCTCGGGGAAGTGCCAACCGGCTCGCCAACTTCGATGACGCAAACCTGCGTAGGTCTGCACGAGCTGCAGTCGCTGCGAGCATGCGCGTGCAGCGGGCCTTCGATATTCTTGGGGACGAAGTCCCAGAACACCTCCGGGAAGCGGGGGAATTGCGCGTAGCGAACAAGCAGGCTTCGTTGGAAGAGCTAGGGCAGCACGCGGAACCACCACTGACCAAAGACGCAGTTGCGGGGCGTATTAGGCGCCTCCTCGCCCTTGCTGACAAGGTTGCAGAGGAACGTGGCATCCCAACCACCGAGGCAGTCATTACCCCGGAAATGCTTGACGAGTAAATGTCCGAGAGTGTGTGCGCTTCGCCGTGGGGAATAGTAAGCTGAGAGGTGCTTGACCACTGCTGAATGTGGTCCCATACGTTAGGCGTGTGGGCAGAAGGTATAACCGAGGTGTCTTCGGGCACATCAGGAGGACATAGTGACCATTCGCGTTGGCATTAACGGCTTTGGCCGTATTGGACGCAACTTCTACCGCGCAATCAAGGTTCAGGGTGCGGACATCGAGGTCGTAGCGGTAAACGACCTTACTGACCCCAAGACTTTGGCACACTTGCTCAAGCACGACTCCGTGCTGGGCAACTTTGATGCAGCCGTCTCACACACCGATGATTCGATCGTTGTTGATGACCACGCAATCAAGGTTTACGCAGAGCGTGATCCTAAGAACATCCCGTGGGGCGATAACGATGTTGACATCGTCATCGAGTCCACCGGCTTCTTCACCGATGCAGAGAAGGCCAAGGCACACATTGAAGGTGGCGCCAAGAAGGTCATCATCTCCGCACCTGGTAAGAATGTTGACGGCACGTTCGTCATGGGTGTGAATGAGAAGGATTACAACCCGGAGACCGACAACATCATCTCCAACGCGTCCTGCACCACTAACTGCCTGGCTCCGTTGGCCAAGGTACTCAACGATGCCTTCGGCATCGAGCGGGGCCTCATGACCACGATCCACGCTTACACGGGCGACCAGCGCCTGCTTGACGCTCCCCACTCGGACCTGCGTCGTGCACGTGCAGCTGCGCTGAACATCGTTCCCACCTCAACCGGTGCTGCCAAGGCTGTCGCCCTGGTTCTGCCGGAACTGGCGGGCAAGATGGATGGTTACGCCCTGCGCGTTCCAGTGCCCACAGGCTCCGTTACCGACCTGTCCTTCGTTTCTGCCAAGCCTGTAACCGTTGATGAAGTCAACGCAGCAGTCAAGGCAGCTTCAGAGACCGATGAGCTCAAGGGCATCTTGGTTTACTCCGAAGAGCCACTGGTTTCCAAGGACATCGAAGGCGATCCTGCCTCCTCGATCTTCGACTCGGGCCTGACCAAGGTCATCGACAACGAAGTCAAGGTTGTTTCCTGGTACGACAATGAGTGGGGCTACTCGAACCGCCTCGTCGACCTCACCGCTTACGTGGGCGACCGCCTCTAAGCAACGGGTTCATTCATGGAGTGCCCGCGCATGCGCTAGGCATGCGCGGGCACTTCGTGTTCGGCTCTAGAAAACCAAAATAAGACTTTCAATAGGAGGCACTCAGTGCTGAGGACCATTGATTCCCTGGGGGACTTGAGCGGCAAGACCGTCCTCGTCCGTTCCGACTTCAACGTTCCGCTCAAGGACGGCGTAATCACCGATGACGGTCGAATCCGCGCCGCACTTCCAACAATCAAACGTCTACTTGACGCTGGTGCGGCAGTCATCGTCGCCGCTCACCTGGGACGACCCGGCGGCAAGGTAAACCCCGACTACTCGCTGGCGCCTGTGGCGACCCGACTCTCGGAACTATTGGATCAGCCGGTCATTCTCGCGGAGGACGTAACTGGAGACTCAGCCAAAGCTGTTGCCGCAGCTCTTGAGCCAGGCCAGGTAGCGCTGCTTGAGAACGTTCGTTTTGACGCACGTGAGACCTCAAAGGTTGATGCGGAACGCCAGGAGCTAGCTGCGGAATATGCAGCATTGGCTGACGCATTTGTGTCGGACGGTTTTGGCGTTGTTCACCGCAAGCAGGCGTCGGTCTACGATATCGCCGAACTGCTGCCCTCGGCAGCCGGTGAGCTGGTATTCAAAGAGATTGACTCTCTCTCGAAAGCAACAGACAATCCTGCTCGTCCGTACGTTGTGATCCTTGGTGGGTCGAAGGTCTCTGACAAGCTCGGTGTCATCGCCAACCTCCTCACGAAGGCTGATGCTCTCCTGATTGGCGGGGGGATGGCATTTACGTTCCTCAAGGCCGAAGGCTATGAGGTGGGCAAGTCCCTGCTTGAAGCCGATCAGATTGACACGGTGAAGGGCTACCTGGCTACGGCAAAAGAGAACGGCGTTGACATCGTTCTACCCGTAGATGTTGTCGTTGCGCCGGAGTTTGCTGCAGACGCGCCGGCGACAGTGGTTCCTGTTTCTGCGATCCCCGCAGACCAAATGGGCTTGGACATTGGTCCGGAATCAGCGGCATTATTTGCCGACCACATCCTCAAGGCTAAGACGGTGGCATGGAACGGACCCATGGGAGTCTTTGAATTTGAGGCGTTTGCCGGTGGCACAAAGGGTGTTGCGGGCGCGCTTGAGGAAACGGATGCGTTCACGGTTGTTGGTGGTGGCGACTCCGCTGCTGCGGTTCGTATCCTTGGTTTCGATGAAAACAAGTTCTCGCATATCTCCACCGGTGGTGGCGCTTCGCTTGAACTCCTAGAGGGGAAAACGCTCCCCGGTATCGCAGTTCTGGAGGACTGAAAATGGCACGTATTCCCCTAATCGCGGGCAACTGGAAGATGAACATGGATCATGTTCAGGCAGTCGCCCTCGTCGAAAAGTTGGCTACCGAACTTGATGATCGTCGTTTCGATTACGCACAGACCGACGTCGTCGTTATTCCGCCTTACACGGATCTGCGTTCAGTTCAGACCGTGATTGATGCGGATAATCTGGAAATCAAGCTGGGCGCCCAGGATGTTGCAGTCTATGAGAGCGGCGCTTACACGGGTGAGATTTCGGCGACCATGCTGCAGAAGCTGGGTGTTTCGTACGTGGTTGTTGGCCACTCGGAACGTCGCGAGTACCACCAGGAGACAGATGATCTGGTGGGGCAGAAGAGCAAGGCTGTTCTAGCCCACGACATGATTCCGATCATCTGCTGCGGTGAGGTGCTTGAAGTTCGCAAGTCCGGCCAGCATGTTGACCATGTTGTCAGCCAGATTGAAGGTGCCCTCGCAGGCTACACGGCTGACGATGCTGCCAAGATTGTCATCGCCTACGAACCAGTGTGGGCAATTGGGACGGGTGAGGTCGCGACTCCGGCAGACGCCGAAGAAGTTTGCAAGGCGATCCGTGATCTGCTCAAGGCCATGTACAACGAAGAGACCGCGGATGCGATCCGCATTCTCTACGGTGGTTCCGTAAAGTCATCCTCGATCAAGGAACTGATGTCACAGCCAAACGTTGATGGCGCCCTTGTTGGTGGCGCTTCGTTGGATGCGGATGAGTTCGCGAAGATTGCTGACTTCCTCAACTAGGACGCAGTTCTAGACCACGACAAGGGTGGCGGTACGGCTCTCGTAAGGGGGGTTGGCCGCCACCCTTGTTTTTTGTGGCAAGACGCTACCTGTGTTCTCGACGGTTCGGCGCAGTTCCGGCGGTGGGTTGCTGTGGTGCTATTCCAGCCGTGGGTCGCCGAAGTCAGCATAGGTCGCCGATAATTCGCAGAAACGACGGCGACCTATGCTGACTTCGGCGACGTTGGCTTGGGTTGGTGTTGACTTTGGCGACCGTGTCGATGTCCACGACCACGGTGTTCATATGACGGCGGATTTCCCGGTAGAGTGGGTCGGTAGTTGTCTCGGCGCCTGCAAGGCGTGCCGAGCTGAGAACTTCTTCTAACTCCGATGGGTGGGGATCGTGCAGGTAGTCCATATCACCATGGTTGTCCTAATCGTCATTTCGAGCTTGTTGCTCATTCTGACGGTACTTATGCATAAGGGGCGCGGGGGTGGGCTTTCCGACATGTTCGGGGGTGGCATTTCTTCGACTGCTGGCTCATCTGGCGTCGCTGAAAAGAACCTCAACCGGATCACGGTAGCTGTTCTGTGTGTTTGGGTCGTTGCGATCATCGCCTACGGCCTGTTGGTCCGCTTCTACGCCTGAGGTTCGGTGCGGCTTTACTTCTAACGTTCGATGAAGCATTGCTTCACCGCTCGAGGGGGCTACTCGGATCAGACCGTTCCAAGCAAGACTTTGGCGGCACGGCATCGCTAGCAAACAACTGGAGGCGGGGGGCACCCGGAGCAAGGTATGTTGCTGCGTGGTAGCCCATTAGAGCGCCAGGTAGACGATTGCCCAGCCCGGTAGCTGAACACGATCGTTCGAGCCTAGGCCTCACCAGCGGATGTCCTAAGGTTGCCGGTATCACCGAAGGTTGCTGGTTTCTGCGCGAAACGGAGGCTACCTTACGTGTCTCCGGCAACCTTCGGTGATACCGGCAACCTTAGCGACGCGTCCCCCAAATGTATATGTGGGGGGCTAATGTGCGTCTGGGGTACATACCCCAGACGCATTTTTCGTCCCAACGTATACATTTCACGAGAGCGGGCTTGGAAGGGGTCGCGATCTCAGATGTGCCGGAAGGTGCGCTGGACAAGGCGCGCTGCCGGAAATGCTTGGGGCGGTGTGTGGCCGGGGGTGCCCAGCGGTGGGCGGGATGGGCTGCAGGAGGTGCGGTGGGGAAGGTGGGCTGCCGGAAATGCTTGGGAGATGGGCGCCCGGCGGTGCGCCGGGGAAGGTTCGCTGGGGAAGTGCTTGAGATGGTGCGCATTCGGTGGCTGCCCCTGAGGGAAGAGCCGACAGCCCCTCGAAGGAACAGCCACCAAATTGCGCCTACTTGACGGCTGCGACCGACTCCTTCGCAGCCGCAACCACTGCCGCGGGCGTTAGGCCAAAGTGCTCAAACAAGGTGTCTCCCGCGCCCGGAGCGCCAAACGACTCGATTGAAACGCTACGGCCATTCGGGCCAACCAGCTTCGCCCACGGCATCGCGATCCCTGCCTCCACAGAAACCCTCGCTGCAACATCTGAGGGGAAGACCGACTCCCTGTAGTCCTCATCCTGGTCCGCAAACCACTCCATGCACGGCACTGAAACCACGCGGGCGCCAATGCCTTCGCTACCAAGAATCTCGCTGGCTTCAAGGGCAATCGACACTTCAGATCCGGATGCCATGAGGATGACATCCGGTCGACTTTCTGTATCAACCAGAGTGTATGCACCTCGAAGAACCCCCGAGGCTTCAGCCACTCCGTTGTCTCCACCACGGGGAACGACGGGTAGGTTCTGGCGGGAAAGTATAAGGGCGGCGGGGGAGCGACGCTCTAGGACTCCCTTCCAAGCCTGCGCGGTCTCATTCGCATCTGCTGGGCGCACAATTGCCAGGTTCGGAATTGCGCGGTATGCGGCAAGGTGCTCAACCGGCTGATGTGTCGGTCCGTCCTCACCAACACCGATGGAGTCATGTGTCCACACGTATGTAACGGGCAGGTTCATGAGCGCGGCTAGCCGCACCGCACCGCGCATGTAGTCTGCAAAGACGAAGAAGGTTCCGCCATAGACGCGGGTGAGTCCATCCGCTGCGATTCCGTTCATGACCCCGCCCATGGCGTGCTCCCGAACGCCGAAGTGCAGGTTCCGTCCGAACACGTTGCCGGTGAATGCCTTTGAGGAGCGACGCTCTGGAATGAAGGAAGGTTCGCCCGCAATCAAAGTGTTGTTCGATCCTGCCAGGTCTGCTGATCCACCCCAGAGTTCAGGCATGATCTTCGCAATGGCATTGATCGTCGTGCCGGATGCCGCACGCGTAGCTACTTCCGTCCCGGCCTCAAATTCTGGGAAGGCCTCATCAAAGCCAGCCGGTAGTTCACCGGAGCGGATCCGATTGAACAGTTCAACCTTGTCGTGGTTACCTTCAGCCCACACGCGGAATGCCTCATCCCATTCCCGCATCGCTGCATCCGCGCGGGAGAGCGCATTCTCTCGGGTGTAGGCAATGATGTCTTCGTCCATCTGGAACATCTCGCTTGGGTCCAGCCCCAGCGCCTCCTTGAGACCTGTGAGAGCTTCGCCGCCCAACTTGGAGCCGTGGATTCCCCCGGTGTCCTGCTTGCCAGGGGTCGGCCACCCAATGATTGTCGACAAGGCGATTAGGGATGGCTTCGCGTCTTCGGCAAGAGCATTGTTGATAGCCTCATCCAGGCCATGGACGTCCTCGACATACTCCGCCCCGTCCCGACGCCAAGCCACTTTCTGCGTGTGCCATCCGTAGGCCTCAAAACGCCCCAAGACATCCTCATTAAAGGAAATTGACGTGTCGTCTTCGATGCTGATTCGGTTATCGTCATAGATCACCACGAGGTTGCCAAGCTCCTGGGTTCCCGCAAGCGATGCGGCCTCGGACGCGATTCCCTCTTGGAGGCACCCGTCACCAACGATGACGTATACGTTGTGATCGAACGGTGACTTACCGAGTTCGGTGTTGGGATCGAACATTCCGTGTTCGCGGCGGGCGGCCATCGCCATACCCACAGCGGCAGCAAAACCTGACCCCAGCGGGCCCGTTGTGACCTCGATGCCTTCTGTGTGCCCCAGTTCCGGGTGACCGGGGGTCTTGGAACCGAAGTGGCGGAAGCCCTGCAGATCTTCCATTTCGAGGCCGACTCCCGCATAGTACAGCTGGATGTACTGCAGGAGAGAGGCGTGGCCCGCGGAAAGAACGAACCTGTCGCGGCCAACCCACTGGGCATCACGGGGATCAAACCGAAGGTGACGCTGATAGATCAGGTAAGCGGCTGCCGCGAGGGAGATTGGGGTACCCGGGTGTCCGGAACCCGCATTCTCTACGGCATCTCCAGCCAGTGCTTTGGCCAGCTTCACAGCCCTATCATCACGTTCGTCCCAGTTCAGCGTCACAGTGACACCACCTTCTTCGAGTAGTTGAATACATCTTTGATTCAGTCATCAAACACAACCCAGCTTAGCTTGGTGTGTCAGACTGTATGGGCATGACAGAATCAAGCTGTGAGTCCACAGGTAGCAAATCCCAGCCATGATGAGCTGCAGTGGTTTCTTGATGACATGACTGTTGTGAAGGGGGCATCGCCCCACACGGTCAGTAACTATCGTCGTGACCTCAAGCGATTTATTGAGGTGATCGCTCCGGTGAAGGTACTTGATGCATCCCGCGAGAATGTTGAAGCCTTTGCCAAGGCACTCGCGGAAGGTGAGGACGGAGGTTCGGGCCTAGCTCCCTCATCGATTGCCCGGGCTCTTTCAGCGGTTCGATCTTTCTACAAGTGGGCTATCAAAGAGCAGCTCATCGCCGCAAACCCCGCTGCTGACGTGCAGGCACCCCACGGACCGGACTCGCTTCCAAAGGCACTCACCGTGCACCAGGTAACAGCGCTGTTGGATGCGGCTGGAAAAGGGGATGGGCCGCGCGCTCTGCGAGACCGAGCGCTCTTAGAACTCTTGTATGGCACTGGCGCCCGAGTGTCAGAAGCAATCTCGCTGGCCGTGGACGACCTCGACCTCGACAAAGGGGACGATGCAGACGCGGTTTCAGTCGTGAGACTGTGGGGCAAGGGAAGGAAGGAACGCCTCGTGCCTCTGGGTGGGTACGCGGTATCGGCCGTGGAAGCATATCTTGTTCGAGGCCGTCCCGCATTGGCACAGAAAGGACCGGGGACGTCGGCGCTCTTTCTGAATTTGCGAGGGCGGGCGCTATCCCGGCAGTCTGCGTGGGAGATTATCCAGAATGCCGCGGTGGCGGCCGGCATTACCCAGGATATTTCGCCCCACACTTTGCGCCACTCGTTCGCAACCCACCTGCTGGAGGGCGGTGCTTCGGTGCGTGAGGTGCAGGAACTTCTGGGTCATGCCAGTGTTTCAACGACGCAGATCTACACGAAGATGTCGCCGACCTTGCTTACGGAAGTTTTCCGTTCGACCCATCCGCGCGCGTAGGACCCAGAAGTTGCTTGGAGGCGCTAAAGTTGGGCTTGTGAGCGAGGATTTCCAGTTGGCCCTAGTGGGCGTCGAAGAAGAAGACGATTTTCCGACGCCAGAACCGCTGTTTGAGCATGGCCCAGCACGGATCATCGCAATGTGCAACCAAAAGGGCGGGGTCGGAAAGACGACCACCAGCATCAATCTGGCCGCGGCTTTGGGAGAGTACGGACGTAAGGTGCTCCTGGTTGATTTCGATCCACAGGGTGCAGCAACGGTGGGCATGGGGATTAACGCCCTGGACATGGATGTCACCATCTACAACCTCATTTTGAACCCGCGCCTGTCAACGCGTGATGCGATCTGCAAGACTTCCGTCCCGAACGTTGATGTTCTCCCAGCCAACATTGACCTGTCAGCAGCCGAACTCCAGTTGGTGAACGAGGTCGCTCGGGAGTCTGCTCTGACCCGTGTGCTCCGCAGTGTCGAGGACGAGTACGACGTAATCATCGTTGACTGCCAGCCTTCTTTGGGTTTGCTGGCAGTGAATGCACTGACCGCTGCGCACGGCGTGATGATCCCAGTGGCGACCGAGTTCTTTGCCCTTCGTGGGGTAGCGCTGCTAGTTGAAACCATTGAGACGGTTCGTGACCGCATCAATCCACGCCTGAAGATTGATGGCATTCTTCCAACCATGGTAGATCCGCGCACGCTCCACTCCCGTGAGGTCCTAGAACGTTTGAACGAGGCGTTTGGCGACCTGGTGTTTGAGACGGAGATTCGCCGGACAGTAAAGTTCCCCGATGCCTCGGTTGCTACCGAACCAATCCTGTCATTTGCGCCCTCTCACCCCGGTTCGAAGGCGTATCGTCGTCTTGCTCGGGAAGTAATTGCCCGCGGCGACGCACCATAGAGTCGTGGCACAGAAGCTTTGGGGTGACGACAACGGGGATTCCGAGCCGCTCGAAACAGAATCGACGTATGGTCCACCGTCGTTGCGAGAGTTTGATGTTTCGTTAGAGAATTTCACGGGCCCGTTCGATCTGCTGTTGCGCCTGATTGCCCGCAGACAAATGGATCTGACGCAGATTGCGTTGGCAGCGGTTACAGACGAGTTCTTGGCCTACATTCGTAAGCAGCCCGACCTCTCTTCTGCAACGGATTTTCTGGTGGTAGCAGCGACACTGCTCCATATGAAGGCCGCGGCGTTGCTTCCTAAGAACGCGGTCGAGGACGACATTCTTGACGAGGACTTGGAGGCGCGAGATCTTCTTTTTGCCCGCCTCCTGCAGTACCGCGCCCTCCAGCAAGCAGCGGAGGTCTTGGTGAAACAGTGGGACAAGCATGCGGGCACGGTGGCTCGTTCAGTGCCACTTCAAGAACCGTACGCGTCACTTTTGCCGGAGCTGCGGTGGACGGCATCACCAGAGTTCTTTGCGTCTTTGGCAGCAAATGCACTTGCTGAGAAGCCACGTCCGGATGAAGCTCAGCATGTGGGTCGACCTGCGGCCTCGTTCGATGAGCAACTTGAAATCGTAAGAGCAAGACTTGAAGAAGGCTCTGTCGCGAGTTTTGCGGACTTAGTTCAAGACGCTTCCAACTCGGCAGTGGTGGTGACCAGGTTCCTCGCTCTGTTGCAGTTGTACCGCCAGGGCAACTTGGCCTTTCACCAAGATGATCCCATGGCCACCTTACGGATTGAGTGGGTTCCGCCAACCCCGGGCGCTGCGTTGGCAGCGTCCCTGCAGGATGGCGAAGTTGAGATAGCGAGGGGGTCCCACAGTGAGCGGCGATGAGGAAGATGCTGTGAGCATTGACAGGGAAGATGTCGCGGTGGCCGGCACAGCGGGAAGAGGTGGGGACGCTCTCTCCCTCGAAGGCGTCGATCTGAGGGGGGCGCTCGAAGCTATCCTCATGGTTGCTCTGGTGCCGGTTTCGCCTATGGAACTTGCAGCCGCCACCCAGATGCCTGTGGAGCAGGTTGAGGAGGCTCTACGAGGGCTCGCCGCCGACTACGACGGAAAAGATGGAAGTCGTGAGCGCGGCTTTGAGCTAAGGGAAGTCCAGGGGGAGTGGCGGCTCTATTCGCGTTCTAAGTGGGCGTCTTGGGTCGGCCAGTTTGTCGCGGGAGCAGAGTCCACCAGTCTGACGCGGGCAGCAATGGAAACACTGGCCATCATTGCCTATCGGCAGCCGGTGACCCGCGGTCAAATCGCGCGTATCCGTGGGGTTAATGTCGATAGCGTGCTACGAACTCTTGCTGCTCGCGACCTGATCGCCGAGGACGGTACCAGCCCAAGCGGGGCTCATCTGTTCCGCACCACGTCAAGCTTCCTGGAGTACATGGGAATGTCGTCTCTGGACGACCTCGTCCCACTCGGACCCTTCATGCCTGGACCAGAGAATATCGATTACCTGCTTGCCGAACTACCATAGAGATAACGACAAGCGACGGGAGTCGCGGAACGGGGCACTAATCATGGCGAATGACCCTCACAAAGAGGATGGCATCCGACTTCAAAAGATCATCTCTCAAGCCGGTCTAGCTTCACGTAGGGCTGCAGAAGACATGATTCTGCAGGGCAGAGTCAGTGTCGACGGAAAGGTTGTCCGCAAGCTCGGTACCCGCGTAGACCCCGCAAAGCAGGTTGTGCGGGTGGACGGGAAGCGGGTTGAGATTGATGAGAAGGCCCACATTGTTTTGGCCCTCAACAAGCCGGTCGGCATGGTTTCCACTATGGATGATCCGGATGGGCGTCCTTGCCTATCGGACCTGCTGGCCGACTATCCAGAAAGGCTTTACCACGTTGGGCGTCTGGATGTGGACACATCGGGCCTCCTCCTGCTAACCAATGATGGGGAGCTTGCCAACCGCCTGACGCACCCTTCCTATGGAATCGAGAAGACGTATGTGGCTCGAGTCCACGGGGAGGTCAAGCCGTTTGTGAGGCGGACACTTCTTCGGGGTGTGGAGCTCGAGGACGGTCCGGTCAAGGCTGACAAGTTCCGTGTTCGCGACGTCCTCGGCGACATTTCAGCCGTGGAAATCACCCTCCATGAAGGTCGCAACCGCGTTGTACGCCGCATGATGGATGCTGTTGGGTTCCCCGTGCGGGAACTGCTGCGTATCGGTTTTGGGCCGATTCATTTGGACCGACTTCAGCCCCGCGGAATGCGCCGTATCAAGGGTGATGAGCTGCGCCGCCTGTACGATTCCGTTCAGCTGTAATGGCACTCATCCAGAGGGCGGAGGTCGTAACCACCGGACCTGTGCTGATCATTGGAACAGGGTTGATTGGGACTTCAATTGCCTTGGCTCTACGTGGAAGTGGTGTGGCCGTTTACCTCTGGGACGCGTCACCCACCTCTCTTGCTCTTGCTGGTGATATGGGAGCTGGCACTCCGCTCAGCAAAGGATTTCAGTCGTTTGTAGACGTGTCTCACGGATCGGGTCTGGTGGTTGTCGCATCTCCTCCGGACGTCTCGGGAGGGATCGTCGCGACCTGCCTCAAGGCATTCCCGCGGGCAGTTGTTACGGACGTTGCCTCCGTAAAGGAGGCGGTCGTTGGGGACGTGTTTGCGTCCTCGACCGATCTTGCGGACGAGGGCGAAGCAGCTGCCACAGAGTACCCGGGGCTCACCGGGTCGGACCTGGCGCGCTACGTCGGTTCGCATCCGATGGCAGGACGTGCTCGTTCAGGTGCCAGCCATGCGGACGGCGATCTGTTCATCGGCCGACCCTGGGTCATCGTTCCTACTGAGCACTCCTGCCCAGCTGCGGTCACCACGGTTCGTAACCTAGCCGTGGATGTGGGAGCTGTTCCCATGGAACTTGGTCCGGTGGAGCACGACGAGGCCGTAGCACTCGTGTCCCACGTGCCCCAGCTGGTGTCTAGCCTTTTGGCCGCCCGCCTTGCAACCGCGTCTTCGGACGCCCTCGGACTGGCGGGTCAGGGGTTGCGAGACACGACGCGCATCGCTGCTTCCGACCCGGGTCTGTGGACGGCGATCATCGCGGGAAATGCCGACAAGGTGGCGGGTATCCTCGTTGACCTCCGTGACGACCTCGTGGGACTGATCTCCGGGTTGCAGGCTGGGGGAGTCCAGGCTGACGGAGCTATCGCCCCGGGCGTCGCGGGGGCAATAGCGAAGGTCATGACCTCGGGCAATCAAGGCGTTGAACGTATTCCTGGTAAACACGGTGACTCTTCGAGGCGGTGGGGTTACGTTGAGGTCTTAGTTCCGGATGAGCCAGGGGAGTTGGGGCGATTGTTCTCGGAACTGGGTTCGATAGGTGTGAACATAGAGGACTTGGTCTTGGAACACTCCGCGGGACAGCCAGTCGGTCTGGCCCGACTGATGATTGAACCGGGTGTTGTTGAAGAGACACAGGTGGAGTTGGAAGCTCGGGGTTGGCGCATTGCAAGTAAGAGCTTGCGCTAGTTCTTGATGGTGTTGGCAACGGGCAGAAAGAGGGCGGGGATGTCTAGTCAGGGGAGTCGCAGCACTGAGGATTCTTTGGGGCCAACCAGAACCGAAGAGACATTTCAGTTGCGCAATGCTGTTGCAGGACAGGGTCTCCTGATAGGGATCGATGGGCCGTCTGGGTCAGGAAAATCCACCGTTTCCAAACGTATCGCCGCCGAGCTCGGCCTCGCGTTCTTGGAAACGGGGGCCATGTACAGGGCTTTGACCTGGAAGTGCATGGCTGCGGGCGTGGATTTGGACAACCCTTCTGCCGTGCTGCGTGAAGCGGACCATTTGGACTTTGAATCGGTCGGTACAGTGGCGCACCCAAAGTTCCTTGTTGGTGGGCGGGACGTTACGGATGCTTTGCGTTCTGTGGAAGTTGCAGCAAAAGTCTCGGTGGTTGCCGGCTATATTCCGGTGCGGCAGTGGATGGCTATCGCGCAGCGGGAAGAGATGTATAAGGCTCGCGCAGACGGGCGAGGAATGGTTGCTGAAGGTCGGGATGTCACTACGGTTGTCTGCCCGGATGCTGATGTGAGGATACTCCTCCTCGCAGACCCGGAGGCGCGGCTGCGCAGGCGCGTCCTCGAAACCTACGGGCACGTAACCGACGACCTACTTGAGAAGACACGTGAACTGGTGAGTGGGCGCGACAAGACTGACTCCAAAGTGTCTTCGTTCCTAGAGGCTGCGCCGGGGGTCATCACCATTGACTCGTCGAGCAAGTCCGTTGACGAGGTCGTCGAGGACGTACTGTTGCAAGTGAGCGTTTGGATACAAGACCGGGTGCACGGCCGTGCCTAAGCCGGGACGCACCTTCCTTGCCATGGTGTGCGTGAGCACTCTGTGTTTGGGAGGGTGCGCGGTTTCACCCTCAACAGGTAACGCCACGTTGCATGGCGACGACAATGGCGTTCAGGACGCGCAATCACAGCAGTCTGATCGGGACGACTACGACGACACGCGCGCCGCGGAACTGCCCCTTGCCCCCAAGACGATTGCTGGTGTGCCATTTGACGTCTGGGTCTCCGAAGGGAGCATTCCAGACGACCTTGTCATCGGTGGTGCAGATCGCCCGACGAGGGCGAAAGAGGGCCAGCAGTTCTACCTCTTGGGCTCCACCCGTGGGAAGACGGACGCCCAGGTGTTGACACTGATTGACGGGGGAGTCGCATTCGGCACTGGCACTTCCCCGCAGGTTTCCCGCGAAACCGTTGGCTTGATCGGGACAGAGGGCAAGTTCACTGCGCTGCAGGAGGTTCCCAATGTGGGCGACGGAT
The DNA here is from genome assembly GCF_014525425.1 of Schaalia sp. JY-X159. Taxonomy (NCBI): domain Bacteria; kingdom Bacillati; phylum Actinomycetota; class Actinomycetes; order Actinomycetales; family Actinomycetaceae; genus Schaalia; species Schaalia sp. JY-X159. The sequence goes on along the minus strand of NZ_JACEXI010000001.1, from coordinate 489,478 downwards.
CTACCCTGTCTGGCGACGCTCCATTTCAATCACTGAATGCAACAGGTGCGTCATCTTGGGGACAGGTTGTGGTTTGGGTTGCCGTGGGTACAGGTGGGAAGCAATGGGCTCTGGTCGGGTGGAACGTTGAGACAGGGCAGGTTTCTGAGTTGGCAACAGCGGAGTCTATGACACTTGGCTTCACTGGAATCTCAGCGCGCATGGTACCCGGATTGGAACCTCCCAAGGTCAATGGTGGCTACGCATACTTTGAGGTCGCCATTCCACAGAATGTTTATGATGCCGCCACGCCCGGAGTGCGGTTTCATGAGATCCAAGTGAGCGGCGAATCGAGTCCAGACTACGGGGTGGCAGTGTTTCGAGTCCCGTTGGATTCGCCCGGCGACGTCGTGTTCGTCGGGCCATCTGCGCAGGTGATAGCCGACCCTGTAATCGATCGGGGCATGTTTTGGGCTGCGGCCCCCAGCAGTGACATCGACCCGCTTCACGACGGAACACTCAGCGGTGACCTCGAACAGAACCAAAGTGGCTCTGGGCTCGGCACCGACAACGCTGCTCAATCTGGCCAGTGGGACCCGCTTGCCGGCCTGGAATCATTTAACTATTCGAACCTGTTAGAAGTTGCCGCAGGCAAGCAGGTGCACGAATCTAAAGCTCCGGATTTGGTCGTGTGGCGCGATGCCTCTGTGATCTCACCTCTATTGGGGTTTGGACCAGCAAACAATTGGGTAATCAGTGACCTTGAGGCTTCGCAACGGTATCTAGTTGTTGCACTCACAAAGATGTCCGTGGTGCGCGGAGAGGGGCAGTCTTCTTCCGATGGGCCACCTGCTTGGCTGGTTGCTTGGGACATGGAGACCGGGCGGGTGGCTGGGCTCGCGAAGTCGGAAGTTGCGGTTCCTAACCTGTCTGTTTCCGGCGACATGGTGGCGTGGGGTGCAGGCGCCGACTTATCGCAGGCGACCTCGGATGCCATTGGGAACGTCAGTGTCGAGGGCGCTAGTGACGGATTCGTATGGCAGATTGGCAGCGATGTCGTGTTCCAATTGCCCAGTGAGGACGTGGTTGTCCCGCCACAGATCTCGGGGCACACGATTGCGGTGCGCCAGGTGGATTCCGAGGGCGTCAGTGGGTGGACTTTCCTGCGATGGATCACCGACTAGGCCCGTGATCCATCACGGGGACGCCCTCTATGACCTATCGCTCCTTCGCAACTGCGCGTGCGATTTGTGGCAGCCGGTAGCCCTGCCGTAAGATCGGGTGGTTGAAAGAAACGGGCTGTGGCGCAGCTTGGTAGCGCACTTGACTGGGGGTCAAGGGGTCGCAGGTTCAAATCCTGTCAGCCCGACCAAAAAATCGCGGAAACTCAAGGGTTTCCGCGATTTTTCGTTGGTGAGATTTGATCCGGCCATCTAATACCCATCTAAAACCCCTACTGAAACACCTTCTGACCAGTGCTTTGCTCGGTTCGCAAAGGTCGCTTGCGGGTGGTTTCGGTTGCTTCGGGGGGTGTGGCGCACCTGGTCTGCATGACCAGCTCAACTTCGCTTCCGCTACCTCTGCCCGACTTGCCGCCGTTGCTCGATATCCGCGAGCTGTCTTCATACTTGAGCGTGCCCGTCTCGACGATTTACGACTGGCGCTCGCGCGGCGTCGGCCCGCGTGCGTACCGCTTCGGCAAACACCTCAAGTTCGCTGTCACGGACGTGACCGAGTGGATCGAAGCGCAGCGCGACCCCGCGCCGTCTCCAGGGTCTGTGCCGCCTCAACTGCCTCGACGGTGACGCTGTGAGCCGCCCGCGCCTGACGATTGGTACCTACGGCGAAATCACGACCCGTCATCGACCCAGCGGCCGCATCGAAGCTCGTGCACGCTATCGCGATTGGGACGGTGCCACCCGGCTGGTGCAGGCAAGCGGCGACAGCCCGGCCGCTGCAACCCACGCGCTCAAAGCGAAATGTGTCGACCGGAACCTGATTGCACCGAGTACGGGATCGCTCACCGCTGACAGTCCATTCCCTGATCTGGTCGTGTACTGGCTCGAAGACATAGAGCTTGAGGATCGGCTCGCGACCGTCACCCGACAACTGTATGAGCGAGACATGCACACCCTTGTGCTGCCTGCGTTCAAGGATCTGACGCTGCGCGAGATCGGGGTGGCCCGCTGCGACCAGTTCCTGAAGCGGCTGGCGAAGGATTCGTACTCGAAGGCGAAGCATGCTCGTGTCGTGCTGCGACTTGCGCTCGCGTTGGCGGTGCGACACGAGGTGCTGCTGCGCAACCCCGTCGATCATGTTGCGCGGTTGCATCGGGACGCGCGGGTGCCGGACGCGTTCACCCCCGAAGAGATCACTGCAATCCGTGCGGCGATCGCATATTGGGAAGCGGGGCGTGACGTTTCGGGGCCGAAGCCCGATGGACAACTCGGTGCAATCATCGAGGTCATGCTGGGTACGTCGGCGCGCATCGGTGAGGTGCTCGCAATCCGCCGACGGGATATTGATCTGAGCGTGCCGTCCGTACGAATCACTGGAACGATCATCAGCCCGAAAGGCGAACCGACGACGCGACAGGATCACCCGAAGACCGCGCGATCGCGACGCACGATTCAACTTCCTGGGTTTGCCGCGACGGCCGTGCAGTTTCGATTGAAGCAACTCGACACGATCGACCCCGACGCACTGCTATTCTGCTCGCGCGGAGGCACTCCGCTGACGACGAACAATGTGCGCCGCCAACTCCGCCATGTCATGAACCTGGCAGAGATTGAGGGCGTGACTCCGCACAAGTTCCGCCGCACTGTCGCGACCACGATCAACGAAAGCGCGGGTGTCGAATTGGCATCTCAGCTGCTTGGGCATACCGACCCGGCAATCACGATCAAGCACTACATCCGCCGCAACGAGACCGTCGACCCCACGACTGCGGGCCTGCTGGAAAAGGCGTTCGGATCATGATCAGTATTTTGGGTGGAAGATTTACCTCGCGAAACGAAACGTACTCAGATAACATTAGCTGTGTACGAAACGTATCAGGAGGTGATTACGTGAAAGCTCTAAGGCCAAAGGCTGCCGCCGAGAAGCGAAGTGCCTTGTACCGGGGGCATGCTGAGGGGCGGTGGGACCGCATCGGCCGAGGCATCTACTTGCCCGCAGACGCACCCGCGATCGATTGGGATCAGCTTGAAGCCGCAACCCGACGACCGGAAGCGACAATTTGTCTACTTTCTGCTCTCGCTCGCTACGACCTCACCGATGCGATTCCAGACGCCCTGGACGTCGCAATGCCACGCGGAATGCGTACACCAATGACCGAGAGTGCAATTCGCTGGCATCGCTTCGATGCGGCGACGTTCAAGCTTGGGCGAGACGAGATCTTGATTCCGGGCAGCTCGCAGCACATCGGTTTGTACAGTGCAGAGCGCACGATTGTCGACTGCTTCCGCCTTCGATCGACTGTCGGGTACGAAGTAGTTCGCGACGCAACCAAAGAATGGCTCCGCCGCGGCGGCAAGCCCGCCGAGCTGATGGCATTCGCCACACAACTCCCTCGAGCTAAAGCCCCGCTCCTGCAAACCTTGGAGGTAATCACGTGACCGGCGGGGGGTAACGCTGTGGTGGGCTTCGGCGCACTGATCCGCACCGCGCTGGCGGAGCTGGTTGCACGGAGGCAGGTGTTCCACTCAGAAGCTGACTTCCAGCATGAGCTCGCAGTGCAGATCGCGCGGCTTGACCGGGGCGTGGAACTGCGGTTAGAGCGGCCGGTGCGGGTGCCTGGAGCGCGACCGATCAACCTCGACATCCTTCTACGCCGCGGCGGTGTGCAGTACGCGCTCGAACTCAAATACATCACCGCAAGGCTTGAAGTGAGCGTCGTTGACGAAGAGTTCATGCTGAGGTCGCAGTCTGCCCAGGATCTGCGTCGCTATGACATCCTCAAGGATGTCATACGAGTCGAAACGCTCATCGAAGCTGGTGTCGTCGCAGGTGGTATGTCCGTCACTATCACCAACGACCGTGGGATGTGGAGCGAGACCAGGAAGATCGGCCCCATCGACGAAGCCTTCCGGCTGCATCACGGCCGTACCGTCACCGGGAACCTTGCATGGGGTGCGCACGCCGCGGCTGGTACTGTTCGCGGTCGAGAATCGGCACTCGTGTTAGGCGGCAGCTACACGCTCGAGTGGGCGGCGTACTCGCGGGTCGATGCGCAGCGAAACGGGGAGTTTCGCATGCTCATCGCGGAGGTCGGGGCGGGGCGATAGGGCATCATGTCAGCACTCGGCCGCAGTCCGGGTCGGCTGAGTGCTGTGCAGCATTCTTGCGTTCGTGAAACCCCTCGTCTCCGCAAGCAGCGGAATCTATTAGTTTTCAGAACGCTATGATACGATGTTCTGAAAATGGCGTAATTCCGCTGACGTTGGAACGTCATAGTTATCAGAACGAGGTGAAGTATGAACCGTGACGAGCCGAAATCAGAGCGCGAAATCCTACGACGCGCCATCGAAGCTATCTCCAAGCGCTTGCCCACCGGGTGGTTACTTGAGGAACAGTATGACGTGGTCGGCGCGAACGATCTTCGAGCCGATGCAGCGCTTGCAATCGTCGCGCCTGACGGTGCGAACACGCGACTGGTTCTAGAAGCAAAGCGAATGGTCGAACGCCGAGATGTCGGCGTTATTGCCGACAGGCTAGAAAGCTTGGCGGGCATCGACGGCAGGCCCGTCTTGGTCGCAAAGTACCTCACAACGCAAGTGCGCGCCGACCTGACCGAAAAGGGCATTGGGTATGTCGATGCGACTGGGAATCTACTCATAACTGCCGGGCAACCGGCGATCTTCCTTGCTGATCGTGGCGAGGATCGCGACCCATGGCGGGGCACGGGTCGCCCACGGGGCACGTTGCGTGGTGACCCCGCTGCGCGGGTTGCGCGCGCTCTCCTGGACTTCGATCGCAAGTGGCGCATACGCGACCTTATCGACACCTCAAGCGCGTCGACCGGCGCTACTTACCGGGTGCTCGAATACTTGCAGCAAGAGGGACTTGCGGAGCGCGACGACGACGGCACAGTGCGAGTGCCTGACTGGCGACGCTTGCTCGAAGCCTGGGCAGAAGATGCCGCATTCTTGTCCACGAACCGTACTGTTAAGTGCATTGAACCGCGAGGAACCGAAGCGTTCCTGGGGAAGCTGCGCGAAACAAAGAGCATGCGCTATGCCGTAACAAGTTCTGCTGCCGCCGCCGAATGGGCTCCTTACGCACCAGCTCGCGTCATCTACGTGTACGTCGACTCTGTCGAGGAGGCCTCCAAAGAATGGAACCTTCGCTCGAGCGAGTCGTCTCCGAACGTCATTCTGGTGGAGCCGCGTAAGCCCAATGATGTCGCGTTCGACCGGTTAGCCGAGTCCCAGCGAGGATTCGCCATCGCGGCCCCGGCACAGGTTGCGGTCGATCTGTGGAACGGGCCGGGCCGTAACCCTTCAGAAGCGCAGGAACTGCTTGCGTGGATGTCGGCGAACGAGAGCGAGTGGCGCAAATGACCGACCCAGAGGTCGTAAAGGCGCGGCACGCCTTGCTAGATGCATTAGACGCGCTCGGCTCACATAAAGAGGCTGTCATCCTTGTTGGCGCACAGGCGATCTACCTGCACACCGGAAGCGCCGAAGTCGCACTTGCCGAGTTCACGACCGACGCCGACCTCGCTATCGATCCCGAACTTCTCACTGATCACCCGCTGATCGAGGCAGCGATGACCACGGCAGGATTCAGCCCCGATCCTGATCCATCAGCACTTGGAACCTGGCGGTCGCGCGACGGCGTACCAGTAGATCTGCTCGTTCCCGACGCCGTTGGAGGCGCAGGTCGACGATCAGCCGAACTGCCACCCCATGGAAAGCAGGCCATGCGTCGAGCAGTGGGCCTTGAAGCCGTGCTCAAAGACAATGCACCGATGCTGATCTCAGCACTCGATCCGGCTGATGCGCGATCGTTCACGATCAGAGTTGCCGGTCCAGCCGCGTTGCTAGTCGCAAAGACGCACAAGGTAGCTGAGCGCATCAACAGCCCAAAGCGATGGGACGCAAAGGACGCGCACGACATCTATCGACTCCTCCGAGCCATCGACACACACGTGCTGGTCGCCTCGCTAAAGGTGCTTGCCAGCGACCCGATCGCGGCGTCCGTCACGAAAGCTGCTATCGATTCGCTTCGCGATCTCTTCGCTGCAGGTGACGACGCGCCGGGGTCACGGTTCGCGGGGCAAGCCGAAGAGTTCATCGGAGACCCAGCCCAAGTCGCACTCGCGGTAAGCATTCTCGCCCAAGACCTGATAACCAGTCTCGATGCAGGAAGTGCCGAATAGGATCCATCCCATGCATCGTCATATGCCCGCTTCATATTCGGCTTAGTCAGCTCTGATCGATGATCAAAAACAGTAACAGATAGGGTAGATGTGTAACGATATCTGTCAATCGGGAGGGTGTCATGGATGCTGCGTCACTTCGCGACCTCGTGGGGTATCAGGATCTCGCCAGCGCGGGGCTGACGCGCAGACAGTTCGAGCGTCTCGTCGAGGCTGAAGAATATGAACGGATCGCACCCGGCCAGTTTGTGCGCTCCGGTGCAACGGATGACACTACGGCTGCGTGGATGGCGATCGCAACGAAGCGGCCGCAAGCGACGCTCTGCCTGCTGACAGCACTATCGATTCACGACCTCACGGACGAGATCCCAGCGCGGAGCAACATCGCTATTCCGCGTGGCGCGAAGCCGCTGACAGCTTGGACCGCGCCAATCGCGTGGCACCACTTCGATGCCGCGACTTTCGACATCGGTCGGGCTGAGCATGCCCTACCTGATGGGCGAGCGATTGGAATCTATGACCCAGAACGCACGATCATCGACCTGTTTCGGCTCAGGCACGAGTGGGGTAGTGACATCGCAATCGATTCACCCAAACGCTGGCTCTGCGTGCGGAAGAGCAGCTCATCCCAGCTCTTGGTTATGGCCGATAACTTCCCGAAGGCGAAGCCTGCCTTGCAGAACGCTCTGGAGATCCTGCTGTGACACATCACGAGGAGACCATTGGTTCTCACGAAGAACGGGTCGACGAAATGGGAGAGTGCGAGTACCTTGTAGGTAAGGGATCGACTGCTGTCGCGGGCGTGATGCCCTGGACATGCGGTAATCGCGTTGAAGATGACGGTCCTGCAAATTTTGCGGCACCGTAACATCGACCGCAAAATCGGCGGAATCAACGGTCATGCCGAATTGGCGGGACCGTTGGCCGTAGGAAAATCTTGTAGATCTCGCATTACCTACTACCGCGCAGATCGCTTCCTTGCACGCGCGAAAGTTCAGAGTCTCCATGACCGACGCCTTCCCAAATCGAACGACTCTTCTGATGAAGAGGTACGCACAGTCACCTAGAGTTGCCAAGCCTCTGGCTGATTGAAGTTCGCCGTACCGAAACCGAGCTCTCCGACGTCTCAAGGGCCACTGATTCAGACACCGGACTCACGATCTGCCAGACGGGTGGCACTGTGAACTGACCGCGTCTGCGATTTCAACGACCGCCTCGTCAGGGCACGTGACCGCGACTTGCAAGAGGCGTGGTGACTCAGGTAGTTACAGCCGTCAGAGAAATCATGGTTTTGTTGAACCATCTACCGGGAACTCGTTGTCGGTGCCCTACTCGGGTTCACTCTGTTCGCACCGAAGTTAACCGCAGTTCAGGCCCAGGCGGCTCGCTGCCCGTGCCCGTGCCCGCATAGAGCGGACTGATGCCACGCGTCTTGCAGATCACGGATCAAGCGCCTGGTAGCACGATTTGCCAGAAGCGTGGCAACTTCGCGTGACCGCATTGTGGAGGTCAGATTCACACCGCAAGCATCTGTGAATCAAATACACGCTTGCGTTTTGAGAAGTGCTATGTCATTCTTGAGTCACTCCAAAAATCTGGGGATCCGATTCACAACAAGAATAGGTGCTAGAATGTTTACATCCACTGTGGGGCTTCGGCGCCGCATTGTCCTGATTGATATCGAAAACATTGCGAGAGGCTAGATCAGGATGGCTCAGCAAGTGCGCGACGCCCAACACGTACTCACCGAAGTCGCGGCTCTCGATTTCGATGTCGACCACATCGTTGTGGCAAGCGGTCGCGCAAGCGCTGAAATTGCTGGTTTCGAGTGGAGTGGTCAACGTCGTTTCGTATTCCGGCCTGGGATCGACGGCGCTGATCTCGAGCTGCTTGCGATACTCGAGACAGAACGCATCGCTGATCGCTTCACTGATGTTCTCCTCGTGTCGGGGGACGCGATTTTCACCGACGCCGTGGCTGCACTTGGCGCTCAGGGCGTCACCGTAACGGTGGCGTCCCGCCCCGAATCGTTGTCTCACCGACTTCGGATGGCCGCATCGCACACCATCGAGCTCAACTACGAATCCGACTCAGTTCTAGAGGCAGCATGACCACCCCGTTAAGCGAGGGCCTACTTGCGCCTAGCGACATCGCCGAACTTGCTGGTGTTTCTCGCGCCGCCGTCAGTAATTGGCGTAAGCGCATGAGCGACTTCCCCGACCCTGTGGGTGGGAGCGCAAGCAGGCCGCTATTTGCGGCACCCGACGTCGCAGCGTGGCTCGCGGCGCACCCAGAGAAGCAGAAGAGCGCAGTAACCGCTGGACACGACACCAAGACATGGGAGGCGCGCCTATGGGGTGCGGCTAACCTCTTCCGCGGGCGCGTTGCTGTCCATGAGTTTGGTGTGCTTCTCCTGCAAACGGCACTAGAAGTCACCGAAGGAAAATCTTCTTACCCACCTCATCACGGCGATCAGCGTTCGGTTGACGAGCTACGACTCGCCCTCGAGAGCGTGCCTCCTGAGGAACTCCCCGGCGCGATTGATGGAATCCTTGAACGCACGTCTCGATCACTCGGTAAGGCTGCTGGCGAGAATGGATTCGTCGGGTCCCGAACCAGCACGCTGCTGGCCTCGCTGGTCTCCGACACTAAAGGTGGGACACTGTACGATCCCGCCTGCGGGATCGGTGTGGCCCTTCTCGAAGCTCTCGATATGGGCTCACACCCAGCCCGCGTGGTCGGAAATGACATCAACTCGGCAGCAGTGGAAATCGCCCGTGGCCGTGCAACCCTGCGTGGCGTCGACCTAGAACTCAGCGTTGCCGATGTGCTCAAGGCTGACCCCGATCCTGACCTGCGTGCGGACGTTATTATCGCGGAGCCTCCGTTTGGGTTGCGAGTCGACCGCGAGACCACCATGGTCGACCCGCGTCTCCGCTTTGGGATTCCACCGCGCTCCAGCGGTGACTCCTTCTGGCTCCAGCACGTGGCAGCGCACCTGGCGCCAGGCGGCATCGGTTACGTCCTCACCTCGCCCGGTGTGCTCTTTCGCGGCGGCGCAGAAGCCGTGATTCGCAGGAACCTCCTGCTTGGCGGTTGGGTGCGAGCAGTCGTGGCGCTGCCCGAAAAAATGTTGCCACAGACATCTATCGCGCCGGTGCTGTGGGTTATCGGTGATCCGGAGACGTCTTCTCGCAGCGAGGTGCTCCTCATCGACGCGTCCAAGGTGGAAGCACCTGAGAACGATGTCGTCAAATGGCTGACTGACGAAGCGTCGCTCGTTGACGTCCCCCACGCACTCGTATCGATCGATGAGCTGGCGTCCGACAATTCCGACCTCACCCCTGCCCGATGGGTGCTGCCCGAAGACGTCGACAGTGCCCGGTTGGTCACCGACTTTGATCTAGCTAGAACCCAGTTACTGCAGGTCTCCACTGACCTTCCTTCCACGGTGCAGCAAATGGAACCACCGCTAATCGTTGGTGAGTCACAGGTGCTGACTGTCGCTGAGCTTATTGAGGCGAGGGCGATCGAGGTCGCCGCTGCGCGCCCGTCGCGGCAAGGTGAGCCCGATTTTGACGACCGGCGTGTTGACGCCAGTGCGGTTCGGACCCAGAACCTTGTGCCTGTCGCGGGTCTGCAGACAGCCGACGGACGGGACGTACTCACACAGCCCGGCGATGTGCTGCTGACCACGGTGGACAGAGTTCGGGCAGTTGTCGATCACGAAGGTGGACACTTCCCTGTGGGAAGTGTCTCCCGCATCCGGGTCCTCGACCAAACAAAACTGGACCCTTACTACCTGGCAGACGTGCTCACGGGCGAGTGGAACCTCAGGTTTGCCGCCGGAACCACCATCCAGCGCGTTCCGATAAGGGAGATCGAGATCCCTGTTCCTCCGCTCGAGGGGCAGCGCGCCATTCACAACTCCATCAGCAAAGCACGCGAAGCGAGGCAACTCGCGGAGCTAGCATCTGAAGCCGCCGGTAGCCTGACAGCTGTGATTCTCAACGCCGTTCGCCATGGCGTGTCCTTGACCAGCACGACCCCCGAAAGGCGCACACGATGAACGCAAGCCTCACCCTTTCTGAGCTTGAGTCATACCTCGCCGGCGCTGCCGACTTGTTACGCGGGAGCATCGACCAGGCCGACTTTAAGGCCTACATTTTTCCACTGATGTTCTTCAAGCGGATCAGCGACGTCTACCTCGAAGAGCTCGCGAAGGCTCTTGAAGAATCCGACGGCGACCACGAGTACGCGTCGTTCGAAGAGAACCACCGGTTTGCGATCCCAGATGGCAGTCTGTGGGATGACGTTCGCGCACGCACCGAGAATATCGGCACGGCGCTGCAGACGGCGCTCCGTGAGATAGAGAAGGCGAACCCCGAGACGCTGTACGGCATCTTCGGCAACGCGAACTGGACAAACAAAGACAAGCTGCCCGACCGCAAGCTCGCTGCCCTGCTCGAACACTTCTCAACGAAGACGTTGAGCAACGCGAACGTCGCCCCTGATGTGTTCGGCAACGCGTATGAGTACCTGATCAAGCGCTTCGCCGACCAGTCCAACAAGAAGGCAGGCGAGTACTACACGCCCCGCTCAGTCGTCGGCTTGCTGGTCAACATTCTCGACCCGCAGGAGGGCGAGAGCGTCTATGACCCCGCGTGCGGTACCGGCGGCATGTTGATCGAAGTCATTGAGCATGTGAAGGAATCGGGCGGTAGTCCCAAGACACTCTGGGGCAAGCTCTACGGCCAAGAGAAGGTACTAGCGACCTCTGCCATCGCGCGCATGAACCTGCTGCTGCACGGTGTCGAAGACTTCAAGATTGTCCGCGAAGACACTCTCCGCAACCCTGCGTTCTACACAGGCAATAGCCTCGCACAGTTCGACTGCGTCGTCGCGAACCCGCCCTTCTCGCTTAAGAACTGGGGTGATGTTGAATGGGCAAGCGACAAGTGGGGCCGCAACGCACTTGGTGGTGTGCCGCCGAAGGGATACGCCGACTGGGCGTGGGTGCAGCACATGCTTACCTCAACAAACCCCAGAACCGGCCGCGTCGCGGTTATACTGCCGCAGGGCGCTCTGTTCCGCCAAGGTGCCGAAGCGCGCATCCGCACCCACATCCTCAAGGCTAAAAAAATCGAAGCTGTCATCGGACTTGCGCCGAACCTCTTCTATGGCACGGGCCTCGCCGCCTGTGTGCTCATCCTGCGGCAGCAACGTCCGGCCGAGCAGCAAGACAAGGTGCTCTTCATCAATGGCGAAGACCTGATGAAGAAGGTCCGCAGTCAAAACATCCTCGAGCCCAAGCACGCCCAAGAGCTGTTCGACACCTACCGCGGTTTCACCGACCTCGAAGATCGTTCCCGCGTCGTCGACCTTGCCGAGATTGAGGCCAACGACTTCAACCTCAACATTCCGCTTTACGTGGCCCCCGCCGACTCCGGCGAGAAGATCACCCTCGCCGATGCCCTCGCCAACCTCGAGGCAGCCCACGCACAGGCCGCGGAGACCCGTAAAGCGCTTGAAGCTGAGCTGGCGAAGTGGGGGTTGAGCGCATGAGCGGCAGGATCACCCAGCGCGAGCTCGAGAGCTATCTTTGGGGCGCTGCCGTCGTGCTGCGGGGCCTCATCGACGCCGGCGATTACAAGCAGTACATTTTTCCGCTGGTCTTCCTCAAGCGCATTTCCGATGTGTACGACGAGGAGCATGCTGCGGCGCTCGAAACCTATGGTGATGAGGAGTTCGCAGACCTTCCCGAGAACCACCGGTTCGCGATTCCTGATGGATGCCACTGGAACGACGTGCGCGAAGTCACCGAGCAGATCGGCACCACCGTGTTGCGGGCCATGCGTGCAATCGAGTCAGCCAACCCAGACACCCTGCATGGGGTGTTCGGTGACGGCGACTGGGGCAACAAGAACCTCTTGCCCGACGCCACGCTCGCCGAGCTGATCGAGCACTTCTCGACCCAGACACTGTCGATTGCGAATCTGCCCGAAGACGAACTCGGCAACGGGTATGAGTTCCTCATCAAGAAATTCGCCGACGACTCCGGCCATACCGCGCAGGAGTTCTATACGAACCGCACCCTCGTGCACCTGATGACGCTCATGCTCGAACCGCAGCCCGGCGAGTCGGTCTACGATCCCACTTGCGGCACTGGAGGCATGCTCATCTCTACCGCTGCCGAGGTGAAGCGTCAGGGCAAGGAGTGGCGCAATCTCAAGCTCTACGGGCAGGAGCTCAACTACGGAACATCCGCCATCGCCCGCATGAACCTGTTCTTGCATGGCATCACCGACGGACAGATTGCCCATGGCGACACGCTCACTCGCCCCGGCTTCCTCAACAGCAAGGGCGGGTTGCAGACCTTCGACGTCGTGCTCGCGAACCCGCCGTACTCGATCAAGGCATGGGATCGGGATGCCTTCGCAAGTGACCCCTATGGACGCAACATGTGGGGCGTGCCCCCACAGGGCCGCGCCGACTACGCCTTCTTTCAACACATCGCCAAGAGCCTCGACCCGAAGACTGGGCGTGCCGCGATCCTGTTTCCGCACGGAGTGCTTTTCCGAAAGGATGAGGCAAAATTACGGGAAGCTCTTGTGGAAGCGGACCTTGTCGAGTGCGTGATTGGTATGGGAGAGGGGCTTTTCTATAACTCCCCGATGCCTGCCACGGTCGTGATCCTTCGGACCCGCAAGCCAGCGGACCGCAACGGCAAGGTGCTGTTCATCAACGCGGTCCACGACGTCGCGCGCGAACAGGCACAGTCGTTCCTGTACGAATCGCACCAGTCCAAGATCCTGAACGCGTATCGGAGCTTCGCAGACGTGGATCACTTCGCCGCCGTTGCAACCCTCGACCAGATTGCCGACAAACGGCATAGCCTCGCCATCCCGCTGTACGTGGCGGGGGCGACGGCTGCGGATACTGAAGAGCATGTCGACATGGTAGATGCGCTCGCGTCATGGCGAGAGGCGGCGGATGTCTCTAATCGCGCTGTCGTCGACGTGCTTGCTCTGCTCCGAACTGAGGTGAGGGTATGAGCCTGAATCTCGATACCACTGCTTGGGAACGACGTTCGCTAGGCGACATTGCGCGAGCATCCAAAGAAAAGATCGACCCGACGGATGGAAGCGTCGACCGATTCGTTGCCGGAGAGCACATGGGCACTGACGACCTCAAGATTCATCGGTGGGGCAACGTCGCCGAGGTCGACCTCGGCCCCGCCTTCCATCGCCGGTTCCACCCGGGCCAGGTTCTTTATGGGTCGCGCAGGACCTACCTTCGGAAGGTCGCGGTCGCAGATTTCGACGGCGTGTGCGCCAATACGACCTTCGTCGTGGAGACGAAAGATAAGAATGTACTCCTGCCGGAGTTTCTCCCGTTCATAATGATCTCGGAGCCATTCCACGCCTTCGCAATCGCTGAGTCAAAGGGATCAGTCAACCCGTATGTGAACTGGTCAGATATTGAGCGGTTCGAGTTCGACCTCCCACCTCTCGACGAGCAGAAGCGCATCGCCGACCTCCTCTGGGCCATTGAGCGCCATCGACTGGAGATTGCTGGTGTTGCTGATTCCCTTTCCAAGGCGTCTGAGACGCGACTCGCGGAGCTCTGGAAGGCCCAAACCGGCAAGGCAGCGATCAGCGACATCGCGGACTGCGTTACGGGATCAACTCCACCGAAGGCTAATGCTGTCTACTGGACCAGCAGTGACGTTCCGTTCTACACGCCATCGGAGATCCAAAGCGACACAATGGCGGTAGCGCGTCAAGGCGTGAGCGTTGAGGGTGCCACGACCGGGAGGTGGCTCCCGCAGTTTTCTGTTGCTGTGGCGTGTATCGGTGGGGACATGGGGAAGTCTGCGGTGATTCAGGAACCTGGAATCTCCAACCAACAGATCACATCTGTAGTCGGGCTTTCAGAGGCGGACGCCTACCTGCTGCAGTCGCTCCTCGCTCATCCGCTTGGCAGACGTGCCATGGAAGCACGGGAGACAACCACCATCGTTAGGAAGCTGAATAAGAGTGACCTCATGAAGGTCGAGGTTCCCTGGCCAGTGAATCGCTCCGACGCGCAACAACTCGTCGAGCGCAAGCGTGCTGCACTTGCACAAACTACAACTGAGCGCGAATCCTTGCGGCAAGCTTCGAATGCAATCCTTGCCGAAATTTTCGGAGGTAACTGATGGCACAGTTTAATGAAGCGAACTCGGTCCGCGACTTCGTCCGCGATCTCGTGAGATCACTAGATGTCCAGTTCGTACCAGGTGCGGAACTTCCACGTCGCCCCGACGAGGTCCTGCTGGAGGGTGCGGTCACGGCCGCACTGATGCGGTTGAACCCAGAGATTGAGGCTGATCCGCGCAAGGCTGATGAGGTTATCCATGTGCTTCGCGCGATTCTGATCTCCGCACGCAGTACTCCGCATCCGGTCGTCGCAAACGAAGAGTTTATGGCGTGGCTGACAGGCCAGAAGTCGATGCCGTTCGGCCCGAACGGTGAGCACACGACGGTGCGCCTGATCGATTTCGACCATCCTGAAGAAGACTCCTCGAATCAGTGGATGATCTCGACCGAGGTCACGTTCCAGATTGGGCGACTCGGCAAACGGTTTGATCTGGTTCTGTGGTGCAACGGCTTCCCCCTCGTGGTTGGGGAGGCGAAGACGCCCATCCGGGCAGCGTATTCGTGGATCGACGGTGCCGCACAGGTGCACGACGATTACGAGGCGAGCGTGCCCCAGTTCTTTGTGCCGAACGTGTTCTCGTTCGCGACCGAGGGCAAGGACTTCCGGTACGGTACGGTCGGCATGCCTGTCGAGCTATGGGGCCCTTGGCGTGAGGAAGTGTCCGACCTCGATGCACCGGCAAAGGTCGGGCTCGAGGTCGTCAAAGACGCGGTAGCGGGTGTGCTGAAACCAGCATCCGTTCTGGACTTCCTGCGGTTCTTCACGGTCTACGCGACCGATTCGAAGCACCGCAAGATCAAGGTGATCGCTCGATTCCAGCAGTTTCAGGCGACGAACCTCATCGTCGAACGCGTGCTGCACGGCAGGGTCAAGCAGGGTCTGATCTGGCATTTCCAAGGTTCGGGTAAGTCGCTGCTGATGGTGTTCACCGCGCTGAAACTGCGCGCGATGGCCGAGCTGACGAATCCGACAATCTTGATCGTTGTTGACCGCATCGATCTCGATACGCAGATCTCTGGCACCTTCAACGCATCCGATGTTCCCGGGTTGGTGTCGGCGGATTCTCGTCACGAATTGCAGACGATGCTGAGTCAGGGCGCGCGCAAGATCATCATCACGACGATCCACAAGTTCGGCGAGGTCGACGGCGTCCTCGATGCTCGGCAGAACGTCATTGCGATGGTCGACGAAGCGCATCGTTCGCAAGAGGGCGACTATGGGCAGAAGATGCGTGAGGCGCTGCCGAATGCGTTCCTGTTCGGTCTGACCGGCACGCCGATCAACAAGCGTGACCGCAACACGTTCATGTGGTTCGGGTCACCCGAAGACGAGGGCGGCTATCTGTCGCGGTACACCTTCCAAGACTCAATCCGTGATGGTGCGACACTGCCGCTGCACTTCGAGCCGCGCCTGTCAGAAATCCACCTCGATCAAGAGAAGATCGATGCTGCGTTCGAAGAACTTGCCGCCGACCGCAACTTGTCCGAGGGCGAGAAGATCACGCTGTCGAAGAAGGCTGCGTCGATCGAGGTGCTTATAAAGGCACCCGAGCGCATCCGTCAGATCGCGAGCGATGTGGTCGAGCACTTCACTACCAAGGTCGAGCCCGAGGGATTCAAGGCGCAGCTCGTCGCCTACGACAAGTCATCCTGCGTGGCGTATAAAGAAGCGCTCGACACGATGCTCCCGGCCGAGGCATCCACCATCGTCATGTCGAAGTCGCGCACCGACCCCGCCTCGTGGGCGGCCTGGACTCCCGCATCCGAGGAACTGGAACGAGTCGTCGCCCGCTTCAACGACCCCGCAGACCCGCTGAAGATCATCATCGTCACCGCAAAACTGCTCACCGGGTTCGATGCGCCGATTCTGCAGACGCAGTACCTCGACAAGCCACTCAAAGAACACACGCTGCTGCAAGCCATCACCCGTACCAACCGGGTGTATCCGCCGCATAAGTCGCACGGTCTGATCGTCGATTACCTGGGCATCTTCGACGATGTCGCGAAGTCGCTCGCATTCGACGATGCCGCGGTGCAGCAGGTGATCTCGAACATCGAAGAGTTGAAGCAGAAGATGGGTCCAGCTATTGCTGCGACGCTGTCGTTTTTCCCGGGTGTGGATCGGACTATCGGCGGGTATGAAGGGCTGATTCAGGCGCAGGCGTCGATCGCTGATGATGGTGTCAAGGATGCGTTCGGGCTTGCATACAGTGTGGTGTCGCAGTTGTGGGAGACGCTTAGCCCAGACCCGATGCTCCGGGTTTTCCGCGACGACTACAAGTGGCTCACCGATGTGTATGAGTCGGTGCGACCTGCAGACATCACCGGGCGACTCGTGTGGCACGCTCTCGGCGCCAAGACGATCGAGCTGATCAACGAGAGCATCCACGTTGAAATTCCGCAGGGTGCTGAGACCATCGTGCTCGACGCGCAAACGATCGAAGACCTCATGACCGGACGGCGCACGGATGTGTCGACCGAGGAGATCGAGAAGCAGATCACCGCACGCATCGCCCGCCACCTCAACAACCCTGTGTTCATCGAACTCGGGCAGCGCCTTAATGTGTTGCGCGAGAGGTACGCCGACATCCAGCAGTCGAGCCTTGAGTTTCTCCGGGACCTGCTCGATCTCGCTAGGGACACTGTCGCCGCGGAGAAGGCCGAGAGCGAGATTCCGCGTGAGGAAAAGGGCAAGGCCGCGTTGACCGAGCTGTTCGAGGCGCTCAAGGGTGACGAGACGCCGATCATCGTCGCAAACGTCGTCGACCGTATCGATGAGGTTGTGAAGGCTGTACGATTCGACGGCTGGCAGTCGACGATCGCGGGCGATCAAGAAGTACGCAAAGCGCTGCGACAGACGCTGTACGTGCAGTTCAAGATCCGCGATAACGATGTGTTCGAGAAGGCCCTTGGATACGTTCGTGAATACTACTGAGCTGCGCTCGTCAGGACAGCCAGAGGCAGTCATGACCGCGATTGTCCAGGTACTCGACGGTTTCGGTACCCTGCACGCCGAGAATGTCGAACGGCTCCCTCCCGTTGCGAAGGACGGTATGTGCCTCCTCACCTGGATGGCAGCCGACGGAACGAAGGCGGGGTAGCGGTGTCATTATTCGCGGGTGGTATCAATTGGCCAGAGGAACTACAGCTTGTCTTCGTCGGCAAGGACGGGGGAGTTCGCAACAGCAAGATCCACGAGGTTCAGGGCAAGTACGTAGCTGACGTCGAGCTTGGTCTCTCCTTCCAGCAAGGCTCGCGTGGAATCGACAATTCAAGAGTCGCCACGACGATTATCGACGGAGAACCGGCGATCGTGCGCGGGCACTCAGGCGGAGGTATGCTCCACCTTTCAGAGGTTAGGGCCGGTTCGGACGCTCTGACCCAGGACTACGCGGCGATCCGTGCCAAGTTCGAACTGCTGGACTCGCTGTCAACAGTCCGCCATGAGGACGGCGTGGCACGAAGCGCGGACGCTGCGATCGTATTGCCGTCGCTTTCATCCGCGCGGTCGATGTCACTTCTGCTCGGCACTGGAGGCGTCGCCGAGATCAGATCGCCAGAGCCTGCACCGATGGAGGAGTACGCCTCCCACCTCGCGGCACTCCAAGACCTGATCGTGTTCGCTACGGATCGGCCTGCGGAGCGTGTCTCTCTCATCGGGGTTCTCGCCGATGGAACTGAGGTCGCAATTCATGGCTGGACTCGATATCCGCCGTTCGGGAGTCGGGGCCGACCGTCAGTCGAGTACCTGCTCAGGTTCGGTGCTGCGTACTTCTCTAGCGTGGTTGAGGGGTGGTGGAGGATGCGGGTCGACATCCGCCCGGTCCCGCAGATTCTTGTGAGTATGATTTACGAGCCGTGGTTCGTCGAGAGCAGTGTCGGTGCGATTGCATCTGCATTGGAGCGCTTCACAAAGCTGAAGTTCCCGCCTCCGATGCCTCCACCCCGTCTCACACCGCAGGATTTTGAGGAGATCGAAGCGCCGCTTTTGGCGTTGCTCCCGACTCTGAATGGGGCGCAGCGCGCGTTCGTCAATGACATTCGAAACGACGCTCGTCGCACTCGATTCGAGGAGTACGTCGACGCGCTCATTGACTCTCTGCAGCCAGCGCACATCACGCAAACGAGGATCAACCTGGCGAACTGGAAGTTGGCGCTCCACGCTGCACGGAACGATATCGCGCACGAAGGAGCGCCAAACCCGGCCAATCCAGTCCTATTCGTAGACGAACAAGAGTCGCGCGCACTCCGCGATGCGACCAGGGTGATTCTGAGCCTCGCAACCCTTGCTCACCTCGATGTACCTGAATCAGTTCTGAATCGAGCTGCCGAGCGTCTGGGCGTGCGATACGGCGTCCGTCATGTCGAATCCGCGATCTACTCGCCTTAACGGGCAGATAATTCTTCGCGATTCAGATCCATATCTGTAGATCCCGGGTGGGCCGTACTCCTTGCCCATCAAGTACCCATCTCAAACACCCGTGACGGACCGCAAGTGACCGGGTAGACTAGCCCAAGGAGAGTCACAAGATTCCCCGTATGACCAGGGAAAACTAGAGATTTTCGCAAGCTTTCGGTGAGGTTAAAAAGCCTCCAAGGGGTCGCAGGTTCAAATCCTGTCAGCCCGACCAGAAACACCCCTCTAACCTGTGAACGCACTGGTTAGAGGGGTTCCTCACCCGCCTCAAACCGCGAGATCGAATAGTATCGACACATAACGCTGTTATTGGTCCCGAAACTGCCGATACTATTCGATCTCGCGGTATGGCCTAACCGGCTCGCTAAGCCCAACCGACTCCTCGACCACCTCCGCGACATCGCCCTCGGATTTCGCAACCTCCAAACCTACATCCACCGCAGCCTCCGCCATACCGGAGGACTCAAACACCACCTACAGCCGCTTTCATGACTCTTCTATTGTGTGCCAAGCGGGAATCTTGTGGGTTTCACTTTTGGCTGTGAGAAGAGCCGGGTAACCTAGTCGAGCATGTTGCGGAGGCGTTCCGCGTGGTTGCGTACATCGACGGCCCAATCTGCATAGGGCTCCTCAGAGAAGGCTGGGCCGCCGTAGAGCTTCTTCGCTGCCTCTCTGCTCGCTTCATCCCGATGCTGAGCCAATGATAGGAAACGTTCCAAGTCAACATCGAGATTACTGACTTCAAGGCGAACAGAGTTGCCTTCGGTGACAACGTAGTGCTGGGTGGGGAACAGGCGGTCAACGTCGAGCGAGCGGCGGACCGCGTTCACCGCCACGGAGAAACGGTTACTGAGAACCGCAGGTGGTTCCCCGGGCCACAGCACTTCCATGAAGACTTCTCGCGAGGTTGCGACACCTTGCATTGCAACCATCATCTTCAATAGCTTCCTCGCCTTGCGTGATGTCCACACCGCAGGGGTGCCGCAGAGGGAGAATACTTCAAAGCCACCAAGCACACGGATGCGCGGACGGTGTTTGGCGCGTTCAGCAGGCAGAAAGTTTCTGAGATTCTCAGCATTTCGGCGCGATCCAGTAAAACGTGCAATCTCTGCCAAGACGGTGATAGTCGATAGCCAGTACCTGTCGCGGACGATCTGATCAATGGGTGGCGGGGTCCTCAGGAGTGTTTCGGCTGATGCCCGGCGCCCTTGCAGCAGCCAGAGCTACGCGAGGGAGGCTGACCAAAGGGGCTGGTCGGGGTAGTTGCGTCGTGAGGCTAAGAAGCCTTCCTCAAGTTCATCTACGCGACCCTGCATCCATCGAATGAGCCCCAACTGACTTGTGTACAGCGCCTGAGCGACCGTACCCTCCTGGGGAGACTGCTCGTACATTGCCTGCGCGTGTTGTTCTGCAAGCGTCACATCTCCGTCAAGAATCAGTCGCAGACAACGGAACCAGAGTGCGGGGTTCGTATAGGGGACGCCGTGCAGGCCCGCAGCATCCACGCGATCCTCAAGAAGCTCAATATCAAGGGAACGAATCTCTCCCAGCTCAAGAAGAGCACCTATGCGGTTCCTCCGAAGACGCCTCACAGGAGACACTGGACGTGCTCAACGATGCTCTTGCAGGTCCAGAAGGTAAGGATGAAAGAGTGTTCGGGACCTCGGATGATGTGGTCCTGCAGGTCATCGAAAGCACATTCTCCAAAGCCAACGCAAAAGCGGAGTGGTCGGGGGAGACCCTCCGCGTCCGCATGGATGGGTCTGTGGAAGATCCCACCAGTCAAACTCCATGTTTAGCCTTGGAAGCACTACTTGTCGACGGTGAGGCGGTCGTTATCGACTACGACGACGGGGAGTTGATTTGTGCAGATCGGTATGACTTCGACTGAAACAGAGGAGATAGGACAATGAGAAAGACCGCAACTTGCTACTTGGCGTTTGCCAGCACTTTGATGCTTGGCATCACCCTGTCTGGGTGTTCCGCAACACCCTAAGGCTAGCAGTCGGATGCGGCCTCGAGCGTGCCGCGTGCAGAACAGGCGACGGAGATTGTTGAAGAGAGCGACGAGGGCGAGGAAGTCGTGGTCGCTGAACCGACAGATCCCCGTGCTTGTTTGAATGGGACTTGGCTTGCTGACAACGAGTTCTTCCTGGCGAGTTTTCGGGAGTTTGGTGATGAGCCGACCTCGGTTACCGGGGAGGTGCACCTTACTTTTGCGGCGGACGGCTCAGTGACGACCGAGTACAGCGGCTGGAGGATAACCATGGTGGTCGAGGGCGGAGAGTCGGTGATTACCCGCAATGGAGTCGATGAGGGCACTTTCACGGTTAACGACGATCGGGTGACGATTCATGAGCACAACATGGGTTCAGTTATGGCGTTGAGTGCAGCGGGTATGGAAATGGTCATTCCCCCCGAACCAGTTGACTACTCCGAAGCGCGCTACATGTGTTCTGCTTCAGAGGCCTCGATCAGTACTCCGGACGGAACAGTGCTCCTTTCGCGTGTGAGCGACTGACTTCGGTGCATACTTGGAACCGTGAACACACGCCTATCTTTGACACTTCCTTTTGCCGTTGCACTGCTACTGACCGCGTGCACGTCGCCAGATGCCGCGCCCGACGCCGGTGGAGCGGGGGACACCGCAAACGTGGCACAGTCGGCCCACGAGCAAGAAGAGATGGATGAGCCACCGACGCCGCAACAGTTGGCCGCAGCAGAAGCAGAAGAGCTGTGGCAGTCATGGGATACGCGCGCTCAAGCTGCATCGTTGCTTGTTCTTCACTATCCGGGATCCGATGCTCAGGCGACGCAGAGCTTCATCGAAACAGTTGCTCCTGCAGGGTTGATCTTGATGGGTGACAACGTTCCTGATCCCGAGGACGCCCTTGTAGAGCAGACAATGCAATGGCAGGCGGCGGCAGAATCCGCAGGGCTACCGCCGCTGGTGATTTCGATCGACCAGGAAGGCGGCCTTGTCAAACGCCTCGCGGGGGACGCGAGTGTGGGGGCCGGGGACCTGCGTGACGGCGATCCGGCTGCGGTTGAGGAGGCCTTCCGAGAGCGCGGTCAATATCTGTCGCAGCTGGGAGTGAATGTGAACTTCGGGATCGTCGCCGACTACACGGATGATTCAGCATCTTTCATTTATGACCGGGTGCTGGGTACTACTCCGTCCTCGGCAGCGGCAGCCGTGCAAGCGGCCGTGGAGGGGGAGAGAGAAGGGGGAGGGGGAACGGTTCACTCAACGATCAAGCATTTTCCGGGACATGGCCTCACCCCAGGTGATTCTCACCAAATCATTCCCGACTGCGGGCAGATAACTCAGGAAGAGTGGGCTGAGACGGCAGCCGTTACCTTTGAGGCAGGGATCAATTCTGGCACTTCGCTGGTGATGATGAGCCACATTTCCTGCCCTTGGATTGCGCAAGGCCCGACCAGCCTGCAGGCAAAATGGTATGAAATCTTGCGTGACGACCTCGGATTTGACGGGGTCATCATCACGGATGACATGTCGATGCTCACCAACTCCGGGGAAGAGACATTCGCTGATCCCGGTGCCAACGCAGTCGGTGCTATCAAGGCAGGGGCTACTTTGGTTTTATCGATTGGGGGCGAGGACGGCCCGACCGCCACTACCTACGCGCAGAGTCTCATAGATGCAATCGTCTCCGCGGTGGAGTCCGGTGAGATTCCTACTGAAGTCTTCCGCGACGCGGGGATCCGGGCGTTGTCCTTCCGCCTAGGTTTGAGCCCACAATTCTGAGTGCTACATTACCGCCCGGTACTCCAAGATGATCGGGCCCAAGAGCCATTGCGACCTGTAGAGTCGTGGCATGGATGACATTTTGCTGGTTGCCTCCGACCTCGATCGCACCCTTTTGTTGGAGGGCGGGAAGATGCCGCCGGACCTTCGAGATTACGTTCAACGGTTGAATGGACAGGGGATTGTCTTCGTTCCTGCAAGCGGACGCCCACTTGCAACTCTGAAAGAGATGTTCGACTGGCCCGACATGGACTTGGCATTCATTAGTGACAACGGTGCGGTTGTGGAATCGGGAGGAAAGATCCTGCACCAGAGCGTGATTTCTCCCGAGCAGTACTTGTCAATGGTTGAGGGCACTCTTACTTCGACAGACGGGTACCCAACACTCTGTGGAATGAATGCCGCATACCTACCCGTAGCTGCCCGTCCTCTGGCTGATCAGTTTCGCGTCTATTACAAGAATCTTGTCTTCGTGACGGACTTCGGTGGTATCGAAGAGGAGATCGTCAAATACTCGGCATACTTTCCGCACGAGGACGCGCGAGGTGCGCTTGACACCTACTTCCAGCCAACGTTCGGAGATAGTTTCACGGTGACGCTGGGAGGACCTCCGTGGGTGGACATCATGAACACCGGGGTGTCGAAGGGCAGCGCCATCGGGGTACTTTCAGAGCATCTCGGCCTTGGTCGCCACCACCTTATGGCTTTCGGTGACACCCTCAACGACTTAGAAATGCTAGCTGCCGTCGAGCACAGTTACGCCGTGGCCAATGCGGACCAAGAGATTAAGGACCAAGCCCAGTTCCTCACCGCGTCGAATGAGGAACTGGGCGTGTATCAGGTACTAGATCGCCTCTTGGATAGCCGCCGGGACTAGAAACCTCCCGTCACGAGCGGTGCTAAGCCGAAACCGAGCACAACTGCAACAGCGACTGTGACCACACCCGGGATGAAGAAGGGGTGGTTGAACACGAACTTGCCAATCCTGGTTGAGCCAGTGTCGTCCATTTCCACCGCGGCAACCACAGTCGGGTAGGTGGGAAGAACGAACAGGCCCGTAACTGCCGGGAACGATGCCACCATTACAGCGGGCGCAACGCCGATGGCTGATGCGACAGGCATCATGGCCGCGGTCGTCGCACCCTGTGAGTACAGCAGCGCTGACGCGAAGAAGAGAACCACTGCCAACAGCCATGGCGCCGACTCGATGACGCTGCCACCGACAGATGCGATCTCTTCCAAGTGACCGTTGACGAAGGTGTTCCCGAGCCAAGCGACACCAAGAACACAAATGGCGGCGCTCATGCCGCCCTTGAATGTGGACTGGGATGACACTTCATCAACGCTGATCTTGCAGGTGAGGCCGATAAGCATTGCCACCGCAAGCATGATGATCATGATTGCCGCGTTGCGAGGAACCGTTGGGTTCTCAATCAGAGCAATGGAGTCAGAAACTGCCATGGCGTAAGCCATAACCACCAGTACCCCAATGCCAAAGATCCACAGGGCGCGGGTGGCGTGAGGCTTGATCTCAATCTCTTTGAGGTCGCGTCGTTGAATCAGCCCCTGAGCCAAACGCTCCTGGTAGACCGGATCGTCGACAAGGTCTTTGCCCATCTTTGAGGCCACAAACGCCCCGACCAGCACCCCGACAAACGTAACGGGGATCATGATCGCGA
The DNA here is from genome assembly GCF_014525425.1 of Schaalia sp. JY-X159. Classification (NCBI taxonomy): domain Bacteria; kingdom Bacillati; phylum Actinomycetota; class Actinomycetes; order Actinomycetales; family Actinomycetaceae; genus Schaalia; species Schaalia sp. JY-X159. Next base: position 465,051 of record NZ_JACEXI010000001.1, on the reverse strand, counting down.
GAATCTGCATGTACTCGACACCGAACTGTTCCATCTCAGTTGCCATCAACACCACTGCTGCTGAGATTGGGGAAGCCACGATGGCCACCTGTGAGGCCACAACTGCAATCGACAAGGGGCGGGACGGCCTCGTGTTCGATTCTTTTGCGACCTCGACAATAACAGGGATAGCCGAATATGTGACGTGACCGGTTCCCGTAAACACCGTCATGAAGAAGGTGACGATTGGTGCGTAGTAGGTGATGCGCTTCGGATTACTGCGCAGAACCTTCTCTGTGACCTTGACCAGATAGTCCAGCCCACCTGCAACCTGCATTGCGGCGATGGCTGAGATAACGGACATGATGATACCGATGACATCCCAGGGGATCCCCGTCATCGGATCGACTTCCAAACCGAGCAGGCCGAGGACGATTACGCCCGCGCCACCCGCGAAACCAATCCCAATGCTTCCCATCCTGGCACCCAGGAAGATGAAGATTAGAACTACTGCAAACTGTACCCAGATCATCGTTGATCCTTTCGAGTCTCGTTATGGCGTTAGTCGTCGCCGGGGAAGTATTCGCCGAAGTACTGCGGCTTCAAGAGGTTGTCGACAGACAGCACTTCGTCGAGCTCCTCAGGAGTCATGAGTCCGCGTTCAAGGACAACCTCGCGTACTGTCTTCCCAGTGCGGGCGCATTCTCTACCGATCTCATCGCCATTGTGGTGGCCGATGATGTCGTTGAGGTAGGTAACAATGCCGATTGAATTGTCTACGTAACTCTTGCAAACCTCTTCGTTGGCAGTTATCCCATCGATGCACTTCGTACGAAGTACGGCGGATCCTGTCTGTAGCAACTCAGTGGACTCAAAGAGACACTGAGCAATGACCGGTTCCATCACGTTCAGCTCCAACTGTCCGGCCTCGGATGCGAAGGTCACTGCAACATCATTTCCGAAAACCTTGAAGCAGATCTGGTTCATGACCTCAGGGATGACGGGATTTACCTTTGCAGGCATGATCGACGACCCTGCCTGCATCTCAGGAAGGTTGATCTCATTGAGACCAGCCCGGGGACCCGAAGAAAGAAGGCGCAGGTCATTGCAGAGCATGGAGATCTTGCTTGCGGTCCTCTTCAATGCGGAGTGAACTGAAACGTAGTCACCGGTATCTGATGTCGCCGCGATCAAGTTGGTCGAACCTTTGATCGGTAGTCCAGTCACTTCCGCAAGTTTGTCGACCACGATGCTCTGGAACTCTGGCGGCGTGTTGACACCGGTTCCAATGGCGGTCGCCCCAAGATTCACCGTCAGCATTAGTTCAGCCTGGCTGGTCAAGTAGTCAGTCTCAGCTCGAATGGTGGCAGCGAAACCATGGAACTCCTGGCCAAGAGACATTGGCACAGCATCTTGAAGCTGCGTTCGTCCCATTTTGATGACCCGAGCAAACTCATCACCCTTGCGGTCCAGAGCGTCAGATAGCTTCCCCAACTCAATACTTAGGTCGTGAACCATGTGGTAAATGGCGAGTCGCAGCCCGGTTGGATACGCATCATTCGTCGACTGGGACTTGTTGACGTGGTCATTCGGATTGATAACGTCGTAGCTGCCTTTCGGTAGCCCCAAGGTCTCTAGTGCCAGGTTGGCTATCACCTCATTTGCATTCATGTTGACAGAGGTTCCGGCGCCACCTTGGAACAGGTCAACTGGGAACTGATCCCTAGCGACCTGCTCATACATGATCATGTCGCAGGCCGCGGTGATTGCTTTAGCAACCTTCTTGGGGATGACACGAGCCTCCCTGTTGGCCAGAGCTTCAGCCTTCTTGACTTCGGCCATGCCCTTCATGAAACCCGGATAGTTGCCCACCACGCGACCACTAATAGGGAAGTTCTCCACGGCACGCTGCGTGTGAACACCCCAATAGGCGTCCTCGGGTACTTCTTTTGGACCTAGGAGGTCCACTTCGGTACGGGTGTTCGTCATTGAACCCATCTCCCTTAATTGTTTATTGCGGAATCATTCTCACTTCTTATTAACCAACATTTCACAAACCACACCCGTGGCTACGCGGTGACAAAACCCCGTAGCCAACTCAGCAGCTCCTCGGCTTTGTCCGGGGTATCTGCTTCCACAAACAGGCGCAACACCGGTTCTGTACCGGAGAACCGGAGTAGCGCCCAGTTGTCGTTCTCCAAAAGAATCTTCGTTCCATCGGTGTGGACGATATCCACAATCTTGTACTCGCCGATGTGGGTCAGCGGTTCGGACTCAAGTCGGCGAGGAACTTCGAGCCGCATCTCAGGTGTCGCTGGGATGCTCTCTTCCATCGAGTACAGACGTCCCGTTATTTCGTAGATCATCTCCAGTAACTCAGACATGCTCTTACCGGTGCGCGCCAGAATCTCAGCGACCAAAGCACATGCGAAGATACCGTCTTTTCCAAGGATCCAGCCGCGCACGGTGAGGCCGCCTGAGGACTCACCGCCCAAAACAGCGTCGATTTCTTGCATACCAGCAGTGACGTGCTTGAACCCGACCTTGCATTCCCGGTGTTCTTCTCCGAAGTGGTCGGCTAGGCGGTCCAGTAGGTGCGTGGTTGCTACGTTGCGGACAACCCCGCCTTTCTCACCCTTGTACTCGTGCAGGTACCAGTAGATCAGAAGCAACAGCTCATTTGAGGTGACGTACTCGCCATTCTCATCAACGATGCCAATCCTGTCGGAGTCCCCATCGGTAGCCATACCGAGGTCGTACTTTCCACCCCCGGACCTGATCATCTTCTTCAGGGTATCGAGACGTTCGGAATCAGGGGCCGGTGCTATACCGCCGAAGAGAGGGTTGTGGGCCGCGTGAATGAACTCTGCCTGGACGCGCATATCGGAAAGAATGGTCCCCAGAGTCAATTGGCTGGTGCCGTACATCGGATCAACTGCAACACGAAGGTCTGATCCACGCACCAACTCCCAGTCAATGATCTGCTCGATTGCGTCAATGTAGGGGTCGGTCAGCGGAGTCTCATCGATAACTCCCGCCGCTCTTGCAAGGTCGAGGTCCAGAGTGACAACATCCTCGACACGCAGTGAGTTCGCCTCATCCTGGTAGCGGTCGGTCTCAGCATCCAATGGAAGCGAACCATCAGCGCGGAAAACTTTCACTCCGTTCCAGTTCGGCGGGTTGTGCGAGGACGTGATGATCACGCCGTAAGCGGACTCAGTGTATGGCGCTGCGAAGGTTACCAGCGGGGTTGGTACGTCGTCTGGCAGCAGTCGAACCGGGATATTGTTGCCGGCGAAAACCTCTGCCGCGGCTTCGGCTGACTCCCGAGAGAGGAACCTGCGGTCCCCACCGATAACAACACCCATATGGTCGACACCCTGGCGCGTGGCCTCATTCGCAATGGCCTGACACAATCTGCGCAGGTTGCCAAGCGTGTATCCCTCACCAATGATGGCTCGCCATCCACCGGTGCCAAACTTGATGGTGGTGTCCGCGTCCTTCTTGGGCACAAAAAGACGTTTGAGGACAATGTCGGCGGCCTGCGCCACACCTTCCTCGGTGTTGATGCCCTGCACTTCGTCGGTGTCATAGATACGGTACGAAACAACCCCGTGGTCTGAACCGAGGAAGCTCCGCGCAACTTCGGTGAGGCGATGCTCCCCGCGGCTGGCAAGGTCGTCAATTTTCTCAAGGAGTAGATCCGGCGCTGCTACGTACGACCCAACATTGACCTCCGTAATTCCCGCATCTTTTGACGTCAAGTCTTCTGGTTCAACAATGGCAGTGATTTTGCCGTCGGGGTCACGCTCAATGCGGCCGTAGGGGAGAGGCTGATCCATGCGTGCTGTGAGTAATGAGAAACCGGCTTTCTTTAAGTTGTGCCGGTTGAGAAGCCCCCGCAGGGATGCGGGCCGAAGAAGTGGAGTGTCCGCGTAGGTGACTAGGAGCTGCTCGGTGTCATCAGGAATCACGCCCCGCGCGGCTGCGACTGCGTTGCCTGTTCCCAAAGGTTCTTCCTGGACCACATAGGTTAGGTCTTCTCCAAGGGTCTCGCGAATCCTCTGATCTTCGGGAGCGACGACAACAATGATTCTCTCAGCGGGGAGAACTTGGCGAAGATTCTGCACCGCCAGAGCGGCCACCGTCGAGTCGGAGAGCTCCGCGTGGAGCAACTCCCGTGATTCGTCGTCACCCCCGGCTGCAAGAATGATTGCGGTTGTTACAGGGCGATCTGAACCGGTTTTCGAAGCCGTGGCCATCAAGTTCCTTCTTCTTCCACTTCGTGTTTACGCGGTCTGCAGTCAATCCTAATGACCAAACCTAGAGCCGGCTGAGACTATTGATAGATGCCGCCCTCTTTGCCGAGCAGAACATCACCTTCAACCGTGGACCCGGGCACAAAGTACCAGTCGCCCTCGACCCTCAAAGACTTTGCGCTGCGCATTGACGGAGATTCCGGAATGCGACTCTCGCACTGGTCGAGGTGTGCGTAGTAGGTGGCTTCCAAGTCGACTCGTGGCGTAGTTTGTGTAGTCAGCCCAAGAGCGCAGTCGTCCCCCATGGTGTAGAGGTCCGAGCGGAGTAGAAGGAGCTCATTGGTTGTCTTGACTGGGAGGAAGCGGCTACGGGGAACCAAAATTGCCTGCGCGTCCTGAAACACTTCGATTGCGGAGCCCATCGCTGTTTCAAGCTGTACCACCATCTGCGTTTCATCCTCGCCCCGGCCAACACTCTTGATGTTTCTGATTAGCGGAAGACCCAGGATTGAATCGCGACGGGTAAGGGCATCCCGTAGTCGGGGCAGATTGAGCCACAGGGTGTTCGTGTTGAAATATGGGTGCTGATCGATATCTTCGAACGCTGCCCGATCTCCGTCGGGGGTCTGGGCCGACTCGCGGAGTATAAGCGCAGCGTCTTCCCGCCGCCGCGCTAGATGCCCGCCCTTGCGATCATTGGACGTCCTCGTGCACACCTCCATTGCGAATGTTGCTGCAGAGGATGCGAACCACGCCGCAATGTTGCCATCGGGGGTGGCACCAAGGTTGTCGCCGTTTGAGACCTGTGCGAACTGGAACCCCTGGTTGATTAGGAGGTCGAGGATGCCGGAGGATTCCAGCGAGACGTAGAGATCACCGTGGCCCGGAGGACACCACTCGTCATCCGGACTCTCCGGCACGCTGATGGGTTGCAAACTCTCGGCATCGAGGCGGGGTTCTTTGCTCTGGAGAAAACTCAGTGGCAGACCTTCCACCTGGAGATCTGTGAACTGGGACAGGCATTCCAAGGTGTCCGTATTCGTTCTGTAGGAGTTCATGAAGATAAGCGGTAGCGTCGCCGAGTACCTGCGTCTTGCGTGCCGGGTCTGGCAGGCAATGATTTCCAGGAAGTTCTTCCCATCACGGACCGGGATCAGCGTCTTGGCTCGCTCTAACCCCATTGAGGTTCCCAGGCCCCCATTGAGACGTAGCAACGCGGTCTTACGCATGGCATCACGTTGCGCGTCCGCCGTGAAGTCGAGAGTGTTTGCCACAACTGGGTCTAGAAACGGCTCAATCTCCTCTTCGCTGATCAATCCCAGATCGCCGGATTGCAGCTGCTGGAAGTAGTGGGAAAATACTCTGATTGCGCCCGGCGCAATGCCCGCCGCAGCCATCTTGTCCTGGGCGCGTGTTAGTGCAAGGTCGGTCATGTCGGCTCCCTTCGTAAGCTCCAGGGTAGTTCACTCACTGGACGGTTCCGAGGGCGTCGGCGATGGGACCCTTATGATCGCTAAGTTGTTCCGCGTCGTTGTAGCCGCTAGGGCCGCAGCCAAGTTCGATTCAGGTGACCTGGAGGTAGGATTTTGAAAAAGCTTTCTTCGCTGGCGGTCTTAGGTATCGCAGGCATGCTTGCACTGGGTGCGTGTAGCACCAACTCTGCCGCGCCCGAATCCGGTGAATCTGGCGGTGAGGCAAGCAACGAAGCCGCAGATGACACGACGTACGTCATTGGCATCAGTCAGCTAATGGAGCACCCTTCACTCACAGCGGCAGCGGACGGATTCAAGGCGGCACTCGAGGAGTCGGGGCTCAACGTGAAGTTCGACGAGCAGAATGCGAACGGTGACCAATCCACTGCGGCCTCGATTGCAGGCTCATTCAAGTCATCAAATGTCGACCTCGTCCTCGCAATTGCGACACCCACGGCCCAGGCAGCGGCGCAAGCGATCACGGACACACCGGTCCTGTTCACCGCAGTGACGGATCCTGTCGACGCAGGTCTGGTAGAGAGTTGGGAAGCCCCGGGAGGCAACGTCACTGGGACCTCTGACGCGAACCCCGTGAAGGAGCAGCTGGAACTCATTGAAGAGATCGTTCCGGGAGTAAAGACGGTCGGAGTTGTCTACTCTCCGGGAGAAGCGAACTCGCTGGTGCAGGTTGACTGGGCGAAGGAAGCGGCCGGTGAACTGGGACTGGAGATTGTCGAGGCGCCAGCCATGAGTTCCCAGGATGTGCTGCAGGCTACCGAATCTCTTGGCGATGTTGACGCGATCTATGTGCCCACTGACAACGTAGTTGTGACGTCTTTTGAAACCGTGTTGCAGGTTGGCGAAGCCAAGAAGATCCCCGTCTTTGGCGCCGAGGGCGACACTGTCGCGCGTGGTGCGATCGCAACATACGGCCTCGACTACTACCAGCTGGGCTACCAGACAGGTGAGATGGCTGTGCAGATCCTCAAGGAGGGGAAGAGCCCTGAAGAGATTGCGGTCGCGACCTCGACCGAGCCGGCTCTATACCTCAACCTGGGGGCGGCACAGCGTATGGGTGTGGAGATTCCGGTGAACATTGTCGAAGAAGCAGATCCCGCGAACATAACCGAGTAGGCGCCAGCATACCGGGCGTCAATTTGAGAGGTGGCTGAAGCCAGTGATAACCGCTGTTGAGTTGGGCCTGATATATGCCATTATGGCTCTCGGTGTCTACCTCACCTTCCGAGTACTTGAGTTTCCAGACCTGACGGTCGACGGCAGCTTCGCAACGGGGGCCGCGGTATCGGCGACCCTAATCCTCAATGGGACGAACCCGGTTCTGGCGATTGCTTCGTCGTTTGTTGCCGGGCTGGCTGCCGGGCTTGTCACGGGCCTTCTCAACACGAAGGGCAACATTGACGGACTCCTGGCTGGCATTCTCACCCAGATCGCCCTCTACTCGATCAACCTGCGGATCATGGGGACTTCGAACCTGGGCCTTCTTCGGGCAACCACAATATTCACACCTCTGCGCGATGGTGGGTTGCTGGGAACGTGGTACGGACCGCTGGTAATGACCCCATTTGTTCTGATCGTTTTGGCGGGGCTGATTTGGTTCCTTCACACCAATGTGGGACTTGGGTTGCGCGCATCTGGAGATTCGCCAGAAATGGTGCGTTCGTTCGGGGTCTCTACGGACGCTCAAAAGATCCTGGGCTTGTCTCTATCTAATGGCCTGGTTGCAATCTCCGGGTCTCTGGTCGCGCAATACCAGGGTTTCGCGGATGTTGGAATGGGAATCGGCATCATTGTTGCCGGGTTGGCGTCAGTAATCATCGGCCAAGCCATCTTGGGCCGCACAACGATCTGGCGTGCAGCCACAGCCGTGGTTGTGGGTGCCGTCATCTACCGCGTGGTAATCCAGCTTGCCCTGATCCTTGGCTTCAACCCCAACGATATGAAGCTGATCTCTGCGGTGATTGTTGTGTTCGCACTACTGGTTCCGCAGTGGAAGATCCCGGCTCGCCTGCACCGCCTGTTTGGCTTAGGGCGGCGTAGCCCCGACGACAGGATGACAGATCGTTTAGTTCGTGAGAACGCGGCTCTGAAGGAGGACAACTGAAATGGCGACCATGCTGGAACTAGAAGCCGTCTCAAAGACATTCCTTCCCGGAACGGTCAACGAACGGCGTGCCCTCTCAAACATCAACCTCAGCCTCGAGGACGGCGAGTTCGTCACGGTGATTGGTTCCAACGGCGCGGGGAAGTCCACGCTGCTCAATGTCATCGCGGGGTCTATCAGGCCAGACGTCGGAAGGGTGACGATCGACGGAACTGATGTCTCTAGGCTCAAGGACTTCCAACGCGCCAAGTACATGGGCAGAGTGTTCCAGAATCCGTCCCTTGGAACCGCGCCCCACATGAGCATTGAAGAGAACCTTTCGATTGCCGCCAACCGTGGTAAGCGCCGTACATTGGGCCTTGGTATCACCAAGAATAAGAAGGCTGAGTACGCCCGACAACTTCAGACCCTGGATCAGGGGTTGGAGACGCGCCTCAGGGACTGGGTGGGTTTGCTCTCGGGAGGACAGCGGCAATCTCTGTCCCTGCTCATGGCTACCTTCACCAGCCCGAAGATTCTGCTTCTTGACGAGCATACGGCCGCACTGGACCCCCAAAGGGCCGAAATTGTCACGGAACTGACAGGACGTCTCGTTGCCGAGCATAGGCTGACAACATTGATGGTGACACACAACATGGAGCAGGCTCTGCGTCTGGGTAACAGGCTGATCATGATGCACCAGGGAGAGATAATCTTCGATGTTGAAGGGGACGTCAAGCGTGAAATGACCGTCCTTGATCTGCTTGACCAATTTGAGAAGATCAAGGGTGCGCAGCTCTCGGATCGTTCGCTGTTGCAGTGATACTCTCGTCTACACCCGTGAGTTGAAGTTTAGCTCGGCCCCGTACGAAAGCCCGCAGATGAATCACAAGCTGTCCGCGTTAGCAGTCGCTTTGCCCCTCTTGGTTGGAGCTGGACTTACTGCCTGTGGGTCGCCCTCCACCGAAGCAGCGTGTGAGGGGGAGTGGGGCCTGGAGCAGATGTCCATGAACGGTGACATCGTCGGTGAAGAGGAGATGGCTCAGTTGGAGTCTCTCGGCCTGACAATCGAACTGACGATGGACGCCGACGGAGCAGCGGAACTTCTCTTCCTCGGGGAGGCAGAAACCGGAACTTGGCGCGCAACGTCTTCGGGTTGCGTTCTGGAGTTTGCGGGGGAGGAGATTCCTGTGGGAGTGAGCGGTGATGCTCTCACCATGGAAGACAGTGGGAGTGTGGTCACTTTTGCCCGAACTCAGTAGCGGGTCACAGGGGCTACTGCCGCTTTTTGAGGCCGACGCCGACGTTGAGGTGAAAACGCCCGGGAAAAGCTCTGCAATGTCAGCCGACGTCTCTGAAGAGATTGAGGTTGAGGCAAAGTTTATCTTCGGCCGTGACAGTGCACTGCCGGATCTCTCTCAAGTTGCCCCACTTGGGCCAATAGCGGTGAGTAACCTCAACGCCCTCTACTTTGACACACCGGAACTGCAACTGCTGACTCTCGGTGTGGCGCTTCGACGTCGCTCCGGTGGCACAGATGCGGGTTGGCACCTCAAAATGAAGAGCGAGGCCGACGGGGAGAAGATCGAGGTTCACGCACCGATCGCAGGGGCACGACCGCCAATGTCGCTTCGTAATGCTCTTCCAGAATCTGTCCGCATGAGCCCCCTCTTGCCTGTTGCACGCCTAGAGACGCGCAGAGTTGAAACGCCTCTCCTTTCACCACGAGGAGCAGTTCTTGCAACGCTGTGTGATGATGAGGTCCGCGCAGACACTTCGCTCGAGGCAGCAAGTGGAGAGAGCGAGCGGCCGTTTGCGACGTGGCATGAGGTTGAGGTGGAACTTGGCATGGGTGACCGGCGAGTTTTGACTCACCTGTCGAGAGTGCTGCTCGGCTCCGGTTTGCTTGCCGCCCCTTACGGTTCAAAGATTTCACGGGCGTTGGAGAAGTGGCCGCGGTCCGTTTGGAACGAGCAGAAAACCCCCACAAGCACCCTCGCGGTTCAGGGCTATGTGTGTCGTCAAGTTGGGGTTCTCCAAGCGCTTGAAGACGGGGTTCGCTCTGGCGAAGAAGATGCCGTCCACAGGTCCAGGGTTGCAGCTCGCAGGCTTCGCAGCACCCTCGGGACGTTCCCCGCACTATTTCCTGAGTCCCTTCGGTCCCACCTCACTTCGGAGCTCAGATGGTACGGGGAAGTGTTGTCAGAGCTGCGGGATACACAGGTTCTGCAAGAGAAGCTTTCCCTTGAGTCCGAGGGGGGCATCGCAGGTCAAGGAGTCGACGTCGTCTTCAACTGGCTGGACGAGGACGAGGCCGTTTCTGTGGAAGTCGCCAAGGAGGAGCTAGCAAGTCCACGATTCGAACTGCTGCACGACCTCTTTGTTCTGCTGGTAGATCCACGTCGGCGGAAGGCCGGCCCAGCTATGCCTGGTGACCTGGTGGAGGCACTGCTCGGAACAGGTTGGGCACGGCCGGTTGGACGTACATGCTCAAGGATGTTGCGCGCATTAGAGGAAGGGGACAACCCTGACCTTCTCGCTCAGGGCATGCAATGGCACATGGTTCGCAAAGCTGCAAAGTCCGTGCGTTATGCATATGAGGCGCTTCTCGGTGAGGATGCGCAACTTACTTCTGCGTGGCGGCACGTGACGTCAACTCTGGGAGACCTCCAGGATTCGGTATTTACCATCAACACTCTGGAGAGTCTCAGAGAGCAGGTACCATCGCGTGTCACGGACGGGGATGATTCGAGCGTCAGCAACGCCATCGCAGGGCTCATGGAGGTTCAGTACGGAAGGCTCTCAACCCAAATCGCAAGTTCCGAACTTGCACTGCAGCAAGCACTTTCCCAGTCGGTGGGCACTTCGTGCCCGTAGGGAGGGGCCGAACTAGGTGGCGATCGTTTGTCGTGGCGACGCTGCTTTTCGGCATCTACACATCGCTCATCATGACCCTGACACCGCCGACTCCGGATGCTAGTGGACAAGACGGGGATCTGCTCGGCACCGCTGTCGCTGAAGAGCGGGCGGTGCAGATGCCGCCTTCAGTACAGGATTTTCAGGACCTCCAAGAGCTCACAGCGGAGGCGGAGATGCTGGTGGAGAGCGCGGAAGCCAATAGGTTCCCCAGTGCTGTGTCCAGAGACCTTGAAGCAGCACTGATATCGGCTCGAGAGCTACAGATGGCTCCGTTCCCCAAGCGAGGCGAAGTCTTGGCTACCGCCCGTGATCTAGCCGCCATCATCAAGCAGGAACATGACAACGAGTTCCGCCGTCGGGAGTTGGGGGAGAAGATCGAAAAACTCGCGGAACCCGCCTCCATTGCAGTAGTTGCGTTCGATGTGACGGGCGAAAAGGTGCTTGTGGAGCTTAATGAAGACCAGCAGTTCGCCTCGGCAAGTACCTACAAACTCTTTGTTGCATACTCAATGTTTGAAGCGGTGAACGGAGGGGGATGGGACTGGGAGGACAGACTCTTAGGATCCCGCACCCTTGGCCAGTGCTTTGACGACATGATCATCGAGTCAGACAATGAGTGTTCTGAGCGGTGGCTGGAACTCGTTGGACCCGCGACAGTGCAGAAGCAGATGACGCAGCTTGGCCTCACTGACACAAATGTCGAGTGGTCCGCCATGCGGACAACTGCTAGCGATCTGGCTCACTTCCTTAGTGAGGTTGTCGTCGGCGATGCTCTGAATGGAAACGACCTCGCCCGCCTTGGGGACGCGATGGAGCAGCAGGAATTCCGCGACGGAATCCCGGCGGGAGTTGGTTCCGCTGTTGTCTGGGACAAGGTTGGCTTCCTTGACCAGTACCTGCACGACGCCGCCGTTGTGAAGTCCGACAAAGGCGAGATGATCCTGGTGATTTTGACCGCAGGAGGTTCTTGGGAGACGATAGCGGAGGCTGCCTACGCCGTTTACGACTCCTACTAGGAGCGGGGCCCTCATCGGCGCCCTCAAACCGGTTTTTGGGCGATACTACTACGCCTGAAAGGCTAACAAAATGTCAGGGCCTAATGTCCCTAACCTCGGTGATTCGCTTTCTTCACGCAGAAGACTGGCCTACATCCTTGTCCTAGGTGCCTTGACGGCATTGGGCCCGTTTACCGTGGATATGTATCTTCCAGCATTCCCGGTGTTAGAAGCTGACTTTGCAGTGGACGCTACCGTCGTTCAGCTAACGCTCACCGGCACAATGGTTGGGTTTGCGGTTGGTCAATTGTTCGTCGGACCGCTGTCGGACAGAGTGGGACGTCGGTATCCCTTGGTGTTGGGTACATGCATACACGTACTGGCATCCATTGGTATTGCGCTTGCGCCATCGATCGCCATTGTTGGAATCCTCCGTGTACTTCAGGGTTTCGGTGCGGCTGCTGGTGGTGTCGTCGCGATGGCTACCGTCAGGGACCTCTTCGCGGGTCGCGCTTTGGTTCGCATGCTCAGCCGAATGGCGCTAGTCAATGGGCTCGCTCCGGTTATTGCACCGATTCTGGGGTCCTGGCTACTCACCGTGACCTCCTGGAGGGGAATCTTCTGGGTGCTGGCTTCCTACGGCGTCCTCGTAGTGATCGCCGTGGCTTTCTTTGTGGTTGAAACCCTTCCAAAAGAGCGACGCTCCCGTAACCAGAGGACCCTGCGTCAGCGTTATGCGATCCTGTTCCGTGATCGCGTCTATGTTGGTGCGGTGCTGATCGCTGCAATGACGTTCACTGGACTATTTGCATATCTGTCGACTGCCCCGTTCCTGTTCCAGCAGGTCTATGGCTTCGATGCACGTCAGTTTGGAATGCTCTTCGCGATTAACTCGGTTGCAGTGATCATCGGGGTGCAGACCAGTTCGCGGCTCATGGACCGTTTTGGGGTCGGCCCGCAGTGGATTCTTGTTGGGACGACATCGACACAAATGGTCCTTGCCGTGATCATCATCCTTGATGGCCTTGCCGGGTTCGGAATGTGGGGGACTGCGATCCCGCTGTGGTTCTTCGTTCTGTGCTGCGGTTTTGCGTTCCCAACCCAGCAGGTTCTTGCCCTGTCGCGTCATGGTGATCAGGCTGGTACTGCGGCCTCAATCCTGGGTGCGATGAACTTCGGAACCGCTGGGATTCTCTCTCCAATAATCGGCTTGCTCGGTGTGGGGAGCCCGATTCCGATGGGTGGAGTCATGGGGATCTCAGCACTGCTCGGAGCCATCTTCCTCTGGACGCTGGTGCGCCCTCGGTCGGTTCCCGGTCTCCTGGACTGAAGCGCGGTTTCTAGATCGAGGTTACGTGGCGGGCTCTTCCATAGCCACGGAAACTCTTCCGTCCTCGATCGCCTCCAGATAGCGTCTGTAGTCACGGGAGACCTGCTCAGAGTACTTGGTGCACCACGACAGTATTGCGACATCGAAGGCATCTGTGTCACCTATGTAGCCCCCAACCCAGTGTGCGTAGGGGCTTTGTGAATGAGCCCGCGCGAGCAAGGTTGTGCACAGGCGCACGTAGTTCTTGAGGGTTTCGACGTCCATGGTCGTCGTGTCGAAACTGCCTTTCGCATCGCGGTACTGGCGTACGTAATAGCTCCGCCCGCCCTGGGTGATATGGCCTAAGAACGGGTCGGAAACAGCTTGAAGAATCCGCTGGTGGGTGACTACTCGGTCGCCCCCCGACATGTCTTTGGTGAGTGTTTGCGGCGTCGTCATGTTCGGTTCGGAAAAGTGTGTCACGACGGACTCGCCCGCTTCTTTGATCTGAAGGACCATTCCGTTGCCCTCGGGGCCAGTGAGTGCCACCAGGTAGCAGCGAGTCCCGACCGAGCCCACGCCGACAACCCGCATCGCTACGTCCGTGATCTCGTAGCGCGAAAGCAGGAAGCCAATCTCCGAGAGGGCCGAGTCGCGGTACTGGAGGAACAGCTCTTCAAAGTCCCGCTGCGACATTTCACCAGTGTGAGTGAGGATGGGAGGATCATCTTTGAAACGGAGGAACCCCATTCGGTCGGGTGTCATGAGGTGCGCGATTGTGCGATCCGCGTCGCGTTTGCGTGCTTTCTGTGTCGTCTTGGTGAAGCCGCGGAGGCCTCCCTCACGAACGCTCGCAGCGATAGTGGTTGAATCCACCGAAACATAGTGGCGTTCGAGGGCGGGCTTTGCAAGCATTTCTTGCATCGCGGTGCGGTACGTCTTGGCGCCGTTCTGCGCGATATCGGAGACCTCGTCAGGGGACGCGCCTATCTCTTTGGCCGTAAGGATCGCGGAGGTGAGAAGCCTCTTGACGTCCCACTCCCATGGCCCAGGTGCCGCCTCATCGAAATCATTGAGGTCAAACATGAGTCGGCGTTCAGGTGAGGCATAGAGTCCGAAGTTGTTGATATGGGCATCACCGCAGATCACCAGCTGGGTATCCGTCTGCGCCTGCAACGCGAGGTCGTGGGCCATTAGACCAGCAGATCCGCGGAAGAAGGCGAACTCGCTGGCAGACATTCGTTGGTGGCGAAGCGGAACCAGGCGTGCCAGACGTCCTTCATCGCGCCTCTGAATCATTGCGGCAGGATCTCGATCGAGGGCGGTAAACTCGCCCAGAGCCTTACGGGGGATAGCTTTACGTGCCAGACGCCCTCGAATTCGCTGCGCCTGCGCTGATTCAGTTGTCATAGCCGTGCGAACCTTGCCTGTTGTGTGAAAAATACCTGTGCTGAGGTGATTATAGGTGCTGGCAGGCTCGCAGTGACCTACTCGATACCGAGTCCTTGCAGCTCTGCAAACAGGGGTTGAGCCTCTTCATCGGTCAGAGGAACCAGCGGGAGTCGCAACTCATTCTTCATCAACCCTATGTGGGCCAGGGCTGCCTTGACGGGGAGGGGGCTGACCTGAGCAAAGAGGAGGTCGATAAGCGGAGCATACTGCTGAGCGAGGGCAAGACTTGAAAGCCAATCGCCCTCGTCAAAAAGACGGATGATGTCATGCATTGGTCGAGGTATAAGGTTTGAGGCGACTGAAATCACGCCTGCCCCGCCGAGGGTCAAGAATGGGTACGTGAGGTCATCGTTACCCGAGTAGATCGCCAGCGAATCGGAGCAAAGGCGAAAATCCTCCAGAATCTGACTCATCGAAGGATTCGCCTCTTTAAGGGCGACGATGCGCTCGTGAGAAGCAAGTCGAGCGGTGGTGGTGGGAGCTATGTTCAGTCCGGTTCTGGAAGGGACGTTATAGATGATCAGGGGAAGGTCCACTGCGTCGGCAATCGCGCTGTAGTGCGCGACCAGCCCATCTTGCGTGGTCTTGTTGTAGTACGGGGTGACACCTAGGAGTCCATCCGCACCCAGATCAGCCATTGCTCGGCCGCAGTCGATGACGTGAGCGGTATTGTTTCCGCCTATACCCGCGTAGACGGGAAGGCCACCTGAGTGTTGGACGACGAACGAGACAACGTCGCACTGTTCCTCAAAGGTGAGCGTCGAGGGTTCACCCGTGGTGCCACACGCAATGAGAGCAGCTGTTCCGCCCTCGACTTGGGCGTTGAGAAGAGCTTCGAGGGAAGCCCAGTCGACTGAACCCTCATGAAATGGGGTAACAAGCGCGGTCCCTGATCCACGAAACATCACGGCAGCTCCTTTCGGCGATAGGCTGCGACAACCACTCTAACAACCACCTTGTTGTGGAGAGGGTGGCCGACAGAACCTGAGAAAAAGTGACGGACAGCTCTGGCGTAAAACTATATGCAGATGCATAATAGTTGCTTAGGAGCGGGACTGAAGTCCTGGAGCAGATGCCTCCATTGCTCTGACAATTTTTCACGAGAAGGAAGTCCTGAAATGACCAAGATCGCTGTGCTCGTTGGCTCGCTCAGTAAGAACTCTATCAACAAGAAGCTGGCTAATGCTCTGGAATCTGTTGCGCCCGAGGGCGTAGAATTCACAACTGTCGACGTGGATCTGCCCCTCTACAATTACGATTTTGATGGCGCCTACCCAGAGGGCCCAGCCCTGTTGAAGCAGCAGATCGACGAGGCCGATGGGGTGCTGTTCGTGACCCCTGAGTACAACCGCTCCTTCTCCGGTGTCATGAAGAATGCCATCGACTGGGGTTCACGTCCCTGGGGAAAGAGCTCATTCAACGGCAAGCCCGCGGCAATCGCTGGTGCTTCCATCGGGGATCTCGGTACAAGTCAAGCTCAACAGGCTTTGCGCAACGTCCTGTTATTCCTCAACATGCAGGTGATGGGTCAGCCGGAAGCGTACCTGAACATCAACAAGGTTCTGAACGAGGACGGGACGATCGCTCAGGGATCCGTTGATTTCCTTACCGAATACATCGCAGCAGTTGCTGCTCACGTAGAGAAGAACAAGGCCTAATCTAGGTATCAAATGTGAAGTGCAGGTGCGGGCCTGAGAATGTTCGACACCTGCACTTCGGTTTATCTGCTGACGGGTCTTTGGGTTAGAAGGTGAGGCAATCATGGAGAAACTCTCGCGCAACCAGTTGGGAGCCGCTTCAAACACGTGGGAATCGTTCTTACGGGTCTACAGTCGACTAAACCGCGAGTTCATTGCGGATGGTAGCTTTGGTGACTTGCCGATGCGGGAGTATGACATCCTCTACGCGCTGTCTAGAGCAGCAGATTCACTTACCCAGTCCGAGCTCCTTGACAAGGTAGTTCTGAGCCAGCCTGCTCTATCCCGCATGCTGAAGCGCATGGAAGAGCAGGGCCTGATTGCACGATGTCGACATGGAGTTGACGGACGAGCTTCCCTTTTCTCTCTGACACAAGCGGGCAGGGAGATCCAGCGCGTAGTCGGTCGAGCGCACGGAGTAGCGGTCGCCGAAAGGCTTCATTCAAGGCTTAGCGATGAGGAGGTAGATCAGCTGGGGACGCTGTGTCGCAAGCTGTTGACGTCAGGGGACTAGCGTCGCTCCAGAGTATGCTGGGAGCAGTATCTGTGCGGAAGTGGAGGGCTGCCGGTGGACCCAGCAATTAGACAGGCTATTACGTGGGCTGTGCTGTGTGTATCCGTTGTGATGGGCGTCTTCACCTGGGTTGATATCGCGGAGGGCACCACAAGCACTGCGATGTGGCTCAACGGGGTAGCCTGGCCGGTGGTGGCGCTACTGAGCGGGTGGGTTCTGCGAAAGAACCCCTACAACTCACCAGATCGCGAAGACTAGCGCCAACTCGTGGTGAGGCGAAGAGACTCGAGGGAGAGGCTTGACCGATGACCATCATCAAATATGACTTGAGCGGTTTCTACAATCTCCGCGATGGGGGCGGCCTCAATGCCTCTGATGGGCGTCTGCGCACCCTGCGTCTGCTTCGCTCAGACCAACCTGCTGCTCTTGACAGTCAGGATGCGGACTTCCTAAGGGATCTGCCCGTGAGGAGTATCATCGATCTTCGCACCGAGGTTGAAGTCATGATGGAGCCATCCTTGTTTAAAATGGGTGGGTTCGCCGTCGAGAAGCACTCGATCATGGCGGGCTCCCCAGCCTCGATGATTGAGGGAGACATGACGGTCTCGAAGATGTACCAGGAGATGCTCAAGGAGGGCGGGAGAGCTTTTGCAAAGGCTGTTACGGCCGCTGCGAAAGGACTTGGTCAGGGAAGCGTCATCATTCATTGCACCGCTGGTAAAGACCGCACGGGCATCACAGTCGCCCTCATCCAAGAGCTCCTAGGGGTTTCCCGCGATGACATTGTTTCTTCATATGCACTGACGCAGGACAACCTTGAGGGCCCCTGGCTTGAGCAGAAGATCAAGCTCGTCAGCGAGATTGTCGGCAAGAAAGAGGCGGATAAGTTGGCGCCTCTCATGTCCCAGTCGCCACCACAAGCTATGGTCGACGCGCTGACGTATATGGATGAGCACTTTGGGAGTCCCCACAACTACCTGCTCAAACACGACATGGATGCGGGGGTTGTTGACCAGTTACGTGGTTCCCTAGTCGACTCTGAGTAGTTTTCCGGGCCCAGCTCACCGTCTGGGTAGGCGGGAGCGGGGCCCAGTTACCTAGGAATGCGCTGCTGCAACTGCAACGGCAAGGGCGGTCTGGAACTTCGACTCTCGATCTTCTGCTGACATGTCCCCGCTGGGATCAAGAAGGTGGTCCGACACGGTAAGCACAGTCAGGGCCTCTTTGCCGTACTCAGCGGCGGTTCCATACATGGCTGCTGCTTCCATCTCAACCCCGAGCACGCCGTATTTTGCGAGGCCTTCAACCTGTCCCGGTACGACACGATAGAAGTGGTCTCGCGAGACAATCGGTCCTACGTGCACGCGTTGGCCCTCAGGTACCGCCTCAAACGCAGCGCGCGCTAGGTTGAAGGACGCCATTGCCGCAAAATAGATCTCCGGAATTCTTGACTGGTTGAAGTTCGAGTCCGTGTGGGCTCCGATCGCAATGACGGTGTCGCCAACTTTGACGTGTGGTGCAATCCCGCCGCACGTTCCGACGCGGATGATTCTCTCAACGCCGTAGAACTTGAACAATTCGCTAGCGTAGAGTGCCGCAGAAGGTTGTCCCATACCCGAACCCATCACAGAGAGCGGCTTTCCGTCCACCTCTCCTGTGTATCCGAGCATGCCCCTGACATCATTGATCAGGCGAGGCTCGTCAAAGAGCAGTTCAGCGATACGCTTCGCACGCAAAGGGTCGCCTGGCATGAGAACTGCGGGTGCGATGTCGCCTTTTTCAGCGCGAATGTGGGGAGTTGCCATTGTGTCCTCCGTGACAGTCGTGGGTTACAAGATAACGGGCCGAAAAGGCACGTTCCGACATTGTAGTGACCTTCCAGCCCAGTTTGGGAACCAGGTTGGTCGCGAAGGTAAAATGCGCATCATGACAAGTACCCCTTCTTTAGACTTGCTTGGCCCTGCGTGGAAGCTGGTTGCCTTCGATCTAGATGACACATTGGCCCCCTCAAAGTCGCCACTTCCAGACCAAATGGCGCGCGCATTGCGCGACCTTTTGGATGTGTGTGAAGTCGCGGTCATCTCCGGTGGAGCGTTTCCCCAGTTTGACCTGCAATTACTTGGGAATCTGCATGCAAGCCCAACGCAGTTGGCGAACCTCCATCTGCTGCCTACCTGTGGAACTCGCTATGCAAATTTCCACGAGGGCGCCCTCGTCGATGTCTATGACCACCAACTCACTGAAGACGAGGCGCAGAACGCCATGTCAGCACTGGAGACGACCGCACGAAAGCTCGGGTTGTGGTGCGAAGATCCGTGGGGGGAGATCATCGAAAACCGCAACTCCCAGATTACGTTCTCAGCCCTGGGGCAGAATGCACCTCTTGATGCGAAGCGAGCCTGGGATCCGACCGGTCAAAAGAGGGCGTCACTGGCGAAGGAAGTGGGGGCACTGCTACCAACACTTGAGGTGCGGTCAGGTGGGTCAACCTCCGTAGACATTACTGCTCGGGGCATCGACAAGGCCTACGGCATGCGCGCCCTCGTCGAGCAAACTGGGATCGCCAAAGAGGACATGCTCTTCATCGGAGACCGGTTGGACGAGGGTGGAAACGACTACCCCGTCAAAGCGGCAGGATGGGCGACCCTGGCTGTGGAGGGCTGGGAAGAGACCGCCGAAGTCGTAGAGGAGCTTGCCGCGAGCCTAGCGAACAGGAAGGCGGAGCAGTCTACTTCGGGTACTCCCCACGCTGCACCATTGGGCGTGGGGAGCGCCACCGTCGTGCCATGAGCATTCGAGAGAATAGATAGAACCAGGTACCCCTGGGGATCTCATCGCCCGGATACCTCGCCGCGAGGAGCTTCTTGAGCTTGCGCCAAACGAAAATCGATTCGATTAGCGCAGCAATCAGCATCCCGTAGAACAGAACCGTGAGCCCAACAATGGTGTACTCGCTAATCCCGCCAGGCAGCGGAATGAACGAAAAGAGCAGCATTCCGCCGAGGAACACCAGCATGGCGGGGAGCAAGAACTCCGCCACAGACCAGCGAGCATCAACGTAGTTACGGATGTACCTGCGGATGCGACCCTTGTCACGAATGGGAAGATACCGTTCGTCACCGGTCTCCAGTGCAACACGTTCCCGCTCATATGCTTCGGCACGCTTCTGCTTCGCCTGCTGCTTCGCAAGCTTGCGGTCTGTCGGGACCAGTGGTTTGCGGCGCGCGGCCTCGGACTCTTTGCGTGTTGGCGTCGGGCGCCCCTTCTTCGTCGAATCAGGGCTCACCGATGCGTTCTCTTCGTTGCTCACGACCCAAGGGTAGCGGAATCGAGCTTTTATTCCTAAGCCGCCCCGCAGAGTAGATTGGGTGCATGAACACAGTAGAAGAACTCAAGCAAAACGTTGATGCGGGAACGTCCGAGCAGATCGATTTGCTCTCAAGGATTGTCGCAATTCCATCCGTTGGTTCCGACCCTGCGCATGCTGGTGACCTTGAACGCAGTGCGGAGTTTGTTTGTGAACAGTTTGGGGAGCTTGGCTTTGACGCGCGTGTTGAGCGTGGGGAGATCTCCCCGGGTGTGCTTGGAGCCCCGGCAGTGATAGCAACGTCGGAGACAATCCCAGGCCGCCCCACTGTCCTTCTCTACGCGCACCACGACGTGCAACCCGTTGATGCCAGCCGATGGGATTCCGATCCTTTCACCGCAGAGGTTCGCGGTGACAGACTCTACGGACGTGGTGCCTCGGATGATGGTGCGGGCATCGTCGTTCACATTGGAGCATTGCGTGCACTCCAACAGCTCTCTGCAGAGCTACCAGTCAACGTGGTTGTTTTCATTGAGGGAGAAGAAGAGGTCGGTTCGCCCTCGTTCCAAAATTTCCTGCAGCAGAATCGTGACGTTCTTAGAGCCGATGTGATAGTGGTTGCGGATTCCAACAACTGGACGGTGGATGTGCCCGCGGTCACAGCATCATTGCGGGGTGTGGTGACACTGGATGTCGAAGTGCAGGTGCTTGGCCACGCAGTGCACTCAGGGATGTTTGGGGGACCGATCCTGGATGCGGTGACACTATCTTCACGTTTGATTTCCACGCTTCATGATGAAGACGGAAACGTCGCGGTAGAAGGTCTAGGAGGCAATCCTCGGGCCGAGGTGGACTGGGACGAGGGCGATTTCCGCAGGGACTCTTCCGTTATCGACGGCTACTCGCTGGCTGGAACGGCAGACCTTGCTGCCCGAGTGTGGACCATGCCAGCTATCGCAGTTATCGGTATTGATGCAACCTCGGTGGCCGACTCGGCCAACGCAATCATCCCCAGGTGCAGGTTCCGCCTCAGTGTCCGTACGGTTCCGGGAACGGATTCTGCCGAGGTCGCCCAGGCTGTGGAGCAACACCTGGTAAGTCATGCGCCGTTCGGCTGCCGGGTGACAACCAGCATTGAAGAAACAGGACCGTCATATCTTGCGGATTTGGAGTCGCAAGGAGTTTCCGACTTGCGATGGGCTCTCACCACTGCGTGGGACGAGGACGCTGTGGCCATCGGTGTAGGTGGATCCATCCCGTTCATTGCCCAGTTCGAAGAGGCTTTCCCCAACGCAGAGGTTTTGGTCACAGGTGTAGAGGACCCAGCCACAAATGCCCACTCGGAGAATGAATCGCAGTCGCTCAAGACACTGAAGAATGCGACGCTTGCTGAAGCGCTACTCTTGGAGCGACTGGGTAGCAGGTGAGTTTGCTCTGAGAGCGAACCCACCTGTCTGTGAGGCGCCCCCACCGTGACACATGAAATGGTGCCGCGTAAGGTTGCTGTGGAGGGTACGCCCGAATTACAACGGAGGTAGAGATGTCTGAATTACTAACCGATCTTCCCACGCATGAAGTCCTACTGTCGGCAAAGGCCGCTGACAAGGTACGGAGCCTACTCGAACAGGAAGGCCGGGATGACCTTAGGCTTAGGATCGCGGTTCAACCAGGTGGCTGCTCAGGTCTTATCTACCAGCTGTACTTTGATGAGCGTCTGCTCGATGGGGACGCAGTTGTGGACTTTGACGGCGTCGAGGTTGTCGTAGACCGGATGAGTACCCCGTACCTGTCCGGAGCAACTATCGACTTTTCCGACACCATTGAACGAATGGGCTTCACCATCGACAATCCGAACGCAGGCAGCACCTGCGCGTGCGGCGAGTCCTTTCACTAGACCAGGACCAGGTAGTTCAAGACCTTCTTAGTCACGCTAAGAAGGAAGCATCAGAGAATAAAGGATCTAGCAAGCATGCGAACGTCACGATCGACTGTGGTAGCAACGGCTCTTTTCTTGGCGGCAGCGCTGGGGCTTGGAGCGTGCACATCCGCCGACACTCCCAGTTCTAGCGGACAGTCGGAACAGGCTTCACAGAGCCAGGATGCCTCCGCGCCCGTTGTAGATCGGAATCCGACCGGGGACCTCCCGACGGTCAAGGGTGCGTTCGGTGAGATCCCAGAGATCACAACCGTTGATGCTGAGCCACCCACCGTCATAACTGCGCAGACCCTTGAGAAGGGCGATGGTGCCGAGGTCGGTGTCAACGATGTGGTCACCGTGAACTATGCGGGGTTCCTTTGGGACGGCGCTCCCTTCGACTCTTCGTTTGGTCGCGGGACGCCCTCAACCTTCTCTCTCAATGCGGTGATCCAAGGGTGGAAGTACGGCTTGGCGGGCACTCATATTGGTGATCGTGTTCTCCTGGTGGTTCCTGCCGAATTCGGTTACGGCGATGTTGATCAGGGTGACATTCCCGCCGGGTCTACGCTCATCTTTGTCGTTGACATTATTGACGCATTCGGCTCTGACACTGCAGCCCTCAAAGAAGCGACTCTCACTGACGCTGAGTTGCCCGATGGGCTAGTGCTTGAAGGCGACCTGGGTGAGCCACCTCTCGTGTCTTTTGAGGAAGGTTCAACGCCCCCGACAGCTGAGGAATCAGTCGTAGTTGCCGAAGGTGCTGGTCCGGTCGTTACTGCTGAGGACACCGTCATCTATCAATACGTTGGCACATACTGGGGCACGACGGAAGAGGCAGTTTCCACTTGGGATACGGGCGCGCAGGCCATAGAGGCGCAGTCGTCGCTCTTTCTTGGTGAGCGCGTTGGGTCTCGTGTGGCAATGGTGTTTCCCGCCGGCGAGGGCGAGCAGCCAGCGATGGTTATGATCGTCGACATTCTTGCTGCCTACACTCCGTGAGCAACCGATTAGGACTGGCGCGCCACTCATGACACCGTGATGCGCCATGGACGATACACTTAGAAGCGTTTGAATCCGTACTCGGCGCAGGTGCTGGGTAGGACGTTGAGGAGATACCTTTGAGCGAGCAGGTCGTTGACGTACTTATATACTCCGCAGATTCGGCTAAACGCCAAGCGGTAATCGAGGGGACAGGTGTACGTCCGGGTAGAGATTCTGCACGTTTGAACTGGATTGAGACAGCCACAGCTGCAGGCGCAATCGCCGGAGTGATTAAGCATGAGCCCCCGATCGTGGTCCTTGACGCTGAAACTCCAAAGGTCGGTGGCATGGCCGTGGCGCAGGATATCCAGAATGAGTTGGACCTTGATGTTGAGCCGATCCTGGTGCTTCTTACGGCACGACCACAGGATGATTGGCTGGCCACCTGGTCGGGAGCCGAGTTCACTGTCCATGCGCCATACGACCCCCTGACTCTGCAGACGACAATGGTTGAGGTCCTCAAGGCCGTTAGGTAGATTGCGGTGTCACTATGGGCTGACTTTGCGCCTCTCCTTGCAAAAGGGGAGAGCCTTACATATGACCAGAGTCGTGAAATGATGGCGCTGATCATGGCCGGGGAGCTGGACGAAGTCAAGCTATCTTCCTACCTGTCGATCATGGCTGTGCGTGGGATTAATGTTCGCGAACTCCGTGGCCTCGCCGACCAGATGCAGGCATCCGCGAAGCCCATCGACCTTCCAGGGCAGGTCGTGGACATCGTCGGCACGGGTGGCGATAAGGCGAACACCGTCAACATCTCCACTATGGCAGCGCTTGTCATCGCCGCTACTGGTCTTCCGGTCGTCAAGCATGGCAACAGGGCATCGACGTCCGCATGCGGGTCCGCGGATCTGCTTGAGGCGCTCGGAGTTGACCTCAATCTGCCAAGCTCGCAGATAATTGCGTCGTTTGATGTTGCTGGGATCGCATTCTTGTTTGCGAACAAATTCCACCCGAGTATGCGCCACGCAGCCCGGGTACGTCGCGACCTTGGGTTTCCGACGGCATTCAATGTACTCGGTCCATTGACTAACCCCGTGCAGCCGGTTGCATCTGTCGTGGGGGTTGCACGAGAGGATGCAGCTCCGCTGGTTGCTGGTGTGTTTGCAGAGCGCGGCACAAGTGCTTTTGTCTTCAGAGGCGCCAAGTATGGCCTTGACGAACTGACCGCGGCAGAACCGTCCCTACTCTGGGCAATCCATGGTGGGCGGATGGTCCACATGGAGATCGACCCAGCTGGAATACTTGGGCTCGACGCTTGTACCGTAGAGGATCTGCGCGGAAGCACGGCGGACGTAAACTCCCGGGTGGCTCGTCAGGTTTTCGAGGGCGCGGACGGGCCTGTGGCAGATGCTGTGGCTATGAATGCGGCGCTTGGGATCATGGCGGGACAGGCAGCCGACCTTGCATCTTCGTCACCCTTGACATCTCAAACGAACTGGCTTGAGAATGCAGTCTTCGAGGATGGGTTCAGGGAAGCGTTTAAACTTGCAAAGCAAGCCCTCAGCAGCGGGGCTACGCAAGCCAAGCTGGAGAGTTGGGTACGGGCGACTCAGGAGCAGTAGTCCGCGCCACGGTGGGCTAGTCCAACCCCAAATGGAAGGCCTCTTCGAGGTCAGAACTTGAATAGGCCCTGAAGGCCAGGTGAGTGGAGATGGTTTCCACGCCGGGAACTTTCGCAATGCCGTCCGTCACCACGCCCTCAACGTCCTCGTACTGCGAGACCTTCACCCTAGCGATTAGGTCAATATCTCCGGTAACGGAGTGAACCTCCACCACACCCGGGATATCCGCGATTGCCTGTGCTACCTCTGGGATGGACTCAACCGCACAGTTGATCATTACGATGGCCGTAATCATTGCGATCCTCTCCTTGCCTGTACTCTCGTGGCAAGCCTAATCTGGTTTTGCGGGCAACATGACGTAACGTAGGGAAGTATAGTTATTCGTTGCCACGAACCCGATCTACTTCAGGAGCGCACGTGGGTTTCTATTCTGTCTTGAAGGGTGCCGGCGCACCTGTTTTGCGGGGGGTATATCATCCGTGGATCGAGGGTGCAGAGAATATTCCCAAGGAGGGTCCCGCGATACTTGCTTCCAATCACAATGCTGTGTGGGACTCTATCTTTCTTCCCATGATGATCGAGCGGGAAGTCGTTTTCATGGGGAAGGCAGATTACTTCTCCGGCACCGGTGTTAAGGGCTGGGCGACCAAGAACTTCATGAAGGCTGTTGGAACAATCCCTGTTGACCGCAGCGGTGGCAAAGCAGCTCAGGCGGCCATGCAGGCGGGACTGGATCGTTTGGGTTCGGGGCAGCTGTTTGGGATCTATCCCGAGGGTACGCGTAGCCCGGACGGCAGGCTCTATCGAGGGAAGACGGGTGTTGCACGCCTTGCACTTGAGTCGGGTGCTCCGGTGCTTCCGGTGGCGATGATTGGCACTCATGCGGCTCAACCCATTGGCCAGAAGGTTCCTAGCAGAACGAACATCGGTGTTGTTGTCGGCGAGCCGTTGGACTTCTCCAGATACCGTGGTCTTTCAAAGGACCGCTACATTCTCCGCGCGATTACAGATGAAATTATGTACAACCTGATGTTGCTGTCAGGTCAGGAGTACGTTGACAAGTATGCCGCCGATGTTAAGGCCGAACTAGCAGCAAGTGGCGAGTTTGATGGGCCTGTACCAAACTCGGCGAAGATTGATCGTGACGCAGAGGACGGCCGGGCGTAAGAAACTCGGACAGTATAAAATGGCGTTGGCTCGGCTGCAAAGTTCTTGATGAAAGAGGTAATGAAGTGAGTGTAAAGCGTGTTGCGATCCTGACAGCTGGAGGTTTTGCCCCCTGTTTGTCCACTGCTGTTGGTGACTTGATTGAGCGTTACACGAAGGTTGACCCGAGTATTGAACTGATTGCGTACCAGCATGGCTACCACGGTTTGCTCACTGGAAACTACGTGGTTGTTGACGATGAGGCACGCGCAAACGCCAATGTGCTCAAGAGGTTCGGTGGATCTCCGATTGGTAACTCCCGCGTCAAGCTAACGAATGCGAAGGACTTAGTCAAGCGTGGCCTCGTCAATGAGGGAGATGATCCGCTAGCAGTCGCGGCGAACCAGCTGAAGGCTGACAATGTTGACGTGTTGCACACAATCGGTGGTGACGACACGAACACTACGGCGGCTGATCTTGCTGCATTCCTCCATGACAACGACTATGACCTCACTGTTGTGGGACTTCCTAAAACCATCGACAATGACGTCGTCCCGATTCGGCAGTCATTGGGCGCAGACACTGCAGCGGAAGAAACCTCGAAGTTCGCTCAGAACATTATTGGTGAGAACCGCGTTGGACCCCGCACGCTGATTATTCACGAGATTATGGGACGAAACTGCGGTTGGTTGGCGGCTGCTGGGACTCAGAAGTACCGTGCTTGGCTGGACCAGCAAGAATGGGTTCCTTCAATCGGTCTTTCTCGCGAGCGTTGGGACGTGGATGCACTGTACCTGCCTGAGATGCACCTTGACATTGTTGCGGAAGCGGACCGCCTCAAGAAGGTAATGGATGAGCGTGGTAACGTCAATATCTTCATTTCTGAGGGCGCGGGTGTTCCTGAGATCATTGAGGAGATGGAAGCGCGCGGTGAAGAGGTACGCCGGGATGCATTCGGGCACGTACGTCTGGATGAAATCAACCCTGGACAATGGTTCAGCAAGCAGTTCGCGCAGAGGCTTGAAGCCGAGAAGGTGATGGTTCAGAAATCAGGTTACTTCTCTCGTTCGGCGCGTTCCAATGCTTACGACCTCGAGCTAATCGGCCAAATGGCTGACTTGGCAGTTGAATCGGCTCTCGCTGGTGTCTCCGGCGTTATTGGTCACGATGAGGAAGATGGAGACAAGCTGAAGGCTATCGAGTTCTCCCGCATTGCTGGTCACAAAGCATTTGACATCGAACAGCCGTGGTTTGTGGAGATGATGGCGAGTATTGGCCAACCTCTAGAGCCGGCAACAGCGGAACAGTAGGAGTTTTGACCAGGCCATGGGATACGTGGCGCGCCAAGGAGGCGCGCCACCAGCCTGACTACCAGGATCGCGAAGTCCTCAGCGAAGTTGTTGGAAATCTGCGGCAGAAGCCACCGTTAGTTTTCGCTGGGGAGGTCGATGACTTGCGCTCAGAGCTGGGCGCTGCCGGACGCCATGAGTCATTTGTGCTCATCGGTGGCGATTGCGCAGAAACTTTTGCGGAATCAACTGCGAATCAGTTGCGGCTAAAGATTCAGACGCTGCTACAGATGGCTGTCGTACTCACCTACGGTAGTTCCATGCCGGTGGTAAAGATTGGCAGAATCGCGGGGCAGTATGCCAAGCCGCGTTCGTCACCCGTTGAGACTAGGGGGACAGCGACGCTCCCGTCGTACCTGGGGGATGCGGTTAACTCCTTTGAGTTCACGCCTGAGGCCCGTTTCCATGACCCGCGCCGGCTGCTGGATACCTACCACGCGTCAGCCGCGTCCCTGAACCTGATTCGCGCATTCGCCAAGGGTGGATACGCGGACCTGAGGAGGGTCCACGAATGGAACCGAGGCTTCGCCGCAAACCCGGTATTTGCTAGGTACGAGCATTTGGCGACCGAGATCAACCGTGCTGTACGGTTCATGGAGGCAGCAGGAGCCGACTTTGACACATTGCGTCAGGTGGACTTCTACTCCTCTCATGAGGCGCTGCTCCTCGAATATGAGTCTGCCCTGACGCGGATTGACTCACGCACAGGGCTTCCTTACGACACTTCCGGCCACTTCTTATGGATAGGTGAACGAACACGTGGCCTGAATGAGGCCCATGTGGAGCTGCTCAGCAGAGTTCGCAACCCAATAGGTGTAAAGCTGGGACCGACCACCACACCGGACGAGGTTTTCGGTCTCATTGAGCGACTCAATCCCGACGGGGAAGAAGGTCGCCTAACCTTCATTTCACGCATGGGTGCGGATAGTATCGAGACCAGCCTCCCGCCACTTTTGGAGGCGGCAAAGACGGACGGACGTCCAGTTACTTGGATAACGGACCCAATGCATGGGAACACCATCTCGACATCGAATGGCTTTAAGACCCGGGATTTTGAAACGATTATGCGTGAGGTGCGGTCATTCTTCGACGTCCACTCCTCTGTGGGCACGGTTCCCGCTGGCATTCATGTGGAGCTAACTGGTGCGGATGTAACGGAAGTGATTGGCGGGGCCGAAGGCCTGGACGATCTTTCGCTCGAGCAGCGTTACGAATCGCTCGTCGACCCTCGGCTGAACCATCAGCAGTCTCTTGAGATTGCATTTCAGGTTGCTGGTCTTGCTGCTGAGGCAAACGACAGTGAGCCGTATGCACCCGCGGATGCGAGCGGATTCGACGAGGACGAGTGGCAGCTGTTTGACGCTGCCCGCTAGGGCAACTGTACGTCGAGTCGGCCTGTCGGTTGCTTGGCAGGCTCTTTCGAGAACGTATTTACACGACGGTGATGGTTACTGTCGTCCCCCGGCGTGCCTGTTCTCCAGCGGCAGGGCTCTGGGATCCGACAATACTGAAGAACCCGGCAATCCTGTTGACTTCAACCACGAAGCCAGCCTGTTCAAGTAGGGCAGTGGCCTCATCTGCGCGCTTGCCATAGACATCCGGCACACTGACGAACTCAGGACCTTTTGAAACGACGATAGCGATCGCGTCCCCCCTGTGTAGGGTCTGGCCGGATACCGGTGTTTGGCTGACGACGTTGCCCTCGGCAATATCGTTGTTGTATTCTTCCGAGACTTCTGCGACAAAGCCCGCATCAGCCAGGGTTGCTTCGGCCTCAGCTCTCGGTACATTGACAATGTCCGGGACAGGGAGCGGCTCGCGCCCTTTAGACACAATCAGTGTCACGTCCTCGTCATGGCGGATGCTAGTGGTGGCCGTAGGATCACTGCGGATAACAGTGCCCGCGGCGACGTCCTCAGACCACTCCTCAGCGGTTGAGCCAAGGGAGATTCCTTCCTCTGCGAACAGGCTCTCAGCCTGTTCGGGAGTCAGGCCAGAAACCTCAGGAACGGTGAGCATCAGTACGCCTTTGGAGACGATGATCTGCACTTCAGCGGTCTTGTGAATGGGTTGGCCTGCCTCTGGGCTCGTTCTTATGACGAGGTCGGCTGGAATATCATCGGAGTTCTCGTAAGAAACGTGAGAAGCAAGGTTGAGGTCAGCCAAGCTTGCTTCGGCCTGTGCTACTGTCATCGTCGCCACGTCCGGCACCTCCAAGTAGGACCCGGGACCGTACTGCTGCCACCACCACCACACACCCAGAGCGATTGCTGCAGTAAGCAGCAAAATGGTGGTGATGATCAACCAAGTTCGAGATTTCGCTGTTAGTTGGCGGGAGTTTGGAGCGGAGACGGAACCTGATGTCTGGACCACCAGTTCTTGGACTGGCAGAACTGAAGTTCGTCCGGCTTTACCCACGGGAATCGTCATGTCATGGGGGGCATCATCCGGGGCGGTCTGCGCAACAACTGGCAAATCCCTATCCAAGATCTCTGCCGGGATCGACTCCTTCGTGTGGCGAAGAAGAGCCAGGGCATCAATGGCGCTGGCTGGGCGTTCAGCAGCTGAACGTGCGCAGAACGATGACACCAGCTCGTCGATCTCAATAGGAAGCCACTCAGTCTGCTCAGAAGGGGCAGGAATATCTTCATTAACTCTCGACAAGGCGACCTTAACGGGGTTCTCATTGCCGCCGGGTAGTCTTCCTGTGAGCATCTCGGAAAGAATGATGCCGAGGGCGAAAATGTCGGTCCTAGCATCTGACACGCCGTTGAGGGCGACCTCAGGCGCGAGATATGCGACTGTTCCCATAATCGATCCAGTAGTCGAGACACTGACTTCTGAGGCAGCACGAGCAAGACCAAAATCAACTATTCGCAGGCTCTCGTTGCTATCGACAAGGATGTTTTCGGGTTTCAGGTCCCTGTGGACGACTCCGGCGCGGTGCGCAGCAGCCAGTCCGTCGAGGATTTGTGCTGTGAAGTCAAGAGCCTTGCCAAGGGTGAGAGGACCTTCTGAAGCGAGAAATGAGCGCAGATCTGGGCCATCAACCAGTTCCATCACCAAATAGCCTTGGCCCTGCACAACTCCCTGGTCGTAGATCGGAACGATTCTGGGGTGAGACACTTTGGCCGCAGAACGCGCTTCTCTGCGGAAGCGCGCGGTGAACTGTTCTGACTCAGCAAGGTGGGGGTGCATGACTTTTAGAGCAACCAGGCGGTCGAGACGCTCGTCGCGTGCAACGTATACCGTTGCCATCCCACCGCGAGCCATTCGCGAGATCACCCGATACCGCTCGTCAATCATCATGTTAATCAACGGGTCAGCAATCTGGGTTCCTCGCTCTTCCGAGGGAAGTGTCTCAGTCATTCCGGGTCCTTATCACGCCTCGGATTCTACTTCAGGGCTGGGTGTGACCGTACCCGGCGCGCTGGACTACGCTGTTCACATGGCAACTTCCGCATCAGAATTACTAGAACGCATCCCCCATATTCCAGCCAAGGAGGCTGCTGACCGCCTTGGAGTCGAGCCAAGCCGAGTCAAGCAGCTGATCCGCGAACGCCAGATTCTTGGGTTGCGGGTGAACGGGCAGAGCTACGTCCTCGATGAAACCCTGGTGGAGCTGCCACCCGAGCGCCAACATGTGGCTGAGCTTCAACGCCCCGGCATGAAAGATCCGCGCATAATCAGAGTCACTGATGAACCCTTGCCTGCACTGCGGGGAACAGCGCTGCTGCTTGAGGACGGCGGATACTCCTACGAGGAACTTGTCGACTGGATCTGGAGGGACAACCCGTGGTTGCAAGGCCGTCCCATCGACCTGCTGAGAAGCGGCGCACACAAACAGGTTAACAAGGTGGCGGCAACGGAAGCGTGGTGACCCCGGGGGTCCTGGGCCTATTTGGAGCGGCTCGTCACCATATCCACGAGGTAGGTGAGCAGCATCTTGGCGGGTGCGGGAAGAGGCGCCGCAGCAAGGACGTCTAGCGCTTCTTGCACATAGTCTGCGATCAGGTCTTCGTGAGGGTCATTGCCGTGCTCACGCAAGATGGCGTGGACCTCATTGATCTCATCAGAGTTCAGGGTGCCCCTGTGATACAAAGCGTTGATTCGTTCTCTGTCTTCGTGTGGTGCCAAACCGAGTGTTAGAGCCAAGAGGACAGTCCGTTTCCCCTCGGCGATGTCACCGCCCGTTGGCTTGCCTGTCTCATCAGGTTCCCCGAACGCACCAAGAGCATCATCGCGAAGTTGGAAGGCAATGCCCGCAGGTTCCAGGACGCCTTCAAGGACGTCCATCAGAGCCGGTGAGCCGTTGGCAGCAGTGGCGCCAAGAACTGCTGGATACATCACTGAGTAGCGAGCAGATTTGCGACGAACAATATCAAGTGCATGGCTAACCGAAGAGATGGTCTCTCTTGCTTCTGTGTGTTCGAGGGGACGGTAGGACACGCTGGTGTCAGCCCACTGGCCCATGGCGACCTCGCCAGTCATGAGGGTGAATCGCCGCAGAAGTTGAGGTGCGGTGGAAGATGTGCAGTATGTGAGGGCGTCGGACAGCGCATAGTGGGCTGCAGACATGAGGAAGTCGCCAGCCAGCACCGCACCGTCCCTGCCAAAGTCTCGAGCGCTACCCCAAAGTCCTTCCGTCGCGTGGAGCGTTGCAAATTGGATGTGAGGGGAGGGGTTTCCACGCCGGGTGTCAGCGTCATCAAGGAGGTCGTCATGGACGAGAGCGGATGCTTGGTAGAGCTCAAGGGCGGTCATTAGCGGCACGATCCGCGGGTCGCCTGCCGCCTCGGTGATGAGTGCTGCAGGGTCACTATCTCTCTCGGCTTGCATCGACATTGCGCATGCAGCCCCAATCGCTCCGCAGAGCGCACGGAAGTGCTTTCCCCCACGCACAGACTGGAGTATGGGAGCCCAAGCACTGGCTGCGGGAGGAAGGGAAACCTGCTGGTAGAAGGCTTCTGCACTGGTGACGACGGCATCCTCGATACCCGCGTGCAGACCTTCGAGGGCAGTGTAGATCTCAGGTGAGCCTGGAGAAGTCATGTATTTCCGCTCTAGCTAACGCATCTCTACTACGCTATGCGCATAGTTTGTCGAGGCTGTTATAGGTTGTGTGATTATAATTGTACGAGTCTTCTGCCTCCCGGGGAGGCGCATACTTCCAAGAATTCCTTCAGAAAGGCTCCTGCGTGTCTATGGCTCCGGATGCTCAATCTAAAACACCTGTAAAGACTACTCGAAAGTCGACGACGTCTGCCAGCAAGGCTAAGAAGCCGGCCGCAGCCGTGGCTGAGAAGGCAGCCCCCGTCAAGAAGGCTGCACCCGCTAAGAAGGCAGCCCCCGTCAAGAAGGCTGCACCCGCTAAGAAGGCAGCCCCGGCTAAGAAGGCAGCTCCGGCAAAGAAGGCTGAAAAGATCCCAGCTGACGTAGAGGAGCTAGATGAGGATCTGGTCCTTGATGAAGACGAAGCCGTCGAAGTCGAAGTAGAGGATGAGTCTGACGAGGTCGAGAAGACGGGTACAGATGACGAGGGCGAAGATGACAGTGACGATGACGAAGGGAAGCCGAAGGCTCCAGCAGCGCCGATCAGAGGGTTCCTAGTTTCAGACTCTGATGAAGCCGATGAGCCTGTACAGCAGGTAACTGTCGCCGGTGCGACTGCGGATCCTGTCAAGGACTACCTGAAGCAGATCGGTAAGGTTTCGCTCTTGAATGCTGAGCAGGAAGTGGACTTGGCTCGGCGCATCGAGGCGGGTCTTTATGCGGACTTCAAGCTTAAGGAAGACGGCGAACTCATGAGTTCGCGTGAGCGGCGGGAGTTGACGCAGCTTTCTGCCGACGGCCAGAACGCTAAGAACCACCTTCTTGAGGCAAACCTGCGACTGGTGGTATCGCTGGCAAAGCGTTACACAGGCAGGGGAATGCAGTTCCTTGATCTGATCCAAGAGGGCAACCTTGGCTTGATTCGTGCAGTTGAGAAGTTTGACTACATGAAGGGATACAAGTTCTCCACATATGCCACCTGGTGGATTCGTCAGGCGATTACGCGGGCCATGGCTGATCAGGCAAGAACAATCCGTATCCCGGTTCATATGGTCGAAGTGATCAACAAGTTGGCTCGGGTCCAGCGTCAGATGATGCAGGATCTAGGTCGCGAACCCACACCCGAAGAACTTGCTTTGGAGTTGGACATGACTCCGGAGAAGGTCGTAGAGGTGCAGAAGTATGGTCGTGAACCAATTTCGCTTCATACTCCGCTGGGCGAGGACGGGGATTCGGAGTTCGGTGACCTGATCGAAGACTCCGAGGCGGTAATTCCGGCCGATGCGGTCTCATTTACTCTTCTCCAAGAACAGCTTCATCAGGTGCTTGACACGCTCTCAGAGCGTGAGGCCGGAGTTGTTTCCATGCGATTTGGACTTGGAGATGGTCAGCCGAAGACACTGGATGAAATCGGCAAGGTCTACGGGGTAACGCGGGAGCGGATTAGACAGATCGAGTCTAAGACAATGAGCAAGTTGCGTCATCCTTCACGTTCACAGGTGCTGCGGGACTACTTGGATTAGGACTAGAGAGAACAAAGGTGGGGCCTGTTCGAAATGCTCGAACAGGCCCCACCTTTGTTATCGACTTATTCAAGCCGCTCGCACTGAGCCCCTAAGAGTCCATGATTTCACGGTCATCTTGAACAAACAGCGCGACTGAAGAGAGTGTCTCAATGTGGCGGCTTGCGTGGTGAGCGCAGAAAAGGAGTTCCGATGCAGGAAGGACCGCCCGGACCCATGCGCGAGCTCCGCAGGAGTCACAGCGATCAAGTGCGGTGAGATCCCTACGTTCAGCCGAGGGGAACACCTCGGGGAGTGATGGAGTCATAGTTGAAACTGTCATAGCTACATAAAAGCACGACCAGCCGAAAAAACGCAGTGCTGTTCCACTTCTTTCGCCGATGGCACAAGGCATTGGGTTCGACGGCGGGGGAGTCGAGAGCAACGCTCGATTGCTTCTATGATCTTCAAGTGAGTTCGAAACAGACAAAGGCACAAGCGAATGAGTACTCTGCACGGCATCTGTCCGTACTAGAGGGACTCGAAGCCGTGCGTAAGCGCCCCGGTATGTACATCGGATCAACCGATGAGCGCGGGCTGATGCATTGTGTTTGGGAGATCGTTGACAACTCGGTGGATGAAGCACTGCAGGGGGAGTGCAGCCGGATCGAAGTTATACTGCACGCTGACCGCTCTGTATCTGTCATGGACGACGGGCGTGGGATCCCAGTGGACACGGTCCCGGGAGTGGGCCTGTCTGGAGTGGAAGTTGTCTTCACCAAGCTGCACGCGGGCGGCAAATTTGGGGGATCTTCGTACACATCGTCCGGAGGTCTGCACGGAGTAGGCGCCTCAGTGGTTAACGCACTGTCGGCCCGCCTTGACGTCGAAGTTGATCGTGGGGGGAAGACCCACAAGATGAGTTTCCAAAGGGGCGAACCCGGAAAGTTTTCCGATGGGCCACACCCTCACCCAAACTCTCCATTCACACCGTTCCAGGACGCACAAACCATCGAGGTCGTAGGTAAGGTTCGCAGAGGAGCCACCGGTACCAGGGTGCGCTTCTGGCACGACTTCCAGATCTTTCCAGAGTCCGAAGCATTCTCTTGGGATGCGCTGGTTTCAAGAGGGCGCCAAACGGCGTTCTTGGTTCCCGGGTTATCCATTGTCTTACGCGACGAACGCGATCCCGAGTACCTCCAAGAGGAATTCTGCTACGAAGGTGGCATCTCTGATTACGTAGAGTTCCTGGCAGTCGATCGTCCCGTCACGGATATTTGGCGAATTACTGACTCTGGTACGTACGAAGAGACTGTCCAGCAGCTGGGCGACGACGGGCACCTTCGCCCAGCAACAGTACAGCGCACCTGTGAGGTCGACGTCGCGCTGAGGTGGGGGGTTGGGTACGAAACGTCCTTGAAGTCTTTCGTTAACATCATTTCCACACCCAAAGGTGGAACACATGTTCAAGGTTTTGAGCAGGCTCTACTCAAGGTATTCCGCAGTCAGATCGATAAGCAGTCACGCCGCCTCAAGTTAACGGCCAAAGATGGTCGTCTCGAAAAGGACGATGTGATGGCGGGTCTGACTGCAGTAGTCACAGTTCGTCTGCCTGAGCCACAGTTTGAGGGACAGACCAAAGAGACTCTGGGGACACCGCAGGTTCGCCTAGTCGTGTCACGCGTAATCTCGAAGTGGCTTGAGGACAAACTTGCGAAGTCTGGACGTGCCGACAAACAGGAGAACCAGGCACTAGTTGAGAAGCTGGCCGGTGAGATGAAGGCGCGCACCTCAGCGCGGCTTCACAAGGAAATCTCCAGACGCAAGAATGCGCTAGAGACTTCTTCACTACCGGCCAAGCTGGCAGACTGCCGCACGACTGACGTTGCGCGTAGCGAACTGTTTATCGTTGAAGGTAACTCCGCACTGGGGACAGCCAAAGCTGCACGCTCATCAGAGTTTCAGGCACTGTTCCCAATACGTGGCAAGATCCTCAATGTCCAGAAGGCATCCACATCCGACATGTTGGCCAACGTGGAGTGCTCAAGCTTGATCCAAGTGATCGGTGCT
Source organism: Schaalia sp. JY-X159 (assembly GCF_014525425.1). NCBI lineage: Bacteria > Bacillati > Actinomycetota > Actinomycetes > Actinomycetales > Actinomycetaceae > Schaalia > Schaalia sp. JY-X159. Next base: position 429,404 of record NZ_JACEXI010000001.1, on the reverse strand, counting down.
GGCTCAGGTCGAACATTCGACATTGATGCTGCGCGCTACGGGAAGATCATTCTCATGACGGATGCCGATGTTGACGGAGCACACATTCGCACATTGCTCCTTACCCTGTTCTTCCGTTATATGCGACCACTTGTTGAGGCCGGGCGTGTGTTCGCGGCCGTTCCGCCTCTCCACCGGATCGATGTTCCGGGCCGCGGCAGAGCGAAGCCGGAGATTATCTACACCTATTCTGAGGCGGGCCTGCACGAGGAGCTGCGGAAGCTGTCGCAGCAGCGTAGAAAGTACAAGGAACCAATTCAGCGTTACAAGGGGCTCGGAGAGATGGATGCCGACCAACTCGCTGAGACAACCATGGATCCAGGCTCGCGACGTCTGCGCCGGGTGACCCTTGGAGACGAAGAAGCTCTGCGCGAAGCGGAGAGCGTATTTGAACTTCTCATGGGATCAGTTGTAGCACCGCGAAAGCAGTTCATTGTAGACGGTGCACGCTCGGTTGTTCGTGATCGAATAGACGCTTGAGAGTCCCTGACTCGACGTCGTTTCTTCACCGCGCCTCACGCTACTTCAGCTTTCCAAGTTGCCATCCTGCTGCATATGGCCGTCAATGCGATATTGTGTGTCGGTGACCGTTGACCGCATGAAACTACCCCTGCAGCACGTAGGGGTCGTCTGGGAACACCTGAAGCCCACCCATGCAGACCAGTTGGTAGAACTTTTGGCTCTCGTCGAGGAGTCTGAGGGAGTGCCCTACAGGACCTCCCGTGCGGAAATTGAGGATATGTTCTCCAGATCCGAAGACAACTGGTCGGGGGTTGCTGGTTTCGACCGAAACGGGAGCGGAAAAATGCTCGCCTTCGGATATGTGGGAGTTAGCAGAGATGGGTTAGAGCAGGCAGTTTGCCAAGGTGGAGTTGATCCTTCCAGCCGCGGTATAGGGATCGGTTCGTCGCTGTTGGAGTGGCAGACGAAGGCAGGAGCCGAACTCGTGCAATCCCACTTTGGCGGGGGACGAGGACGTCTTACCCACACGATTCACGAGCGTAACTCCGAGTTCCTCGCGGTGCTTGAGTCTTTGGGCTACGTGTGGGAGGGCAGCGCCACTGAGCTCCGTATCCCACTTCAACGTTGGTGCAGCCCGAAGGCACTACCAGCACTTCTTGACATAGTCCCATGGACGCCTGAGATGGATGATGGGACGCGGCGGGCATTCAACCTTGTTAATGGGGAGATCTCCCAGCAGTCGCTTCGCGCATCAAAGTCCGACTGGGCAGAGATCAATGCTGGGATTCGCAGAGACTGGTCGTTCGTTGCCCTCAACAAAGAGGGCGACAGGCCCAGGGTGAGTGGATTTATTTCAGTTGGTGGGTATGAGCAGGACTGGGAGGCGCTGGGCTGGCGTGAGGGAGTTCTGCAGATTGTTGCGGCTCTTGACACCAACACTCGCGCCAACGTTCTTGAGGCACTCATCGATGCGAGCGTGAGAGCACTGCTTGAGGCGGATGTCGACAAGATGAGCGTGACGTTGGATCCGACGCAGGATGAAGCGACGATGAAGTTCTACAGGGACAGAGGCTTCGAAGTCTCTGCGTGGTTCCACACATACTCGAAGCCTCTGGATTCTGGAGCAGAGAACTAACCCCAAGTCGCTAGTTAGCCAAGGGCCTCAATCACTGAAGCAACTGCCACGCCGGAGGCATCACGTTTTCCAAACTCGGAGGGGAGCGCCACCGGTGTCCCTGCTGCACTTGTCGCCACCGGGCGGAACGCACCGGCCCATGCCATCCTGAGGTGGCCCTCATCCTTGAGGAATCGGTGGCAGCGCACGCCCATGGTTGCCCGACCTTTTGCGGGGTACTCTGCAAGTGGAGTCAGCTTTGCGGTCCCTGGAACCGTTCCGGGCAGGCCATCTTTCGGCTCGGTGACCGTGGCAACAACTGCGGTGGGTGTTTCTTCAACTGCCGCAAAGAAGATTGCTTCGTCATTGCTAGCGAGTTTGATCCCGGCCATTCCCGCAGCCGGAGATCCCTGGGGGCGTACCGTGTCGATGGGGAACTTAAGTAGTTGTGCTGACCGGGTCAAGAAAACTCCAAAATCAGTTGCCTGACTGTTTGAAGCGCCCACCACCCGATCGTCCTCGTCCAGTTTTACTACCGGCCAAATATCTCTATTGGTCGGCCAGTCGGGCTTCACCCTCTTAACGATTCCCTTGCGCGTCCCCAAGGTAAGCACCTTCGAAGCGTCATCGGAAACGACAGCTATCGCCTCAACGTCGCGACCCAGTGAACCGCTGACGATATCCGCCAGGGCAACGGTTCCCGCAAGTGACTGGCCGAGGTCGGAGCGGACAAGGGCGGGCAGAACCTCGACTGGTATTCGGTGTGCATTCCCATCCGAAGTTAGGACAAGGACTTGTCCGCGGGTTGTCGTGGTACCCCATGACCGCCACGAATCGCTTGCGTCGCCCTCGGGGTTCGCGGGTGGTTGCGCGCCAGGGATCCTTGCGATTCCCCCCGAGGGCGTGAGCACGACAATGCAGGGTTCATCTGCGATCTCGAGGTCGCCTCCACTACTAGAAGCGCCAACGGGGACCGCGTCATCGGAGAGGAGAACGGTACGCCGCGGTGATGTAACAGCCGCCGCAGTCTCCTGAAGGTCATCCGCGACCTTCTGCTCTAGGAGCGCTCGCGAGGATGCGATTGCGCGAAGCTTGTCCAAGTCAGACTCAAGTTCGTCCCGTTCATTCTCCAGTTCGATGCGGGAAAACTTTGTGAGCCTTCGTAAACGTAGCTCAAGTATGTAGCGTGCCTGCACTTCGGAGAGATCAAAGGCGAGTTGCAGGCGTTCACGAGCCTCTTCGGCGTCCCCGGATGAACGAATGATGGCGATAACGTCATCGATGTCCAGAATCGCTCGCAGAAGGCCTTGGACTAGGTGAAGTCGCTCTTCCTTGCGTGAGATCAGAAAATGAGTGCGTCGAAGGGTGACATCAATTCGATGAGCGATGAACACTTGCAGCATGTCAGCAAGTGTCATTGTCTTGGGTTGGCCATCGACAAGTGCAACCGCGTTGGTTGCGAATGATTCTTCAAGTGGCGTGTACTTATACAGCAGCGCCAAGACAGATTCGGGGTTAAAACCGTTCTTAACATTGATGACTAAGCGCAGTCCGTGCTCGCGATCAGTGAGGTTGGTAACTGCCGAGATGCCTTTGATTTTGCCGGAGTTAACGCTGTCTTTGATGCGCTCGATGACTCGCTCGGGGCCGACCATGTACGGCAGCTCGGTGACAACAATGCCCATTTTTCGCGCGGAAACACGCTCCATAGTTGCCTTTGCGCGTACTTTGAAAATCCCGCGCCCAGTCTCGTATGACTCTTTTACGGCTGCAAGGCCAGGAATGATGCCGCCACCGGGGAAGTCAGGCCCGGGAACGAAGCGCATCAGATCTTCTGTCGTGGCCCGGGGGTTCTTGAGCAGGTAGAGGGCAGCGCGCAGCGTCTCAGCCGGGTTGTGTGGTGGGATTGAGGTCGCCATGCCCACGGCGATACCAGATGCCCCATTCACCAGAAGTGATGGGAAGTCAGCGGGCAACACCTCGGGTTGCTGGAATTGGTTGTCGTAGTTGGGAACAAAATCGACGGCGTCCTCGTCCAAACCGCTGGTGAGAAGTGCTGCCGAGGGCGCCAGACGCGCCTCGGTGTAACGAGCGGCAGCGGGACCGTCATCGAGCGAACCGAAATTGCCGTGACCATCGACCAGTGGGAGGCGAAGGTTGAAGTCCTGCGCAAGCCTGACCAATGCATCATAAATCGGTGCGTCTCCGTGGGGGTGCAGCTTACCCATCACCTCGCCGACGACCCTCTGCGACTTCACGTGGCCGTGACTGGGCGACAACCCCATCTGCTGCATCTGGTAGATGATGCGCCGCTGAACTGGCTTCAGGCCATCTCTTGCATCCGGTAGGGCCCTTGCGTAGATGACCGAGTAGGCATATTCCAAGAAAGAGTCACGCATCTCTACAGAGACGTCTACCTCATCGATTGAATGCTCTTCATTCTTGCCGACCACGTTAATTGCCATGGGGGACATTATTGTGGACTTTGGAGGTTCTACCGACCACCCACGCTAACGGAGGGCAAAACAGCAATGATTGGATTCGACAAGGTCCGCCAATCTGGGTTCCATGCGGACTTGATTGAGAGACTCGTCAAACAGGTGAATGGGGGACAGATACCTTCCCACAACCTGTTTCTGCTTGAAACGACCTTCGATGATGACTCCGTCTTCCGGCATTTTGACTACCTGGGGTTGTCCGGTGCGCTACTGACTTCAATCCATATTGACGAGCTGGCGGCCGGAGCCCGCTGGTACATGAACTTGCTCCCGGTTCGTCACGTCACAGGTCTTGAGGTGGCACAGGTTGCGCTTCCCCTGCAGCCCGCCGAGAAGGATGTACCAGCTGCCACACATGGTGACGCCGGTGACGACAATCACGAAGTGGGGTTGACCGTCGTAGTGTCGTTCTCCAGCCAACACTCCTTGGAGCTGGAGCCGTTGCGCTGTGATGACCCGGCGTGTACCGCCGATCACGGGTACGTCGGAGGAGGGAAAGATGAGGGCCTGGTGATGACTTTCGGGGCGCAGTCTGCCAGTTCCAACGAGGACGATGCGATGGAGTTTGTTGCCGCACTATCCACCGCCATGACGCTATGACCGGCCAGTACATTCCGAGTCAAGTTGAGGGTGGCAGAGAAGGGCTTCCTCCCGGGGTGCAGGCCCCTGTTCCACCGCCGCCACTGTGGATCGGAAGCATCATGAGCGCTGCGGCCCATGCTGGCACCGGGGGTGCCTTCGCTGGCGCTGGGGGTGCTTCCAGTGCTGCTGAGTCTTTTGGATTAACCACCGGAGAGCCGGTGATCGTCGTGCTTGTGGATGGTTTGGGGTACAACCAACTTCTGGGACACCTGGGCCACGCTCCAACGTTACGCGGGCTCACAAACCGCCCCGTCGCAGCTCAGACATGTGCGCCCTCGACAACGGCGGCTGCCCTAACTTCCCTGGCTACCGGAAAACTACCCGGGGAAACCCGGATGGTCGGATACTCCGTCAGACATGGATCAGGAGTGATGAACCTGCTCCAGTTTACCGAGGGCGTTGACGGGGCGACTTGGCAGCCTGAAGAGACAGTTTTTGAAGCAATGGCAAGCCAGGGGTTTGAAAGCGTAGTCGTTACGGACCAGAGGTTCATCGGAACGGGACTCACGCATGCTGCCATGCGAGGTGCTAGGTTCGTTGGAGCGAAGGAGCTCGGTAGCAGATTCCGCTGCGCTGGCGCGGAGGTTCGCAAACAAGTTCCCCTCACGTACGTGTACTGGTCAGAGATTGATAAGGTCGGGCACAAGTACGGACCGAACTCTCGAGAGTGGGCTGAAGCTCTTGAAGACTTCGACGCCGAGCTTGGAGCATTCCTTTGTGCAGTGGACGGCGCAGCACAGGTTATCTTGACGGCAGACCACGGCATGGTTGAAGTTGGTCAGCGCGTAGACATTGCGCGCATCGGGAATCTGTCGCGAGGTGTCGAGGTTCTTGCGGGGGAGGGGCGAGCAGCTCACGTTCACGCGGCGCCCGGTGAGGAGCAAGCCGTCGAAGAGCGCTGGTGCAACTTCTGGGAGGACAGGGCATGGATCTTCAACCGAGAAGAAATCCCCGGCATTGTAGGATCTGGGCCCGGATGTGACCTCATTGGGGATCTACTGGTTATGCCGAAGGGAAACGCGGTCGTTGTAGACTCCCGGTCTCAGACGCCCTCGTCAATAGCGATGCCCGGAGTGCACGGTTCCCTAACGAAAGTTGAGATGGAAATTCCGGTGTGGCGACTGGTTTAGGCTGCCCTATTCTCCACGTGAGCCGAAGACAATCTCATCCCATGAAGGCATGGGGGTCCGGCCGCGCTTCTTGGAGGGTTCCGCACTCTTTGCTGGTGGAAGATGTAGGTCAGCGATGGGCTCTGGAGTGAGTCCAACTTGCTCCTGAACTTCAGAGGGCTCAGACGGCTCAGAGCCATCCTGGCTGGGTCCTGGACTGGGCGCACCGGCAGTAGTCCCTTCAGCGTGGTGCTCGGCGGGGAGCGAAGCAGAATTATCTGGTCTTGGAGCAGGCACTAGAGGAACTGTGTCCAGGAGTGCTTCATCGTTCTCAAAGCCCATCATCACCGGTTGCCGTCGGCCCCGTGCCGCACTCAGGCGTTTCAAGAGCTGTTCCTGGCGGTCAAGAAGAAAGTCCCCAGGATCACCTACAGGCTCGATTGTCGCAGAGGTAACCGGCGCAAAGAGCGCGCGAACGGGCTCAGGTTTACGCGCGGACTCAGTCAGGCCGCGCGCCGCATCATCGGCTGCTGCGGCGGTGTTGGTGAGGTCGGACAGGCTCCAAGTAGCAGATTTTTCTACTTCATCCTCAACGAAGACAACTGAGACTTCCCACGCAGAAGTGCCGCGTCTTGCGGCCTGCCATGAGAGCTGGTCCGTGTCGACACCGCGTTCTGCCAGGCGATCAACAACGAGTTCGCCAAGGCTTGGTCCGTCCGTATCAGAGCCAACAGGAGACGACAACGCTAGGTCGATCGCGCGGAGGATTTCAGCTCGCACCGGACCCTCAAACCTCCTAACGCGTTCAACATCTGTGTTGGTCTGTGCGGCGATTTGTGCGGGTGAGACACCCTCTCTAAGAAGGGCTTGAATCTCCCGGGGAGTAATGCGGCGAACTGGTTCGTCCTCAACTGTCTCGAGAGTTACGCCCCGAATCACGGCGGCGGTGAGGTTCTCTGTCAGCGCAGCCGCGTACTCGCGTCCGTCCTCATCCACAAAAAGAAGCGCGTCGCTTTCAGCATCGCGTCCCACGAACTCAAGAACAATCATCTGGGCCACCTTTCCAACCCAATGGTGCCAAACTAACCGAGAAGATTGCGGATGTTAAGGGGCGTGTTCGGATAGCAGATGGAAACATGGCCCCAGAGGTGTTAGTATCCCCGCGGTTGCCCCTATAGGTTTACCAAGACACGACAGGGTCGCGAAAGGACACTAATGGCCACTGACTACGATGCTCCTCGCAAGTCTGAAGAGGATCTTTCAGAGGACTCAATTGAAGAACTCAAGTCCCGTCGTTCCGATATCGGTTCGAATGATGTGGACGAAGACGAGAATGAGGCGGCAGAAAGCTTTGAGCTCCCTGGTGCTGACCTCTCCAAAGAGGAGCTCACCGTGCTGGTCGTACCCGCACAGGAAGATGAGTTCACCTGCGTTTCTTGCTTCTTGGTTAAGCATATTTCGCAGCTCTCGCCAGAAAGCGATCCAGGTGCTCCCATGTGCCTGGATTGCGTTGCGTAAGAGGGCGCCGAATGGCATTTTTTCGCCGCAAGGCAAAACAACCCGCGGGGCTCGACGGGGCGAACACCGATGACTCGTATAGCGAGTTGGAAGTAGACACGGAAGTTACGCCACGGGGACCTAGAGACTCTGGTGGCTCCACTGTTCCGTCCGGGTATGTCGACCTCGGGGCGCTTTATGTTCCGAGGCTTCCTGGCCTTCAGTTGCGCGGAAAATTCGAAGCAGACAAAACCACTCTCTTTCGAATGCTGCTTGTACTTGGGACGTCGGGAGTCACCGTCAGCGTTGCTGCCGCACCAAAGTCTGGTGGCGCCTGGAGCGAACTCTCAGACCAGATCGAGACTTCGATTGTGTCCGCGGGTGGAGTAGTGAAGCGGCAAGTTGGTCCCTACGGCACGGAGCTTCACGCTAAGGTTGCGGCAGTCCTTCCGGACGGTACACGCGGGTTCTCGCCCTTGAGGATCATCGGTGTAGAAGGTCCTCGGTGGGTGGCTCGGCTCGACGTAGCTGGGGCTGCGGCCGGAGGAGATGAGGCGCAGATGGCTGCATGTGAGCAGCTAATCGACCAACTGATCGTCCACCGCGGCGATTCTCCAAGAATCCGTTTTGAGGTCCTGCCGCTCACGTTGCCTAAGGATACGGCTGCGGTCGATGGACCTCGGTAGTCTTGCGCGAAGGCTCTTCCCAACGGGGAGCACCGCGAGCGTGCAGACTGCGCAAGGAGATCCTCTTGCCGCGTGCACACTGGTCCCGGATAGACAGCCAATTTCCTCCTGTGTTCCTCGCCGAAGGTCCACCGTTGCAGGACTGGTGAGAGAAGTCCGTTCGGTTGAGGTCGATGGTTCGACCTCGGTAGTAGTAGTCATCGAAGATGAACAAGGCGATAGTCTGACTGCTGTGTGGCACGGCCGGAGAGAGCTTCCAGGTATTGGTGCTGAGTCAACTCTTGCGCTTACGGGAACCGTCACGGAAGTGAAGGGGGCCAAGAAGATGCTCGATCCTTCGTACACGATCATTAGCCCCAACTTGGAACTGTAGTTTTTCAAGCACTAGAGAGAAGGTGGAGTTGTGGCAATTGAGGAGCCGACCGGCCCCCGAGAAAGTATCCTGCACGATAGCTCCCAAGCGACTGGTAAAGGCTGGGCAGCACAGCTCGATAACCAGGAGTTCTCCATCGCAGAGTCAATAGGCGGATGGCGCGGAGCTGTTGAGTCGCTGCTTCCCGGACTAGTTTTTGTGGTGGCCTATGTGGTCACGCATAGTCTGGTTTGGCCACTTGGTCTTTCAGGCGGGATCGCAGCTATTTTCATCGTTGTACGCCTAGTCCAGCGAACCTCCATTACCCAGGCATTCACTGGGATGTTCGGAGTAATCATTGGTGTTGTTTGGGCTGCTCTTTCAGGTCGTGCAGAGAACTACTTTGCCTGGGGCCTGATCACCAATGCCGCCTTCTTGATGGCGATGGCGATCTCTCTCATTGTGCGCAGGCCGGCCCTGACATTGCTTATGCAGCTGCTTGTCGGACTGCCGGGAGATTGGAAGTCAGCATCTTGGGCGCCTCTGCTCCGCAAGCGGGGTGCTTACGCGACTTGGGTGTGGGTTGCAGTCTTTGGTCTGCGACTTGCTCTCCAAGCACCCCTCTACTTTGGCGGCAACGTCGTCGGCCTCGGGGTGCTTAAGCTGGTCATGGGCCTGCCACTTTTTGCTGTTGCTGGTTGGGTCACATGGATCCTTCTGCGTGGGATCGTGCCTAAGTCTGCACAGGGAGAATCCGACCAGAGTGGACGAGGTGCGGGCAGCGTAACAGCAGAAAGCTCGAGCTAGGAAATCATTGCCTCAAGTGCGGCGAGCGTCTTGTCAGAGTTGCGTCCACAAATAATGATTAGCTCATCACCGGCTGCAATTTCTTGCACTCGGGCAGGTGAAATTGGCTGGCCGTTGCTGACAATGGCAGCAAGAATTAGTCCGTCAGGCATGGTAATCGCCGATGGGTCAGCGCCAACGATGACAGATCCGCGAGGTACTTCGATCTGATAGACCGAGGTCGAACTGCTCCCAATTGCTAAGAGCTCGACCATCTCGCCCACGGACACTGCTTCCTCTACGAGTGTTGTGAGCATCCGTGGCGTCGAGGCCAGAACATCGACACCCCAGCTTTCGTCGTACATCCATTCGTTGGCTGTGTGATTAGCGCGGGCAATAACCTGCGGAACCCCAAACTCTGTTTTTGCGAGGAGGGACACCACTAGGTTGACCTTGTCGTCACCGGTTACGGCTGCGATCGCGTCAGCGTCGCGAGCTCCCGCTTCTTCCAACTGGGTTGGGGAGCAGGCGTCTGCGAGTATCCAGTCTGCATCGGGAACCAATGAGACCTTGATTGAGTCGGGATCATGGTCAACGATGACAACATCGTGGCCGTGTGTGATTAGCTGCGTCGCAATCGAACGGCCGACGGCACCGGCTCCTACGACAAGAATTCTCACTTTTGAGCACTCCCTTTCAGAGCAGCTGTGGGCGGGGGTGAAGTGAGAGTGTCGCGGACCTCCGCCGCCTTCGTGCCGTTGACCCCAATGAACAACTGGTCGTTCTCTTGCACCACCATGTGTGATTGCGCAACGAGGACCTTCGAGAGCCTCGAGACGAAGACCACCCTGCCGCCTGTCGCTGCCTCGACCGTCTGCAGAGGTACTCCATACCAGGCCTGAGTCGGTCGAGCAGCAATGAGCGCAACAGCCCCCGTCGGTCCTGTCCAAACGATTTCAGCATTTGGCGGAACCATGCGTTGGAGCACAGCCATTGCAGTTCTGCGGGTCGAGGCTACCGTCGGAATCCCCAAACGCTCATACAGCTCTGCGCGCTCAGGATCGGCAATTCGTGCCACGACTCTTTGGATTCCAAATGCTTCACTGACGGTACGAGTTGCGATGATGTTTGAGTTGTCACCATTGGATACCGCTGCGAATGCGTAGGCCTCTTGAATGTGAGCCTTCTTAAGTGTTGCGCGGTCAAAACCGTTGCCGTGGACGCGCTGCCCGGAGAAGTCTGGACCCAGACGCTGAAAAGCGCTGGACTGGAGGTCGATGATGGCAACTGAATGCCCCTGAGCGTCTAGTTCGTCCGCCAACATGGCACCAACTCGGCCGCAACCCATGATCACGAAATGCACGGTACCAAAGTACCATCGTGGAGCCCACTAGAACTACGAACTGTACGCTTGGGTTCGCAAGGTAACGTTCACGATCGCAACACCTACAGACAAAGGATGAGGACATGGCTTCTGCCAGAACAGCGTACGAGCAGGTCACACTGGGGAAACCTGTCCACGGAGGAGCGTGTCTGTCGCACGCGGCCGATGGAAGGACGCTTTTTGTGCGGGGTGGGTTGCCAGGCGAGGTGGTGAAGGTCCGCTTGTCATCAGAACATAAGAGATTTGCCTGGGCAGATGTTGTGGAGGTGATTGAACCGTCGCGTCACCGGGTCCCTCACATCTGGCCCGAGGCCGCTGGTGGTGGTGTCGGCGGTGTTGAACTTGGACACGTGGAGCCCTCCTACCAGCGGGACTGGAAGGGCCAGGTTCTGACTGAGCAGCTACAACGTATCGGAGGTGAGAAGGTCGTAGAGCAGGTGCTTGATGTAACCGGAGCGCAAGAGGGTGAGGTCCTAGTTCCTGTTCGCCCAACGCCGGGTGATTCTACCGATGAGATGCTCCTTGGACGTCGCACGCGTCTACAGCTTGTCGTCAACGCGCAGGGTAAGCCGGGGATGCGCAAGTACCGTTCTCATTCCGTGGTTCCATTGAGGTCCCTACCGATCGCCTCTGAAGAGATTGCAAGCCTGAATGTCTTGACCGACCCCGCGTGGAAGAAGCGTTGGGTGCCGGGAGAGCGAATTGCGGTAGAGGCTCCCAACGGTTCCCTCCCCGTAGTGGTGACTTCTGCCGGTACGTTCTCTGACCCTCAGACGCCCGGACCTGAGGTATCACAGTGGGAAGTCGACACCCGCTACGGGACACACGTGTTCCCAGTTCGTCCCGGCGCGTTCTGGCAGACCCACCGCGAGGCACCCAGCGTGCTTGTTGAAGCGGTTATTGAGGCGATGGATATTGTGCCAAACGACGTTGTGGTGGAGCTCTACGCGGGGTCAGGACTGTTTTCCCGTTTCATCGCTGACAGATTGACAGACGGAGAGCTGCTGACGCTGGAAGGTAACTCCGATGCTGTGGACAGTGCCGGCTCAACCCTAGGCGACGCGGTTGAGGCTGGGCGAGCACAGGTATTTCAGGGCACCGTAGATCGTAAGGGTGTGGAGGAACTGATTGCAGAGGCGCGCGGGGCGGTAACTACGGTTCTGGCCGACCCTCCCCGCACGGGGGCTGAGAAGGCGGTTGTCAAAGCCATCTGCGCATCTCCAGCTAAGCGTGTCGTCCTCGTCTCGTGTGACCCGGCCTCGGGAGCGAGGGACCTAGCCGACTTCGTCGAGGGCGGATTCGTTATAGAGTCAATAAGTGCTTGGGATCTATTCCCGCACACGCATCATTTTGAGATGGTCACCGCCCTCGTACGTCCCGGATCCCGCCCCCGGAGGTCGTAGGCGCGAGGTGTGCGATATGTTGGAACATAACCACTACCAAAGGAGGTCCCAGTGGCAGGTTTGGACTCGTTCAATGCAAGTGCAACATTGACCGTAGATGGTAAGGAATACCGCTACTTTCGTCTTGACTCGGTTCCGGGTGTGGAACGTCTTCCATACTCCCTGAAAGTACTGGCGGAAAACCTATTACGCAACGAAGACGGTGAGAATATAACGGCCGAACACGTGCGCTCAATTGCCGCGTGGGTTCCACAGGCGCAGCCGGAGAATGAGATTCAGTTCACGCCTGCGCGAGTCGTTCTTCAGGACTTCACCGGAGTTCCGTGTGTGGTGGACCTTGCGGTCATGCGTGAGGCTTACAAGACGATGGGTGGGAACCCTGAGAAGATTAACCCGCAGGTGCCCGCCGAACTGGTTATTGACCACTCTGTTCAGATTGATGTCTTCGGATCCTCGATGGCATTGCAGCGCAACGTTGAAAGAGAGTACGAGCGCAATGGTGAGCGCTACCAGTTCCTCAAATGGGGACAGCAAGCGTTCTCTGACTTCAAAGTCGTTCCGCCGGGCACCGGCATTGTGCACCAGGTTAACCTCGAGTACTTGTCGCGGGGAATCTTCACTCGAGATGAAGATGGCGTAACTGTTGCATACCCGGATACCTGTGTTGGCACTGACTCTCACACAACGATGGTGAACGGGATGGGCGTCCTCGGATGGGGTGTTGGTGGCATTGAAGCCGAGGCTGCAATGCTTGGTCAGCCTATATCGATGCTTATCCCGCGCGTTGTCGGCTTCAAACTGACCGGTGCGATTCCGGCTGGGGCAACTGCCACAGACGTGGTTCTGACAATCACCGAAATGCTGCGCCGTCATGGTGTGGTAGGTAAGTTTGTGGAGTTCTACGGCGAGGGCGTCGGGGAAGTACCGCTGGCGAACCGCGCAACTATCGGAAACATGTCTCCCGAGTTTGGGTCGACTGCGGCAATGTTCCCGATCGACCAGGTCACCCTCGACTACCTCTACCTAACGGGGCGCTCAGAGGACCAGGTTGCGCTCGTTGAGGCCTATGCTAAAGCCCAGGGGCTGTGGCATAACCCAGAGGATGAGGTCGAGTACTCAGAATACTTGGAGCTGGATCTGTCGACTGTTGTTCCGTCGATTGCTGGCCCCAAGCGGCCCCAGGACCGGATTCCCCTTGATGAGGCCAAGGAGGCCTTCCGGGGAGTTCTGCCTTCGTATGTCTCCGCTTCTCCGCAGGTAAAGGAAAGCCAGCTGGACAGGGCACTTGAGGGAACATTCCCCGCTTCAGATCCCATCGAGTTCGACGACAGCAGCGACAAAAATGGGACGAAGCCAGCGGAAGTCGAAGAGGCCGACATCCGCCCGCATCGGCGTGTTGATGTGACCCTTGAGAACGGGACCACAGTTGAGCTCGATCACGGAAAAGTCGTGATTGCTTCGATCACCTCCTGTACGAACACCTCTAACCCCTCGGTCATGCTCGCGGCCGGCCTCTTGGCGCGCAACGCAAACAAGTTGGGGCTTCGGGTCAAGCCGTGGGTGAAGACATCGCTTGCCCCAGGCTCACAGGTTGTTACGAACTACTTTGAGCGGGCCGGGCTGTGGCCGGACTTGGAAGCCTTGGAGTTCTACCTGGTTGGGTATGGTTGCACAACGTGTATTGGGAACTCGGGGCCACTGCCTGAAGAGGTATCGGTCGCCGTCAACCAACATGACCTCTCGGTCGCATCTGTGCTATCTGGGAACCGCAACTTTGAAGGGCGCATTAACCCGGACGTCAAGATGAACTACCTGGCATCCCCGCCTCTTGTCATTGCGTACGCGTTGGCTGGGACAGTTGACTTCGATTTCGAGGACGATCCACTTGGGCAGGATCCCGACGGAAATGACGTCTACCTGCGCGATATTTGGCCTTCACCTGAGGAGGTGCAGGCAACGATTGATTCGAGTATTGACCGGGAGATGTTCCTGGAGGATTACGCGGATGTTTTCGCGGGTGATGAGCACTGGCGTTCACTTGATGCTCCTGATGGTGCAACGTTCAAATGGGAAGATGACTCGACCTATGTGAGGCGTGCTCCATTCTTTGAGGACATGCCAACAGTGCCGCAGCCGCTCCACGATATCGTTGGCGCCCGGGTTCTCTTGGAACTTGGGGATTCAGTCACCACCGACCACATTTCTCCGGCTGGTTCCTTCAAGGCTGATTCTCCCGCGGGGCGTTACCTGCTGGACCATGGTGTTGCCGTCCGCGACTTCAACTCCTATGGTTCCCGCCGTGGTAACCACGAAGTGATGATGCGGGGAACATTCGCAAATATTCGTATTCGCAACGAGATGATTCCCGGGGTTGAGGGTGGATTCACCAAGGACTTCACCAAGCCGGATCAGCCAGTCACCGCTGTCTACGATGCGGCACAGAGCTACATCGCCGAGGGGATTCCCCTAGTCGTTCTCGCGGGGAAAGAGTATGGCTCCGGGTCCTCCCGAGACTGGGCGGCCAAGGGAGTCGCGCTACTTGGAGTGAAGGCAGTTATCACCGAGTCGTTCGAACGTATTCACCGTTCCAACCTGATCGGCATGGGTGTGCTTCCGCTCGAGTTCCCAGAGGGTGAAGACCGCAATACGTTGGGGTTGAACGGTTCTGAGGTCTTTGACATCGTCGGCTTGGAAGAGTTCAACCAGGGAAGGACGCCCAAGACTGTCCGGGTGACGGCCATACGCGAGGACGGTGAGCGCATTGAGTTTGATGCACGCGTCAGGGTTGATACCCCAGCCGAACGTGACTACCTGCGTAATGGCGGAATCTTGCAGTATGTCCTGCGTGGTTTGAAGGCAAAGGAAGACGCAACCATCTAGCATCTAGGGTCTGCATGCTCAAGGAGCGGGCGGGGGTCGAACTTCAAAGGTTCGACCCCCACTTGTTGGGTTCTAGCCCTGCTCCGTAGCGGATACTAGTCTGAAATCGGGACCTCGACCTCGGATGTTGTCCCGAAGCCCCATACTTCGCCGTAGAAGGCAAGCTCTGTGTCCCAGGCCAGTTTTATCGAACGGTCGTGCAGAATCCTGTGTCCCTCTTCTGGGAACACCTCCAAAGCAACGGGCTTGCCCATGGAGCGAAGTTCTTCCGCGGCCTTGCGGACAGTCCCGACGGGAGTAAGAGGGTCCTTGCCACCGTGCATGAACAGCACCGGAGCAGAGATCTCCTCAAGGTGTTCCAACGGGTTAACACGGGACCAGGCCGGATCGTCAAGTTCGTACGAACCCACCAGTCGACCCGGGTAGTTCCTTTCAAACTTGTGCGCATTACGCGCAAGATCGCGAAGGTCACCCGCACCCGCGAAGACAACGCCTGCGGAGAACAGATCCGACTTCTCCAGGGCACTGAGGACAGTGACGGACCCAAATGACTCCCCGCGGATTCCCACCCGCTGAGGGTCCACAAGGCCCTCATTGATGAGATGACGGACCCCATCAAGGCAGTCAGTCACGTCCACTTCGCCCCAGTGACCGGAGAGAGCTTGGCGATAGTCACGCCCAAAACCTGTTGCACCGCGTGGGTTTGGCTTCAGCACCGCGAAGCCGCGGCTGGTCCAGAACTGCGCTGAAAAGTCCATTCCCGGATGTGCTGCCATCGTCGGCATTGGGTTAACCGAGACGAGCAGTGGGGGACGCTCCCCATCTGGAGCCTCAAAGTCCTCACTACGTGGGAGGTAGAGAAGGCCATGCCCGGCGGTGCCGTCCTGATTCTTCCAAATGATATTTGCGGCTTGAGAAATGTAGCCGGGTGCAACCTCCATCTCCGAGGAGGGTCTGACTAAGACGGGCTCACGATCGCGGACCTCAACGATTGAATCTGGCTCAATCGCAGAATCGCCCAGGAAGACAACACGGCCAGCATCTGCAGCAACATTGCCGACGGGCCACCATCCTAAAGGCCATTCTTCAAGCAATCCGTTATCAAGCTGGATCGTCCCCAGGTGTTTTTCCCCGTCCTTGGACCACGTGCAAACCAGGTGGTTGTGATCAAGGTTGTCGTAGGTGTGAGAACCAAGTTGCCAGTGAGGCTGCGAGAATGCCTGGTCAGAGGGGTGGAGGGCGCGCGTCCTCAAACGGGTCTCCCACGCATCCGTTGGTTCACCAACTCGGCTCTCAAAACCTTCGGTGCGGTAAAAGTTCGCCCACCCCGTAGAGTCGTCTGCGTGGATGAGGTCTCCATCCAAGGTCCAACGCGGCTCATAGACACAGACATCCTTATGATCGACGAGAACGACATCGGAAAGATAGTCACCAGTCGGGCTCAGTGCACCCACATGAAGCTGTGATTGGGTCCACGGCATTTCCGGGTGGTTCCAAGTGATCCACACGAGCTTTTCACCATCATGGGAAAGTCCGGGAGCCGCGACAAAATCTGTTCCACTGAAGATGGTGCGAATCAGTTCGGGTTGTCGAGCTGCCGAGCCATCGAGCGGGATGGAAACAAGGGAGAGTTCAGGCTCCTGCCCCTGCTCCAAACCTCGCCGGTCTTCCCTAACCGCATAAACCAGTCCCCGTGCGAGGTCGATCTCAAAATCGCCGTAGGCGCACTTGGAAAGTGGCGTCAGGGGCACAAGCGCACGTTTGCGATCGCTGACTCGGAACGCATAGACACGATTATCATTGCCATCCGAAATAACCAGCTCGCCGTCACGTACCGCATACCCACGGCCTCCGCGTCCATTCACTGACGTGGCCACCGTGACAAGGCGTGCTCCTTCCAGCAGCGGAAGCACTTCCATTGTTTGTCCGAGGGCGTCCCGGCGCAACAGTACGGATCTACCCTCCCGTTGTGGGTTGTCCTCAACCCAATAGATGTCCGGACCGTCCACCCTTAGCTGGGTGATGTTCACGGTTCGTTCAGTGAAGGACTCCGGTGTAATCGGGGAATCCCATGTTCCGTAGCCGGCGGTTTCCTTAGACATGCGTCCTCGTCTTCATGATCGGCGTCGATAGGTTGCCCAGATGTACTGGACCTTGTGTTGCATTCTACTCGTGACTCCGCTTCGGTAGACTGCGTGAATGATCCAGATGACTCCGAATGGTGACCGCGACGAGTTACGGCGGTACCCGCTGCTGTCGCGCATTAGCTCTCCCGGTGATCTTTCCACGCTCACTTCAGCCGAGTTGGTTGGACTTGCACAGGAAATCCGTGCCTATCTGATTGCCTCTGTGGCCAAAACCGGAGGACATCTGGGACCAAACTTAGGAATCGTAGAGGTCGCGCTAGCTGTTCACCGCATCTTCGAATCCCCTCGGGACACAATCATCTGGGACACCGGCCATCAGGCTTACGTGCACAAGATGCTGACTGGGCGTAAGGACTTTTCAAACTTGCGGCGCGAAGGAGGTCTGTCAGGCTATCCGAGCCGGGCGGAATCCGTGCATGATGTCGTTGAAAACTCCCATGCCACGACAGCCCTGTCGTGGGCCAACGGGGTCGCCCTTGAGAAGAAACGTATGCACATACCCGGTGCGACGGTTGCCGTCATCGGTGACGGTGCTCTGACCGGTGGGATGGCATGGGAGGCCGTCAATAACATCGCCCAGGGCCCCAAGTGTCCCATCGTGATCGTCATCAACGACAATGGGCGTTCCTACGCGCCGACAGTGGGTGGCTTGGCGCAGATCCTCGATGCTCTGCGCACGTCGGAGGGATACGAGGAGACACTAAAGCGTGGCAAATCAACCCTCCTCGGACTCGGCAGGGTGGGGCACCACGCGTATGACGCCCTCCACGGACTCAAAGCGGGACTGAAGGATATACTTGCACCCCAAAGTGTCTTCCAGGACTCGGGTATCAAGTACATCGGACCGGTTGATGGCCACGACGAGGTCGCTATGGAGTTGGCCCTGGAACGAGCAAAGTCTTTCGGTGAACCTGTCATCGTTCATGCGATCACAGAGAAGGGGCGTGGCTATACCCCTGCGGAAGAGGACATCGCTGACCGTTTTCACGCGGTCGGTGAGATTCACCCGGAGACAGGATTACCTGTTGCCCCAGCCCGGTTTGGCTGGACCAAAGTCTTTGCTGAGCACCTGCTAAGCCTTGCGGAAAGGGACCCGAAGATCGTGGGAGTGACCGCCGCGATGATGGCGCCAGTGGGTTTGCAGCCACTGGCCACCAGGTTCCCCAACAGAGTCATTGACGTTGGAATCGCGGAGCAGCACGGTTTCACCGCGGCAGCCGGCATGGCATTTAAGGGCGCCCACCCGGTGGTTTGTGTTTACGCCACATTCATGAACAGAGCTTTTGACCAGCTGCTCATGGACGTGTCGCTCCACAGCGAGCCTGTCACGATTGTCTTGGACCGGGCTGGAGTCACCGGAGATGATGGGGCATCGCACAACGGCATGTGGGACCTCTCCCTCGCGGCAATGGTGCCTAACCTCAAGGTCGCTGCACCCCGGGATGCCAGCACCCTTCGCGAAGAACTTTCGGAGGCCGTTCAAACGCAGTCCGGGCCAACTCTAGTGAGATTCCCCAAAGGCGAGCCGCCCGGGGATATCACCGCGTTGAGGAGTTTCGATGGGAGTGATGTCGTCTTTGAGCGCTCCGCCCTCGACATCCCGGAGTCGCAGACTGAGCCGTCCGTCCTGATCATTTCGGTCGGTTCCATGGTCCCCACAGCAATCGCAGCTGCAAAACGACTCGTCCAGCAGGGACACCCCGTAACTGTTGTTGATCCACGCTGGGTCCTACCCGTGCGTGCAAGCCTGGTCGAGGCCGCCAAGCAGTTCGACGTTGTGGTTTCGGTTGAGGACGGGCTCGAGGTCGGGGGAGTCGGAAGTGAGCTGGGTCGGCTCTGTGCCACATCCGGAGCACCCCCTGTGCAGATTCTGGGGATCCCAAGAGCGTTCCTCGAGCACAAAACGCGAGCTGCCATCATGAAAGAAGTCGGCCTGGATGAGGCCGGAATCGTTCGCGCGGCAAAGCGGGGTGCGCAGCGCGTCACAGTGACCAAGAACTCCGAGCAGAAACTGGGTGTCAGAGCCGACAGTTCCCGCGGAATATAGCGTAATTCTCCACCTCTGTGATGCTTTGCATGGGGGGCTTCAAGGACTTTCGAGGCAGACCGACCTAAGCTTGGGGTCATGGCGGGAGACCCTCGCCGAGTGTCAAAATCCAGGAGCAAAGCAGCATGGTAACGACCATCGAATCCACCTCAACCGCTACCCAGGAAGCCTGGCGGGGGTTCACGCCGGGTTTGTGGCAGGACTTTATCGACGTGCGCGGCTTCGTCCAGCTTAACTACACGCCGTTTGAAGGGGATGCTTCGTTCCTTGCCGGACCGACACAGCGTACCGAACGTGTGTGGGAGACGCTGTCGGGCATGTTCCCTGAGGAGCGTGAAAAGGGCGTCTACGATATCGACACGAAGACTCCCGGTCGTATTGACGGACATGCCGCGGGATACATCAGCGATGATGACAACGTGGTCGTCGGCCTGCAGACTGACGCCCCCCTCAAGCGCGCAATGATCCCCAATGGCGGCTGGCGCATGGTTGAGAAGTCGCTGCAAACGTACGGCTACGAAGTTGACCCATTCGTGAAGGAAATCTTCACCCACTACCGCAAGACTCACAATGCGGGTGTCTTTGATGTTTACCCTGACTCGGTGCGTAAGGCACGCTCATCGCACATCGTCACGGGTCTGCCTGACGCTTACGGCCGAGGCCGGATCATAGGTGATTACCGCCGCGTCGCACTCTACGGTGTTGACCGTCTGATCCAGGGCAAGAAGGTTGACAAGGCTGACCTGAATGCACGCTTCTCAGAAGAGGGCATCATTCAGCAACGTGAAGAGATTGCGGAGCAGATTCGCGCCCTTGAAGAGCTCAAGCGAATGGCTCAGTCCTACGGTTTTGACATCTCCGGTCCTGCGAAGAACGCCAAAGAAGCAGTGCAGTGGCTCTACTTCGCCTACCTGGGTGCAGTCAAAGAGCAGAATGGTGCGGCAATGTCGCTGGGCCGCACCTCTACTTTCCTGGACGCCTACTTTGAGCGTGACCTCGCTGAGGGCACGTTGACTGAAACCGAGGCGCAAGAAATCATTGACGACTTCGTCATCAAGCTGCGCATCGTGCGTTTCCTCCGTACCCCCGAGTACGACGCTCTCTTCTCCGGAGACCCCACTTGGGTCACAGAGACGATCGGTGGCACCGGCGACGACGGACGCACACTGGTCACCAAGAACTCGTTCCGCATGCTGCAGACCCTCAACAACTTGGGTCCGGCACCGGAGCCAAACCTCACGGTTCTCTGGTCAGAGAAGCTCCCCGAAGGCTTCAAAGAGTTCTGCGCGAAGACCTCAATCGAGACTTCCGCAATCCAATACGAATCGGACGCTCTGGTGCGTGAGTCGTGGGGCGATGACGCCGGGATTGCCTGCTGTGTTTCTGCCATGGAGATCGGCAAGCAGATGCAGTTCTTTGGCGCGCGCGTCAACTTGGCGAAGGCCCTCCTCTACGCCATCAACGGTGGCAAGGATGAGATCACGGGTATGCAGGTCGCGCCGCCCTCGGACGCTGTTTCCGGGGACGTGCTGGTGTACGAGGACGTCCTGGAGAAGTTTGACGGACTCATGAACTGGCTTGCCCGCACCTACGTGGACGCCCTCAACTGCATCCACTACATGCATGACAAGTACGCTTACGAGCGTATCGAGATGGCGCTGCACGACACGGAGATCCTTCGCACCATGGCATGCGGCATCGCCGGCCTCTCTGTGGCTGCCGACTCACTGTCCGCCATCAAGTACGCCAAGGTTTCACCGGTACGCGATGACAACGGCATCGTTGTTGACTACGTTATTGAGGGTGACTACCCCCATTTCGGCAACGATGATGACCGGGTCGATGAGATTGCCGTTCACCTGGTTGAGTCGTTCATGAACAAGATTCGTCAGTTCCCAACCTACCGGGGAGCAACACACACCCAGTCGGTCCTGACCATTACGTCGAATGTTGTTTACGGCAAGAACACGGGCAACACTCCTGATGGCCGCCGCGCTGGCGAACCGTTTGCTCCAGGTGCAAACCCAATGAATGGCCGTGATACCCACGGCATGTTGGCTTCAGCGCTTTCCGTCGCAAAACTTCCCTACGATGCGTCCCAGGATGGCATTTCGCTTACCAACACGGTCGTTCCAGCAGGATTGGGCCGCACTGAGGGCGAACAGGTGCAAAACCTGGTGGGTCTGCTGGACTCCTACATGGGCGAGGGCGGCTACCACATGAATGTCAACGTGCTCAACCGTGACACTTTGGAAGATGCCACGGAACACCCGGAGAACTACCCGCAGCTAACCGTGCGTGTCTCGGGCTATGCGGTCAACTTTGTTCGCCTCACACGTGAACAACAGCTGGACATCATCAGTCGAACATTCCACGATCACATGTGATGTGACTTCTTGGGCCCGGCATGACCTGTCGGGCCCAAGCTTTCTCCACTTTCCGAAAGGCTTGAGAAATGTCTGCCGTGCAGCGTCCGTCTGATGGTGTGTCTGGAGAGTACGCACCCGCGCCCGCTGACCACCCGTTCTTACGCCGCTCCGGGGGTGGGCTGGACGGCCTCGACCCACTAGGTGATGTGGAACGCCGTGAGCAAGCGGCGATGATCCATGCCGGTCAACTGCTGTCTGTTCACTCCTGGGAGTTGGTTACCGCGGTAGATGGTCCGGGAACAAGGATGACTACGTTCCTGTCAGGTTGTCCGCTTTCATGCCTGTACTGCCACAATCCGGACACTATGGACATGCGCCGGGGGACACTGGTTCCAACTGACGAGTTGTGCCAGCGTATCTACAGGTATCGGCGGATATTTGCCCGCACAGGAGGCGGCATCACGATCTCTGGTGGGGAACCTCTTATGCAACCTCGCGGGGTCTCTGAGATCCTCCAGTTTGCCCGCGACAACGACATCCATACAGCCATCGACACTTCGGGTTTCCTTGGAGTGCGTTGCAGCGATGCGATGATGCGAAACCTCAACCTGGTCTTACTCGATATCAAGTCGGGTGTCCCTGAGGTCTACAAGAGGACAACGAATCAGGAACTTGGGCCAACCCTGGAGTTTGCACAGCGCCTCGGTGTTGCACAGGTGCCGGTGTGGGTGCGGTTCGTCCTCGTTCCCGGACTTACCGATGACCGTGACAACATCGAGAGAGTCGCGGAAATCGCGTCATCGATTCCCTCACTTGAGCGCGTTGAGGTACTCCCGTTCCACCAGATGGGGCGCGACAAGTGGGAGGCTCTGGGGTTTGACTACAAGCTGGAAGAGACAAAACCTCCCACGGCTGAGGCGACCGAGCAGGCTCGGGATATTTTCAGGCGACGAGGGATAGCCACATACTGACACGTGCTGCTAACGCAGGGACGCGATAGTGTCTGCGGTAATTGCTCGGGAAAGATTATCTATCTGCCACGCGCGTGCGCCTGCACTCTGAAGTGCCACATCCAAATCACCGGAAAGCGGTCTCCATGCCACCTCTCTTTGGACGCGTGGTTCGAGGACGACTTCCGGCTGGATTCCCAGTGGAGCAGCCGCACGACTAGCAAGTGCACGCATGGTCTGCAGTCTTTCCCACGCAACAGGATCCAGTCTCTTCCACATGGACGCTGCAGGTACATGTTTCGGGTCATGGGGTGTCTTCGCATCGGGTAGCGCGCCCTCAGGAAGTGCGTGGGCCCGTGCCACGGCGCTCCACCATGTATCGGTGTGCTTGCGCGCCCTCGTCCGGCGGAATTCTGGGATTGATGTCAGCGCGCCTTTGGAACGTGGATCAGCGAGCGCTGCTGCAACAATCCCGTTGGTTGCCAGAAGGCGACCGGGCGCGACATCGAGCTCCCGCCCAAGCTCTTCGCGCACGGTCCACAGTTCGCGCGCGACAGCCAAGCCAAGTGGTGTGCGGACTTTCCCAAGTCCCCTCAGGTCTCGCCACGATGGATCCCGCGGTATCAGCGGATGGGTCAACTCGTGGACAAATTCCTGCTCGGCCCACTCCATCCGGCCCGCGTCATCGAGTCGCAAGGTCATTTGTGAGCGAAGTTCAGGTAACAGTTCCACATCGAGAGCCGCATAGCGTAGCCAATCTATGGGAAGAGGGCGAAGCGACCAGTCTTCATTCTGGTGACTCTTCTCCAAGGTGATACCGAGGACGTGCTCGGTCACCGAACCTAAGGAGAAACGTTCGAAACCGAGCAGGCGTGCTGCGATCTCCGTGTCGAAGATAGACGTTGGAACAAGACCCAGCATCTGCATGCACGCCAGGTCTTGATCTGCCGCGTGGAGAATCCATGGGCCGGTCATCGTTGGCGCCAACGAGGAGAGATCAGGCAACGCGCGAGAATCAATCAGGAAAGATCCGACCTCGTCTTTACGCACCTGGACCAGGTATGCCCCACCTCCGTAGCGGTAGCCCTGTGCACGTTCTGTGTCGACGGCAACCGGCTGATTGTCTCTGCCAAGGCGATGCGCAGCATTTTCAAGAGCCGCGGCTGAGTCAATCAGGTCAGGAATGCCTTCGACCGGCGAGCGAAGAAGTCGAAGCTCAGGGTCAGCAGCTGTGGAAGGAGTATTTTCCTTAGACTCGACTGTGAGAGGTACCCCCTGCAGTCGTGGCCCCCTCACGGGTGACGTTGGGTTGATGGGTTCGCGAAAGAGTGGTGCTTCAGCCAATGCGGTGTCCTAAGCGGGTAACTCCGTGTGGGAGCACCCCTGAGTTTGAGCGCAGTGCTTCAGCCCAACCGGACAGGTCTGCGCTTAGGTCATTTGATGTCGGTGTCCATGAGCAGCGCAGGTCTGCATTCAAGGTTGAGCCTTGAAGCTCAAGGCCGCCAAAGGTTTGAGAGATTTCTCTTGTGACTGTTCCTACGCAAGCAAGAGGCGTGGAGCCAGCATCAGCTAGGGATTGAAGCAGCGTCGCCCAGATTACTTCGCCAAGGAGCGGGTCTGTACTCTGATCGTCATCAACACTCATCCTTGCCTGCCCTACAAGGCGGATCGGTCCGCCCCAAATCTCCTCTTGTTGAGGATCACAAAGGATGACAAGGGTTGCCTTCGCAACTGGCTGCTCGCCATTTCTCTCTTGCGTCTCAATCTCAACTGCAGCAGACCATGTTGCGAGCCTCGTGGGGGCTGGAACTTCATGAACAATCAGACTCGGGTCAATCCAGGCATCACGTAGGCTGCCAAGTGCAGAAATGAAGTCCTGCGGGGGAGCAGATCGAGTCACGAGGATAACTCTACGTAGCGTGGTCGAAAATGTACGGAACCACGCCGTATTGAGTATGGTCAACTGCGGTAGCGTTGTAGTAGAGGAGGACAAATGACATTTTCACAGGTTGCTATCAGTCCAATTGCGGCCCAAGAAATGAGGACGCGCGCAGTCGATGCGGGTGTCAACGTACCAATCGAACAGACTTGGGTGTGGGCAGAATTCGAAGAGACATTTCCTGATCGGCACCTGGTTGGCTTCTTTTCAGTCGAGGTTGATGGGACTCCTGCTGCAATCTTCAGTTTGACCCGATACCGCTACCACGGCTTTGACTTCCTCTGGTGCAAGCACGGTCCCGTCTGGTTGGTAGAGCAGTCGGAAGAGCTTGAGAACGCGACTGTAAAGGCGATGGTCAAGTGGATCAAGAAGTCAGCGCGAGGAACCGCCTTCTTGAGACTTCACCTCCGTTTTCCGGGTCCTGATGCACATGGCCCGATGCAGATAACCACTTATGATCGCACCGTCTTTGTGGACTTGAAGGACAATGCAGATGATTTGATGTTGGGCTTCAAGAAGCGAGCCAGGACAAAGGTTCGCGGCGCAATAAAGAAGACTCCTGTCGACTGCGCTGATGAGACGGAGCTGGCGCTCGAAGACTTTACGGAGTACTACGAGATTATGGCGGAGACTGCGGCGAGGCAGGGATTCACGCCTTGGTCCAAGTCCGTCTACCAGAACATGCTGCGCACGCTCAAGCGCGACCATGGGCGGCTGTACGCGGGTCGCGTGGACGGGAGGGTCGTGGGGTTCGCAATCTTCACCCTGTCGGGCACCGAGGCCGTCTACTACTATGCCGCCGCCAACGCTGAGGGTCGCGAACACGAGGCTTCCATCCAGGTGCTCTATGCGGCACTCGTCGATCTCGGGGCGGAAGGTTACAAGACAATGGACCTGATGGGCGTGGGTTCCGACCTCGCCCCCTCACTGAATGCTCTGACCGCATTCAAATCCGGCTTCGCACAGGAAATCAGCGAAGTAGCTCCGGCCTATGACATCCCAGTGAACCGAACCGCCTACCGGACGCTTGAAGTATTGAAAGATGGAAAGACCAAGCTCAACACGCTGAAAAGTAGGATTTCCCAACGTGAAAAAGCTGACTAAGTGCCAGTTTGGATGGCGCGTCCAGCGCTGATAGAGTTACATCTGCTCCTACGGCATAACGTCGGAAAAGCATTGCGGACATAGCTCAGCTGGTAGAGCATCACCTTGCCAAGGTGAGGGTCGCGGGTTCGAATCCCGTTGTCCGCTCGGGCCGTTGGCGCAGCGGTAGCGCGCTTCCCTGACACGGAAGAGGTCACTGGTTCGATCCCAGTACGGCCCACTCAGAAATGGTGGTACACGCAAGCGGGGAGTCATAGCGACTCCCCGTATTTGTTTTGCAATGCCATACGCGGCGGCATCGAGCTTTCACCTATGTCAGTAACCTCGCCACATTGTAGGCTGTGGTGGTATTGAACACAGTTGCATAGGATGGTGATCTACGTGCGAAGCGGCCACTTCTTGCTCGCCTGCATCTTGACTGTCGCTCTTTCTTCCGGCATGTCCCCCGTACCGAGTCCTGTGGAATTGCAGCCAGAAGGGGAAACTCCTACGAGTGGCTCCGGAACGGGGGAGTTACCCGTGGTAGGCCCCGACGATAACCCATTAGAGAGCAGGGAAGAAGCAGAGACTCTAACGGATCCTGATGCCACCATGGTTGACACCGACCAAAGCATGTCCGGAGACTTGGAGCACCTAAGTTACGGTCCAGAAGAAGGTGTTCAACCTACCGAAGCCGAAGATGCTATGACCGCACAGGTCCTTCCTCAGGGCTCATTTGCAGATGCCACGCCGCTGATTCGCGGGACACAGAGGGCGTCCGGAGGCGACAGGTATGCAACCGCAGTGGCGATCTCTAAGCGACTCTTTCCGAACGGAAAAGCTGACTCGGTATTCATTGCTTCTGGAACGTCGTACTCAGACGGATTGGCCCTGGGCGCACTTGCTGCCTACGCCGGGGGACCGCTGTTGCTCACATCGGCCCAGTCACTACCAACAGTCGTTCACGATGAAATACAGCGGCTCACCCCAAAGACCATCTATATCGGCGGAGGAACGGGTGCAGTAAGCGCCAGTGTTGAGCGGCAGCTCTCGCTTCTTTCCACCGAGATTGTCAGGCTTGCTGGGACGGACAGATATGGCACCGCACGCGCAATCGCAGGGGAGTTCCCAGCCGGATCACCGGTTGCGATATCTACGGGTACAGATTTCCCGGATGCGCTCGTCGCCGCAAGCGCAACCCCAAAGCTGGGGGGTGGCCCAGTTCTTCTGACTCGTGGATTCAAGTACAGCCCTGACCTAGGTGATGCCTTGGCCGAATCATTGCCGACTTCCGTCCTCATCGTAGGGGGAACCTGGTCTAAGTCGGATCTGAGCTCTATAACCCAAAAAAGTGGTGTAACTCCTACTTTGGTATCTGGAAAGGACCGCTACGCGACCTCGGCTGCGGTAGCCAAGCAGATTTGGGGCGGCCCTACCCCAACAGTCATCTACGCGACAGGAGCGACGTACGCGGATGCCATGGCGGGGGTACCTGCTTCTACTGCGTACTCTGCTCCGATACTGCTGAGCAAGCAGGATTGTCGCACGAAGGAGGTTGCCGAAATGGGGGCTGTGCAATCCAGAGTGCTGAATCTTGGAGGTACCGCCGTCCTTACCGCCAACGCATACAGTCTCACCTGCCCGGTACTTCCGAGTGTTGTTTCTCAATCTGGTGGATTTTACCGATTTAACATGACACATCAGGCCCAGCAAAATGGCTACTACTGTGGACCCGCTACCGCCCAGATGATCCTGTCTCGTCTGGGCTACACTACGAGCCGCACAGGTCTTGCCCTCTCACAGAAGAATCTCGCCAGGGATGAGTTTCTCCGCACTGACTACAATCGGCGCACGCTCTATGCAGACGCTCAAATGTCCGTGGGGATCAATGCCTGGACAGGCAGTAGTCATTATGGTCGTCAGCCGACGCCAACTACAGCGCAGTTCCGCAATGCGGTGTCCAGCAGCTTCACTTCCACTGGTCGCCCCGTGATCGTAGATACGCAAGAATACTCGGGTGGCGCCCACTACAATGGCCACCCTGCCTACTCCACTTTCAGTCACCTGATGCCAGTGGAGGGCTATAACGCTAGTGCCGGAACGATAATCATGCTCGACTCGGCCTCTCACTTCTACGGCCCGTCGCAGGCTTCATTCGTGCATGATCTCGCGGGATTTACCAAGTACCTTCAGCGCTATGGCATCTACTACTAGACACTCGGCGTCGTGCGGCCTAGCTATTGTCCTCGTTGGTGCGGCAACAGCTCTTTCCGGCTGTACATCCTCCTATACTCGACCCGAGGCTCCGTTGACAGCCAGCATTGAGTCCCAAGTCCAATCCAGCGCAGAGAGCGCCGGGCCGGAATGGGCGGTGGTTCAGCTTGGCGGACTTCCCTTCGAGCTAGGCGCACGTGTTGGTGCATTTGATGGCGCACAGGTTGTGGAGCCGACCTCGATCGAAATCGGAGCCGTTGAGCTGGATGTCATCGGTAGAACCCAAGCTCCCAGTTCTGGGATGCCAGGGCCGTCTGTGCGGACGCTCCTGAGCGATGGGACAGCATTTGGCGCGCAGCTGCAACCACCTGAACTGGACACTGTTGAGGAACTGAGTGATATTCCTTCCGTCCTGGGCATTATCAATGGCGAGGGCGTCTTCGAAGAGGACCCAACCCTTACTGAGGACATGGCAGAGCTGGCGGGTTCAAATGAGGATGGGTTGTACTTCGAGCCACAGGATGCATCATCCAATGGCACTTGGGTGGTCTGGAGGGAGGGTTCGGCCGGGATGGCCGATGCTCTTCCGACCCTCAATACTGATGATTGGAGAGTGGTCGGCTGGGATAGGGAGACAGGAAGAACCACCGAACTAGCATCTGGTTTCCTGCTTCACGGAGATCGTTTTGCGCCACGGGGAAGCTGGTCGATTGCTCCGTCCACGGACGGTAGTACCACCTACTTCGAGGCGGTAGTTCCGAGCAGTATGGCGGATAGCCTACCTGGCACGCCTGCTCCCATTACCAGCGACGGCGGTAACGTGTGGACTCAGGTGATTGCGAGGGTCGCGAATACCAACCCCGGCGAAGTCACTTTGGTGGCTAACGGCACGAGTCCTGTTGTTACCGGGACTGGACCACTGTGGATCGACAATCAAAGGACACTCGTTGGTGAGGCCGCGCCGGTTCTCGAAGTCTCAACACCAGGGTGGGGGATTGGCGCAATCTCGACCGATGGAGATCAAGTTGCTGTCACGGCAACAAATGAGAACGGGGAGGGCGCTTGGATTCTAGTCTGGAGCATGCGTGAACAGCGTCTAGTAGCCGCAGTTAATGCCCTTTCAGCCTGGGCGCAGACATCGATAAGTGGCGACGTCCTCGTGTGGGGTAACGGGACTTACGGTGGTGACGGTTCCATGTTCATGTGGGACGCCGAAGGGCTCGGTATCAGCAACATTGGAGACGCCCCAGGAATATCAATTCCGTATGTCAACGGGAGGATTCTGGCAATCCCGTCCCTGGATGACTCAGGTGCAGTGATCTGGTCCTTTGCCAAAGTGCCCTAAGTTCGGAGCGCGCAAATCCCCGCTCCTAGACACCTGTCTCGAAATAGCGGTGGAACTTTTGGAAATAGTTGTAGGTCTGCCCCAGTGCGATTGCCTTCCTCTTCAGGTTCTTCTCAACCGGGCGGCGCAACGGGTTGACGACTCGGTGCTCCCGCACCAGGAAACGCACCTTCTGGAGCAGGATGGGATCGGTGGTGTACTTCTTGATAAGGGAGACCGGAACCAGAGTGTAAAGGGCCGGACTAACGGCATCTACACGAGGTTGGGCGCGCTTGTCGATGAGGTCGTTTGCCATGATTTCCATTGGGTTCGCTCCCGCGGCCACGACGTAGTAGGAGTTGCGTCCAATGCGGGGGTTGACCTCTAGGAAGTACGGCTTGTCATCTCGCGGGTCGACTTTGATATCAAAGTTGGCGAAGCCCGTGTACTGGCCAGCTTTCAGAATCCTCTCGGCAGACTCCCAAAGCTCAGGAAGAGCCTCCGTAATCATTGCCACGGGGTTCCCAATCATGGTTGGAGACGGATCCTGCAATAATACCTGGGCTGAGCTACGCAGCTTCACTTCGCCGGACGAGTCCACGTAGAACGTCAGTGAGCGCATCTGATCATCGCCACCTGGGATGAGCTGCTGGACCAGGAACTTGTCACGAAAACCCGCTTCGCGCAGGCGACTCCACAGCTCGTTGAGCTCGGTGGCAGTCGATATGAACCAGATCTTCCTTTTTCCTGGAAAGGAGACCTTCTCATAAGCGCTGCCTGAAGACGCTTTGGCGACCACTGGGAACGGGATGTCGATGAGAGGTGCTTCCCAATCATCGTCCGCGCCGGCGCAGTTCACGACGATGGTTTGGGGTGTGGCAACCCCAAGGTCTGTGCATACTTCGGCGAAGGAATCCTTGTCACAGAGCTTGGCAATTGTAGCGTCCGTTGGTGACGGTATCAGGTAGTGCTCTTCAAGTACATGACGATGGCGTGCGAAAAATCCGATAGCTCCGTCAGAGTTTGCCAGCAAAATCAGGTGTTTGTCCCCGTTTGCTTCAGCCACCTCAGTGAGGGATGCGAGCCTCTGCTCATCGCTTGCACCCGGTTCAATGTGCTGAATGTCAAAGAACACCGACTCTTTAATAAGTGCGACAGGCTCGTTGGCAACGCACAGGCACCTGACGCCAAAGGCTTCATAGCACTCAAGCCCAAGGGCGTAGGCTCCTGCATCTCCACCAAACACAACAGGGAGAATGGGTTTGGTAGGAGTCGAGTGCCAGTTGCTTACCATTTTCAGCCTGCCTAATCTTCGCGTGCATGCAGCGACAAGCAGAAGTCCCATTTGCCGCCAGCCCTAGGATAGCTTTCAATTCTAGCTGCGCAGCCTCCTTCACCAATGTCGTCTACCTCCCTCGACTTGCTAGAGTGTCAAAGCCGCGGGTAGAGTTTTGCCTCGTGATTGGCGCCCGCCTCGGGTGCCAAACGCGGATGTAGCTCAGTTGGTAGAGCATCACCTTGCCAAGGTGAGGGTCGCGGGTCCGAATCCCGTCATCCGCTCTCTCACGGTTTCTCCGTATGGTGGTATGTCGGGTAAATTGATGAGTGTTATGGTGGGTTGACCGAGAGGATAGGTAGCGGCCTGCAAAGCCGTCAACACGGGTTCGAATCCCGTACCCACCTCGGGCCATTGGCGCAGGGGTAGCGCGCTTCCTTCACACGGAAGAGGTCACTGGTTCGATCCCAGTATGGCCCACACAGCAGGATCGGCATGATACCAACGAAAAGTCCTTACACACAGACGTGAAAATGGCGCCAATGGGGATGTTTTGGGGATATCATTTTTCAGCCTCCAACTTCCAGCCCGTTATCCTTGAGTCTATGAGCAACTACTCTGTGAATCACTCGCTCGGCCGGATCGACGTCATCGAACTTGACGATACCCCTGCCCTGAGTCGCGACGTTGGCCTTGACATCTCGGCGATTCAAGCTGCCTGGCCCGGTTTTGAGAACTCATTCGACTCGCTGCAGGGTCGCAAGATGATGGGACTCTTCTACGGTGAGCATGGCGTCTATCGGTTGTCGTCTGTGCGGCTCGATCGAGATTTCGATAACCCCCTTGGTCTGGACGAAACCGTCATTCCTGGCGGGAGCTACCTCCGGCTGCGTTTGCGCGGGTCTGCCCCGTCCATATACGACGATATCGCCCCAGCATTCGACGTGCTCTTCGATCGCGCAGACCACGACCCGAAGAGGCCGCACATCGAGTACTACCGCCGTGAGGGCGAGGTCGACTGCCTGGTACCGATTAGTAGAACGAGCCAAAGCGAATAGTAGGTCCCTTAAGACTTGTGGTGATGGACCCCCCGCCAGACTCACGGTGACGGCGCTAGCCCTCCAAGTTCGCGAAATGTATACGTTGGGGTGAAATGTGCTTCTGGGGTGTGTACCCGGTGTGCACATCGGTTCCCAACGCAATCACTTCGCTGAGCATCGGGGGGAGGGTGCGCGTGGGAGTATTGACACATGGTTGAACTGCATGAACTCCCGGCCCTCACCCAACGCGAACTCCTCACTCAAGGCACCATCTCTCCCGTCGAACTAACCGAGCACTACTTGGAGCGGATCGACCTACTGAACCCGAGTGTTCACGCACTTACGACAGTTACGCCTGAGCGTGCACTGGATAGGGCCCGTCAACTCGAGGACGACAGTCGTGATAGAGGTCGGCCTATCCGTCACGATTCTCCGCTGTGGGGCATGCCCTTCGCTGACAAGGACTTGAACGATAGGGGTGGGGTTACCTCTACCTATGGTTCGAGACTCACGGCCGACTATATGGCTGGGGAATCTTCACCAATCGTTGTTGATATGGATGAGGCCGGAGGGGTCTCACTGGGAAAGACCAACGTTCCTGAGTTCGGCTTCCCGGCATACGGGGAGAATCTCTTGCCCCAAGGATCGGCCCGCAACCCATGGGATCTGACGCGCGATCCCGGGGGTAGCTCCTCTGGGGCGGCGGCTGCCGTTGCGGCGCGAATGCTACCTTTTGCCCCTGGCAACGACGCCGGGGGCTCCATTCGCATTCCCGCGGCCGCATGTGGACTGGTTGGGCTCAAGCCGACCCGGGGTCGCGTGCCAGGGGAGTCTGGTATTGCCTCCCTCGCGGGGCTTGCGGTAGGGGGACCTCTTGGACGCAGCGTTGGTGATGTTGCCTTGCTGCTGGACGGGATGGTCACCGGACCAAATAGGTACGCACTGCGTGCCCCCGACGACCTCGGACTTCCGGCCTCGGGCTCTTACGTGGATAGTCTTGAAGCCCCTCTCCGCCCACTGCGAATTGGGTGGAATGTGTGGTCGCCTTGGTCGACGAACTATGAGATTGAGGTCGACTACCAAGTGAACCGGGTGTTCGAGGAAGCCCTGTTAGCGGCAGTGGAGATGGGACACACTGTCGAATACGTCGAGCCGAGTCCAGCCCCGGACTACTTCGCGAGTTTCCGTGCCGTGTGGATGGCCAGCGCTGCATCACTCCCTGTTCCAGATGAGGCGCTCGACGCGCTCGAACCCCTCACCGCATGGCTTGTCCGCACGGGAAGAACACGTCCCGCTGCCGACCTTCCCAAGGCGCTGGCAGCACTGAAACAGTTCGAATTACAGATCATTGCTGACTACCAGCCCTACGACCTGATCCTTACTCCACTACTCGCCATGACACCGCGACCAACCGGGTGGTTTGATGACTCCGATGGGGAACGTAACTTTATGCAGCAGTGCCAGTTCACCCCTTTCACCAGCTATGTGAACGTTGCCGGCCTTCCAGCCCTCTCCATGCCTGTCGGCACGGGGCAGCCAGACGGTGCTCCGGGCGGGATCACACTACCGGTGGGCGTGCAGGCGATAGGCAGGCCGGGGGATGAGTCGACGCTTCTGAAACTCGCCTTGCAACTCGAGGAGGTTGCCGACTGGTCGTCGCGTGTGCCACTTCCAATCTGAACTTAGAGGACAACCTTGCTTGGTATTCTCAGCTTGTGCTAGGCGCGACAACGCGCAATTGCCAGATGTAGGAGGAGCAGTGCTCGAAGTCCATTCCGTAAGTGCAGAGGACCTACGTCAAGTCCAGAGTGGTCTTGTCGGTCGCACACCTCTCGAGCAGGCGGAACCGTGGGAGGGTTTCGCTGCTGTGATGGGTAGTCCTCTTCGCTTTCGACTCCTAATTAGCGAGGACGGAAAACCCCTTGCATTCGTATCGCTGTACAGCCATGAACTTCGCGGCGCAAAGTTCCTCTGGGCTCGTCGTGGCCCAGTCTGGTTGAAGCAGCCGCCACCGGAACGTGAAGAATCGGCCCTCTTAGCGATCAAACGATATGTAACAGCGGAAGACCCGGAGATCGTCTTCATCCGCCTTCACTCATGGTATGTCCACCCCTTCTTGCGAACCCCGATTCGCGTCCTCGGATATGATCGAACAGCCTTGATCAATGGAGCACGAGGCAACCGTCAGGCAGCTTTGGATGCCATGCCGTCAGCGGGACGCAAACTCGTACGACGATCCCAGACGCTGTTTGGTGAAGCGGGCGGAGTGATTGCGGAGGAGACGGGGCTTACTCAAGAAGAGTTTCACGAGTACTACAAACTCTTGGAAGAGACTGCCCTGAGGGACTGCTTCACGCCTCATGAAGAGAACTACTATTGGCAGCTCCTAGTTCAGTTGGGTCCAGAGCACGCGCGGCTATTTGGTGCCCGCATCGACGGTGACCTGGTGTGCTGGGATTTGGTAATCGCCTACCGCAAGAATGTTGGGGCGTTCTTCGGGGCTTCCTCCGACAGTTCGCGGCAGACCAAGGCGACGGTGCTCTTGGACTTCGAGGTGGCGTGCATGCTGGCCGAAGAAGGCATGTGCGACCTCGATTTGATGGGTGTGCACTCACCGATGGTCCCAAGCCTCTACAGCGTGGGCCGGTACAAGCTGCAGTTTGTGCAGAACTACACGAACGTACCGGGGCTATGGGAGTTCCCACTCCGTCCCAACATTTACGGAACTCTATGTGGCGCACTCAAGGTTAGGGCCACATGGCGGTCGGTGTCTTCAAGGCTGCGGCTATTATTGGACAGGCAAGGCGGGCCCACCGCACCTGAAAGTCTGACGCTGGGGGAAAAGTGACATCATTCGTGGTGAATGTTGATGGAGAAGACCAGGAAGTTGAACCTGGGACCACAGGTCTGGACCTCTTTGGGAAACGACGTGACATCGTCGCAATGACTCTCAATGGCAAGGAGGTTGATCTCGCAGCAGAGCTGCCGAACGGGGGCGTAGTCTCCGCGATCACCATTGGCTCACCTGAAGGGCTTGCGATTCTCCGCCACAGCAGCGCCCACGTGCTTGCGCAGGCTGTCCAGGACGTCAACCCCCACGCTGACCTTGGTATTGGCCCGCCAATCACCGATGGCTTCTACTACGACTTCGGTGTTGACGAGCCTTTTACTCCAGAGGACTTGCGTGCTTTGGAAAAGTCCATGGCGCGGATCGTCAAAGAGAACCAGACCTTCCGCAGAAGGGTAGTTTCCGAGGACGAAGCGCGCGAAGAGTTAGCCGATGAGCCCTACAAGATCGAACTGATCGCCGACAAGTCGTCGGCTACTTCCGAGGACGGATCATCCGTAGAAGTGGGCGGCGACGAGCTCACCATCTATGACAACGTACGCCGCAATGGCGATGTGGCATGGAAGGACCTGTGCCGCGGCCCTCACGTGCCGTCAACGAAGTACCTGGGGAACGGCTTCGCATTGACGCGGTCGTCCGCAGCCTACTGGCGTGGAAGTGAGAAGAACGCTCAACTGCAGCGTATCTACGGCACGGCCTGGCCCACCAAGGATGAACTGAGGGCTTATCAGGAACGCATCGCAGAGGCTGAGCGACGCGATCACCGCAGACTGGGCAGCGAACTGGACCTGTTCTCCTTCCCAGATGAAATCGGGTCGGGACTACCTATCTTCCACACCAAAGGTGCAGCCGTGCGCATGGAGATGGAAGAGCACTCACGTCGCCAGCACCTAGCCGGCGGATACGACTTCGTTTCAACCCCCCACATCACAAAAGGCGAATTGTTTGAGCGTTCGGGACACCTCGCTTGGTACAAGGACGGAATGTTCCCACCCCTCCATGTCGATGAGGTCGTCGATGAGGAAACGGGGGAGGTTACCAAACCTGGTCAGGACTACTACCTGAAGCCCATGAACTGCCCCATGCACTCACTGGTTTTTGGTTCACGAGGGCGCTCATACCGCGACCTCCCTATGAGGTTGTTCGAGTTCGGTACCGTGTACCGATACGAGAAGTCCGGTGTGGTTCATGGCCTGACGCGCGCCCGCGGTTTCACGCAAGATGACGCGCACATCTACACCACTAGATCGCAGATGAAGGATGAAATCCGCGAAGTCTTAGAGTTCATCTTGCAGTTGCTGCGTGACTACGGACTGGAGGATTTCTACCTGGAGGTCTCCACCAAGGATCCCGAAAAGTACGTTGGCACTGATGAGATTTGGGATGAGGCAACGGCAACACTTCGCGAGGTTGCTGAGGAATCAGGCCTAGAACTGGTCGAAGACCCCGGCGGCGCAGCGTTCTATGGCCCGAAGATCTCAGTGCAAGCCCGCGACGCCCTCGGCCGCACCTGGCAGATGTCCACGATCCAGTTGGACTTCAACACGCCTGAGCGCCTCGACCTGGAATACACGGAGTCGGACGGATCACGGCAGAGACCCGTGATGATTCACAGGGCTCTCTTCGGCTCGATTGAGCGCTTCTTCGCGATTCTTCTTGAACACTACGCTGGCGCATTCCCACTGTGGTTGGCACCTGTTCAAGTTCGACTCATTCCCGTTGCCGACGCTTTCAATGACTACATGGATGACATTGCCAAGAAACTGCGGAAAGAGGGCGTCCGTGTGGAGGTCGATACTTCTTCCGACAGGTTTGGTAAGAAGATCCGCAACGCTTCCAAAGAGAAAATTCCAGTGGTCCTGATTGCCGGGGGCGAGGACGAAGCCGCAGATGCAGTCTCTTTCCGCCTTCGCGGCGGCGAACAGATCAACGGTGTTCCCGTTGATGACGCCGTGGCGAGGATTGTGGATCACATTCGGACGCGGCGCAACGACGACGACATTTGGCCAGTGGCACAGTAGATGTCTCAGCAGAACGGTGTTGATTCCGGAGATGGCCACGAGTTGGCGGGTGCCCCAGACGGCTTCGAACGTCTGTGGACCCCATACCGCATGGCCTACATCGAATCCGGTGACACGAGGGCGGCCTCGGCATGCCCGTTCTGTGTCGCACCATCACTAAACGATGAGGACGCACTGATTGTCCACAGGGGGCGCAACGCGTTCGTTATTCTCAATCTCTACCCCTACAACTCTGGCCACATGCTTGTTTGTCCCTACCGGCATGTAGCTGACTACACCGACCTGACGACCGATGAACGGATCGAGGTCGGTGAACTCACCGCCGAGGCAATGCGGGTGGAACGGCTTGTTGCAGCCCCCCACGGGTTCAACCTGGGGATGAACCAGGGTGCAATTGCGGGAGCAGGCATTGCCGGTCACCTGCACCAACATGTCGTGCCAAGGTGGGGTGGGGACGCCAACTTCTTCCCGATCATTGCCCAAACCAAAGCGATTCCAGAGCTACTTGGGGATGCCCGCGCCAAGCTCGCGGCAGCCTGGCCTGTAGAACGTCCGTCGAATGATGAGGAGATCGTGTAGTGCTTGGAAACCATGGCCGGTCGGTTGCGACCGTAGTCTTCACTCCGTTTGCAAAGCTGCTGGCCCGCATCGGTATCACACCGAACATGGTGACGTACGGATCCGCTGTCATCGTTGCCGGGCTTTCTTTCGGCCTTCTGGCTCGGGGCTACCTGGGATTAGGGGGGATTCTGCTGGGAGTCGTCCTGTTCGCGGATTCGGTCGACGGCGTGCTCTCCCGCCTGACTGGCACGTCCTCGAAGTACGGTGCCTTCCTTGACTCCACCATGGACAGAATCACCGATGGAATGGTTTTTGGCTCACTGCTGTGGTGGGCGATTGTGGGACTGCCAGACGGCGCCATCCGGACAACAACGATTGTCGCCGGAATCGTTTCAATGGTTGCCATTGGCGTGGTGCCTTACACGCGTGCGAGGGCGGAAAACTTCGGCGTCGTTGCCAAGGTCGGAATTGCGGAACGTACCGATCGGCTCATCATCGTCCTCGTCGGTGCGGGTTTCACAGACTTCGGGCTTCCCGAGGTTCTCTTCCCAATCGGAATGGTCTGGGTGGCGTTTGCTTCGTGTGTGACAGTCATCCAGCGGATGGTGGTCGCCCACCGCGCCCTGGCAGGCGAGGGGCTAGAACAGTCATGAACTTGGGTCGCATCTATCGTTTTGCTTGGCGCATTCTTCCACACTTACCGCGCACACTGGTTTATGGCGGGGCGGACATTGCGGCCCGAGTGGTCGCACGAGGCAATGGCGGTTCCGTACGTCAACTTCGAAGCAACTATGCTGCACTACTGGGCCAGGATGCTTCGCAGACCATGGTTCGACAAGGCGTGCAATCGTACTTCCGGAGTTTTGCTGAGCAGTTCACGCTTCCGGGATTCTCCACAGCAGAGATCAGGCAAGCATGTGTTTACCCCGGGGTTGAGACAGTTCATGACCTGATGAAGGACGGCCCCGTAGTCCTAGCCCTGACACATTCCGGCAACTGGGACATGGCGGGCGCTTGGTTCTCCCAAGGCTACGGCACGGTTCTCACGGTTGCTGAGAAGCTGGAACCACCAGAACTGTTTGATGAGTTCGTCAAGTTCCGTAACTCTCTTGGTCTCGAGATTATCGGGGTGGGTCCCGGTGAGCACGTGTTTGAGCAACTGAAGGACCAGGCGCGAGGACGTTCTGTGTTGGTGCCACTCCTTGCTGACCGGGATATCTCTGGAAGCGGAGTTGAAGTCATGCTCGGCTCTCAGGCTGCTCTCGTTGCTGCTGGACCTGCTGCGCTTGCAGAGGCCCTTGACAGGCCTTTGATCGCCGGTCATATTTCATATCGACGGTTCAAAGGCAAATGGCAGCTCTACTTCCATTTCACGGACCCCATACCTCGTCCGACTCCTGGAGCGGGACAGTCTTTAGTAGAGGCATGGACCAAGGCATGGGTAGAGGCCATTGCTCCTATCATGCAAGAACATGTTGTCGACTGGCACATGATGCAAAAGCTCTATGTCAAGGACCTGGACCCTGCCAGGCTAGAGCGAGCTAGGAAGCGTGCACTGGAGAATAGGGCTGAAGGCAACGAAAGGGAGATGCAGTGAGGATCGGTATTGTCAGTCCATACTCATTTGATGTTCCAGGTGGCGTGCAGATCCACATCCAAGACCTGGCAACGGAACTGGTGCGTCGCGGACATTTTGTGTCAGTTCTTGCTCCTTCCGAGAGCGATGACCACCCCGACTGGTTTGTGCCTGCAGGGCCTGCTGTCGCCATCAGGTTCAACGGTTCTGTTGCCCGGCTGTCATACGGTCCGCGCGCAGCAGGGAAGACCAAGAAGTGGCTGGAAGACGGCAATTTTGATGTTGTCCATATTCATGAACCGGGCACCCCATCACTTGGAATGCATGCACTAAAAAATGCCGATGTGCCCGTCGTGGCTACGTTTCACTCCGCTATGGAGCGCTCCACAATCCGCACTCTAACCGCCCCGCTTGTTCGCCCTCTGCTGGAGAAAATATCGGCCCGCATTGCTGTGTCGAATGAGGCGCGGCGAACACTTGTCGAACATCACGGTGGTGATGCGATCATCATTCCCAATGGAGTTGAGACGAGTTTGTTCAAGGAGGCGGCTCCCACTCCCGAATGGGAAGGATCCGTCGACGTGCCCGTCATTGTTTTCCTCGGGCGTCTTGACGAGTCGAGAAAGGGTCTTCCAGTCTTCGAAGGCGCAATTGAGCCAGTTCTCGCAGAGTTTCCACACGCCAGGTTCCTTGTTGCGGGCCGCGGGGATGCCAAGGTCTTGGACTCCGTCCTCAAACGCCACCCAGACAACGTCACACTCCTTGGGGAGATCAGTGATGAAGAGAAGGCTTCCCTCCTGAGCGGGGCGACCCTTTACATCGCACCGCAAACGGGTGGCGAGTCATTCGGTATTGTTCTGGTCGAGGCGATGGCCGCAGGTACCGCTGTTGTCGCATCGGATATCGCCGCATTTTCGGCGGTCCTTGACAATGGAAATGCCGGAGAGCTTTTCTCCAATAGAGACTCCAAGTCCCTTGCAGAAAAGACGAGGGCGCTTCTGCGCGATCCCGAACGCGTCGAGGCCCTCGCTGCAGCCGGTCTTGCGCGTTCAGCGATGTATGACTGGGGAACTGTGACCGACCAGATCATGGCCGTCTATGAGGAAGTAGTCGACTGGGGTGCCCCGCCCGTGACGGGCACTGCGTACGAAACCGTTCGATCGAAGATGGGCAAGGCAGATCCTCAGTGACATCCTGGATGTGGTGGGTCAGTGGAGGGGTGATTCTCATCGTGACGGTTGCGACCTTAGCTTGGACCTATGGTGCAAGGATTGACCGACTGCACCGGAGAATCGCGTCCGCGCGGCTCCGCTTGGATCGACACCTAGTGAAACGCTCTGCAGAGGCTGTGAGGCTTGCCGATTCGGGAGCACTCACAAAGGAAGATTCGAACGCTCTTCGGGAAGTGGCTACCGCGGCCCTGAGCGCCGCTGAGTTTCCATTGGCTGAAGATTCTCTGGGAGGGTTTGCACGACAGGGTCGAGGCAGCGCAGAGGATTCGGCACTGCGACGCCACGCTGAATCTTCTTTATCGCAAGTACTTCGCTCGACGTTGACTCCCGAGCTGCGCGGGGAGCTGGAACAGTCCGTCCTGACTCACACACAGTTGGACGTGCTCGCTTCTGCGACCTACAGGGCGCGAGTGGCTCGCAACTTGCACAACCAGGATGTCTCCAATGTACGCAGGCTCCGTGCCAAGCCGATTGCACGCGTGTTTCACCTCAGTGGTAGAGCACCGTTGCCACAGTATGTGGATATAGATGACCAGTAGCGAGCCTAATCCCTGGGAGCGGTACCGGCTCTCAGCCCAGAGATCTGAGCGGCAAGACGAGGGGCATCACCTCGATTCACCCTCGCCATACTCCCAAGCCCAGCCCTCTTCAGATGCAAAAGTTGGGCGGTTCCGGACGTGGTGGGTTGCAAGAGGGCTGTCGACCTCGGACACGGTAATCGTCATTGCCGCAGTAGTGGGTTTGATCGCGACCAGTCTTGTCTTGTTTCAAAGTACCGGGTTCGTCTCTACCGGTGCGTTCGGCCTAATTGCGTTACTCCCATTGGGGATCGTGGCATGGGTTCTCTCCCGCTCGGACGCATTGGCACCAATGCCGCTCAGATACCTTCTCTTCTCAGCTGCATGGGGCGCCGGTGTCGCAACCGCAATTGCGGCGGCTATCAACACAGCCCTTTTTGAAGATCTCATCCACTATTTAGGCGACGTAGCATCTGCGGAAGTCCGCGCTGCGGTCCTGGTGGCGCCGTTCTCAGAAGAAGTCCTCAAGGGTCTTGGGGTTGTGGTCATTCTTGTCGTGGGTCGCCCGTACGTGGTCTCACTCAGCAATGGTGTGGCAGTCGGGGGTTTGGCTGGTGCGGGATTCGCATTCACTGAGAACATCCTCTACTTTGCTCAGGCCCACGCTGAAGGTACTTCATCCTTGGGCGTGACCATCTTTGCCCGCGCAGTTATGAGTCCATTCGTCCATCCCCTCGCAACATCCCTAATCGGGATCGGCGTTGCCGCGGCTCTTCTAGGTCCCAAGGGGATCTGGAGTCGTTGCTGGCGAGGTGGCGTGGGGTGGATTGCAGCCATTTTCGTTCATGCTGCTTGGAATGGCTTAGCCAGCAGGGGGATCGAGTGGCTTGTCTGGTACATCCTGCTTGAGGTTCCACTCTTTATTGTCTGGCTGATCTGGATACTGCGGCGGCCGAAAAAAGAACTTCCGCGTATTGGACAAGGCTTGGACCCCTATGTGGCAACAGGTTGGTTGTCCACCCAAGAGCTCCATATGGTTTGCGATGCCGGGGGGAGGAAGTATGCGAGGCAGTGGGCCCGGAAAGTCGGCAAGCCAGCCCCGAAAGCGCTGCGGGGTTACATGAAGAACGCGGGACGGCTGGGACTAGAGCAACGCCAGATTGAGAACAGCGGACCGTCACGCCCTCGTACCCTGGTTGCACAGAAGGCACTAGCTGAGATGATCATTCATCGGGAAGCGTACTTGGAAGCCGGTCAGTTGGCCGTTGAAGAGGGAAGAATCGCCGGAGATGACTGATCTGGGTCCCGACTGGGTTCCCGACGACGAGGGCGTACCCAGCCGAAAGGGCGCGAGGCTACTCATTTTTGATCGTGAAGGAAACATTCTCCTGATCAGGGGCCACGATACGCACGACCTCAAACACCGCTGGTGGTTTACGGTCGGCGGAGGGTTGGAGCAGGACGAGGATCCGCGTGCGGGGGCACTTCGTGAGGCGATTGAGGAGACCGGATTCTGTTTCGATGCACGTTTCGTGGAAGGTCCGGTCATGCATCGAAAGGCGGAGTTTCGTTTCCGTAATGTCATGGCACGTCAAGAGGAGCTTTTCTTCATCGCGCGTGTTGACGGAGTGAGACCACAGGTCGAGTCTCAGAACCTAACTGCGCTGGAGAACGAGACGCTCGACGAGTTTGCCTGGTTTTCTCCGGAGGAACTAGTAGCTCTTGCAGGGCGTGAGACGGTGTATCCGCTGTCACTACCGGAACATGTGCTTGCGTGGCACAAAGAATGGGATGGCGTTTACGTAGAGTTGGCGGCCGAGGGCGGCGCCACGCAAGGGTGGGTAAGGGACCCCGATCCGCGTTGATGTGAATGCAAGGCCGTTTGCCGGTACTGGAAGCCGGTCTACACAAGGTAGAATCACCAGCGAATCTGCAACAGGGAGGCATCATGTCCGGTCACTCTAAGTGGGCGACAACAAAGCACAAGAAAGCCGCCATCGACGCGAAGCGTGGAAAGCTCTTCGCACGACTGGTGAAGAACATTGAAGTGTCCGCACGTAACGGTGGGGGTGACCCCGCTGCGAACCCGACGCTCTATGACGCCATCCAGAAAGCCAAGAAGAATTCGGTTCCGGCAGACAACATTGACCGTGCTCTCAAGCGTGGGTCCGGCGCTGAATCCGGAGGCGCTGACTGGCAGAGCATCATGTACGAAGGCTACGGACCCGGTGGTGTCGCGCTGCTGATCGAGTGCCTGACGGATAACCGCAACCGTGCAGCGTCTGAAGTTCGAGTCGCGCTGAGCAGGAACGGTGGCTCGCTTGCCGAGCCTGGCTCCGTGTCATATCTCTTCAGCAGGAGGGGCATGATCGAGGTACCCACTGAAGGCGTCGACGAAGACAATCTGTTTGAGGTGGCGGTGGAGTCGGGTGCTGACGACGTCGTTCGCTATGGCGATGTATTCAGAATCACCTCGGATCCATCGGACATGGTCGCCGTCCGCACCGCACTGCAAAGCGCGGGCATTGACTACAACTCAGCTGAAGCAGAATTTGAAGCGTCAGTTGAAGTTCCAGTGGATCTCGAGGGCGCAAAGAAGGTGATGCGTCTGATCGATGCGCTGGATGACTCCGACGACGTACAGAACGTATTCTCAAATGTCGATATCTCAGAAGAGGTAGCAGCGGCCCTTGAGGAAGAAGACTAGACCGGGCAGTGAGAGTACTGGGAATCGATCCCGGCCTCACGCGCTGTGGTTTGGGAGCCGTTGAAGTCGATGATTCACGGAGGGCCACGCTGGTTGGAGTCGAAGTTGCTCGAACCAGCCCTTCCCTGGCCACCCACTTCCGCCTCAGGGATATCGCAGATGCAATCGCAGCGGCAATTGGCAGGTACCAACCTGAGGTAGTTGCAATCGAACGTGTATTTACCCAGGACAATCTTCAGTCAGTGACGCCAACTACCCAGGTCATGGGTGCAGCAATGGTGGAAGTGGGACGCGCGGGACTTGCCATGGCTGTGTATACGCCCTCTGAGGTGAAAGCGGCAGTCACAGGGTCGGGCCGAGCGGGGAAGGCTCAGGTCCAACACATGGTTGCACGCATTCTGTCTCTGTCCGCGCCCCCACAGCCCGCCGATGCAGCGGATGCTCTCGCTATTGCCATCTGTCACGCATGGCGGGGGACAGGCCTCTTGGGTAGCGGATCTGATAGCGCGGTAGAGGTGTCACTGTCTGGGAAAGTTTCTTCCAAGGCTCCACTTACTCCAGCCCAGCAGGC
Organism: Schaalia sp. JY-X159; assembly: GCF_014525425.1. Classification (NCBI taxonomy): domain Bacteria; kingdom Bacillati; phylum Actinomycetota; class Actinomycetes; order Actinomycetales; family Actinomycetaceae; genus Schaalia; species Schaalia sp. JY-X159. The sequence goes on along the minus strand of NZ_JACEXI010000001.1, from coordinate 386,129 downwards.
TTGGGCGCAAGCCCAAGCCATGCAAAAACGGCGAGGTGCGGTTGATCCAAGGCGCAACACGCAGAGGAAGAACACCCCGTAGCGGGAGGCATTTCCCATTTTGTCGGTGCGCACTGGTATCGTACAACTGTTCGAAGGGAGAGCTGTGATCTCATCACTTACAGGCACTGTCGGTATCCGCAGTGCCGACTGGGTGCAGATTGTCGTGTCAGGAGTCGGTTTTCGGGTAGAGATCCCAAAGTCTTTGCAGATTGCCTCTGAGGAAGTCACGCTGCAGACAAGCCTCATCGTCCGGGAAGACTCTCTGACCCTCTTTGGGTTCAACACCACGGAAGAACGTGATGGCTTTGAAGTCCTCATGTCTGTTTCGGGGATTGGACCAAGACTCGCCCTCGCAGCTATTGACACCGTTGGGCTGGATGATTTGCGCAGAGGCGTAGCATCAGGCGACTTGACCCTGCTTGCACGGATACCGGGCGTGGGAAAAAAGACAGCGCAGCGTATGGTTCTGGAGATTGGCGACAAGTTGGGGTTGCCAGCAGATAGTGCGTTAGGGAATTCTTGTGCTTCAACGACGACTACCGCATTGCGGGAACCTGTCGCAGCGGCCCTTGAGCAGTTGGGGTGGCCGCGTGCCGTCGCAGAACGCACGCTGAATGAACTCTCCGGTGAGTTCACGAGTGTTGAAGAGATGCTGCGTGGTGCTCTAGGTGTCTTGGGGGCCCAGCGTGGCTTCTAATATCGATGACTTCGACTACTTGAACACCCCGGCTGAGGAACCTGAAGTAAGCCGGATCATCGCTCCAGACAGTGATGAGATAGAAAGGGCAGCAGAAGCCGCGCTACGCCCTCGTTCCCTGAATGAGTTCATTGGTCAACCGGCTGTTCGCCGCCAATTGAGTGTTGTGCTCGATGCGGCGCGCGGGCGTGGAGAGCCAGCGGATCACGTTCTACTGGTGGGTCCACCTGGACTGGGAAAGACCACACTCGCGATGATCATTGCCTCCGAAATGGGGGCGTCACTGCGTCTCACTTCAGGTCCCGCTATTCAGCACGCCGGCGACCTCGCGTCGATTCTGTCGGCGCTTCAGCCCGGGGACCTGCTCTTTATTGATGAGATCCACCGTTTGGCGCGGACTGCCCAGGAAATGCTCTACATGGCGATGGAAGATTTCAGGGTTGACATCATTGTTGGCAAGGGGCCCGGTGCCACTTCCATTCCGCTCACCCTGCCGAGGTTTACGGTCGTTGGTGCGACAACAAGATCCGGCATGCTCCCGGCACCACTTCGCGATCGATTTGGGTACACCGCCCACCTTGAGTTCTACTCGGTAGCCGATCTGCAGGCGGTAGTTGGCCGCAGTGCTTCCCTTTTGGGTGCAAAGCTGGAGTCGGGGGCAGGAAATGAGATTGCTCGTCGTTCGCGGGGGACACCACGTATTGCGAACCGCTTGCTACGCCGCGTTACAGACTATGCACAGGTAGCAGGCGAGCTGACCGTCTCTCAAAAGAGTGCGTCCAATGCGCTTGAACTCTTCGAAGTGGATGCGCTTGGCCTTGACCGTTTGGATCGTGCGGTACTAGAAGCCATGTGCCGCTTGTATGGCGGCGGACCTGTGGGCCTGTCAACGTTGGCGCACACTGTCGGGGAAGAGGCTGAGACGCTTGAGACAGTGGCAGAGCCCTATCTGGTGCGGCACGGCTTTATCGTTCGCACTTCACGGGGCAGGGTTGCGACCCAGAAGACTTGGGCTCACCTCAGCCTAGTCCCACCCGAACCAGACGCCCTTTTCGGCGCATAGCTGATTTTTGTGAGGTTTACGAGTTAGTTGCGGCATAGCGGGGGCGCCCAGGTTACTTAAACCACAATCTGTCCCCTAGACTTTGTGAGCATTGCAATCGATTGAAAGAAGGTCCCCCGTGGAGATCCTGTTGTTCATGGCAGTACTTGTTGGCGGCATGTTCGTAATGAACTCCTTTGCCAAGAAGTCGCAGAAGAAGCGCCAGGATGAAGCAGCGAAGACCATGGCCGAACTGATGGTCCCGGGGGCCTGGGTACAGACGTACTCCGGCTTTTTTGGACGTTTTGTCGATACTGATGGCGACGTCATCATCCTCGAGACTCCCAGTGGGGAAGAAACCTACTGGTTGCGTGCTGCTATCCGTGCAGTAACCGACCCCCCTTTCGAGACCTTGGGTGAGTCAGAAGACGATATTGAGGTAGATGTACTGCAGATCGAGTCCGACGTTGATGGCACGGACGAATCAGAGCAGCTTGACGGTGTCGTCGATTTGGATGGTGAGGTCGCAACCGAGCCAACTGAAGAGTCAAACAAGTAAGAATTTAGTTAAACCGCGCAGATAAAGGTTCCACTACCTTGGCAACAAAAAAGAATCGGCCGGGCAGAACCCTGCTCTCCATGCTTATCGTTACAGCGATCGCAGTGGGAGCACTGGTTATTGGCCATTTCACGCAGGGGGCCGGCTTTACCCCGAAACTCGCCCTCGACCTTGAGGGCGGGACGCAGATCATTCTGACTCCCAAGCTTGAAGAAGGCGCCGATGCACGTTCTGTGACAGCAGATGACATGAATGAAGCAATCGCAATCATTCGTCAACGAGTCGATGCGTCTGGAGTAGCAGAAGCGGAAATCTCGACACTGGGCTCGAACAACATCGTTGTTGCGATTCCCGGGGACACTGACGAGTCGATTCTGAATCTAGTTCGCACCTCAGCAACCATGCGTTTCCGTCCGGTTCTGACCACAGGTAGCCCCCTTCCCCTCGATTTGTCGCAAGTTCCCCAGAGTGAAACGGAACTGGCCGCGATGTCTTTGGAGGAGCTCGCGAACAGCCTGGCCGACACCAACGGTGATGGCGTTATCTCGGAAGAACCCGTTGCGACACCAGAGAACAACTCGGACACGGCATGGATCACAGAGGCGAACTACCGTGACTTCCTGTTGCTTGACTGTACGGATGCCGCGAACCGCACAGGTGGTATCGCGGATGATCCAGCCGCGTCCATGGTTACGTGTGGCGTTGACGGAGATGCCAAGTACATTTTGGGGCCAGTTGATATCGAAGGTACCCACCTGAAGAATGCTTCAGCCGGAATGGACACTACTGCCACTGGCCAGCCCACCGGACAGTATGCCGTGTCCCTTGAGCTCGATTCGGCGGGGACTAAGCAGTTCGCGGAGGCGTCGCAGCGTCTGTATGAGTTTGCTGACACCGACGCAACGCGCAACCGGTTCGCGGTCGTCCTCGACGGTACCGTTATCGTCGCACCTTCAATGAATGTGCCCATCAGCGACGGTCGCGCAAGCATTACAGGCAACTTCACAGCCTCGGAGGCTCAAGAGCTGGCGAACCAACTCCAGTTCGGTTCACTTCCGCTCAACTTCGAAGTCCAATCTGAACAGCAGATTTCAGCAACCCTTGGTGTTGATCACCTTCAGAAGGGTATCTGGGCAGGTCTGGTCGGACTTCTCCTGGTTGTGGGCTACATGGCATGGCAGTACCGTGGTCTGGCGCTGCTTTCTGCTGGGTCACTCGTCGTTGCAGGCGGCCTCACTTATCTAATCATCACGATATTGTCGTGGACCATGGGCTATCGCCTCTCACTTCCCGGTGTTGCGGGCTTGATTATTGCAGTCGGCATCACTGCTGACTCCTTCATTGTCTACTTCGAACGCATTAGAGATGAAGTTCGAGATGGAAGACCGCTCTCAGTTGCCGTTGAAGAAGGTTGGCAGCGCGCCAAGCGAACGCTAGTTATTTCTGACGCTGTCAACCTAGTCGCCGCTGTTGTGCTCTACGTGCTCGCTGTGGGCGGTGTGCAAGGCTTCGCCTTCACACTGGGCGTCACGACGGTCGTCGACCTAATAGTCGTCTTCTTCTTCACGCACCCGATGATGTCGCTGATGGTGCGAACCAAGTTCTGGGGCCAGGGACACAAGCTCTCGGGGCTTGATCCCGCCCACCTTGGTGCTTCAAACAGCTCGATCTACAGGGGCCGCTTGAACGCGGAACCCATTCGCAAATCCAAGGTACAGGTACCAGTTCCTGTGGGTGCGGGTGCGGCCTCGGCAGTTGAACCCACAGTGATCACGGATACTACCCTTGAGTCCAGTGCTGACGAAGTGGATGCGTCTGTAGACGTACCACCAGTCGTCCGGCAAGCACCAGGTGAGCCGCGACTATCGCTGGCAGAACGACGGCGCCTCTCTCCGAGCACCGGGGACTCTAGCGGGGAAGAATCAGATGTTAAGGAGGAAAGCCGTGGTTAGTTTTTCCCAGTGGGGTAATGAGCTTTACTCTGGCAAGAGGTCCTACAACATTGTCGGTCGAGCCAAGACATTCCTGACCGTCGGTATTACGTTGATGATCGTATCGCTTCTCCTTGTTGGCTTCAGGGGTCTCAACCCTTCGATTGAGTTCTCCGGAGGAACACAGTTCATCATCTCGGGTGCGCCAGGTGCTAGCCAACAGGTTGCCTATGACACCCTTGCTGCTGATGGGATTACCGAGAACGTTCGCGTCTCAGCATTGGGGACGGACTCCATCCGTATCCAAGCCCAAAGTCTCGATACTGCGCAGACAACGGAACTTCGCAACGACTTGGCTGCGGCTTACGACGTGCCACCGGAGGATGTACAGACAAACTCGGTGGGTGCAACGTGGTCCCAAGACGTCACCCAAAAGGCCCTTCAGTCAATCTTGATCTTCGTTCTGATCGTGGCAGTGGTGATGACGGTGTACTTCCGTTCTTGGACGATGTCACTGGCCGCAATGGTGGCGCTCGCACACGACCTCGTCATCACGGTTGGCTTCTTCGCCCTCACCCAAGTCGAAGTGTCGCCCGCAACTGTCATCGGATTCCTCACGATCCTCGGTTACTCCCTATACGACACCGTGGTTGTTTTTGATAAAATCCGTGAACTGACTGCGAATCACATTGACCAGAGGAAATACACCTACGGTCAACTCGTTAACCTCGGTGTGAATCAAACTCTCGTGCGCTCCATCAACACGTCTGTGGTCGCACTACTACCTGTCGGTTCAATCCTCTTCATTGGATCTCTACTTCTCGGTGCAGGCACACTCACAGACATTTCTCTTGCACTATTCGTCGGAATCATTGTTGGGACGTTCTCATCCATCTTCATCGCCGCTCCCACTTTGGCTCTCATGCAGAGCCGCCGAGTGAAGACAAAGAAGGTGGATGACACAATCCTCGAAGTTCGAGAGAAGACACATGTCGAGGGTGAAAAGCACCAAGATGAGGTGCTCGTTGCCCGATCCAACACCAAACCGGGTCACCACCTCGGTCAGAGTGCGCAACCGAAGCGCAAGCGCAGGGGGAAGAAGTGAGTTCCAAGAGTGAAGTAGCAAAGACGGTTGAATCAGCGATTGGTCTGATCCCCGACTTCCCCGAAGAGGGCGTCCTCTTCCGAGATATCACCCCTCTGATTGCCAATGGGCCTATTTTTGCAGAGCTCACTGAGTACCTCGCGCAGAAGTACGCAGGGCACATTGACTATGTGGCCGGCCTGGAGTCACGGGGCTTTATTTTGGCCGCCCCACTGGCCGCAGAGCTTGGAATCGGGATGCTCACTTTGCGCAAGGCAGGCAAGCTTCCGCCCCCTGTGGTTGGGGTTGACTATGCACTAGAGTACGGCACAGCACGTTTGGAGGTACGGCCTGATACTGTTCCTCAAGGTGCACGTGTCCTCATCGTCGACGATGTGCTCGCAACCGGCGGCACCGCGGCGGCTGCAGTATCACTCCTAGAGCACTCGGGCGCACACGTCGTTGGCATGTTCTTCTTGCTCGAACTTGTTGACCTAGGTGGACTTGCGAAGATCGAACGGGAAAACGTTGAAGTCTTGATAAAGGTTCATGAAGACGGCGAGGTAGATCCTCAAGAGTAGGACTATCATTGCCGAATGGAGGAGATCGAGGTAGTCGAGGGGCCTAAGACGCCCCCATCGGGCTCGCTAGTCCGCTCGGGACTAGCGTGGTTCTCCTCGCGCGGTCGATCCAGTATTCCTGAGATCGAACCATTGATTCGGGCCGTGAAGGCGCACCACCCTCGTGCTAATACGGCAGAGATCGAGCGCGCTTACCGCACTGCTGCAAAGTGGCATGAAGGGCAAAAGCGTAAGTCGGGTGAGTCGTATGTGACACACCCGGTGGCTGTAGCGACAATTCTTGCTGAGATCGGTATGACCCCTCCAACACTGGTGGCTGCGCTGCTGCACGATACCGTTGAGGATACCGGCTATACATTAGAGGCACTCTCGGAGGAGTTTGGGCCTGAGATTGCAGCGATGGTGGACGGCGTGACCAAACTCGATCGCATTCGCTACGGTGCGTCTGCGCAATCGGAGACACTTCGGAAGATGATTGTCGCGATGAGTCGCGACATTCGAGTCCTTCTGATCAAACTTGGCGACAGGTTGCACAACGCGCGCACCTGGAAGTATGTTGCGTCTGAGTCAGCAAAGGGTAAAGCACGCGAAACACTAGAGATCTATGCGCCACTTGCGCACCGACTCGGTATGAACACCATCAAGTGGGAACTTGAGGAGCTTTCTTTCCAGACGCTCTACCCGGACATCTACGAAGAGATCGATCGCTTGGTGGGGGAGAGAGCACCTGAGAGAGAGGTATACCTCAGTGATGTTATCGGCCAGCTCGAGGAAGATTTGCGCCACGCTCGGATCAAGGGGACGGTGAGCGGTCGGCCTAAACATCACTACTCGATCTATCAAAAGATGATTGTCCGCGGCAAACAGTTTGACGAGATCTATGACCTGGTTGCCGTTCGTGTCCTTGTCGACTCGGTAAAGGACTGCTACGCAGTCCTTGGTGCTGCCCATGCACGCTGGAACCCCATTCCGGGCCGCTTCAAGGACTACATTGCGATGCCGAAGTTCAACTTGTACCAGTCGCTGCACACGACTGTCGTTGGGCCCGGGGGCCGACCCGTCGAGCTGCAGATCCGCACTCGTGAAATGCATGAGCGAGCCGAGTTTGGGGTTGCAGCTCACTGGCGTTACAAGCAGTCTGCCGCGACCTCGCAGGCTGAACCTGACCGGATGTCGCCCAAAGAGCAGATGGATTGGGTTCGCCTCCTTGTGGAAATGGAGAAGGAGACAGGCGATCCCGAGGAGTTCCTGGACTCTCTAAGGTATGAGATCGCCGGCGACGAAGTCTATGTGTTTACGCCCAGGGGCCAGGTGATTGTGCTCCCCCCTGGTTCAACACCTGTGGATTTTGCGTACGCTGTCCACACGGAGGTAGGGCACGGCACAGTGGGTGCAAGAGTTAACGGACGTCTTGTCGCCCTTGATACCAAACTAGAGTCCGGAGACTCGGTAGAGGTGATAACTGCTCAACAGGGCAAGGGTGCGCCGTCTCAAGACTGGCTGAAGTTCGTGGCTTCATCCAGAGCAAAGTCGAAAATCAAGTCATGGTTCCAGCGTGAGCGCCGCGAAGAAATGATCGACTTGGGCAGGGACCACATTGCTAAGGCAATGAAGAAGCAGAATCTGCCTCTCCAGCGCCTGATGACTCACAGTGCGGTTCTGTCAATTGCGACCAACATGGGTTTGAAGGATATTTCTGCCCTCTATGCGGCAGTTGGGGAGAACCATGTCTCGGCCCAGCATGTCGTGAATCAGTTGGTGGAGGTCCTGGGGGGCGATGCAGGAACTGAGGAGACGCTTTCCGAAGCGGTTACCCCTGGCCTAACACCTGCTTCTTCGCACGCCTCCTCGCAAGATGCTGCTGTGATCGTCTCGGGTCTTAGCTCCAATGAGGTTTGGGTTAAGCTGGCGCGTTGCTGCAAACCCGTGCCTGGCGACTCTATTGTTGGCTTCGTGACGCGGGGGGAGGGTGTGTCGATCCACCAGGAGAGCTGCGTCAATGCGCAGCATCTCATTGAAACGAGCCCCGAGCGGATGATCGAGGTTCAGTGGGATGCGAACCAAACAGGCAGCCAATATCTGGTTGAGGTTGAGACTAAAGCACTCAACAGGCCTGGCCTTCTGAACGAGTTGTCCAGAGTATTCTCTGACCACCGCGTGGATATTGTTTCAGGTTCAATGGCCTCATCAAGTGATCAGATTGCCACCGCTCGGTTCACCTTTGGACTTCCCGGGGTGGGCTATCTGGACCAGGTGCTCTCAGCCTTGCGCAGGGTTGACGGCGTCTTCGAGGCATCAAGGGTCTTAGGGACAGCACAAAGGAAGAAAGAAAAGTAGGGGTTAGAGACTTGCCCGGTGGCAGGTGTAAGCCGCGCCCCCAAAAAAATGGAGGTTGCCACCCACTTGCTCCCCCTGCTTTCCGCGTTTGTGCGTTGGCGGGTAGTATGTTTGCTGTGTGCATATCAGTGGTGCACACGACGCGCAATCGTACGCCAATAGCATTGGCCTAACTCTTGAGGATTACTTTGACTGAGCAAGCAAAGCCCCAGGTTCCCGCAGAAGACCAATCTCCGGTCTCTGAGAAGAAGCCCCAGGAAGTGAAAACCCTTGAGTTCGGCTATACGGATGCCGATGGGAACATCTGGGCTAAGGATGGAGATGATGCGCGAATCGTGGGGGCATATCCCGATGGCCTGCCTGAGGAGCCATTCGCGCTCTACACCCGGCGCTATGAGGACCTCGTTGCCACGGTGAACCTTTTTGAGGCAAGGATGCCGCAGCTTTCCGCACGGGACCTTGACTCCACTCTGAAGTCTCTTGAGGACCAGGTGAAAGAGCCAGCCGCAATTGGTGACCTCCCCGGGCTCCGTAAGCGAGTAGCGGGCCTGGCCAGCGAGGTCACTGCTAGGAAGGAAGCTCTGCGAGTTGAACGTGCAGCAGCCAAGGTCGCCGCATTGGAACAGCGAACTGCCATCGTCGTGGAGGCCGAAGAGATTGCAGCTCAGCCATCGGAGAGAACTCAGTGGAAGAACTCCGGAGCCCGCCTGCGCGAACTCCTGGACCAGTGGAAGCTCTACCAGCAGCAAGGACCCCGTCTTGATAAGGGGGACGAGGACGCCCTCTGGAAGCGCTTCTCGCTGGCGCGCACAACATTCGACCGCGGCCGCAGGCAGTATTTCTCAGCCTTGGATGCTCGACAGGCAACCACAAAGACAACCAAAGAACGCCTTATCAAGGAGGCCGAAGAGCTGCAGGACTCCACCGACTGGCGTGACACCGCCTTCAAGTACCGTGGCCTTATGGATCAGTGGAAGCAGGCTGGTCGCGCCTCTCGCAAGGAAGACGATGCCCTATGGGCTCGCTTCCGTGCTGCTCAGCAGGTGTTCTTCGACAAGAGGCGCAACCACGAAGCAGCGGTTGACGTTGAGTTCGGAGCAAACCTCGCCCTCAAGGAAGCACTCGCATCCGAGGCCGAGGCCCTGCTGCCCATAACCGACATTGAGGCAACCAAGAAGGCACTACGTGACATCCAAGACAAGTGGGAAGACGTGGGCCAGGTCCCGTCTCGGGATGTCTCCCGTATCGAGGGTCGGCTCCGTGCTGTAGAGCGCGAGCTCCGCGAGGCAGAGAACAAGGAGTGGCAGCGGTCCGATCCTGAGACACGAGCCCGAGCACAGGGAATGCTGGCCCAGCTTCAAGACTCAATCGCAGACCTAACAGCAGCTAAGGAAGCCGCTGAGAAGGCGGGGAACGAGAAGCTGGCTGAAGAAACTGATGCTGCCCTCAAAGTGAAGGTTCTTTGGTTGGAACAGATTCAGTCATCGATTGACTAGAATCCCGGGGTTACTGGTGAAAATCGAAGTCGTAGGTGCTTCACTCTTTGATGCAAACTGTTATGTGATGTGGCTTGAGGGCTCCAAGGAAGCACTGGTCGTCGATCCGGGCCCAGGCACAGCAGAAGGTGTCAGCGAGGTACTGGAAAGCCATGATCTTGCTGTGGGCGCTGTGCTATTGACCCATGGGCATATTGATCATGTCTGGCAGTGCGCTACGGTCTCCGCTGGCAGGCCCGTCTATATTCCTGAGCCTGACTTAGCACTGATAGAAAACCCCATGGGAGCCCTTGGCATGCGCGCATCTGCGCTAGGGATAGGGGAGTGGCAGTATCCGGAGGTGGTTGTTCCGCTAGGGAGCGAGCAGTTTAATCCGGTAGAGGGCATCACAGTTCGTGTCATTCCTGCCCCGGGACACTCACCGGGCTCATCGGTATTTCTCTTCGCCCCAACCCCGACAGACGCTCCAATGGCACTGTCCGGTGACGTTATTTTCGCGGGCTCAGTCGGCCGCACTGATCTTCCCGGAGGGGACGAGTACGTGATGCGTGAGAGCCTCCGTACACTTGCAGACGTCCTCGATCCGGCGACGGTGCTTCTGCCGGGACACGGTCCCCAGACACGCTGGGGCACTGAGCTGCAAACCAATCCATTTGTTCTACGTGCCCAGCGACGTAGATAGCCGACCCCGTAAAGAGGCAACGTGAGCAAGAAGTCCATCTCTGGGTTTCCTGAACTACTTCCAGCAGGACGTGCAGTTGAATCCATGGTTGAGGACCGCCTACGGAACACTTTTGAGTTACACGGGTTCGCAGGAATACAGACACGGTCAGTCGAGCCACTTACTGCCCTCGAGGCGAAGGGTGAGACGTCCAAGGAAGTGTACGTGCTACAGAGACTTCAATCTGCACGTTCTGGAGGGCCTATTCCTCTCCGATCTGACACTCTGGGACTGCATTTTGATCTCACCGTGCCGCTAGCCCGCTACGTTCTGGCAAACTCGAATGACCTTACCTTCCCTTTCAAGCGCTACCAGATACAGAAAGTCTGGCGTGGCGAGCGTCCTCAAGAGGGGCGATTCCGCGAGTTCACACAAGCCGATATTGACATCGTGGGGTCTGGAAACCTTGGTCTGCATCACGAGGTCGAGGCCGGGGAGGTCATGCTTGATGCATTCGCAGGGCTCGATATCGGCCCGGTGTTGATGGAGATCAACAACCGTAAGCTCCTTCAAGGCATCGCAACAAGTGCGGGTATTGAAGACTTTGAGGGAACTCTGCGCGGTCTCGACAAGTACGACAAGATCGGACCGCGGGGCGTATCTGAGGAACTGCGGGCCCTCGGTCTGTCGGATTCTCAGATTGACGTAGCTCTAAACGCCGCAGCTATTTCAGTCGAAACCGGCAGGCAACTGCGTGAGGCAGTCGGCGCCCTCGGCCTCGATCCAACTCCACTTGCAGAAGGACTCGATGAGTTGGCGACCGTTCTGGATGCCCTCCAGGAGTACGCACCCGGACAGGTCCGTGCCTCACTGCGAATCGCACGAGGATTGGATTACTACACGGGCACCGTCTACGAGACAGTGATCCCCGGACATGAGAGCTTCGGTTCGGTTTGTTCTGGTGGTCGCTACGACGCCCTCGTTTCTGATGGACGCAGAACGTTCCCGGGAGTCGGACTCTCCATCGGGGTATCTCGACTTGTCGCACTTCTTCTCACAACTGGCATCCTGGAACCGGGGGCACCGAGTCCCGCACGAGTCTTGGTGGCAGTCACCAATGAGGAGACAAGGGGTGAATCCGTCGCCGTCGCACGCGCTTTGCGGCAGCGGAACATCGCAACCGAAGTCTCACCGAGTGCTCGGAAATTTGGCCAGCAGATACGTTTTGCGGAGCGCCGCGGCATCAGCTACGTCTGGTTTGTAGACGAGGACGGGGCCCATTCGGTGAAGAACATCGTCACTGGCGATCAAGAGCCGGCTGACCCTGCACAATGGCTGCCTGCTGACGTTTAGGTTGTTGAGTAGTCCCCCTGTTTGAACGTCCCCGCGGCGTTCACCTCGGGGACGTCCTTCTAGCGACGCGGCTTTCCGTACTTCTTGCCACCCTTGCGGTCGAACTGGCGCCCTGCGCGTCCGCCCTCGTACGTGCGTTCTGAGCGCGGCCCATCACCGTGGCTGCCCCCGCGCGGGCCCTCGTCTACCGAAATACGGAGCCGTCGGCCGGATACCTGGGCTTTGTTGAGCTTTGCCATCTGGCGTTCCGAGAGTTCATCCGTGACCTCAACAACCGAGAACGACGGGTAGATGTTGATCTTGCCAAGGTCCGCCCCGCGCAATCCGGCCTCGCCGGTCATCGCGCCGACAATCGCCTTAGGGGAGACGCCGTCCCGCTTACCAACTTCAAGGCGGTAACGGTTGCTTCGCCGATCCCCGCGTGTCTTCCGAGCGCGAGGGGCATCAGTCGCGTCAATCTTGTTGAAGTTTGCATCCATGCGTTCACGCGCACTGTCGGAGACATTCTGCATCGTTGGAGGAACAGCCGCACTATAGAGCAGTTGCGCCGCGATATCCCGGTAGCGTAGGCCGCTCGCGTGTGCTGCCGCGAGGGCTCCTTCGATTGCGGAAGTATCCTGTGCCGCCCCACCCGAATCAGCGTTGATCAGCCCTTCGAGGACGCGGCGGGCGCGCGCATCGATGATCTCTTGGCTGGTTGGAATCGGAACCTGCTGCAGCTTCGCGCCAGTGACACGCTCAATCTGGTGGAGGCGTCGCCTATCCCTTGGCGAGAAGAAGGTCAGGGACCGTCCCGCGCGCCCCGCACGACCGGTGCGACCGATCCTGTGAACGTAAATCTCAGGTTCGATCGGGGCCTCATAGTTGACCACCAAACCGATGCGCTCCACGTCCAGCCCGCGAGCCGCCACGTCGGTTGCTACGAGCACGTCGAGGTCTCCGTTGCGCAGACCCTGGACCATGCGTTCACGCTCACGTTGTGCAATGTCTCCTGAAATACCAGACGCGCGGATCCCACGGCTCAAGAGGGCCACAGGGATTTCTTCAGCATCCCGCCTTGTCCGAACGAAGACAATAGCTGCGCCGCCCTCGCGCCCCTCATAGTTGCCGCGCATTTCGAGGACGCGAGCCAGGGCTTCGGTGCGTAGATTCGCAGGGACCAATGAGTAGGTCTGGTGAATGGTCTTCACTGTCGAGGCAGCCGAGGTGACTTCGATACGTTCCGGATCGCGCAGGTGCTTACCAGCAACCTTGGTAATGCCGCGGGGCATCGTGGCGGAGAAGAGCGCAGTGAGACGCTCATTCGGGACGGTTGACAGAATAGTCTCAACGTCCTCGGCAAAGCCCATGCGAAGCATTTCATCAGCCTCGTCAAGTACCACGGTGTTGACGGAGGTCAGATCCAACGCACCCTTTTCGATCAGGTCCATAATGCGCCCCGGCGTCCCCACGACGACCTGTGCGCCCTCACGCAACGCGCGCAGCTGGGGACCGTAGGATGACCCGCCGTAGACAGTGACCATATGGACCTTTGACTTAGGTCCTGCAAGCGTCTCTAAGGCTTCTGTGGTTTGAAGCGCAAGTTCGCGTGTTGGGGCGAGGACGAGGGCGGCAACACCTTTGACATTGCCGTTGACCCGACCGAGGAGCGGAAGCCCAAAGGCCGCAGTCTTGCCCGTACCGGTTTGCGCTATGCCGACGACGTCGCGGCCTGCGAGCAGTGGAGGGATAGCAGACACCTGGATAGGCGTGGGGATATTGAATCCAAGGTCCTCGAGAACTATTAGCTGATAGCCCGGCAGTCCCAGGTCCGCGAAGGTCGTGGGGGTGGTTTCTTCAGTCATTTCTTCCTTTTGTGGAGTCACCGCCGGGGCCGTGTTCCCTCTAGTTGCGCCAAGTTACGCCGGGTTCACTTTACGCGGGAAGAGGCGCTCCGGCGCGCGCTGTGACTACCTCCACGCTCCGTATGTCTTTGCCGAAGGACTCTACGTCAGGGACGACGCGCCGAACGCGTACAATCGGAGCAGTTGAATGGAGCAGGTTGATTCGCGCTTGACGCGAGCTGTGGGAAAGGAACTTCGTGCTACGCACTCACACGATGAACGAGCTTGGCCTTGATCTAGAAGGCGAGACAGTCACGTTAGCCGGATGGGTTGACCGTCGCCGTGATCACGGTGGCGTTATCTTTATTGACCTTCGGGACGCTTCTGGTATTGCTCAGGTAGTGGTCCGTGATGAAGAAATCGGTCACCAACTGCGCCCAGAGTATGTTCTGAAGGTCACTGGCAAAGTCTCTGCGCGGCCCGTTGGTAATGAGAACCCAAATCTTGCTTCAGGGCAGATTGAGGTGCTGACTGATGAAGTAGAGATACTTAACACTGCGGCTCCTCTACCTTTCCAGGTTTCCACCCACGCGGATGGCGCAGTGGCTGGTGAGGAGGTACGACTCAAGTATCGTTATCTCGACTTGAGGCGGCCAGCGGCCCAGCATGCCCTCCGGTTGCGGTCGGCAATGTCTCGCGTAACGCGTGAGACGCTGCTAGATGATGGCTTTGTTGAGATTGAGACGCCGACGCTGACTAGGTCCACTCCCGAAGGGGCAAGGGACTTCTTGGTTCCTGCTCGTCTTGCGCCCGGCTCCTGGTATGCCCTTCCCCAGTCGCCGCAGCTTTTCAAACAGCTGCTCATGGTGGGAGGAATGGAAAAGTACTTCCAGATTGCGCGCTGCTACCGCGATGAGGACTTCCGTGCCGACAGGCAACCAGAGTTTACGCAGCTTGACGTTGAGATGAGCTTCGTTGACCAGGACGATGTCCTGGAGGAAACGGAAAAGGTACTCCGTAACATTTGGGCACTAATTGGCTATGACATTCCGACGCCCATCCGGCGGATGCCGTTCCTTGAAGCGATGGAACGTTACGGTACTGACAAGCCTGATCTGCGTTTTGATCTTGAGCTTGTTAATTTGACGGATTTCTTTGCAGGGAGCCCGTTCCGATTGTTCCAGGCCCCATATGTTGGCGCCGTTGTGATGCCCGGTGGTGGCTCTCAACCGAGGCGAGCCTTCGACAAATGGCAGGAATGGGCGAAGTCCCGTGGCGGTAAGGGTCTCGCATATGTGACCATCGCCGATGACGGAACGCTCGGCGGGCCGGTTGCAAAGAATATCTCTGAGGAAGAACGTGCAGGACTCGCTGAGGCAGTCGGCGCGAACCCGGGAGACTGCGTGTTTTTTGCCGCAGGCGTCGCGGACTCAGCAAGGTCCCTCTTGGGTGCAGCCCGCTTAGAGATAGGTTCGCGACTGGGACTGATGGACCCGAATGAATGGTCGTTCCTCTGGGTTGTCGATGCTCCTATGTTCAAGCCATCAGCAGCCGCAAAGGCCGAGGGCGATGTTGCGTTGGGTGCCAGCGCTTGGACTGCGGTCCACCATGCCTTCACGGGCCCGAAGCCGGAGTATCTGGACACGTTTGACTCTGATCCCGGCTCCGCCTTGGCAAACGCCTACGACATTGTCTGCAACGGTAATGAGATTGGCGGAGGGTCGATCCGTATTCACCGCAGAGATATTCAGGAGCGGGTTTTTGAGGTGATGGGAATCGGTCAGGAAGAAGCACAGCAGAAATTTGGCTTCCTTCTTGATGCCTTCCAGTTCGGCGCGCCTCCTCACGGGGGAATCGCGCTCGGTTGGGATCGGATTGCTGCCCTTCTGTCCGGTGCCGACTCGATTCGTGATGTCATTGCGTTCCCGAAGTCGGGTGGGGGATACGACCCACTGACGGAGGCACCCGGGCCAATCGACGCAGCTCAGCGCGCAGAGACCGGGGTTGATTTTGTTCCTGAGGAAGAAGAGCAAGCCGACGACGCGGGTACAGACGCCTAGTTCGACAACTGGGGAGTGGGCAGCACTTTCTATCAAGTTCTCACAGACACTCCCCAGATGTCGGAGGTCACAGTTAAGCTGTGACCATGAAGATCGTTGAACTACACCCAGATAACCCTCAACCACGACTCGTTCGCCAGATCGTTGCTGTTCTGAATGACGGTGGCACAATAGCGCTCCCTACTGATTCCGGTTATGCCGTTGCCTGCATGCTTGGCAACAAGGATGGTATGGATGTGATCCGCCGCATCCGCAACCTCGATGACAAGCACAATTTTTCCCTGCTGTGCCAGTCGTTCGGACAGTTGGGCGAACTGGTAATAGTGGATAACAAGGCCTACCGCACAATCAAAGCGCTGACGCCGGGGGCGTACACCTTCATACTTCCTGCCACGAAGGAAGTCCCGCGAATGACCCTGAACAAGAAGAAGAAGACGGTGGGTGTCCGTCTACCAGACCACAAGGTCACCCAGGCTATCGTCGAAGAGCTGGGGGCGCCGTTGCTTTGCTCCACCCTGATCATGCCCGGAGAGGATGAGCCGTTGACCGATGCTGAAGATGTGGCGGCAAGGATCGGGAACGAAGTTGACCTCGTTGTTGATGCTCCGGTTGGGCTTGCGGGTGCGACCACGGTTATTGACTTCATTCCCGGCTACCCGGAAGTCGTGCGTGAGGGTGCTGGCGACACATCCTTGTTTGCCTAACGTCCTCGACGAAGCGGTGGGTGGTCCACCGCCGTACAAGCACGCACCGCTTTTTAAAGGACCTCTTTCTAATGGATCTATTTGATGCTCAAGGCATCGACAGTCATGGGCTGCCGCGGCCGTCGGCCTCGGGGCCCCTGGCTGTTCGGATGCGACCCACGACAGTGGAAGAACTTCTGGGCCAGTCGCATTTGCTGACTCCCGGCTCACCACTGGCTCGGCTCTTGGATTCTCAGTCAACTTCTGTACCGTCAGTCATCCTGTGGGGACCCCCGGGAACGGGAAAGACGACGTTGGCCTACCTGATTGCCCGCCAGTCTGGAAGACGGTTTGCTGAGGTTTCGGCTGTGAACGCTGGCGTCAAAGAGGTACGTGAGGTGATTGCGTCCGCAAAACATGCACTAATGGCCAGTGGTGAAGAAACGGTTCTGTTTATCGATGAGGTACACCGCTTCTCAAAATCACAACAGGATGCCCTTCTGCCTGCCGTAGAGAACCAGTGGATCACACTTGTTGCGGCGACAACCGAGAATCCCAGTTTTTCAGTAATTTCACCTTTGTTATCCAGGTCTCTACTCCTTGTACTTCACCCGCTGGATGACGAGGCGATAGGGGAGACCCTGCAACGCGCTCTAAAGAGCGCGTCCGGGTTGAACGCAGCCGTAGAACTTGGAGAGGGTTCACTGGGGGTTCTGACTCGCATTGCTGGTGGTGATGCCCGCAAAGCTTTGACACTCTTAGAAGCAGCGGCAGCAGCCACCCTCGACCGGGGTGACAGGTTAATCACGGTTGAGGATGTATCGACTGCTGCAGCGAGCGCACTGGTTCGCTGGGATGAGGACCAGCATTACGACGTAGCCAGCGCTTTCATTAAGTCGATGCGAGGTTCAGACCCCAATGCAGCTGTCCACTATCTGGCCCGAATGCTGGAAGCAGGTGAGGATCCGCGCTTCGTTGCCAGGAGAATCATGATTAGCGCCGCTGAGGATGTTGGCTTGGCCGATCCGAGTGTTCTCCAAACAGCAGTTGCCGCAGCTCAGGCCGTTGCGATGGTGGGAATGCCCGAAGCACAGATAATTCTTGCGGAGGCGGTTCTAGCGGTCGCAACTGCCCCGAAGTCCAACACGGCAGTGGTCGCAATCAGCAAGGCCACAGAGGACGTGAGGTCCGGTAAGGCAGGTCCCGTTCCATTGCATTTGCGTGATGGCCATAGTTCCGGATCTCGCAAGCTAGGTCATGGGCTCGACTACGTCTACTCCCACGACCAACCTCACGCAATCGCGGCTGGGCAGACCTATCTCCCTGATGCGCTCCGTGACGCCAACTACTATGTGCCGACCGGCAGGGGTGAAGAAGCCAGAATTGCGGCAAGCATGGAGGCGATCGCAAGACTTCACAAGAAGGCCACAAATCAACAAGGTGACCAACCGCTCATCTAAATGTCATGGCTGTCGATCGAAGCTGACCTCGGCATCAAGTAGCATTGCATCTGGTCATTTTTGATCGAACCTGGGGTCTTAGCCAAATGAGTGTTGACCCCATGGCCTCGCAGCCAGCGGGACCATGACAAACTGAAACAGGAGAAATAGGCATGGCAGATAATCGTGCACGCAAGCAGGTGCGCCAATCACGCGCCCTCGGTATCCCGCTGACCCCGAAGGCAGTGCGCTACTTTGAGAAGCGCCCTTACGGACCCGGAGAGCATGGCCGCACACGCCGCCGTCAAGAGTCCGATTACGCGGTTCGACTCAAGGAAAAGCAGCGTCTTCGCGCCCAGTACGGTATCCGTGAAGCACAGATGGCGAACACGTTCCAAGAGGCTCGTCGCATGCAGGGCATGGCTGGTGAGAACCTCGTGTCATTGCTAGAGACCCGACTGGACGCCCTTGTCTTGCGCTCAGGGTTTGCACGCACCACCGCTCAGGCACGCCAGGCGGTTGTCCACCGCCACATCCTGGTGGATGGCAAGATCGTTGATCGCCCTTCGTTCCGAGTCAAGCCGGGCCAGGTCATTCAGGTGAAGCCGAAGTCCCAGACCACTGTACCGTTCGAGGTCGCAGCCGCTGGCGCTCACCAGGAGGTCCTGCCCAAGGTCCCCGGTTACCTTGACGTAGATATCGCAAATCTCAAGGCAACGCTGACGGAGATCCCGAAGCGCAGCGACGTCCCTGTTGAGTGCGACGTCCAGATGGTTGTTGAGTACTACTCGCGCTAAACCAGATACTTGTGCCTCGGTGGACTTCTTCCGGGAGAGCACATGCAGCAAATGCGATGAGGACGGGAGCTGTTGGCACCCGTCCTCTTTGCTATTCTCAATCCGCAGCCAGGATTGGGACCACTGAAGCTAAGAGAGAGAAATGCGCACACACGAGATTCGCGAGCGATGGATCAACTATTTCGCTGCCAATCAGCATGAGATTCGTCCTTCGGTACCACTGTTGTCGCCCGAGCCGTCCATTCTCTTCACCATTGCCGGAATGGTTCCTTTTATCCCTTACATAACAGGGGAGGAAGAACCACCGTGGCCACGTGTTGCGTCAGTGCAAAAGTGCATTCGTACAAACGATATTGACAATGTCGGACATACCTCGCGCCATGGCACTTTTTTCCAGATGAACGGCAACTTCTCTTTTGGGGACTACTTCAAAGAAGGCGCGATTCACTACGCTCACGATCTCCTTACAGGAGCTGTCGAGGACGGCAAATATGGCCTCGACGCCGACCGCCTTTGGGTGACTATCTGGGACGGCGATCAGGAAAGCTTGGACGTGCTCACCAAGCAGATCGGCATGGACTCCAAACACATTGTCCGCCTTCCCCGCGTTGAGAACTTCTGGTCCACCGGCCAGCCCGGCCCTGCTGGACCCTGCTGCGAATGGCATTATGACCGTGGTCCCGCATACGGCCCAGAAGCGGTTGACACTACGACCGATCCGGGTGGAGATCGTTATCTAGAGCTGTGGAACCTCGTTTTCGATCAGTACATGCGCGGTGAAGGCGAAGGCCAGAACTACGAACTACTGCACGAGCTGGATCGCAAGTGCATCGATACAGGTGCGGGTCTCGAGCGGCTGGCGTTCGTGTTGCAAGGCAAAGCAAACATGTTCGAGATCGATGAGGTCCGACCAGTCATCACCAAAGTGGAAGAAATCTCCGGTAGGCGTTACGGTTCCGGTGGTGAAGATGACGTCCGCATGCGAGTCATTGCTGACCATATCCGCTCTTCCATGATGTTGATCAATGATGGCGTCCGCCCAGGTAATGACGGTGCTGGTTACGTTCTCCGCCGCCTAATGCGGCGCGCAGTCCGCTCGGTGCGTTTGCTGGGTGTTGACGAAGTGACGCTCCCGGAGCTTTTCCCTGTTTCACGAGATGCCATGTCTCCCTCGTACCCCGACCTACTGACCAACTGGGACACGATCGCCGACGTCGCGTATGGTGAAGAGGTTTCCTTCCGACGCACGTTGGATGCAGGAACCACAATCTTTGACGTGGCAAGTCGCAAGGCTGAGGAGGAGTCTACGAGCGGTGTTGCAACCCTGTCGGGCGAGGCCGCTTTCGCGCTTCACGACACCTACGGATTCCCGATCGACCTCACCCTCGAAATGGCGCGTGAGAAGGGACTTGCGGTTAACGAGGCACAGTTCCGCAAGCTCATGAGTGAGCAGAAGGAACGTGCCCGCGCGGATGCTCGCGCAAAGAAGGCCGGTCACGTTGACGTCAAGGTGTTCCACGAGATCGCGGATAGCATTGGCGGAGGCAGCGAATTTGTTGGTTACACCAGTGCCACCGGGGAGTCCCAGATTGCGGGCCTCCTTGTCGACGGAATTCCAGTGCCGTTCGTGGAAGGACCCGCCCAAGTGGATGTGGTCCTCACCCGCACACCGTTCTTTGCTGAGGCCGGTGGACAGAAGGCCGATCAGGGTGTCATTCGGGTTGAGAATGGCGTTGAACTGGAAGTCTTTGATGTCCAGTCACCTCTCAAAGGTCTATCTGTTCACCGCACCACGCTGCCAGCTGGCACCGTGGCAGTCGGGGATAGGGCCTACGCCGAAATTGATCGTGAACGCAGGCTCGCCATCGCGCGTGCTCACACGTCGACCCATATGATCCATAAAGCACTCCACGAGGTCGTGTCCGAGCGGGCAACACAGGCAGGATCCGAGAACTCGCCGTCACGAATGCGCCTTGACTTCCGCCACGGCAAGGCACTGACGAACACTCAGCTGTCCGATATCGAGGCAATGGTCAATGCCAAGATGATGGATGACTTGGAGATTACGGAGACCGTCCTCCCAGTCGAAGAGGCGAAGGCGCGCGGCGCCATGGCCCTCTTTGGGGAGAAGTACGGCAAAGACGTCAGAGTGGTCACCATCGGTGACGATTGGTCAATGGAGATTTGTCTGGGGACACACGTGTCGGCAACCGGGCAGATTGGCCGCCTCAACATCCTTTCAGAGTCTTCTATTGGCTCTGGGGTCCGCCGTGTCGACGCACTTGTCGCGGATTCCTCGTACGAGTTCCAATCGGCGGAGCATCTTCTGGTTTCACAATTGACGAATCTGCTGCGCGGCAAGCCAGAAGAGCTCCCTGAGAAGATCTCTACCCTTCTTGACAGGGTGAAGTCCACTGAGCGTGATCTTGCTGCACTGCAAAGCCAACTCTTGCGCTCCAAGGCTGCGGATATCGCCGAGGGCGCGACCCGTGTCGGGGTGGTTCGGATGGCAAAAGCCGACCTCGGAACAGTGTCTAGTGCCGATGCGGTTCGGGACGTGGTTCTAGACGTGCGCAACCGACTTGGTGCTAGTGAACCCGTGGTTGTTGCCTTGGGGGCTGTCATGAATGACAGACCTATCCTGGTGGTGGCTACCAATCAGAGCGCCAGGGATGGCGGTATCCGAGCTGGGGACCTTGTCAGGACTGGAGCAAAAGTCCTTGGTGGGGGTGGCGGTGGCAAAGCCGATGTTGCTCAGGGTGGCGGAACTGATCCCAATGCACTTCAAGATGCATTGCAAGCTGTCGCTGCTCAAGTGAGCGGAGTGGCGTCCTGAGGCCCGGCGCGCGAATCGGCCTCGATATCGGAAGCGCTCGTATCGGTGTCGCATTTGCCCCTGGGGATGCCGCTGTCGCGATTCCTTTGGAGTATGTCCCAGCGAAGCCCCGGAAGCGTGCCCTTAGACTCATAACAAAGCAGGTTCGCGAGCGCGGTGCAATTGAAGTTGTTGTTGGGTTGCCCAAGCATCTGAACGGAACCGAAGGAGAATCCGCACATCTCGTTCGTGAGTTTTCGGCCGCGCTTGCTACTATGCTGCCTGACGTGAGACTTTGCCTGGTGGATGAGCGACGCTCGACTATCGCCGCAAAGGAACTACTGCATGAACGTGGGATCCAAGAGAAGGAGCAACGTCTTTTGATTGATTCCGTCGCGGCACAAGTCATCCTTGAACACGCACTGGAAGTAGAGCGGGTAAGCGCTAAGCCTCCCGGTGAGGAGATTCGGGTGATGAACTTAGACGAGAGGGGTGACGATGAGCAACAGTAGCTCTGAGGACGCTTCGGGCAGTCCCTTTCCATCACGGCGCGATCTGCATGCTTCGCGGATACCTAGCAGGGGAGCCGCGAGTTCAAGCGATGCGAGCGCTGATTACAGCGCCGCAGGCGTGGCTGAAACTGAGGTCGTTGGACAAGCCTTGCCGACACCCGCTGTGTCTCACACGTCCGAGGGGTCATTCCCGACGCGTCGAGAGCACCTCATCGAGACCGGCGCACTTCCTCAAGTCAAACAACGCTCGCCAAAGAAGTCCGAGCGACTCGCAAAGAAGGCAGAAGATAGCGCGATGAAGGTAGAGGTGACTTCCGGTCGTGAACCTTCGCCTCAGCCAAGCCTCGGCACTCGCCCTCTAGCACCCGGTAATGGTGTTCCGCCCACTCGACTAAACTCCGGAGCAGTTTCCCCGCTGAATGGTCGGGCAAGTACCCCTTCAAAAATGAAGGCCAAGAAGGCCCCTAAGTGGCGCGTCGCACTGATCCTGATCCTGCTACTTGCCCTGGTGGGTGGAGCTGTCTACTGGGCGTGGATGGGTCTGAGTGGCGACTCTGCGACCTCGCAAGAAGAGCTTGATTTCCCGGGTCCGGGCGAAGGTAGCGTTGAAGTCACAATCACAACAGGAGAGCTTGGCTCTGAGATCGGTCAGTCGCTGGTCGACGCCGGCGTTGTGAAGACGGTCCGTGGTTTCACACTAGCATTTGAAGGAAACTCTGCCTCGGCAACCATCAAGCCTGGAACCTACACCCTCAAGCTAGGTATGAGGTCCGCAGATGCTCTTGCTGCACTCCTTGACGAGGCCAACCGAAGCGACAACGCGATTACAGTGAATGCCGGTCAGACGGCCGCTCAGGTCTACGAGCGCATGATCTCGGTTGGCGGCTTCACCCAGGATGAAATCGACCAGGCCCTTGCAGATCCTGCAGTGCTTGGACTGCCGGAGGCTGCAGACGGCAACGTTGAGGGTTGGCTCGCTGCCGGGTCCTACGAGGTGGCCATCGGGGAGAGTGCAACGGACGTCCTGATGACGATGGTGGGCCGTACAACCGCGTTGCTGACTGACTTGGGAATTGCTGAAGCCGACTGGCAAGAAACCCTCATTAAGGCATCAATTCTTGAGCGTGAAGCAGGCGTCCCTGACGATTTGCCCAAGGTGGCACGTGTAATCCTCAATCGCCTTGAGTTGCCGGAAGCTGAGACGCGGGGGCTCCTTCAGATGGACTCAACTGTGCTTTATGGAGTTGGTAAATCGGGTGGACTACCCACGGCGGAGGACTTGGGTTCGGACAGTCCCTACAACACCTACCGAGTTCAAGGTCTTCCCCCGACACCTATTGCAACACCTTCCCAGGCTGCCATTGAAGCGACGATCAATCCCGCAGATGGCGATTGGCTCTACTTTGTCACGGTAAACCTGGATACGGGAGAGACACTGTTCAGCTCAACACTTGCAGAGCAAACAAGCAACATCGAGTTGCTTACCCAGTGGTGTGAGCAAAATGAAGGCAGGTGCTGAGACACGATGAAGCGGTGGGCTGGCGTCATTGGGTCACCGATCGAGCACTCATTGTCACCGATCCTGCACGATACTGCATTCGGGCTGCTCGGTCTTGATTGGGAGTATCGCAAGTACAGGGTTGAGACAGACGAGTTAGCCACCTTCATTGCAGGTGTTGGAGCGGACTGTGTGGGACTCAGCGTCACATCGCCCCTGAAGCGCGCAGTACTACCTCTGGTGGATGCGACAGACGGACTCGCGAACCTGGTAGAGGCGGCCAACACCGTTGCTTTCTCCTCATCCATGAGCGCGGCGTTTAACACTGACGTCCAAGCAATAGTTGACACAGTTCGCCCCCACTTGGTCGCACCTAGTGTCACAGGTAGCTCCGGGCTGGGCCTCTTGGTTCCAGAAAATGCAGGGCCCCTCACCTCACTTCCTCCCGCAGTGGTCGTCGGTACAGGCGCTACCGCGTGTTCCGCTCTAGCTGCACTCAAATCTCTGGGCGCCACAAAGGTCTACCTGGTAGGAAGATCCTTCGCGGGCCCTCAGAATGCATACGTAATCGGAATGGCTCTTGGCCTCGAAGTGCACAGTGTGCTTCTCAGAGTTGTCGACCGGTACCTCCCCGCACTCAACGCCACCCCCGTACTGATCTCTACCGTGCCGCCCGCTGCCACAGTTGACCTCGCATCGAAGCTGACGCCACTTCGTGACGGGGTCTTGCTCGACGTCACATACTCATCGGGGCAGACCCCCCTTGAGAACAGGTTCGTGCGCGCGGGAGCGCATGTGACTTCTCCGTTGACCATGCTTACTCTGCAGGGGATTGCCCAGGTGAAGATTTGGACGTCCGAGGACGTTCCTTTTGATCCGGTACACAAAGCGGTCACAGCTGCGCGGCAATGATTGGGAACGAGGCTCAGTGGGTCCTAGCCTCTATTGTGTTTGCTGCCAATCTGCTCTGGGTCGGGCTGCGTGGACGTTCGCTACTAGATCACTACCTTCCAGACTCTCCGCTATCTCACTTGAGCTTGATGTGGGGCACGACCGTGAGCGGAGCTGCGGCCCTATACGTCGGTTCTTGGGGTGCTGACATACCGGTCGGGGGTTGGGGCTTCGCCGCAATTGGAACAGGAGCTAGCCTTGAGGGTGGAACTGTCACTGCGCTTGGAGTCTCACTCGCATCACTCGGTTGGATGAGCATACTGATTGATTCCAGAGTTCGGAAGTTACCCGACCAACTCACTGGGCTCCTGGCGGTCGAGGTCGCAGTGCTCGTCCTCGTCTCTCCCTGGACAATTGGTGTTGCGTCGCAGTGGTTCCTGCCGATAGTTGCAGGGGCCGTCGTTTGGACTCTGCCCTTAGCAGTCGGTCACAGACTTGGACAAGTGGGGCTGGGAGATGTCAAGTTAGCACCGGTACTGGGAGCGGCCCTAGCAACATGCTCCTTCCGCGTGGCCCTTCTTGGACTAGCCGCCGCGTTTGTGGCGGCATTTATCCGCGCACTGTTTCTAACAGTACGAGGGGCACTCTCTGAGAGGTTCTCCTTTGGCCCCTACCTGATGGGAAGTGCGCTGGGGTGCTGGGTGCTTGCGACTCTTGGACCCCTGTCACCCGGCTCAAGCGGATTGTGAAAAGCTGGGTCCATGCTGAAATGGACAACTGCTGGAGAATCACACGGTCCCGCTTTGGTCGCTTCTCTGGAGGGCGCACCTGCAGGGATACTTGTAAGTACCGCTTTGATTGCGGAGGCGCTCGCTGAACGCCGGCTAGGTTATGGTCGTGGGCCGAGGCAACAGTTTGAGAAGGACCGGGTCGAAATCCTCACTGGTGTTCGCCATGGCCGTACAACCGGAGCACCAATCACCATCGTCATTCACAATTCCGAGTGGCCAAAGTGGGAAGCCGTGATGAGCGCTGATCCGGTACCACAAGAAGCTCTTCTTGTAGATGCTGGACGTGGTGATGTTCGGGAGATGGCGCGGAACAAACCGCTGACACGCCCTCGTCCCGGGCACGCCGACCTAGCAGGTGTTCTTTCTTACCGGCAGGAGGACGCAAGGAACATCCTGGAACGCGCATCCGCGCGAGAGACGGCTGCTCGCGTCGCTCTTGGCGCAGTAGCAAAACAGCTTCTTCATCAAGTCTGCGGTACCGAGATCGTCTCCCACGTCGTGAGCGTTGGGCAAGCAAGCGTGCGAGCAGTCCTGCTTCCCACCCCCGCAGACTACGACCAGTTGCGCGCTTCTCCAGTCCGCACCCTAGGGGCGAGGGCGGAAGAGGCCTTCATCAAAGCTATCGATGAGGCGGAAGAGAACCAGGAAACCATTGGCGGAGTTGCCGAAGTAATCGCGTACAACGTCCCCGTGGGACTCGGTTCTCACGTGTCATCAGACAGGAAGCTGGACGCGGCGATCGCGTGGGCCCTGATGAGCATCCAGTCTGCGAAAGCCGTGGAAATTGGTGATGGATTCGAGACTGTTGCTAGGCCCGGTTCGGCTGCTCATGACGAGATAGTGCGCCAAGATGGCGCCATCACCCGTTCCTCGAATAGGGCCGGGGGAATCGAGGGGGGAACCTCAAACGGTCAGCCTATCGTTGCAAGGGTTGGCTTCAAACCAATCTCCACTGTGCCCAGGGCTCTTCCTTCAGTTGATCTTGCAACCGGTGAGGCGAGCTCCGCTTTCCACCAGCGATCGGACACTTGCCAGGTAGTTCCGGGCGCTGTCATTGCCGAAGCAATGGTTGCCCTCGTCCTCGCACAGGCACTCACTGACCGTTTTGGCGGGGCGTCCGTCGAAGAGGTACGCGCCCAGTTCGACCTCCAGGAGGCATACGTCAGTAGCAGACTTCGCATCAAGCAGGAGGGTGAAAGCAGTTGATAGCACAGCTCCCCACAAGTCAACCCTGGTATCTGATTGGTCTCCCCGGGAGTGGGAAGTCAAAAGTGGGCCGCATTCTTGGCGCAACGTTGCGCGTGCCGCATATCGACATTGACGCGGAGATAGAGCGTACCTCCGGGAAGAGCATCAGCGAGATCTTCTCGGGGGAGGGCGAAGCAGCGTTTCGGCAGCAGGAAGCCAAAGCGATCCTCGCAACCGCTGGTCAACCCGGCGTGTTCTCGCTTGGCGGAGGATGCGTTGAGACCCCGGAAGTCCGTGATTTTCTTCGCGACCAGACGGTGATTTGGATTGAAGCACACCAGCGCGAGTTACTGGCAAGGGTTTCACGCAACACGCGACGTCCACTGCTGGTGGACAACCCCGAGCAGAGGCTTCTGGACCTGACTGAGCGCCGAAGCCCCCTCTACCGCGAAGTTGCCACGTGCACGGCCCAGTCAACTTCAGGCCCCCCCGATGAGGTTGTGCGTCAGATTCTGCGTCAACTTCTTGAGTGGGACTTCGTTTCGGTGAAAGGCAGCCACAGATATAACGTCATAGCCGGTAGTGGCGTATCGGAGCTTCTGGCCGGGTACGTCCCAGCAGATGCGACGAAGGTGCTGCTCGTTGTCCCGGACGCCCTCGCCGATCCTGCATCCCGCATTGAGAGCATTCTGCGTGCGACAGGCCTTGAAGTCCACGTCTTCATGCACAGAGACGGAGAGACCGCCAAGGATCTTGAGACGCTTTCCCATGCTTGGGACATGCTCGGGAGAGCAAGAATCGGAAGAAGAGACCTAGTCGTCACATTTGGTGGCGGAGTGAGCACTGACCTGGGCGGATTCGTGGCTGCCACATGGTTGCGTGGGGTTCCAGTCATCCATCTTCCCACCACGTTGCTCGCAATGGTCGACGCCTCAATCGGCGGCAAAACGGGCATAGATACACCTGCCGGAAAGAACCTTGTCGGAGCCTTCTACGATCCGCTAGCGGTGCTTGTCGATTTGGACAGCCTCGTCACGCTGCCACAGAGTGAGTACACCGCGGGCCTCGCAGAGGTAATAAAAACCGGCTTGATCGAGGACCCAGAAATCCTCCGGATAATAGAAGAGAATCCGCGTATTGGAGACGTCGCATGGGCAGCCGGTGAAGGTAGGGATACTGTCGCGGAGATCATCCAGCGCTCCATCGCGGTGAAGGCACGGATTGTTAGCGCCGACCGCCTCGAAGGCGGACTACGCGAGACACTCAACTACGGGCACACCATGGGGCACGCTATTGAACGCGCAGAAAACTACGCCATGCGCCACGGTGAAGCGGTGGCAATCGGATGCGTCTTCGCTGCGCACCTCGGCGTGGAACTTGGCCTGATAGACGCTGTGACGGCGCGCAAACATGAGCTGCTCTTTGAATCGGTAGGGTTACCGACTCGATATCGCGGTAACCTCTCGGTTCTGATGGAAGGTTTGGCTACGGATAAGAAGGCGCGGCAGGGTAAACTGCGTTTCGTCTTGCTCAGTGTCGGCACCCATCCTTCGGTCCAAGAGGTCGACAATGATGTCGTGCACCGCGTGGCGACACTCCTAGAAATGGAGGAACGATGAGTCGTTTCCCCGTTCTCGTGATACTCGGGGCATCCGGATCAGGTAGGTCCGCAGTGGCTGATGCACTTGGACGAAGGCTTGATCTGCGAGTCGTTGAGGTAGAAGCAATGGTGGGGGAACGGGCAGGAGTTCCGTTGGGAGAGATGATGACGGACTCTCCCGAGGATGCCCTTGAAGCCTTGGCCGTGGCATCCCAGGACGTGCTCGCCGAGGGCGGTCCCGGGGCGGGGGCCATTGTCGTACTCAGTCCTTCCGCAGTTCTGAACCCGGTGGTATTGGGGTCTTTAGAAACCGCCAAAGGTGGGGGAGCAAAAGTGATTGCTCTACGCGCATCACTGTCCTCACTGGTTCGCAGAAACGGTCTAGATGCTATTCGGCCAACCAACCTAGGGACTCCACGAGCGTGGTTTAGGACGCAGTTAGCCACTCTAGAGGAGGCGTACTCGAAAGTGGCAGACGTTTGGTGCGATACTGATACCTGCGATAGCGCCATGGCCGCGCGGTTAATCGCAGCAGACCTCGGGTTTTCCTTCCCTGCAAGGATGCCTGACTAACCAGAAAGTAGTACCCGTGGCAACAACGAACGACCTCAAGAACGGCATGATCCTCGTCATTGACGGAAACCTCTGGCAAGTGGTCGAATTCCAACACGTCAAGCCAGGTAAGGGCCCTGCTTTCGTTCGCACCAAGATCCGCAATGTGCTCTCGGGCAAGACCGTCGATAAGACGTTCAACGCTGGACTGAAAGTTGAGACGGCGACGGTCGATCGCCGTGACATGACGTACCTGTACCACGACGGTGAAGACTTCGTCTTCATGGATGATTCCACGTATGAGCAGATACCACTGTCAGCAGCGATCGTTGGGGATGCCGCAAACTACTTGACTGACAACCAGAGGGCGGTTGTTGCGTTCCATGGTGACCAGGTGCTTTCCGTCGAACTACCCGCAACTGTGACCCTGCGCATCACGCACACCGAGCCAGGTCTCCAGGGAGACCGCTCGTCTGCAGGCACCAAGCCCGCAACGATTGAAACGGGATTTGAGATTCAGGTTCCGCTCTACATGGATGAAGACACTCTGATCAAAGTTGATACACGGACGGGCGCATTTGCCGGTCGTGTAAACGAGTAGCAGGACGGGCAGCGCCGTGGCACATGACAGAGGGCGGTTCACTTCGCGCACCAAGGCACGAAAGAGGGCTGCCGAGGTTCTCTATGAAGCCGACCAGAAGAGGGTCGTTGCTTCTCCAAGTGATCTTCTGAGTCTTCTTGAGGAGCGGAAGGAGTTCACGTCCGCCCCCTCGCCGCTGCCCGCATACTCGGTTGAGATTATTGAGGGTGTCGCGTCGGCTCTTCCGCAAGTCGATGACCTTCTTAATCAACATGCCAAGGGAGCGGGGATTGACCGGTTACCCGCCGTAGATCTTGCAGTCTTGCGGGTGGCCGTCTGGGAGATGCTTCACAACTCAGAGGAAGTCCCACGGATCACAGCCATTGACGAGGCCGTTTCCGTTGTCAAGCAGATCTCTACCGACGCTTCCCCCGCCTATGTGAATGCCGTCCTTGATGCGGTGCGCTTGCATCTCGATAGGGACGAGGTCGCCACAGCTTCGCCAGCTACTTCTGATTTTGAAGAAAAGACCCCGAAACAGGAAGTGGAGACGGAGTTCGACCTCGATGAGCTGCTCGACGAGTACTAGTTCTTATCCCACCTGTGGGTTTACGCTCTGATTCCACACGCGAAGGCGGACTCTGCCCTAGAGTAAATGCAGTTATGAAACATTCTTTGGGGAGATAGATTATGCCGCTTCCAGAACTTACGGCCCAGCAGCGTGAAGACGCACTAGAGAAGGCTACGGCGGCAAGACGCCGTCGAGCTGAAGTTAAGGTGGGCCTGAAGAGTCGGAACATTTCCTTGGGACAGTTCTTTGAACTGGCAGACGAGGATGAGGCGCTTGCGAAGATGCGCGCGAA
Source organism: Schaalia sp. JY-X159 (assembly GCF_014525425.1). Classification (NCBI taxonomy): domain Bacteria; kingdom Bacillati; phylum Actinomycetota; class Actinomycetes; order Actinomycetales; family Actinomycetaceae; genus Schaalia; species Schaalia sp. JY-X159. Next base: position 356,254 of record NZ_JACEXI010000001.1, on the reverse strand, counting down.
GTCTCTCCTTGAGTCCCTACCTCGCGTCGGTGTGCACAGGTCCGCCCTGATAATGGATGAGATCGGGATTTCTAAGACTCGACGTGTGCGCGGGTTAGGAAGAGTGCAACGCGAGGCTCTTCTCGACATGTTCGGGAACTAGCCCGCACGAACTGCTTCGCGAATCCAGAAAGTGACGAGGACCGCAACGGTTTTTCACCTGAGAACTTTTGTGCAATCGTTGGGATATGAAACCCGCTCCACTCTTTGTTGTCGCTGGCCCTACCGCAGTTGGCAAAGGCACAGTTGTGGCCGCATTGAGAAGTAGACACCCCGATCTGCCACTGTCAGTTTCAGCGACGACTCGTGATCCGAGGCCGGGGGAAGTAAGCGGAGTCGACTACTTCTTTGTGTCTGATGGTGAGTTCGACAGGATGGTAGACAGGGGCGAGTTCTTAGAGTGGGCGGTAGTGCACAGTATTCATCGCTACGGGACACCCGCCGCATGGGTTGAAGAACAACGAAGCGCTGGCAGACCAGTTCTGCTGGAGTTGGACCTTGCTGGCGCACGCCAAGTCAAACGAAAAATCCCCGATGCCGTCTTGATCTTCATCGCTCCTCCTGCTTGGGAAGATCTGCAAAGACGTCTTGTCTCTCGAGGAACAGAAACCCTAGAGGAACAGTCTCGACGCCTTCGCACAGCGCGCGATGAGATGGCTGCCTCGGGGGAGTTCAATGTGGTTTTGGTAAACCATGACGTCGATCGCACAGCTGCGGAACTGGCCCAGGTCATGGGGCTGAACTAGAATAGTGCGGGTATGTGGGCGAACGCCCTAGTGACAAACCTGCTCCGTAGCGGGCAAGAGGAGAAATACATGTCGGGAATTGTGGCCCAGCCAGAAGGTATCACCTACCCGCCGATCGACGAGCTGCTCGAACGTGCTGACTCAAAGTACGCCCTCGTCATTCTTGCGGCCAAGCGCGCCCGTCAGATCAACTCTTACCGGATGCAGCTGGACTCTAACATGATTCAGTCTGTTGGCCCAGTTGTCCCCTTTGAAGCCGACGATAAGGCTCTAGCAATCTCCCTACGCGAAATCGTGGAAGACAAGTTGGAACTTGGACGCAACGAAGAAGCGTAGTACAGCGCCTGTCGCGATTGTCGGCGTCGGCGGTGGGATAGCCGCCTATAAGGTCGGCTATCTTGTGCGCTTCTTGCGCAAAGAGGGGTGGGAAGTGCACGTTCTTCCCACCCGGTCAGCTTTGCGGTTTGTCGGTGAGCCAACCTGGCGTGAGCTTTCTGAAAACCCGGTGACAACCGACGTGTTTTCGCCAGAGGGTCCCGGACATATTCACCTTGCAAATCGGGCTGATCTGATCGTTGTCGCGCCAGCCACAGCCAACATTATTGCCAAGATCCGTGTCGGCATCGCCGATGACATGCTGACAACCACCATTGCTGCAAGTGCGGCCCCTCTGGTCCTAGCCCCTGCTATGCACACACAAATGTGGGAGAGTGCAGCCACGCAAGAGAACATAGCTGTGCTGCAGGCGCGGGGCGTTCACGTCATCAAACCTGAGTCTGGGTCCCTATCCTCAGGGGACGAGGGGCTTGGCAGACTACCTGACCCCGAAGCCATCGGTGCCGATGCATTGCGTATCTGGGAACAGACCCAATCTGGGTCGCACGCGAGCCAATCTGAGAGAGAGCTTGCGCTCTCTGGCCGCAGGGTAGTCATTACGGCTGGAGGCACGCAGGAACCCATTGACCCAGTTAGGTACGTGGGAAACAGATCGTCGGGAACGCAGGGGATTTCCCTTGTCAATGCTGCACTCGACCAGGGTGCCGAAGTGACTCTGATCGCCGCGGCTATGAGTGCAGCCATTCCCATCCACCCAAGTCTCACCGTGGTTCACGCGGCCACGGCAAGCGATTTGGCAACAAGTGTGCGCTCGGAGGTCGGTCACTCCGATGCCCTGATCATGGCTGCGGCAGTCGCCGATTTTACGCCGATCAGTGTCTCTGATGAGAAGATCAAGAAGACTGCAACCACTGAAGAACTTGTGTTAACCCTGCACCGTACAGAGGACATACTCGCTTCAGTAGCCAAGTCACCACAGAGGCCGTCCGCCCTCATCGGTTTTGGCGCGGAAACCGGCAGCCGCGCCCAGGTTGAGCACCTTGGATCCCGCAAAGCCCGGGCAAAGGGGTGCGACCTATTGGCGGTAAACCAGGTCGGTAACGGAATCGGATTCGGCGACGTACCCAACACCCTGGTGTATTTTGATGCTGCCGGTGAGATAGTCGGTGAAACCAGCGGGTCAAAAGACCAGGTTGCCGCAGATTTGATCTCTCGTGTGGCAGAGCTCTTGCGAAAGAAGGACTAATTGTGTCAATAGGGGAACTTCGCCCGTTCACTTCCGAGTCTGTAACGGAAGGGCACCCAGACAAGCTTTGTGATCGAGTCTCCGACGCGATTCTTGATGAGATTCTTGACCAGGACAGAGCTGCTCGCGTTGCTGTTGAGGTGGTGGCAACAAAGGGTCTCGTGCACGTGGTCGGTGAAATAAACACGAACGCTTACGTTGAGATTCCCAATGTTGTCCGCGAAGAGATCGTCCGCATCGGCTATGACAGCCAGCAGGCAGGTTTCGACGGTAACTCCTGTGGTGTCTCTGTTGCTATCGGGCAGCAGAGCCCCGATATTTCCGGCGGTGTTAACGAGTCGTTAGAGGTTCGCGATCACCTGGCTGACGGCAGCGATCCGCGCGATGTGCAGGGTGCTGGCGACCAGGGAATCATGTTCGGATTCGCATCTGACGAGACCCCGGATCTGATGCCGGCCCCGATTTGGCTGGCGCAAAAGCTGGCCATGCGCTTGGCTGAAGTTCGCAAGTTGGGAATCGTCGATGGCCTGCTCCCGGATGGAAAGACCCAGGTTACGCTTCTGTACGAGGGCGACCGCCCGGTAGCTGTCGACAATGTTGTTGTCTCAAGTCAACACGTTGAGAGTCTGGCGGAAGTTGACTTGCGCGACGCCATCAACTCAGAAGTCATCGACCCCGTTTTTGCGAACTGCGGTATTGCGCTTGACTTTGCGACAGCGCGCAGGATGGTCAACCCTTCCGGAAGGTTTGTGCTTGGCGGTCCGGCAGCCGACGCGGGGCTCACCGGTCGAAAGATCATCGTGGACACCTACGGTGGTAGCGCGTCGCACGGCGGCGGTGCATTCTCCGGTAAAGACCCGTCCAAGGTGGATCGTTCGGCCTCGTACGCCGCTCGGTGGATAGCTAAGAATGTTGTTGCTGCGGGACTCGCGAAGAAGTGCAAAATCCAGTTGGCATACGCGATCGGTTCCTCCCGCCCAGTCTCGATCACGATTGATACCTACGGTACCGGCATCATTCCGGAGGTAGTGTTGGCGGCTGTCATCGAAGATGTGTTTGATCTGCGCCCCTTGGGTATCATTGAAGATCTTCGCCTACTCGATACCTCCTTGGTTCACTACCGGGACACGGCTGCTTACGGACACTTTGGTCGTCCTGGCTTCAGTTGGGAAGAAATTGACCGTACCGAGGATCTGCTGACAGCGGCAAAGGTGTAGCAACATGGGGATAGGGAGGTGGACGCATGTCTGACCAAACTATCGCTAGTGCACCAACCACAACTGACGCCGACTCCGTGGAGTTTCCTGGCCGCGGCGTGGCCCAGGTCATCGTCGACATCGATGCTCCCCACCTGGATGAGCCGTACGATTATGCCGTACCCGTAGAGTTTCGCGACACGGTACGCGTAGGTTCACAGGTTCAGGTCCGTTTTGGACGACGTAGGGTGAGCGGTTATGTCGTTGGTTTGTCCGCGAGTTCCTCATTCTCTGGAAAACTGGCCCCCCTCTTGCGGGTTGTCACACCGCTTCCCGTTTTGTCCAAGCCTCTCCTTGAGACGATTAACTACCTGAGCCTTCGCTACTGCGCGACAAGGAGTCAGCTTCTCTCATTCGTTGTGCCCGCCCGGCGGGCCCGCGTCGAAAAAGGCTTCGAGGATGCGATTGAGACTGCACGCAGCGCGGGAGAGGGTATCTTCCAGGAGCCTGCCACCGCTTTGCTACCGCCCTCGCAGGTCGAGAGGAAGGTGATTACTGCGCTTCCGGGAGGTCGCGAAGCAATTCTGACAAACCTGGTTGCGAGAATTGCGGCGTTAAAGCAAGCCGCCCTCGTTCTAGCGCCAACTGCCGCATGCAGCCAAGAGATTTGCGCGGAACTAGAGCAGATCCCTGGGCTGCGTGTTGGACATATTGACGCGGAGCAGAGCGCTGATCGTCGCTACCGAATTTATCTTCAGGCGCTTCTGGGCAGGCTTGACGTTCTGGTTGGTTCCAGATCGGCGGTGTGGACGCCGCTGCCGAACCTCCACACAATTGTTGTTTGGGACGACGGAGACAACCGCTACAGGGAACAGAGGGCTCCGCGGCTGGACGCGCTTGATGTGGCGGTCGCACGAAGTCATGTCGAACACGTGGCACTAGTGTGTTTGTCGTACGCCCGCTCTATCAAGGCCCAGGCGCTGGTGGAGACAGGATGGGCCTCCGAGGTCGTTCCTTCCGGGGACTTAGTTCGCTCCATAGTCCCGCGAGTCGCGATGTTTGATGGCTTTTCTGCGGAGCGTGAGGGAGCAACTGGGTTCGCGCGACTACCCGACGCCGCATACCGAATGATACGGAGGGGATTGACGGAAGGTCCTGTCCTTGTGTCAGTTCCTGCAGCGGGTTCGGTGACAGAAACTGAGTCAGGTTTTCTGCGAATTGGGTCGGATCGGGTCCGCGATGAACTTGAGAAGGCGTTTCCCGGGGTAGAAGTGGTGGTTTCTTCGTCTACTGGGGGAGTAGTACGATCCCTGGAAGACGCCCGGGGCATCGTCGTCTCGACGCCCGGCGTCACACCGCGGACTTCGGAAGGCTACTCATCAATCGTGATTACGGGAGCAAGTGGCGTGGCGTACCGCGATAGCCTGGATGGGAGCCTCGAGGCCCTCCGCAGGTGGATGGAAGTGGCGGCTCTCGCGGCGCCGAAGGCCCCACTCCTGCTGGTCGGTGAAGTCCCCATGCCTCTTCTGGATTCACTCGTGTACTGGCGCCCTCAAATTCTGGCTCACGATGAATGGATGAGGCGGCAAGAGTTGGGGTTTCCGCCCGCACGATGGACGGTTGCCATAGAGGGCAACACCTTCGCTGTTGAGGCAGAGTTGGCGGCCGCAGAGCAGTCAATGGGGGTGGCACAGGCTCGATTCCCCGGCGAAGAATGGGCCCCTCTCACGCTGGTGAGTCACGAAACCCGGGTTGGAGACGATGGGCACGTAAGAGAGCGTGTAGTTTTGTCGGTGGCTCCTCGTAACATTCGAAGACTAATGGTGGCGTTGGGGGAAGCGCGACGGGAGCTCAGTCGTAATGGCCGGGAGCTACCAGGCTTTGACATCAACCCCAGTTCACTGGTTTAACAACGTCAGGTAAGGAAAGGGGCGCAGAATCTTGGCGCTACGCATTATTTTTGGCGGTACCCCGAGTGTCGCACTCCCGACTCTTGCCGCCCTCGTCGAATCAGAGCACAGCGTGGTTGGGGTGGTGACACGGCCCCCAAGACGGCGGGGACGCTCAAAAGCACTGGTTCCCAGTGAGGTGGCGGCCTTCGCACAAGAGCATGGAATTCCGCTTCTTGAGACAGAACGTCCCAGGGATGATGAGTCATTGGCGTGGATAAAATCCGCCCGCGCCGATCTGGGGGTGGTCGTCGCCTTTGGCGCACTCCTCACACAGCCTGTTCTCGATGCGCTTCCGCTGGGGTGGATCAATCTTCATTTTTCATCGTTGCCAGATCTGCGCGGTGCTGCGCCGGTGCAAAGGGCACTTCTTCGCGGGGACACGGAACTAGGTAGCAGCGTGTTCCAACTCGAACGGGGAATGGATACGGGCCCGGTGTTCTCATCCGTGCGGCACTCGATTGATCCTCATGCGACGTCCGGGGAAGCACTTGAACACCTTGGTAGCGTTGGGGCCGCTCAGGTTGTTGCTGTCGTGGACGCCCTGAGTGAGGGGACCGCTGTCGCGGTGCCTCAGGATACGGGCGTGTATGGAGAGAACATTTCACAGGCACCCAAGCTGGCTCGAGCCGATGGCTTTATCGACTTCAAGGAGGCGGCTGGCGAGGTGGTAGACCGCGTGCGCGGGGTAACGCCAGATCCGGGAGCGTGGACCACCCTTCCTGACAGATCAGTCATGAAACTGGGTCCGCTCCACCGGATTTCGCCACAGGGCGGTGAGCTCCCAACAGAAAAAGACAGGGCTCTACCGGGCTCAATGACACTTGAAAAGGGCGGTCTACAAGTCGCCTGCGCGGACGGCGCAGTCCAACTCGGTGAGGTTGGTCCGGCAGGAAAGAAGTGGATGGCCGCCAGCGATTGGTTTCGCGGTGCTCGACTGCCAGAAGGCGCACGTTTAGGCGGGGCAATGGATGGGGGCAAGTAGATGAGTGTCAAGGGTGGTAAAACGGATCCAGCCAGGATGGTGGCGGCCGAAGTCCTCATTGAAGTTGAAGAGGGGGGCAGATTCGCCAACTTAGTCCTTCCCAAGGCGCTAAGGACTGAGCAAACCAGAAACAGGCGCTTTGACTTCAGGGATAGCGCGTTCACCTCAGAGCTGGTCTATGGCACTCTGCGGCGTCAAGGACTGCTTGACTTCGCATTGGCTAAGCACTGCTCGAAGCCGCTCCTCAGCTTGGATATCCCTGTCCTGGTCAGCCTCCGCATGGGGGCCTACCAGCTTCTATATATGAGGGTCGCGGACCATGCAGCGGTGTCAGAAACCGTTGAGGTGGCACGCAGTCTGGCAGGCGAAGGAGCATCTAAGTTTGTCAATGCTGTTCTGCGCTCCCTGCAACGTGAAGGGAGCGAGGCCGTGTTCGCACGGGTTGCCGCGATTGGTGATGAGCAGACCCGCTTGGCCACGAAACACTCCCATCCCGGATGGATTGTTTCTGACATCCGCGAAGCCTTACGTGCAAGGGGCATTGACCCCAACGAGCTCGGTGATGCACTTGAGGCTAACAACGCTGCACCACGCGTCACACTTGTTGCCAGACCCGGATTAATTACCGCCGCCGAACTCGCCCAGGAGGCCGAGGATGTCTTGGGTGTAACAACGCGGCAGGGCAGCATTAGCGAGTATGCGGTGGTACTCGACGAGGGCGGTGACCCCGGGGCGCTCCCATCCGTGAGAAGCGGTCGCGCCGCAGTTCAAGACGAAGGCTCTCAGCTGGCTGCGATCCTTCTTGCTCAGGCACCAGTGCAAGGAAGCGACACCCGTTGGCTCGACATGTGTGCTGGGCCAGGCGGCAAGTCCGCGCTCCTCGCCGCGCTCGGGTCAGATCGGGGCGTGGAGCTCATTGCGAATGAGGTAAACCCCCGCAGGGCTCGCCTAGTCGAGCGATCGGTGCAGGCAGTCAGCAACGTTACTGTAACGACTTCTGATGGAAGAGATATCAAGACGGACCAACTCTTTGACCGGGTGCTGGTTGATGCTCCCTGCCTGGGCTTGGGTTCACTACGGCGCCGGCCCGAATCAAGGTGGCGTCACTCCCGAAGCGACCTCGACGAACTGATCCCCTTACAAGAGGAGCTCCTGGCTTCAGGAATGCGCTTGACCAGGCCCGGGGGAGTGATCGCCTGGGTGACCTGCTCACCTCACACCGCGGAAACTCTCGGACAGGTTCAAAAGGTTCTTGACGGAGGGTTAGTGGAGCTGGTTGACGCTGCAGCGCTGGCACAGGCGGGCTCTCCCGACGATCTGGATCTGCAAACCGGAGACGACATCGCCGCGCAGACTGTTCAACTGTGGCCCCACCGCCACGGGACCGACGCCATGTTCGTAGCATTACTGAGACGCATGTAGGACAGATAGGGTAGAGGAATGGATGTAAAGATAGCCCCGTCAATTCTCTCCTGCGACATCGGCCGCCTTGCCCAAGAGCTTGACCGTATTTCAAACGCGGACCTGGTGCACGTAGATGTTATGGATGGCCACTTTGTACCGAACCTGACGTGGGGTCTTCCCGTTGTGGAGGCCGCGGTTCGACACGGGGGACTTCCTGTTGACACGCACCTCATGATCGAAGATCCTGACCGCTGGGCCGTACAGTACGCGCAAGCGGGCGCGGCCTCGGTCACCTTCCATGCCGAAGCGGCAACGGCACCAATCACGCTTGCGCGGAGCATTCGCAAGGCAGGGGCACGTGCAGCAGTGGCCTTCCGACCCTCGACTCAAATCGGCGCCTACCTGGACTTCATAGACGAATTCGACATGATTTTGGTGATGACCGTTGAGCCAGGCTTCGGAGGACAACGGTTCCTAGATTCGACATTGCCGAAGATTCGCCAAGTTCGCAAAGCCATTACTGATTGCGGTGCGGCAATACAGCTTCAGGTCGATGGGGGAATCGATAAGCAGACTATTCTCGGTGCAGCCGAGGCCGGAGCCGATGTTTTCGTGGCAGGCTCAGCAGTGTTCGACAGCGACGATCCGGCCGCACAGATAGAGGCCCTGCGTAGAGAGGCTAATGCAATCCTCAACGGCCCCAAGGCATTCTTGGCCTAGTATTGCCGTTCGTGACAAACCATGCACCAGGCTCCGCTACCGCCGATGCTGAACACCATGGCATAATCGAAGCATAGCTCCGGGGTCGGTGAAAGTCCGAGCCGGCGGTGAAAGCCCGCGACCCGCCATCAGGCGGTTGAATCGGTGAAATTCCGATGCCGACGGTTAAAGTCCGGATGGGAGGAGCGGGCCGTCAGTGCTACCTGGCGCGCCCTACCCCGTGGCGGAAAGGCTACGGTGGCCAGACGCACAAACCAATCCTCGCCATTCCTTGCCTGGATGGCGCCCCTAAGCATCGCCGTAATCGTGCTGGGGCTGTGGTGGATGCTCACAACTCTGCGACCGGTTGAAGCCTGGGTATTTCCTACCCCCAACGCCTTTTTCGAAAGGCTCGTGACCCTGCTGAGTCAGTCGTGGATGTGGCAAAGGATTGCGGTTACATCAGGCGAAGCTGTCATTGGGGCGGTATTTGGCACAGTCGTTGCTCTTCCCCTAGCCTGGGGGATCTTCAACAACGAGTTTGTCCGCGCTGGAGTTGAGCCATTTCTGGGAGCAACCCAGGCGATCCCGGCCATTGCCATCGCACCCCTTTTGGTCCTGTGGATGGGAAACGGGTTCACGCCGATTATCGTCCTTTGTGCACTGATCACGTTCTTTCCCGTCCTCGTCTCCACAACTGTCGGCTTGCGCCAGATGGATACCGACGTCCTCGATGCAGCGGCTCTCGATGGGGCATCGGGATGGGCCATGATCCACTCGATCGAGGCACCGTTGGCCGCCCCGGCAATACTGGCCGGTATTCGCAATGGATTCGCACTATCCGTCACCGGCGCGATTGTCGGTGAGATGGTGATGGGCGGGGCGGGACTCGGTCAGGTGCTAACGCAGCAGCGGCACAACCTCGACACCGCAGGAATGTTCGTCACTGTTTTCATCCTCGCCACTATGGCCATGATCCTTTACGGCCTCATCTACAGCGCGGAGCGTCGCGCACGCCGCGACGTTTCACCTTCACGACACGATCGCCCTCGACCAGAAAGCAGGACATCAGCATGACCGCTACTGCAACCAAGAGAACGTCACGAAGCGCACGTCTGCTGACGGCTGCCAGCATCCTCCTTGTCTCGACAATGGGACTGGCAGGGTGTGCGGGCTCGTCGACACCCCAAAGCGGAGGTACGACCGCAGGCGAAATCCCGCAATCCGGCCTGGCGGGGGAGACCGTAGATCTGGGTGTCGGAGGAGAAGGAGTCACCATTGGGCTTACCTACGTTCCCAGTGTTCAGTTTGCGCCCGTTTACGTAGCGGGTACGGATGAGATCTTTCGCGCGGCTGGCATCGGGGCCTCCATTCGGCACCACGGAGGTGATGAGGGGCTCTTCACCGCTTTGATGTCGGGAGACGAGGACGTCACTGTTGCTAGTGGCGATGAGGTCCTCCAGGCCCGCACTATGGGGATGGATCTGGTTTCGATCGGTGCTTACTACCACGAGTACCCGGTTGTTGTCGTGGCTAAGGAAGACAGCGGAATTTCGACAATCGCTGACTTACGCGGCAAAAAAGTGGGATTGCCAGGTGAATTTGGCTCCAACTGGTTTGGACTCCTAGCGGCTCTCCAGGATGCAAACATGACCACGGGGGACATAACAGTGGTCCCCATTGGCTATACGCAAGCAGCATCTTTGGCATCGGACCAAGTGGACGCGATAGTTGGATTCGTGAATTCAGATGTGGTCCAGTTGCAGGATTTGGGAGTCCCAATCACGGTTGTCCCTCTCACCGAAGACCCCACACCGCTGGTTGGGGCATCAATCGTCACGACCCGTAAGTGGCTTGACGCCAATCCGAAGTTGGCCGAGGGCGTAGTCGGAGCTATCACCGCGGGTGCAGACCGAGTTGTGGCAAATCCTCAGCACGCACTTGAGGTGACAGCCCTGTGGGATCCGGCTTTGGAAGACCCACAAACACGACGGGGAGCCAGCGCTGTCCTGGACGCAACCATTCCGCTCTGGCTTGATTCCGAGGGCGTCACATCCGGCTTACAGAACCTTGAGACATGGGCAGAAATGGGCACCTTCCTGTCAGGTGTCCTGGACGAAGAGATTCCCAAAGCCGAGGTCGAGGCAGCCGTGACTAACGACTTCGCGAAGAAGTGAGAGGCGAATTACTCTTCCCGGCGCGGACACATTCCACTGCTTCCGGACTGCCCGGTTAGGGTTTTCCCATGACCACTTTCGAAGATCTTTTTGCTGAACTAGAAGTCAAAGCCAAGGACCGCCCTGAGGGTTCCGGCACCGTCAAGGAGCTTGACGCGGGCGTGCATGCAATCGGTAAGAAGATAGTTGAGGAAGCTGCGGAAGTCTGGATGGCTGCTGAGTACGAATCAAAAGCAGACCTTGCCCTGGAAATCTCTCAGCTGCTTTACCATCTGCAGGTCATGATGGTTGCAAAAGAGGTTTCCCTCGACGATATCTACAAGTACCTGTGAGCAAAATGTTGCGAATTGCAGTTCCCAATAAGGGATCCCTCTCTGAGTCAGCTGTCAACCTCTTGGCCGAGGCCGGGTACAGGACCAGGCGCAGGGGCAGGGAACTCGTCCTTGCCGACGCCGCGAACGACGTGGAGATCTTCTTCCTCCGGCCTCGCGATATTGCGGTGTATGTGGGTCAGGGGCGAATCCAAGCGGGGATTACGGGTCGTGACCTTCTGCTAGATTCCGGCACTAAGGCAACTGAGATGCTGGGACTTGGCTTCGGTCGCTCACGCTTCCGATTTGCTGCTCCCATTGGCACCAAGAGTGAACTCGCTGATCTTCAAGGGGCACGAATCGCTGCTTCTTACGACCTTCTGGTGAGCGGTTACCTCGCATCCCATGGGATAAACGCCGATGTGATTCACCTTGACGGAGCAGTCGAATCATCAGTGCAGTTAGGCGTTGCCGACGCCATAGCTGACGTTGTGGAGACAGGCTCGACACTCAAAGCTGCCGGACTAGAAACATTCGGCCCAACAATTCTTCAGTCGGAAGCAATCCTCATTACCGCGCCCCAGCATCTTTCCGATCCAGCACTTCAAGTGTTGGAGCAGAGGCTGCGCGGTGTCATCGTCGCTCGCGATCACGTACTCATTGACTACAACATTCGCGGCGACCACCTAGAGGCGGCCACAGCGTTGGCACCGGGTCTGGAATCGCCAACCGTTTCTACTCTGGCTGAGGCGGATTGGAAGGCAGTTCGGGTCGTTGTGCGCCGGGCTGACATGAACCAGGTCATGGACTCTCTGCTGAATGTCGGCGCTGAGGGCATCATCGTCACCTCCCTGGTTGCCTCTCGACTACGCTAGGACAAGGCAAATAGAAACTTGGGGGCGCAGTGGTTCAAGCAAAAGTTCAGGCGCCCCTACGTATCCTGAATCTTGCGCTCAATCTTCTGAACACTCGTGAGGGCCTAGGCCGTGTCCAACTCATGACCGTGGTGAGGGGATACGGCGCAACGGACTCAGCCAGTGCCCAGCGCGTGTTTGAGAGGGATATTGAACACTTGCGACGGATGGGTTTGGCCGTCGATGTTCAAGACCGCTTTGACGCTGCTACCTACCGTATTTCAGCTTCATCGCTACCGGCACAAGGAACGATCTTGACGGACCGCGAGGTCGCGTTGCTCCTGCGGGCAGTGGATGCGTGGAGTGATGGAAGCGGCGAAATGGAAGCCCTGCGCAACAAGCTGCGCGGATTCTCAGAAACCGTACTCGCGCCCCAGCAGAGCAGCACACGCTTCAGCCTGGAATCGGCCAACGGCCTCGAAATTGTTCAAGGCGCAATTGAGCAGGCACGACCCGTTGCCTTTGACTATCTGTCCCAAAAGGGGGCATCCCAGCGCTGTGTTGCGCCCTGGAAAGTGATAGTTCGTGGTCGTGCGCTCTACTTATGGGGATTTGATCTGGACGCTTGGGGGCCAAGGCTCTTCAGATTCTCCCGACTACTCACGGTCCCTGCCTTTGCAGCTCCCCCTGACTCAACACCGTCACAAGGCCCACTTCAAGAAGTCGCTTTCGACCCGGATTTCTTCCTGATTCAGCCTGTGATGTTGGTGAGACAGGGAAGCTCGCTCAACGCGCATTCGGCCCCAGTCACCGAACCCAGTTCTACGGACAGTGGCACCACGGTGGCAACATCGCGACTGGGTGATAGCACCGTCTGGCAACGGCGTGTGGGGGAGAGGGAGGATGCGCACATATGGGAGGAGCGCCTGCTCCGAGAAGCACGTGATGTCCGCGTCCTTGAACCCTCTTGGCTTGCTGAGCTTATCGAGACTCGGCTGAGATCAGCGGCCGCCTGGAGGGACGAAGACCGTGCCTGAACCCAGTACGACCATCCTTGCCCGCCTGGTTTCGATGGTGCGCATCATCGATGCCCAGCCAGGCATTTCCGTCACCGAACTTGCGCAGTTCTTCGGCCGACCAGAGAAGCGCATACGGGCCGACATAGATCTTCTTGATAATGCCGGCATTGGGGATCTGCTCCCGGGAAGAACGTTTGAAATTGACTACGACCTCTACACCGAGCAGGGCCTCCTCACGCTGCGTTCACCACTGAATCTCTCCGCTCCTCTGCCGATTACGGAAAAAGAGTTTGCGCGCCTAGTTACCGCTCTCCAAGCAATGGCTCCAACCCTTACTGAATCTGAGCAACAGATACTGCCACAGACTCTGTCTACGCTCTTAGCAGCTCGTAGTCGCATGCAGGCGACCACCGCCGATGGGGATGCTCTCGCCAATCTCACACCCGCTATCTCGGAAGTAACAAGGGAGAAGGTTGCAGAGGTGCAAAGGGCTCTCACAGATTGCACCGCAATTGTTTTCGATTACGTCAATGGTGCGGGGAGGCACTCCCACCGAACTGTCTCCCCATCCGCCCTCGTCCTCGAAAGAGACGGCTGGGTGATGACAGGATACTGTCACACAGCAGAGTCAGAACGAACGTTTAGGCTCGACCGAACGACCAATCTCGCGGTTGTCCAAACGGCCTTTACACCGCCGGTTGACGCAACGTCTTCGGGCCAGGGAATGGAATCCGGGGAACCGGGCGAAGCTGTCATAGTCACCCTTGACCCAGGAGCCGCGTGGGCTCTTCGAGAGTCGCCGGCCACGATTGTAGAAGAAGGCCGCGCCGGAGCATTGACTGCTACATACCGGGTGTGGGATCCAACCTGGATGCGCACGGAGCTCCTGGCGCTAGCACCCTATGTGGAGGACGTCTCCCCACACCACTACCTAGAAGAGGCCGCCGTTTACGCGCGACAAGCACTCGAAGAGCCATTGCAAGGAGAGGACACCGGTAATGCCTGAACAAGAAGAGGTACTCAGCGCTGCGGACCGCATGGCGCAGTTCCGACGCCACATGGTTGTTCAGGAATCCGGCCTCGAGCAGTACCTGTCATCCCTGCATTTCTCCCCAGACCCATTCCAGGTTGAGGCATTAGAACACTTAGCCTTGGGTTCTTCCGTCCTCGTTTGTGCCCCTACCGGAGCAGGCAAGACCGTCGTCGGTGAGGGGGCAACATACCTTGCTAGGGCCCGCGGCAAGCAGGTCTACTACACGACGCCCATCAAGGCGCTCTCCAATCAGAAGCTGCGCGACTTTCGTGACCGCTTCGGCGACGACGAGGTCGGTCTACTCACCGGCGACACCGCCATCAACCCGGACGCGCCAATCATCGTCATGACAACCGAAGTGCTTCGCAACATGATCTACGCGGGCAAGGATCTTCGTGACCTGGGCGTGGTAGTCATGGATGAGGTTCACTACCTTTCAGACCGCTTCCGTGGCCCGGTGTGGGAAGAAATCCTCATTCAGCTACCCGAGCACGTCCTCATCGTGGCGCTGTCCGCCACACTGTCGAACGCGCGGGAATTTGGCCGTTGGGTCGAGGACGTGCGGGGCTCCTGCGAAGTTGTGATCTCTGATGACCGCCCCGTTCCCCTCTACCAGCACATGATGGTGGGGCCGCGCATATATGACCTCTACGCACGACCAAAACAGGCGGCCGCGGGGAAGGGGACACGCGCAATCAACCCCGACCTGCAAGCCGCAATAAGTCAGATCCAAGAACGAAGCCCCGGTCCCTACGGCGGACGAGGACGACCGTCGCGGCGCAGACGCGTTCCCGTTTCCCGGTACCGCATGCTCGAATCACTACAGCAAAAGAGGTTGCTACCGGCGATCGTCTTCGTTTTCTCTCGTGCGGGATGCGAGGACGCCGCAAATGACGCAGCAACCTTTGGACTGCAGCTAACCACCTCCAGTGAGCGCTTGGCGATCAGGGAAGAAGTTGAACAGACGCTCTCAAGCATCCCCATTGAAGACCATGGTGCCCTTAACCTGCACCAGTGGGGTCATACCCTGGAGGAGGGAGTTGCTGCCCACCACGCCGGGCTCTTACCACAGCAGAAGGAAGCGGTTGAGAGACTCTTCGGGCGAGGTCTCATCAAGGCCGTGTTTGCAACCGAAACACTGGCCCTCGGCATTAACATGCCCGCACGCACCGTAGTAATTGAGTCTTTGGAAAAGTGGGATGGAAGCGAGCACGTGCGCCTCACCCCGCGTGAGTACACCCAGCTAACAGGACGAGCGGGACGGCGAGGAATCGACATCGAGGGGCACGCCCTCGTCGTCGAGAGGGGTATTGTCACACCCGAGGAAGTTGTTGAGCTTTCTTCCGGGCGGTCCTACCCCCTGCACAGCGCCTTTCACCCCAACTACAACATGGCCGTCAATCTTCTGTCTCGACTTGATCTTGAAGACGCAATCGAAATCCTTGAGTCATCGTTTGCCCAGTTCCAAACGGACGCCTCAGTCGTCAAAGACGCCCAGAGACTACGGCGAGCTAACAATCGCCTTGATGAGGCAGCCGCAAAGCTTCACTGCGATCGCGGTGATGCGGCGGAGTATTTTGGGCTTCGTGAACAGGTGACGACGCTGCAGAAACGTGCGGCAAAGGCATCAAGGGACGGTCGTGCTCAGCAGCAGGGACGGATCCTCGCAGAGCTCAAGGTTGGCGATGTAGTGCGGTTCAAAAAGGGACGCAGACTTCGTAGCGCAGTCGTTGTACAGGCTCCAACATCAGGGTTTGCGACTCCGCTTGCACGAGTGGTTGGCGAGGACGGAAAACCTGGGTCTGTGGGCCCACGCGAGGCCGAGGGTGGCTTGGAAGTCCTGGGGCGCATGCCGGTTCCGGATAGGGGAGCGAAGCGTCCCAAAGACCGTGCGGAGCTTGCTGCAACATTGCGCAACGCAGACTTTACACGTGCCCACACACGCAGCCGAGGCCGCGATGATGCCAAGGTGTCAAAGATGCTCGATGAGGCTGCCGTCCTCGAAGAGCGAATCCGCAAGCATCCAGTTCACAGTTGCCCAGATCGGGAAAGTCATGCGGGCATCGGACATGAGTACGCGAGGCTTCTGCGGGAGCGAAATGCACTCGCAAAGAAGATCAACGACCGCAGCTCAGAGATTGTCGACGAATTCAAAGCGGTTTGCTCCGTGCTTCGTAGTCTCGGTTTCTTAGACGGTAACCATGTGACGCAACGCGGACAAAGATTGCGACGCATCTTTGGGGAGCGTGACCTGCTGGTAGCGCAGGTCATCGCCGAGAATGCCTGGGCTGGCTTGAAACCGGAGGAGCTGGCGGCAATCGTCAGTGCGCTCGTCTATGAGCCGCGCGGGGAGGACGGAGTATCAGCCGTTCCTTCAAGCTTCCCAACCGCAGGACTAGAGGCAGCTTGGTCTACCACCATGGACGTTTTCAATCAGGTTCACGGCGCGGAAGTTCGCGCAAATCATGAAGTCACAAAGCCACCTGCCGGACAGCTGCTCGATGCCATGTACCGCTGGTCAAAGGGTTCATCACTAGCAACAATCCTGGAAAAAACTGAGCTCTCTGGCGGAGACTTTGTCCGCTGGGTACGCCAAGTCTTAGACATGCTTGATCAGCTGCGCCGCCTCGAGGATCCTGAAATCAGAACCGCTGCCACCAAGGCACGCTCCAAACTTCTGCACGGAGTTGTGGCATGGACCGAGTTTTCGTGAGAGTACCGGCACAGTGGCGAAGCAGGTCTGCAACTGGGCGTACCTGGCTCGACCTGGTTCTTATCCTGGTTTCGGCCGCAGCAATGTGGGCCGCCTTTCCTTTCGCTAATCTGTGGTTTCTTGCGATCCCTTCAATCGCATTACTCGTGGCGTTGGTGGACCGTATTCATTTGGGACGCGCAGCCGGATACGCAGCAGTATGGGCAATGGCTTTCTTCATGCCGCATATTTCCTGGATGCAGATTGCAACTGACAATACGGTCATCGCCTGGGTCGCACTGGCCGGAGCGCAGGCATTCTTCATCTCCCTGTGGGGTCTGGCGCTGTCTGCAATGCGAACTTGGGCTTGGGCACAGAGCATTTGGGGGGAAGCGCTTGGCGGAGCCCTGCTCTGGGTCACTTTCGAAGAACTACGTTCCCGAGTTCCCTTCGGGGGTTTCCCCTGGGGCAAACTTGCATACACGCAGGTGGATAGTCCTTTGCTTGCATTTGCTCCGCTAGGTGGCGAGGTCCTAACTTCATTTGTTGCGGTTGTCATCGCGATCCTTCTGAGACGCGCTCTGGCTCTGCGGACAGCACCCAACAGAGAAGAGAGCTTCTTCGCCCGTCTTGCGGCGCTTGGTATCGCAGGTGTCCTCTTCATCGCACCGGCGCTATATTCCCTACCCAAAAGTCAGGAAAACGGGGAGATTGAACTAGCGCTAATCCAGGGCAACGTCGAAATTCCGATGGCAGAAACCTTCGCAACGCCGCGGAAGGTAACGGGCAACCACGCCCGCCAAACCCTGGCTATGTTGGATGAAGGTCATGAGGTCGACCTCATCCTCTGGGGGGAAAATGCGACTGATATCGACCCGCGTATTGACCCGGCGACGGCCGCCCTCGTCGAAGAGGTAGTGGACCGGGCCGGCACACCGGTCATGCTGGGTGTGATGGAGTACGCGGGGGAGCAGCGCTATAACTGGATGGCTGTCTGGGATCCAGACCGGGGGTTGCTAGAGGAAATGTACGGGAAGCAGCACCCCGTCCCGTGGGGAGAGTACGTTCCTCTCAGAGAGATCTCAGAGTTCCTTGCCACCGCGTCTGCACAGATCAGCGTAGATATGGTGTCCGTGGACAACCCCGCGTTCATGGAAGTGGAACTTGCCGACGGGAGGGTCATACCCCTTGCTGTGGGGATCTGCTTTGAAGTTGCCTATGAGCCGCTGATCGCCGAGGGCGTGGCAATGGGCGGCGAACTGATCGTTATCCCCACCAATAATGCTCACTTTCAGAATTCCGCAGAGTCAGACCAGCAGTTGCAGATGGCACGCTTCAGAGCAGCTGAGTTCTCACGGTCCACTGTCCAAGTATCGACAAATGGCGTCTCTGGAATGATCCGCCCCGACGGTTCGCTAGTTGCAGTCACCGGGACACAGGAGGCAGCACACCTGGTTGGGGAACTACCTCTCCGCACATCCATAACGCCGTTTACTTATGTGGCGTCTTTCATGCCGGTTCTCGTGATGGTCGGCGGATTGCTCTTGGCATCAACGAGCCTCGGCGCGTATTGCTACGCCCGAGGCCGTGATAAGAGGACGAAAGAGGATTAGGGTCTGCGATAGTCCGTATCGAAGATCAAGTCGCCGTTGCGGTACGCCTCGAGCTGTTCCTGGAGCAGTACGTCCAGTTCCTCAAGGCTGCGTCGTTCCAGCAACATATCCCAGTGAGTACGCTGCGGCTTGATGTTCTTTGATTCATCTTCTTCGGCTGCTTCGCCCACAAGTTCCGCAACTTCGCCGCAACGGCATTCCCAAGTTGCAGGGGGTTCTGCATCAAAGGCCATTGCAATCTTGAACTCGTGGCCATTGGAGCAGACGTATTTTGCCTCAAAGCGATCAGCGAAAACTACGCCATCTTCAGACTCCAATGATTTGGACCCTATTTGCATGCCTCGTAATGCGCGGTCAGCCACTGCGTCTCCTTGGGTGTACAGACAGAGCACGGCCAAAGGAGCACGTGCAGCAAACTATTTTACCCCTGAAGACTAGAGATTCCCACCTTGGACGCCGAGGGCGAACGAAACAGCAGGTAGCTACGATCCGATAATGTACATTATGTCAGATTCTAGTAGACGACTTTGAAGTCCCTCAGACCCTCTGGTGTCGAGCGTGAGGTTTCCAGTCTTGAAACGCGAGCTCCTGGGAATCCCCTACGAAGGGTTTGGAGGAACATGTCGACTCGGTGTTCCACACCTTCAACGTGAATCTTCACGCTACCGTCATACTCATTACGCACCCAGCCAGCCACACCTTGTTCGTCAGCGGCCCACATTGTGCGGTAACGAAATCCGACACCCTGCACATGACCGCGGACCACGACGTCCACTGCTTTCAGGTACTGGTCGCCAGACATTAGGACGCTGCTTGCTTCTCACGGCGACGGCGCGCCAGCTCATCCATCCCCACTACCGTGGAGTCGGCTTCGACCGGGAACTGCGCCAAGCTGCCTTCGACCTCACGCCACACGCGCCCAACGGCGATTCCAAACACGCCCTGGCCACCCTGGAGCAGGTCGACAATTTCATCCGGCGACGAGCACTCATACACGGAAGCACCGTCACTCATTAGCGTGATAGAAGCGAGGTCATCGATACCGCGTTCGGAAAGCTGTTGGACTGCGACACGGACCTGCTGCAATGAGATCCCCGTATCAAGTAGCTTCTTGACGACTTTGAGGACCAGGATGTCCTTGAAGGAGTACAGACGCTGGCTACCGGATCCCGCAGCGGCTCGAAGGCTTGGCTCCACGAGGCCGGTGCGCGCCCAGTAGTCAAGCTGGCGGTATGTAATTCCAGTGGCTTCGCAGGCCACGGGTCCACGATAACCAGCGGCTACATCCACCTGTGCAAGCGGGTCGCCAAATAGCATGGGCTGACGTGTCCGATCTGTCTTAGCAGAAACCTCTGGACTCACGGCATCTCCTTGCTGAGTTCTTACGAACAGGTCTATCTTCGGGTCATTGTTCTACAACCAACTGCCACCTACAACACCTAACGATAGCGCGGTTGTTCCAGTCTCACGCTTAACCTGAGGGTTAGGCTTGGGCGTGTCGCAGTAATTTTCGTGCCTACTCCCCCAGTGAGTCGACGGCAATTTGCAAGTAAGCAGTGTGGAGAGCACCGGCCAGCTCGCCCATTTCCTCAGCCTGAGCCCTGGCCCTCTCGATGTCGCCGGGGCGGTCGCGCCGGGAAGACGAAGAGATTGCAAAGTCGATAATGTCTGCACTTCGATCTGCGCTGCTGCGAATAGTTCGTAGGTTCCGTGCAGGAAGGCCAGCGGCTACCAAAGCAGTGATCAAGCGAACCACCTGTACTGTTCCACCGGCGAAATGGCCACCCAAGTCCGGGGCTATCAAGCCGAGTTTCACGTAGGACTCCAGAACCGCACGTGAACAACCAGTTAACTCCCCCAGTTCGCGCACTGTGATGGTGCGACCCCTCTCAGGGACCACGGCGACACCATCTGAAGATACCAGCCGCGCCCGTGGGGGTGCTTCGACGTCATGACCGTTGTCGAGGGCTTCAAGCTCCTCAAGGATCACCCTCAGTGGCGCGTAGGAATCTCTTTGCTTCGTGAGAATCAGTCTGATGCGTTCGACGTCCGCGGACGAGTACTTGCGGTATCCCGACGCAGTGCGATGAGGTGTGACTAGGCCCTTCTCTTCCAAGAACCGCACCTTGGAAACGGTTGTAGCTGGAAACTCCCGGTCCAGAATCTTCACGACCTGTCCGATCGTCATCACCGCGTCACGTGAGACGCCCCGCGGCCAAGGTTCTAGCGTCTGTGGCCGCTGGGAAGAAATCGTGTCCCTAGTCGACCCGGCGCTACGCGCAGCGCCCACTATCGTTGAGACGAAGGGTGGTATGTGAGCCGGTACTTGCCGACCTGGACTTCATCCCCCGCCGACAGCAATGCCTGATCAACCCTCTCACGGTTTACGTACGTGCCATTCAAGGCGCCAGAGTCCCGAACGTAGTGACGTCCGTCCTTGAAGAGAAACTGGCAGTGCTTACGCGAAACAGTTACGTCGTCGAGAAAGATATCCGACGAGGCCGAGCGCCCTGCGTTAGTCACCTCCTGATCCAAGAGGAACCTCGCCCCCGAGTTGGGTCCACGCTGAACGATTAGAAGCGCATTCCCCGGTGGGAGAGCATCTACAGCAGCCTGGTCCCGCGCTGAGAGTGGAACCTTCGGGACCTCAGACGTTTCCGACTCTTCAGGAGTACCAAAGAACGCAGTACTTGTTGGGTCAAAAGTTGCTTCGTCAGCCACTTTGTCCTCCTTGTTTCCACCTAAACCTTGTGGATCGTGAGACTATGGACCGATCCAAACTGAGACTATCCTAGTCTCTTTCACGCACTCTTTGTTGGTTGACCGTCAGTCAATTGCTGGTTTAGCCCAGACAGGTTCGAACGGTTCTGTAACCGCCTCAATCTGAAGCAACTCAGAAACCTCAGTGGTAACCATGGCCCCGTAGGCTTTAAACTGGGAGACAGCCCCTCCCCTGATCTCCAACGCGACAGACAGTGTCGAGCCATCTCCGATCGCTCGCCATTCGTAAGGTGGAGACACCGGTGTCCCACTGGCGACGATCGCACCCTGGGAGTCCGCTCCAAACCACGCGCGGACATTCAGTCTGACATCGTTAATGGAAATTGATTCGGCCCCGGCGTTCCTAAGTTCTGCCAGAGTCGTCACGAACACCGATACTGGGATCGTATCTGGCTGAGCCGACACCTTCATTACGATGCCCGGTCCTTCCACCGGAACCGTTCCGGCAGCGACCTCGGCCTGTGACGTAGCCAAGGCAGCTGCATCACGGGCAGCCTGGCTGGCATCAGCAGCCTCCTTAAGCTCAGTGAGCTGCCCCTGCAGAGCGCTTCTTTCATTGCGTAGCGCATCCTCGCGTTGCTCTAGGTCCCCTAGCAGAGCAACCAGCTGATCCTCGTTGAGACCGGCTAGAGGATCCGCTGCCTGCGTTCGCACTGTCGTTGTGATCGCTAAGCCGATCAGTAAGAACATTGCCAGCAGCAGAATGTGCAGCGGACGGGGCCTGGAGACAAAAGAGTTGATGAACCGCTGAGGGCTGAAACCTCGACGTTCATGAGAGTGGTGCCGACTTGGAGTGCTTGGTCCCATGTTAGGCCTTGAAAATCAAGCGACGGATGGATGCCGAGTTGCTGAAGATACGGATACCCAAGACGACGATCACTGCCGTAGTCATCGCGCCACCGACACCAAGCTGGACACCGAGGAACACTAGGAAACAGGCAATCAGGACGTTCCAGAAGAACGAGGCGATAAAGACTCGATCGGAAAAAACACCTTCCAACCAGGCACGAAAGGCTCCAAAAAGGGCGTCGAGTGCCGCCACCACCGCTACGGGCAGGAATGGCTGTAAGCCCAAAGGGATGACGGGCTCAAAGATCAGGCCGGCTACAACACCCAGTATCAATCCGATTGCTGCTATCACTTGGTTCCCCCTACTGCGATTCCATGGGAGTCGCCTGACTCGATCGTAGTGGTATTGCGCCAAGGGTAAGGCTCTCGGCTCGAGTCTCAGTCACCTGAGCGGAAGTGGCTTTCTCTATCTCAGCGACGCGCTCCGCTCCGCTGCCGCTCTGTAGTGCAGCCAACAGTTCGGTGGGATCTCCGATCGCCTCAATAACATAGGGCGATACAACCGGGTCGAGGTTCACAAGTATTGAAGACCCTGCCATCCGAACCGATGTGCTTGCGACAACCCTGTGCCCATTGATCGCCATTGCCTCCGCTCCCCCTGACCACAAAATGTTGACAACTGCCCTAAGGTCAGCGTCTCTGAAACGGCTTGCGCGTCCCGACAGTGAGGTTGCCTGCTCAGCGATAGAAACCACTACACCCGGACCTGCACTTCGAACACTTCCTGCGCTCACAGCAAGTCCAGAACCCAGCTCCATTGATTCACCCTCAAGCACCTCCGAAGCTCGCGCTTGAGCCTGTAGTCCCTGATTCTCTTCATCTAGAATCCGTACGCGTACTTGCGCATCGCGTACCTGTTGCGCAAGAAGCGCCCGTGGACTCGTCACATCATCATTGATGTTGCGCAGGTTGAGAGCCGGTACCGTCATCCCAAAGCCAAGTGCTGCAGTCAAGACTAGAGCCACGACTCTTCTTGCCAAGGAGCTCTTCGGAGCGTCGATTTCTGCAGCATCGTAGTATCCGGGGTCCAGCGAGAATCTCTCAATGTTCTTGAGAAGTAGCATCGAAGCCGCAGGGTCCCTGTGTGCCGCGTCAACGGCGGGCACGCCTGCGGGGTCATCGTGACTCACGGGGCACCTCCCAACGTCGGAACCGAGTCCTGCCTGACCTAGAATGGGGGCATGTCTTCACTATCTGAGATACGTCCCCAGACTACTGCTCTCCCGCTAGATATTGCACTAGAGGGCTGCGGTACGTGGCAAATGTGGACCGATGAGAATGGATTGGTCGACCCCTCTGACACCCTAAAGGCACTCCCGGTTACAGGAGTCTCAGTCAGTACGGATGACTTGGACGCCGACTGGGTGTTTGTAGGTGTCCCAGGAGCGCATCGCCACGGAGCATCTCTTTGGGAAGCGGCGCGACTTGGCGGTGCAAGCGTGATTGTCACTGATCAGGATGGAGCCGAACTGGCCCAAGATGCGGATCTACCAATCGTCGTCGTTTCTAACCCTCGTCACACGGCTGCCATGATGGCCGCAAACCTTCACGCACCCGCGCAGAAGGACCTGGTTATTGCAGGTGTGACCGGAACCAATGGCAAGACCACCACCACGTATTTTCTGCGTTCCGCCCTCGCCTCCGGCCTTGGACAAATGGGACTGTTCGGAACACTCGAAGTTAACACGGGTTCCCTGTCTGTCACGGCACACAGAACCACTCATGAGGCTCCTGTCGTTCATCGCGCCCTGGCCGCCACAGCGCAGGCAGGCTTGAGGGGAGCTGTCGTCGAGGTCTCGTCGCATGCTCTCTCCCTAGGAAGGGTCGATGGGGTCGACTTCGACCTTGCGATATTTACCAACCTGCAGCACGATCACCTGGACTTCTATGAGAACAGCATGGACCTCTACTTTGAGGCTAAGGCATCACTCTTTGAACCATCACGTGCCAGGGTCGGAGTCAGCGCGGTTGACGACGAATATGGGCGTCGCCTAGTTCGCCAGGCCCAGGTTCCCATGCACGCGGTCCAGGTCCTCACAGACGATGACCTTAGCGACTTGGCCGTCCCTCTTTGGAGAGTCACAGGTGTGACTCCGAACCGAGCGATCGGTGGGAACACGTTCACACTCACAGACCCAAGTGGAACCGAGTACCAAGCCGTCTGCCCAATTCCTGGTCTGGTCAATGTTCAGGACGCCGCTCTTGCCATCGTCGGCGCAGCGGTCCTTGGTGTTCCAATTCAAGTTGCAATCGATGGTGTCGCCAATGCACCAGCCGTTCCCGGAAGAATGCAGTGGGTGCCGAGTCTTCCAAATCAACCCCTGGTACTTGTGGACTTCGCGCATACCCCCGAAGCCCTTGAGCGGCTGCTACTAGACATGCGCCCGCTCTGCCACGGCGAGGTAATCCTCGTGTTTGGCACAGACGGTGACCGCGACCCGAGCAAAAGAGTCCCACTCGGTGAGGTAGCGGCTCAGAGTGGAGACCGACTGTGGGTTACCGATGAGAATCCACGCTGGGAAGATGCCCAGGCTATCCGCACTCAAATCCTCGAGGGGGTTCGCAAAACTCGTCCAAGCATGAAGGATGTGATCGAGGTGACGACATGTCGTCGAGACGCGATACGGGAGGCAATCTACAGCGCCAGAGAGGGGGATGTTGTCATCATCTCTGGCAAGGGACCGGAAACTTATCAGGACATTCGCGGGGTCAAGCATGCGTTTGAGGATGCAGCTGTGGCTTCCGAGGTGCTTGCCGCCTACGCCAAGTAGTGTGTTGATCAGAGACTTGCCAACATACAATCAGTAGAGATCAACAGAGCACGGGTTCATACCCCGCTCCCAACCGTCACTTTGCGAGGACGACCAATGGAACCGACACCCACCGACGACGGGTTTGACGACAGTGACCTTTTCGATGAGGAGTCTGCGGGGTCCCAGGGCACGGACTCTCCGACTGAGACAGAAGACGAGAACGCGGATCTTGAGCTTCAGCGCATGCAGGCCATGCGCGCCGACCTCGCCCAATACGACCTCGAGGCTGAGGACCTGGAGCTGCTCAGCCAGGGTGATGACTGGTCCCAGCCCGACCTCGAATACTCCTCACGTCCCGTTGTTGCCGTAATCGGGCGACCGAATGTCGGCAAGTCAACTCTTGTCAACCGTGTGCTGGGGCGCCGTGAAGCAGTTGTCCAAGACACGCCCGGTGTGACCCGCGACCGAGTTCTCTACGACGCGGAGTGGGCCGGGGTTGATTTCGTCCTCGTCGACACTGGCGGATGGGAGGTTGACGTCAAAGGCTTGGATCGCCAAATCGCGGAACAGGCCGAGGTCGCCATAGATTTGGCCGATGTCATCATCTTTGTTGTTGATGCTAACGTCGGCGCAACGTCGACTGATGAGCAGGTTGTTCCTCTGCTCCGTAAGTCTGGAAAGCCGGTTATCCTTGCTGCAAACAAGGCCGACTCCTCAACACAGGAGTCTGACGTTACGGCGCTGTGGTCCCTGGGCCTCGGTGAGCCCTACGCCATCTCGGCGCTGCATGGTCGCGGCGCTGGTGACATGTTGGACGCGGTTGTCCGCGCGATGCCAGACGAGTCCGCACACCCGACAAAACGACGTCCCTCCACCATCAGACGTATTGCCCTTGTTGGTCGACCCAACGTAGGCAAATCTTCACTTCTCAATGCTCTCGCGGGGCAGACTCGGGCAGTTGTCCACGACCTGGCTGGCACCACTCGCGACCCAATCGACGAGATCGTTGAAATTGAGGGACGCCAGTGGGAGTTCATCGATACTGCAGGCATAAAGCGCCGACTACACCGCACAAGCGGGGCCGACTACTATGCCTCCATCCGCACGCAGGCGGCTTTGGAACGCGCTGAGATTGCGCTGGTACTCGTCGACGCGTCAGTTCCGCTGACAGAGCAAGACGTCCGCGTCATACAGCAGGCAGTAGATGCCGGGCGTGGCATCGTCATCGTCAACAACAAGTGGGACCTGGTTGATGATGAGCAACGGGTTGCGTTGATGAAGCAGGAGGAGCGTGAACTGGTGCAGGTTGACTGGGCTCCCCGCATCAATCTGTCCGCGAAAACTACCTGGCATGTCAACAGGATTACGCGCGCCCTCGACACAGCCCTTGACGGTTGGGAGACGCGCGTCTCCACAGGACGCCTCAACGCCTTCTTTGGTCGCCTCACTTCTGCCCATCCCCATCCGCTACGCGGCGGCAAGCAACCGCGCATTCTCTTCGGGACGCAGGCTTCAACCGCTCCCCCACGCTTCGTCCTCTTTACAACCGGTTTCTTGGACCCTGCCTACAGACGTTTCATTCAGCGACGTTTGCGGGAGGAGTTTGGCTTTGAAGGCACGCCGATCCAACTGTCGGTTCGCGTGCGAGAACGCCGCCGCCGGTAGAGCAGAAGAAGCAGAAAGTAGTAAGTAGTCACGGGAAGTTGATTAAAGTGTTCAGCAGTTACATTGCTATTGGAGACAGTTTTACAGAAGGACTTGGGGACCCGCGGCCTGACGGCTCCCTTCGCGGGTGGGCTGACCGCGTGGCGGCCGGCTTGGCAAATGGTTACTCAGCTTCGCCGGACGGCAACAACCGCCCCTTCCGCTACGCAAACTTGGCGATTCGAGGACGAAAGCTCGGTCCGATCATTGCAGAACAGCTGCAGCCTGCCCTAGCGCAGAGTCCCGATGTCATGTCATTTAACGCCGGTGGCAACAACATGTTGCGGCCAAAGTTCGATCCGGCCGAGTCGATCGATCAAATCGTCGAAGCCGTCGAGGCGATCCGCGTGACCGGAACCCATGTCCTCCTCCTCGCGGGTCCAGACCCTGTCAACAACCTCCCCATGGGCCATGTCTTCTCCTCAAGAGGCGAGCAGTACACGGAGTTGGCCACAAATGCGGTTGCCGGCATGGATGGTGTCACCTTTGTCGACAACTTCAACGACTTGGCCTTCCGCGACTCAACATACTGGTCCGAGGACGGCCTGCACCTATCACCTTCAGGGCACCTTCGAGTGGCCGCGAACTGCCTGGACGCACTCGGGATTTCCTACCCGAATGATTGGGCCGATCCCCACTACCCGGTGCCGGACCCGAAAAACTACCGCACCCCGGCCTACTTCAACACATACATCACTCCGTGGATCGGACGTCGCCTCACGGGGCGTTCCTCCGGTGATGGCCGAATGGCTAAACGTCCTCTGCTGAGTGAGTTCCGCGCCGAATACGACCTGTGAGGCAACGCGGTCGTCCTCGTCCGCATGATGGCGACTGCGCGGGCGTCCGCCCTTATTTGGCACACTTGCCGCTAGCAAACTGTTTCCACACATCTACAACTTTTGGAGGGTATCTTGTCGGGAATGCCGCAGACCCAGGGACTGATCCATCGCTATGCACAGTGGTTGCCGATAGCGGAAGGCCAGCCAATCATCAGCCTCGGTGAGGGTTCGACGCCGCTGGTGTACTGCCGGGTGATTTCCGAGCGCGTCGGCAATGAAGTGTGGGTGAAGGTCGAGGGCGCGAACCCGACAGGTTCCTTCAAGGACCGCGGCATGACGGTGGCGGTGTCGATGGCTGCTGCTCGCGGAGCACAGGCTGTTGTCTGTGCTTCCACGGGAAACACTTCTGCATCGGCAGCTGCCTATGCAGTTCAAGCAGGAATGACCCCCGTTGTCCTCCTCCCCGCAGGCAAAATCGCCAAGGGCAAACTTGCTCAGTCGGTGGTGTACGGGGCGCGAATCGTGCAGATTGACGGCAACTTTGATGACTGCCTCGACGTGGCCCGCAAGCTGGATGCCAACTATCCGATCGCCCTTGTTAACTCGGTGAACCCGGATCGCATTGAGGGGCAGAAAACGGCTTCGTTCGAGATCGTTGATTCACTTGGTGACGCCCCCGATATTCATATGCTCCCCGTTGGCAATGCCGGGAACATTACCGCTTATTGGAAGGGCTATCGCGAATACTTCGAGGCCGGTAAGTCCACGCGACTGCCGCAGATGTGGGGCTTCCAGGCGGCTGGCTCAGCGCCGTTTGTTGTCGGTCACCCGATCGCGGACCCCGAAACCGTTGCGACGGCAATTCGCATTGGTAACCCGGCCTCGTGGGATCAAGCAGTTGCGGCGCGTGATGACTCAGGCGGTCGAATCGAGGCTGTTACAGATGAAGAGATCCTTGCTGCGCAGGCACTCCTGGCGGCGAGCGAGGGTGTGTTTGTCGAACCGGCCTCGGCCGCGGGCATCGCGGGTCTTCTGAAGTCCAGCGAGGCGGGCACGCTTCCGACAGGTAAGACCATCACCATCACGGTGACTGGTAACGGTCTAAAAGATATTGACACAGCCATGCTGGGACGCGACATTGTCGCCGAGGTGCTGCCTGCGGATGTGGACCTAGTCGCGACCAGTCTGGGTCTCTAGAAGCAATGACAATGCTCATCCCCGTGGGACGTAGCGCAACGGTTCGTACACCGGCAACCACCGCGAACCTGGGGCCCGGTTTTGACGCACTGGGTTTGGCTCTCGACTGGGTTGATCAAGCTTCCGTGGCTGTCATTGAAGACGGATACACTTTTTCGCTGTCGGGAGCCGGTGCGGCTGCGCTTCCCCGGGATGCGAGCCATCTCGTCCTCAAAACGATCCTGCGCGGCATCGAGGATCTGGGAGTGGAAGTTCCAGGTCTGTCGTTTACGGCTCACAACACCATTCCGCTCGCGAGGGGGCTTGGCTCGTCGTCCGCTGCCATTTCTGCGGGGCTAGCGCTGGCCTGGGGGCTGGTTTACCCGGATCGACCCCTTGACCGCTCCTGGGCCTTTGGCGTTGCTGTCGACATAGAGGGCCACCCCGACAACGTTGGACCAGCCATATTTGGTGGGCTCACAATCGGCTGGCTCCGCCAGGGTACGTGGCAGATCGCCCAGGCCACGGTCCGGGAGGATATTCGTATCACGGCCCTGGTGCCATCAACCGTGCTTGAGACTGAGAAGGCACGCGCCGCGATGCCTGCCAGTATTCCGCTTGAGGATGCCATCGCGAACTCAGCACACACCGCTCTGCTTATGCATGCTTTTGCGTCGGCGCCAGAGCTACTGCTTGATGGCACATCCGACCGGCTCCACCAGGAGTATCGCCGCGGCCTCTATCCGGTTTCGCTGGCACTGGTAGAGCACCTACGCGGCCAGGGTCTGGCAGCCTGCATCTCAGGTGCGGGCCCCACGGTCGTTGTCTTCCACAGCAGTGACCAAGGCGCCCTTGTTGACCTAACGCTTGAAGCGGCGGCTGGCGATCCTCGCTTTGCCGGATTTACCAGTCACTCACTGCGCATTGGCGACGGGGTGCAGGTCGTCTCCTGATGTTTGGGTTGAAGTCTTGGGCGGCTGCGCGCAAATGCAGCCGCCCAAGATGGAGCCCGACAGGCTTAGAAGCCGTGTTCCTTGGCAATAAGCTCAGCCACTTCCACAGCGTTTAGCGCGGCACCCTTGCGGAGGTTGTCTGAGGAGACGAAGAACACCAACCCACGGTCCCCTCCTACAGACTGGTCGCGGCGCACGCGTCCTACGAAGGTGCCATCTTTGCCGGCTGCTTCGAGCGGATTGGGAAGGTCAACCAGATTGACACCGTCCATCATTGTCAGTGCGGCGTTAGCCTGATCGACAGAGATGGGCTTGGCAAACTCCGCATGAATGGTTAGCGAGTGCCCAGAGAAAACAGGGACGCGCACGCAGGTCGCACTAACCGCAAGGTCTGGAAGTCCAAGAATGCGACGCGACTCATCCCGCAACTTCTGCTCTTCGTCGGTCTCTCCGCTGCCGTCATCTACGAAGTTGCCCGCCTGCGCGACCACGTTGAAAGCAATTGGAGCGGCGTACACCTTTGGTTCACCGTGTTGCACAGCACTACCATCGCGAGCAAGTCCTTCGATTGGAGCATCACCTTCCACAACGGCTCGCACCTGGGAGCCCAGTTCAGCAACACCCGCAAGGCCACTTCCGGATACGGCTTGGAAGGTGGTGGCACGCAGAGCACGCAGCCCCGCAACCTCATCCAGTGCCTTGAGCGCGGGCATCGTGGCCATCGTGGTGCAGTTTGGATTGGCGATTATGCCCAGCGGGCGGTTGAGTGCATCCTTCGGGTTGACCTCAGAAACGACAAGCGGAACCAGAGGATCTTTGCGCCACGCAGATGAGTTGTCGATTACCACTGCTCCGGCTTGAGCAAACAGGGGGGCGTAGGCCTTAGAAGCGGCACCACCCGCACTGAAGATGGCAACTTGAATACCCTCAAGATCCTTGGGCGCGGCAACCGTGACGTCCTCGACGGTAATCTCATGTCCCTTCCACGTCACCGTCTTTCCGGCAGAACGTGGTGAAGAGAAGAGACGAAGGTTCGCAACCGGGTAATCACGCTCATCGAGCAGGTCGAGCATCACGCCACCGACCTGGCCGGTTGCACCAACAACAGCGACATTAAGTCCGCTACCCTGGGGGGCCATATCTTGTCCTTTCGGAGACTACTAGCAATGAACAGCGTACGAGGACGTGCGAAGTTGTCCATCAAACGACCAGACTTCGGACCGTTGCTCTCGTTTGGCTCAAGGACCCTTGGTGAACTTGGCGCTCTGAGTACAAGTAGACTCCTAACGTCACAGTATTGGAGGAACAGTGCAGATCAACATTCCCCGCGAGTTTAGGCTGGATGCGGTACCCGCCACCATGACGCTGTCCGACGAGGATCTGGATGCCCTACTTGGGGACTTCCCAGCGGAACTTACATCAACTGATCGGACCGCAACTTTTCGGTTCGAAAGTCCGCGAGCCGCGGCAGACTTTGTGGATTCTCTGGACGGACAAATCCCCTACTCGGCCCGCGAAATGACAGAGGAGGACGGAGAAGTCTTTGAGACACCCGGCCTCGGAAGCGTTGCGCGTGACATTGTCGGCAAGTCTTCGTCGCATTTGGGGGGCGCAGACAAGACCGCACGTGCTTGGGGCATTGCAGCCTTCTCGGTTGCAGTCTCCGGGACGGTCATTGCACTAACTGCTCTGGCAATTGGGATCATTTCACTTGTGATGTAGCAGGCCAACTCTCACGATTGTCGTCAAGACCGAGGATCCGAGCCACGGCGCGAGGCGTCGCATACAAATCCTCTATGGCACCGCAGCACTGGTCGGCATTGCTTTCGCGGCGCTTGCCGCCTATGCGTTTCCAACCATCTACGTCAACTCGACCGTGGTACCGGGCCTGCTTGCGGCTCTCGGTCCTCTACTTGCCGGGATCCTCTTTGTTGATGTGGCAGCCCTTGGTGAGTCCTTTTGGCCCCGACCGAAAGGCCAGAAGCGCGGCGCATACCTGACCCGACGACCCGCCCTCGCCAACGCCGACGCAGCTGCCCGGATTGCAACGATTGTCTGGGCCGTTCTACTGGTGCTGTCACTGATCCTCTTCGGATCGATTGCTACCAAGGGAGGTGACGCGAGCGGGAGGGCGATCGCGCACGTCGCCGCAGATCCCGCTGTCAATGGTCAGAGTGGCCCGTTCCCAGGATGGCCCTACGGAATCCCCATGCTCGTCCTAGCGGCGGTCCTGATCGCGTTGGCGCTTGCGGTACTCCACGTGATTGCGCGCCGCCCCGCAGTTAGTGGGAGCACACCGCAAAGTGACGCTCAACTGCGGCGTATATCCGCAACGAACCTCTTGAAAGGGACTCAAGCATCGCTCGCAGTCAGCCTTGCCGGAGTGCTACTGATTGCCGGGCAATCCAGTGCCAATGCGGGTTACTGGTGGGGACCAGTCTGCATCGCATTGTCAGTGGCGGTCTTGATTGCAGCGGTGGTCATCCTAGTGTGGCGATCACGATGAGCGCGCAAATCAGCATCGACATCACTTCGGCTGTTCCACCGTTTGAACAGGTGCGTTCCCAGTTGGCAGCCCTGATTTCCGCCGGCGTCCTCACTCCTGGCACCCGGCTCCCCACAGTTCGGGACTTGGCCGCGGATCTCGGGATCGCCGTTGGAACCGTGACCAGGGCATACCGGGAACTGGAGAGTTTGGGATTGGTGACATCCCGGCGACGGACAGGAACAGTTGTTGCCGAGGGCGCTCCGGATCTCTCCGAGGCGCTGAGAGACTCAGTCAGTCAGTTGATCGCTGCTGCTAACGCCTCACAAATGCCGGATGACGAAGTGCTTGCAATCGTGCAGGGCGCGTTACTACGAAGAAACCGGTAACGGGCTCGGTGGGGCGGCCCGCTCGGGATATCCGCTCGAGTCGGCCCAGTCTGGGCCGACTCCTAGGCTTCGCTAGTAGACCTGTTCCAGTGCTTCCATAACCAGTTCGTAGTCAGGTTCGTCGTGTATTTCTGGAACCTGCTGCGTGTAAGACACCGTCCCGTCCGGTTCAACGATGACAACTGCCCTGGACAGGAGTCCAGCTAGCGGCCCTGTCGTCATTGTTACCCCGTAGTCCTCACCAAATGTGGAGCGGAATGCCGATGCTGTCACGGCATTGTCAATCCCATCCGCCCCGCAGAAGCGGGCCAGAGCGAAGGGAAGATCCTTCGATGCACAGACAACCACGGTGTTTGGAAGCTCTGCTGCTATTTTGTTGAACCGACGTACCGACATGGCACAGACACCGGTGTCTACTGAGGGGAAGATGTTGAGAACAATGCGTTTACCAGCAAAATCCTCATCATTGACTTCACTCAAGTCATTAGCGACAAGTGAGAAATGTGGGGCTTTGGTCCCCTTTTCTGGGAGGGAGCCGATCGTTTGGACTTCATTTCCTTCAAGTGTAATTGTGCTCATAGTCCTATCGTCCCACTTTGCTCAAGACTCTGCCAGTGGCATTGTCCTGCTGCCCGGCCTGCGCAAGGTATTTTTGCTTGCTGGGCAACTTGCCAGATAGTGCCCGTAGCGCGTAGAGGATTGCAGCTAGGTCAACAATCTCCTGGGTCAGTGCCCCAACCATGGCTGGAATGGCTCCTGTCGCTGCCACCAGCATCAGTCCAACACTGAGGATAATGCCGATCCAGATCGCAGTGAGCGCAACCCGCATAGTCTGCTTTGCGATGGTATGAGCATCTGCAACCTTCCATACGCTATCTGGCACGATCACGGCATCTGCGGCTTCGCCAGCCGCCGTCGCCCCACGAGCGCCCATTGCTATGCCAACATCCGCAGAGGCAAGAGCTGGAGCGTCGTTCACACCATCACCGACCATGAGTGCTGGCCGAGGTTGGAGATCGTGGACAAGAGCAACCTTCTGCTCGGGTCGCAAGGAGTAGCGAACATCAGCTATTCCCGCTTGGGCGCCGATTTCTCTAGCCGTACTCTCGCCATCGCCTGTCAGCATCTCAATGGTCTCAACACCCTGATCGCGAAGGTAGGCAACCAGCGCAGGAGCGTCAGGTCGCATTTGGTCCGCGAGGACGATGACTCCGGCAGGCTCTCCATTGATGGTCATGTACGAAGCAACCTCACCCGGTTCTAGCTTCACGCCATCTTCAATGCTGTAAGACGGGTCCGTTCCGAGCACGAAGTGCCTGCTGCCAATAACTACCCGGCGCTGACCAAAGGTTGCGCTGACACCCGATCCTGCGGTCTCTTCGGCTGTCTCAGCCGCCAAGAGTCCGAGGCCGCGGCCCTTTGCAGCAGCCACAATGCCCACTGCAAGCACATGGGCCGAGTACTGTTCAGCAGATGCTGCCAACTTCAGAACTTCAGACTCGTCAAAACCCGGATAGGTATCAACTCGGACGACCTCGGGCCGTCCTCCAGTGATCGTGCCCGTCTTGTCAAAGGCAGCGCTGCGAATGTTAGACAGGCTTTCGATTACTGCGCCACCCTTGAAAATCACGCCGTTCTTGGCACTGCGTGACAGGCCACCCATGAATGCCACCGGTGCCGCAATCAAGAGCGGGCACGGAGTTGCGAGGACGAGAACCTCAGCGAACCTGACCGCGTCACCGGAAATGAACCATGCTGTCCCGGCAATTATCAAGGCCAGAGCAGTGAAAGGTACAGCGAAACGGTCGGCGATTCGGACCACCGGTGCCTTCTGCTTTTCCGCATCAGCAACCAGTGCGACGATCTGCTGGTACTGAGAGTTCTCAGTAGTACGTAGAGCCTCAAGGCGGACGGCCTCGTCACCGTTGAGAGATCCAGAGGGGACCTCACCGCCTGCACGAATGCTCACAGGCAACGACTCGCCCGTGATGGCTGACTCGTCAAATGACCCCCGTTTGCTTAGCAACTTTGCGTCAACCGGGACGACTTCACCGGGTCGCACAAGCAAGTGATCACCCACGCGAACCTGAGCAGCTGGGACGTCTTCAATCGCTTCGTCTTTATCTCCTTGGCGTGAGGAGAACCTGTGGGCCGTTTGGGGGGCCTGCTCAAGAAGTGCGGTGAGCGCACTCTTTGCGCGGTTGCTTGCGTAATCCTCCAGGGCTTCTCCCCCGGTCAGCATGAGCACAATAATTATCGATGCCCCATACTCGCCGACAGCCAGAGTTGCCACCATGGCCATCACTGCGAGCACATCCAGCCCGAAGTTCCCAGCCATCATGTCGCGGATCATATCCACTACCGTCCAAAGAACCACCCCGCCCACATAGATGGTGGCCAACACCTGAGCGACCGTCGTGTAGCCAAGGAGTGCGGTCACGAGGACGATCAGCCCAATAAGAATGGTCGCCCCCACCAGAGGGTAGCGGCGCGCTGCATCTCTAATCTTTCTCATGCGGATAGCATTGCCAGTTTTCGGCGGGATTTCAAGGAAGGTAAGGGTTGCCAACCTTAGGAAGACAGCCAGCGACACGGCAGCTTCTACGGGCCCAGAACTGCCTCAAGGCCCTATGATTACAGTGTTCAGGCGGGAGGCTCCGTATCGGTGAGTCCTGACCTACTTATATAGAGGAGACCATTGTGGAGGACAAGACATCTGCAAGTGAGAAGCTGCGCGTAACAATAACCACCTACCGTTGGGGTTTCGGCATTGCGGGCTTGGTAGCAATCGCTATGGGCATCTTTGTCTTGGTGTGGCCGAATGAAATGGTGAAGATCGCTGCCCTGCTAGTAGGGATCTACGCAGTACTTTCCGGACTGATCTACATCTTCACGGCCATTCGAGCTAAGGAGCTCAAATCACTTGCGCGGATTACCCGCGTGGTTGCGGGCATCGCCTTCATCACGGCCGGTATTGTCATGCTTAGCTTCCTCAGTGCCTCAGCAGGGGTCCTCGCAAACGTCCTCGGCGTCATCCTGGGCATCTTGTGGATGGTCGAGGGCGTCTCTGCACTGATGCTCTTGCGTGGTCGCGTGGATCAGAATGCGCTGGCAACGGCCTATGCAATAGTTGCGCTTGTAATCGGGGTCTTGCTGCTACTCACCCCGGTTTGGGGAACCGCGTTCTTGCGCTGGATGATCGGTTTTGGTCTTGTCCTCCTGGGCATTGCCCAGGTTTACCGGGCCGCGATGGCAGCGCGTGACATCAAGGTCAATATTGAGGTCAAGGAAGGCTAACGACCGCAAAAGTCGAAGAGGCGCCAGCTCCAAGTGGAGCTGGCGCCTCTCTTTTACTTACGACCGAAGCTGAAGAAGCCGCCCTTTGAAGATTCGGACTTCGGGTGCCCGTCGCACCACTGTCCCTTGGGAACGCTGGCCTTAACTGCGGCCACATGCTGCCCACAGCCACTCCATGTTGTCTTACCGCAGGTCTTGCACTTAACTGGTGAACACATAGTTTTTCAATCCTTTGTTGTTACTCTGCTACTTTGTTGAAGTTGTTGAAGTACTGCATCGAGCCCTACTTGATGATCTCAACCTCGGGAATAACGCCCCCGGCAATCGCATCGCGAATGGTCAGCATGCCCCCTGACAGATTGCGAACATCATCAAATCCTTCTTGGACGAGGATCCGTTCCGCGAGGAAGGACCGCACACCCGACTGGCAGTGGACCCGGACTGGGCGACCCCCTGCCGCCTCTCGCACCTCGTCAAGGCGTGCCCGCAACTCGGTGTGAGGAATGTTGAGAGCCCCTTCCAGATGCCCTGAAGCAAACTCGCTTACACTGCGAACATCCAAGACCAGGCTGGTCTCTAGAGCCTCGGGGATCTCGCTCGCGTACCACAGCTTTGTAACCCCATCCATAACATTCTGACCGTAGTAGCCAATCATGTTGACGGGATCCTTTGCACTGCCGTAAGGGGGCGAGTAAGACAAGTCCAAGTCAATGAGGTCATCAACCTTCAGTCCGCCCCTCATCGCGGTCGCCAGCACGTCGATTCTCTTCTCGACGCCATTGCCTCCAACTGCCTGAGCCCCGAGGATGGTGCCGTCCTCCTTGGAGAAATGCACGACCATGTGAATCTGGGTCGCACCCGGAAAGTAGGCCGCATGGTCGTTGGGGTGAGTGTAAACCGTGTGGTAGTCGATTCCCGAAGCGTCGAGGGCGCGACGGTTCGCTCCGGTCATGGCTGCGGTAAGTTCACCGACTCGAACGACTGCAGTGCCCAGCGGCGCAGCAAACTGCCGCGCTTGCACTTCAGTCGTGCCTGCGCCCCGCGCAATGTCATCAGCGATGAGGCGACCTGCCCTGTTGGCAGGTCCGGCCAAAGGTACCGGGCGCAGCGCACCCGTGAGAGGATCCGGCGAAGCAACGGCGTCGCCTCCCGCCCAAATGCCAGGGAGGTTGGTCCGACCGTTACGGTCAACCACCAGTGCACCGCGTTCAGTTGTCAGGCCCGCAGCCTCGAACACCGTGGTAGCCGGGCGAACACCGATGGAGAGAACAACCAGGTCTGCTGGCAGGCGGCGACCATCCGCCAAGACAACGTCCACGGCATCTCCGGATGGTTCGATACTTGCTGCTGCCACGCCGGTCACTGTCTCAATGCCCAGGCGGTTTAGCTCTGAGGTCACCCGTGCCGCAACTTCCGGCTCAGTCGGTGGAAGTACGTGGGGCGCCAACTCAACGATCGTGGTTTTCACGCCTTGATGAGCCAGAGCCTCGGCAGCTTCCAACCCGATAAACCCAGCACCCAGAACAACGGCTTGCTTAACGCTGCCCTCTAGGACACGTTTGCGCATCTCTAAGGCATCGGGAACAGTACGCATGTGCCAAACCTGTTCCGAGTCGAACCCGGGTAGGTCGGGACGCAGTGCAACCGCACCCGGAGCAAGGATCAGGTTGTCGTAATGCAGGACGTCCTCGCCGTCCCCGCTGCGAACCATGACGGTCTTTACCTCAGCATCCACGCCGACCACTTCGTGACCGGTGCGTACGTCCAGATTGAGAGCGGCCCTCAGCTTCTCCGGAGTCTGCACCAACAGCGCGGCGTCATCCTCTATCTCTCCGCCCACGTAATATGGCAAACCGCAGTTCGCGTAAGAAACGTAGGGGCCCTTCTCAAGGACAATAATCTCTGCGGTTTCATCGAGGCGGCGCAGGCGCGCGGCCGCACTCATCCCTGTTGCTACTCCCCCAACGACAACTGTGCGCATGCGGGTGGTCCTCCTCTTGTTTGATTCCAACGTCGATTACTATACCCCATGGGGTATCAAGAGCGGGGTGTGTGGATTATCTCCACACACCCCATTTAACTCCTGTTAGCCACCTGCGCTAGTCGTGCGAATGGCCTTTCAGGACCATACGCATGATCGTCAGATCAAACCCAACAAACTTCACAAACTGCGGGATCAAAGACTTCCTTGCCCGCAAGGTTGCGTCGGTTGGTAGGGGTGCAGCTGCAAGGTCTGCAACTGGTCCCCCAACGTACTTGTCAGTAGTAGTCGACTCCGACATTGTTTCCGCCTTCTCACTTGTCATCTCAATCACTCCGGAATCAAGAACCAGAAGGGGTTAGCCTTCGCCTTGTAGATGAATAGGTAGTGCAACATCAGCTTCACCCAGTGCCCGGACAATCCAATGTCGCCGCGGGTGTCTTTGATGTCGCGGCCCGTCGGGTACTTCACGTAGTCAGGTACGACCGGCATCATTGTCATCGCAGCCGCAGAACCCTGGGTCGTTCCCGTACCTGCGGACGCTACACACGCGGCCCCCATGTTTGCCATGGAAGCAGATACTGCAGTCGCATTGGGGTCCTTGATTCGTTTAGCGATGGTCTGAGCCACAGCCTTGCCCATGACGCCCGAAGGCATTCCCGTCCTCGGCGGAGCAGGTGCGATCATGGTCCCGTTTGGAGTAGTCCGAGGGCGCGAGATCTGGTGGGGTGGAGCAAACGCAATACCGACTGCAAACACGTTGGGGAACAACGGGGCTTCATAGGTCTTGGGCCAGTCCGCGGCTCGCCACTCCTCGTAAGGCTTCGGCGTGTAGTCGGCGTCAACCTTCATAAACCCGGACGGGGCGAACATCTTTTCAGAGATATCCGTACCGTCAGCATCGAAAGCCTTGAGTGGGACCCCACCGAACGGGGGAAGCAGCATCGCGAAATCGAACGATAGCTTGTGCTTCTCACCATCGAGCGTCTCATACGTAATGACGCCATCGGCGATCTGCTCGACCGCAGTTCCAAGGATGGCCTCGACGTTGCGCTCCCTGAACAGCGACCCAGTCCACAGTTCAGAAGAGGTCTCAAAACCTCGGTCGACGAAGGTCATGCCATCGACGCCAAAGTCGCCGAGTTCCGCCTCATTTGTGAGGAAGACGAGCCGAACCATGTCGCGAACTCCGGCTTTACGAAGTCGATCGTCGACGTTGAAAACATACTCGAAGGCAGCGCCCTCACAGGTGCATGTGCCATGACCCGTGCCGACCACTGCAACCTGCTTCTGACCCGCTCTGGCACGCTCAATCAGCGCGTCCAACTCCCTTGCCGCATGTACAGCGTGGTCGGCGGTGCACACCGAAACAGTCTCACCCTGATCCGGACCCAGCCCCGGCGTCGCTTCAAAGCGCAGCTTGGGGCCTGTTGCGTTGATCAGATAGTCGTAAGGGATGCGCGCCCTGCGTCCTTCTTGCTCGGGCAGCGTGCTCTCAACCTC
This sequence comes from Schaalia sp. JY-X159, assembly GCF_014525425.1. Taxonomy (NCBI): domain Bacteria; kingdom Bacillati; phylum Actinomycetota; class Actinomycetes; order Actinomycetales; family Actinomycetaceae; genus Schaalia; species Schaalia sp. JY-X159. The sequence goes on along the minus strand of NZ_JACEXI010000001.1, from coordinate 317,305 downwards.
AACGAATCCACTATCGACGCCATCACCACCGTTCGGCCAAATCTGGGTGGCCTTCGCTTGCACCAGGTTGATGCCCTTTTTCTTGTATATCGGGGCAAGTGGAAACAAGACCTTCTGCTGAGGCATTGTTCCAACACCAACCCAGATGTTTGATGGAATCCAGTTCCAGTCCCGATTTGGCGTAACAACCGTCACGCTGTGTTCTTTGCCAAGCATGCGACGCAAATGCAAGGCTGCTGTGTGCCCTGAAACGCCGGCGCCCAACACCACTATGTTGGCCATGCGCATTCTCTCCCTTGATGATGTACGCGTGAACGAGGACGTCGCTCATTCGATGACGTCCTCGTCTCAAGCATACGCCCCCCGGGTATTTTGGAGCGGGATTACGACTTAGGGAACAATATGATCGGCAGCCCGGAACAGTTCATACCATTCCTTGCGCGTTAACTCCACGGTCCCATCAGCTACGGCGCGAAGACGATCCGGCGTGGTGGTACCAAGCACCACCTGCATCTTTGCGGGATGGCGGGTAATCCACGACGCAACGATGGCCTCCTCGGCAACCCCATAACTCTTTGCTAGACGCGCAATCACCTTGTTGAGGGGCGCAAACTGGGGGTTACCCAGGAAGGTGCCATCAAAGAAGCGTGCTTGGAATGGCGACCAGGCCTGGACCGTGATCTGGTTTGCGCGACAGTAGTCCAGCACCCCACCTCCGTCGATGACAACAGATTGGGATTCCCTGGCCATGTTTGAAGCAATCCCTTGAGCAACGATTGGACAGTTTGTCAGAGAAAGCTGCAACTGGTTGATTGCCAAAGGTTGCTTGACCGCCGTCTTCAAGACATCAATCTGGCGCGGAGTGTGATTGGAAACCCCAAAATGGCGGACTTTCCCAGAGCGATGCAAGTCGTCAAAGGCCCGCGCAACCTCTTCAGGTTCGACGAGGGCGTCTGGGCGGTGCAACAGAAGGAAGTCAATGTAGTCGGTTCCCAGCGCCTCAAGAGACCCGTCAACCTGCTTCATAATGTGGTCATAGGACAGGTCGTAGTAGCCCTCTCCGCGAATGATTCCGCACTTGGTCTGCAGAATAATCTCGTCACGTTCAAGGCTCGATAGTTGAAGGGCATCAGCAAACTTACGTTCACACTGGTGCCAGTCATTGCCGTAGATGTCCGCGTGGTCAAAGTAGTTGACTCCACCGGCGCGTGCCGCATCATAGAGGGCTCGGATCGCCTCGTTGCTCTTATCTGCAATTCGCATCTGACCCGAAATGACCCTGGGCGCAACAACATCTGTCTGGGGCAGGATGTAAGTCTTCATTGAACTTCCCTTTCGTTCGGTACGACGCGCGCCGACCTGGGTAAACTTGCGCCATGACTAAATCATACGAAGCTACCCCTCCCAACATCCAGAGAGTTAACGAGTTTTGGGCAGGTGCGGCAGATGAAATAGAGGTTCACTCGGACAGCGCCCTCTTTGGAGAACAGACTGAAGCGGGCCTGATGCCTCCAGCGTTCCAGTTTTCCGATGATAAAGCGGAGGCCACGCGCGTCGCTCAAGAGGTCCTCGCTGGCAAGAAGACCACCTTTACGACGCCACTGAACGACTTCACCGATCAGGGTGCGCCGCTGCCCGCCCCCGGTGACATGTCAATCATCTGCGATGGAAACGGCGAACCTGTAGCCCTGGTCTCAGATACGGATGTCAAGACCGAATGGGCCGAAGATGACCCCTCAAACAAAGTGGTCATTGAAACCTTCGAGGTCATCTACTCCTAAACCCCGGCCCTCACTGCCGAATATGGCCATCTCCCACCACAATCCATTTCGTGGTGGTGAGTTCGGCCAGACCCATCGGCCCGCGGGCATGCAGCTTTTGGGTAGAGATGCCGATTTCTGCCCCAAGTCCAAACTCTCCCCCGTCCGTGAATCTGGTTGAGGCATTCACATTCACAACGGCGGAATCGACCTCGGCCGTAAAGCGTTCGCTAGACAGAAGCGACGTCGTGCAGATGGCGTCGGTATGTCCCGACGACCACAGGCGAATGTGTTCGAGGGCGGAATCCAGGTCCGGCACCACCCGTACCGCGACATCCATCGATAGATACTCGGTTGCCCAATCCTCGTCCGTTGCCGTCAGGACATCAACACCGCTGGGAGCGAGAGCCTGCGTGTGCGCGTCGCCGTGAATCGTCACGCCCCCCTCCGCGAGCGCGACAAGTAGCCGCGGAAGGAAACTCGGCGCCACGACCTCGTTCACTAAAATCGTCTCAGTCGCATTGCACACCGAAATCCGGTGCGTCTTTGAGTTGATTGCGATCGCTAGGGCTTGGTCTTCATCTACTTGCGCGTCAACGTAGACGTGGCAGTTTCCCACCCCGGTTTCAATCACCGGCACTGATGCTTCACGCACCACTGTCTGAATCAGGTTCGCGCCACCGCGAGGCACTAGGACATCAACCAAACCGCGCGCTCTCATCAGGGCGACCGCACCGGCGCGCCCATACCTGTCGATAGACTGCACCAAGTCCGCTGGTAGCCCCTGTTGCACGAGGGCGGCAGCGATTACGTCGACGAGGGCGGTGTTGCTCTCCAATGCTGCACTACCGCCGCGGAGGATGACCGCGTTCCCACTCTTCAGGGCGATACCCGCAGCATCCACTGTCACGTTGGGACGGGCTTCGTAGATCATTCCAACGACACCCATCGGCACCCGCAGCTGGCGCAGGCGGATCCCATTCGGCAAAGTTGAGCCGCGGACGACCTCGCCCACGGGATCGGGCAGAGTCGCGAGGTCGCGCAGAGCGCCCGCAATTCCGCGCAGACGGCCCTCATCCAGCGCGAGTCGATCCAGCAGGCCCTCATCCAAGCCCGCTTCCCTCTCTCGGTCAACATCTGCCTGGTTTGCCGTAAGGATCCTCTGCTGGTTCACGAGCAGCGCATCCGCGACGGCCTCGAGGGCGCGGTTCTTTGTGTCGGTTGATGCGGTCGCTAGAGAGCGGGCAGCAACCTTTGCTCGCCGGGCAATGTCCAGGACTCCGGCTTCTGCGGATGACGACTCGTGGGCAGTAGAGAAGGTCTCACTCGTGGGGAAAGTCATACCGACAACCTAGACCGGCGGGCCCTCGTCTGCCAACGGCGCCACTTTGTGGACGACGAGCAGGACGGGGTGACGCGCCTAACGCACCCGCCGGTGACGCGCCATTACCACCAGCTCATCGCGGTGAACCACCTCGTGCGCGTACCTCTCCCCCAGCGTCTCCTCGACACCCGTCATGGACAAGCCCGCAATCTGGGGGATCCGCGGTGAAGAGAAGCCAGCCAGGCCCCGTGCGACAATTGCACCATCCGGGGCCACAATTTCCACCGCATCACCCGCGATGAACTCCCCCTTTGATCCGACCACACCCGCAGGAAGCAACGAGGCATTACGATCGGCCACCGCCCTGGCGGCGCCCTCGTCCACCAGAATCTGACCCCGAATATCAGCTGCATATGCGAGCCAGAGCTGGCGAGCCGGAAGCCGACTGGCCGTCGCCTCAAACCACGTTCCCACCTCTTCCCCAGCCAGCGCCGCATCCGCATTCTGGGCCGAGGTCAGCAACACCGGGACACCCGACGACATCGACATGGCCGCTGCCTGGATCTTTGTGATCATCCCGCCCGTTCCAAAAGCGGTTCCCCGCGTGCCAACATCGAGCCTCTCCGCTTCTGAGAAACTCCGGATGGATCGGACCCGCGCAGCGTCGGGCAGCCGAGGATTCTTGTCATAAAGCGCATCCACATCCGTGAGAAGAACGAGGGCGTCTGCGTGCACCAAGTGAGCCGTCAGCGCGGCAAGTTTGTCATTGTCCCCAAAGCGGATCTCATCAGTTGCGACCGTGTCATTCTCATTGACAATAGGAATCACCCCCAGAGACAAGAGTGTGTCGAGGGCGCGGCGCGCATTCTTATAGTTGGTGCGCCGCAAGACGTCCTCGGCCGTGAGGAGGACCTGGCCAACAATGTAGCCAAGTTCAGCGAACTGCCTGGTGTATTCGGCAATCAACAGACCCTGCCCAACGCTTGCAGCCGCTTGAGCACCGGACAACGTGCGCGGCTTGCACTTCAATCCCAGGGGACCCATAGCGGCCGCCTGGGCACCCGATGAAACCAGCACAACTTCCTGGCCTCGACCTCGGGCGGCGGCAATCGTCTTAGTCAGGCGGCCCACGGCGCCAAGATCAAGGTGACCGTCAGGGCGCGTCAGAGAGGATGAGCCAACCTTGATAACTAGTCGCTGCGCTCCGGGGATATCCGAGCGCGACAGGGTAGCCGCGCGGGGCGTTCCACCATTTTCTGCTGCTTCCATCTTGTGTCTCTGCCTCCTGCACCCCTAGATGGTGGGCTTGCCCCAAAGGATGACCCCGTCCTGGTCGCGAATCACGACACTTCCAGCGCCTTCTAGGCTGATAGCGGTTTCGATGTGTCGCCTTCCGTCCTCGGATATGGTCCGGTAGACGTATCGTGTGTGCTCAACAAGCACGGGCTCAGTGGTGGCGCGGACCAGCCACGGGTTGCGACGCCTCAGCGCAATCAACGCTTTGTGCGACTCAAGTGTTGCTTTGCCGAAGCCAAGTAGGCCTTCTGGCGTCTCGGGCATCCTCGGACGGATTGCGTCATCCCCCGCAACATTCTCTTCCTTGATACCAGTGAAGCCCTGCTCATCCCCGTAGTAAACCGATGGTATTCCCCCAACGGTCATGAGGATCGCGAACGCAATCACGGCCCCATTCGCGCCAAGAGTGGAAGCAATTCTGGTCACGTCATGGTTGCCAACGAATGTGTTGGGAACAAAGTGCTCCAAGAAGTCGTTGTGTCTCTTCAACCCCCAGTCGAGCTCGAAGAAGTTCTCATCCAGGATGCTGGACCAGATCGCCTTCCACAGTTCGTACTGCGTAACAGAATCAACTGTCGACTCTTCAACAAACTCGACATAGTCGCCGTGGATGACTTCACCCAGGAACCAGGCGTCCGGGTATGCCTCACGCGCCGCCGGGAGGATCTTCGCCCAAAACCACGGGGCCACCGAGTAAGCAGCGTCCAGCCGCCACCCGTCGATGCCCTTACCCAACCAGTGGTTAATCACCTCAGACACGTAGGTTTGCGCCGCCGGGCTCGCATGGTTGAGACGCACCAGTGAACCGTGGCCTTCAAAAACGCGCGGTTGCGGACCACCGCTTGCATCCCAGTCAATGTCGAAGAGGTCGGCGTCGGGCGAGTCGGGCCCTTCAGCCAGTGCAGCGAGAACCTGGGGATTCTGGGACCCCACATGGCTGAACACCCCATCGAGAAGAACCCGCAGTCCACGCTTCTTGCATTCCGCAAGAAGTAGGTCGAAGTCCTCTTCAGTTCCCAGTCGAGGATCGATTGTGAACTGATCAAGGGTGTCGTAACCATGAGAGGAAGAAAGGAAGAGAGGACCGAACAGGATGCCTGAAACACCCAACTGTGTGGCGTAATCAAGCCAGTCGATTACTTGGAGCAGACGGTGGCTCTCGCCCTCGTCGCCACCCTGATCGCGAATTGGGGCGCCGACGAATCCCAGGGGATAAAGATGCCACCAGATTGTGTTGTCAACCCAGTTCACATTAGCCTCGCTTCTCACGACTCCGCTTTGACATTTGTACCGAGCTTAGCCCTGACCTAGGCGATGAATACCGATCCGGCGAAGCCTGCAAAAAGAACCAGGTGTGCCACCCCTAATGGCACGGTCGTCCGCCGCCGGGTATACGTGACCCACAGCAGGATCAGCGTTGCCAGAAGCAACGCAACATCCAACCCACGCAAGCCAAATACGACAACGTTGCCTGTCACCACCCCGATGACGAGGACGGATGGCACGGTCAAACCAACGGTGGAAACAAAAGCGCCAAGGCAGAGGTTGACAACCCGCTGCATCTCATTGTTGAGCGCCGCCCGCAGGGTGGTCAGCGTTTCTGGTGTGAAGACAATGGCCGCGATCACCACGCCCCCGAGGGCGATAGGCAGATGCAACTCACTGACCCCGAAGTCGATGAGGGTTGCCAGGTGTTCCGCCAACATGGCGATGGCTACCAGGAGCGCGACAAGGATCAGGAACCTCGCGGCAAGTGAGTCAACTGGTGACGCTTTCGCTGGAGAGGTTTTCTCGTCAGTGCGACCGTGTCCCTTAAGAGCCACCCCACCCGTATGTGGAGCTCGAAAAAGATTCCGTCCTCGGCCAATTTGGAAGACCAGGAACACCGCGTAGCCCACGCCCACAACATTCGCCAGGATGAGGGCCGCAGCCGTTGGGAATGAGCCAGTGTAAGGGCGGAAAACGACGGGGCCGAGGAAGGTTGCCAGTGCGAGCGTGGTGATCAAGACCAGATAGATGCGGGTGCCGCCAGGATTGAACCGCTGGGGGCCGTTGCGGCGGGCCCCGATGACAATCGCGACACCGACAACCAGGTTGAGGATGATCATCATTACCGAGTAGATGGAGTCACGTGCGATCGTGGGCGCGGGACTGGGCCCAAGCATGACAGCCGCAATCAGGACCACTTCGATCACCACGACTGAGAGCGTGAGAATCAGAGACCCGTACGGCTCCCCCAGCCGCTTGGCCAGTGCGTTGGCTTCGGCGAGGACGCCAAAGGAGGCGAAGATAATCACCCCGAGGAGAGCGATAAAACCAACGATGACGAGGCCGACCGGGGTTGAAGTTGGATCGACATGGAACAGTTGGAACAGGCCCACTGCCAGCCACGCGGTGAGGAGCCGAAGCAGGCGAAAGACCCCGCGGTCAGTCCGCATCTGTCACCGGTAAAAGTGCCCCCGTCTTGGGGTCCAGTAGGAAACCGCGCACTGTGACATCTGCGGAAAGTAGCGGATAGTTCCGGATGATCTCTACATCCGCCCGAACGGTCGCCTCCGGGTCACCAATGGTAAGCCAATCAACCATCGACGCGGGGGCTTCCAGCGCGAGGTTCTCGCGAGCAAGCACCTCGACGATTCCCGCCTGAGTCGTCCCCGACATTCCGCAATCAAGATGCTGAACTACAAAGATTTCGTCAGTGCCCAGTAGTCGGGTGGAAGCCACTAGAGATCGCAGTGCATCATCTGATGCCCGCCCTCCCGCATTGCGGATGTAGTGAGCCTCAGGAACTGACAATCCCAGAGCTCGATCAGGCTCCAGTCTGCAATCCATGCAGGTTAGTACCGCGATCTTGCGAGTCGGTCGGTGCGGCAAATCTTCCGGGTATGGATACGCTTCGACGTATTCAGCGTTCGCAGCGAGTACTTTCTCAAGTTCAGACATGATGTCAATCTACCGCCGACTAGCCCCGCTGGGGAAAAAGGCGACGGAGCATGCCTGAGCGCAACCGTTCGTGATTCACTGCCGCGACCGCCGACAGGGGGATTGAAGCCGGGCAGACGATCGCGCATTCGCCGTAGTTGGAACAGGGGCCAAAGTTCTGATCCGCCACTTCGACCATGCGCTTGGCCCTGCGGGCACGCTCCTCAGCGGGGAGCGGCAGGAGAGACAGGTGCATCAGCTTCGACCCGACAAACAGGTTGGCTGACCCATTAGGACAGGCCGCCACACACGCACCACACCCGATACATGCCGCGAAGTCCAGAGCGTTCTCTACAGTTGTGTGGTCCACCGGCACCGCTTCGGCGTCCGGGGCAGTGCCCGTGTCGATGCTGACGTAGCCACCGGCTTCAATCACCGCGTCTAGTGCGCGCCGATCAACCATGAGATCCCGAATGACAGGATATGCCGCTGAGCCGAGGGGAGAAATGCGTACCGTCTGCCCATCTTGGAAGGAGCGCAGGCGCTGGTGGCAGGCGGGCGTGTTCTCTTCTGGGCCGTGAGGAAATCCATTTACCGTGATCCCACAGGCACCGCAGATACCTTCTCGACAGTCCGACTCAAACGTGACGGCGTCCCGACCCGCAGAGACCAAACGTTCGTTGAGCCGGTCAAGGACCTCAAGGATGGACATCGATTCGTCGAGGTCGTCCACCGTGAAACGTTCCCAGCGTGGGTTGGCATCAGCATTGTCCTGGCGAAGGACCTCCAACTTGAGTTTCATGCGTAGCTCCTTGTGGCAAGTGGGACCGCAGTGAAGGTGAGCGGTTCGCAATGGCGGATGAAGGACAGTCGCCCCGATGAGTCCCGGGCGCTCTGCCACGCTGAGGCAAACGCCCAGTTCCTGTCATCTCGCTTTGCTTCGCCATCAACCTGGTACTCGCTGCGGAAGTGGGCCCCGGCTGATTCGCGGCGGTCTAAGGCGTCAACGATCATTAGCTCAGCCAAATCCAAGAAGTCGGCGACCCTACCTGCTTTTTCGAGGGTTTGGTTGATGTTTTCTCCCGATCCGGGCACGGAAACTTCCCTCCAGAACCTCTCCCGGAGCTCAATCACTTCGCGCCTTGCCTCAGTCAGCGATGCTTCAGAACGCTCAACCCCGCAACCCCTATAGAGAATGTCGCCCAGTTCGCGGTGGAAGGCTCCTGGGCTGACGTCTCCGCCAACTTCAAGGAGTCTGCTCACCCTGGTTGAGACATCGCGAACCGTCGCGAGCACCGCTGGGTCGTCCTCGTCGATCAGAGTTTCCCCCAAATGCGGCGCCAAGTAGTTGGGAACGGAGAACGGCAGGGTGAACCAGCCGTCAACACACGCACTGAGCAGCGAATTTGCCCCCAGTCGGTTTGCGCCGTGATAGCTCCAGCCTGCTTCCCCACCCACAAAGAGGCCGGGAATGTTGCTCATCAGGTCATAGTCCGTCCACAGGCCCCCCATCGTGAAGTGAGCTCCCGGGGCAATGCGCATGGGGACGGTGTATGGGTCCTCTCCCGTTGCGTGCTGGTACATGGTGAAGAGGTTCCCGTAGCGTTCACCAATCGTCTTAGCGCCCACTTTCGAGATTGCGTCTGAGAAATCGAGGTACACCGAGTTCTTCAGCGGACCCACGCCCTTACCGAGGTTGATCTGCTCAGTTGCCGCCCTCGACGAAATGTCGCGCGGAGCCAGGTTTCCAAATGCCGGATACTTTCGCTCTAGGTAGTAGTCCCGCTCCGACTCTGGGATCTCACCCGGCGCGCGGGAATCGCCCGCAACCTTTGGGACCCAGATCCTTCCGTCATTACGAAGAGATTCGCTCATCAGAATCGTTTTGGACTGCCACGGGGAGTTAACGGGCAGTGCGGTGGGGTGGAACTGCACGAAACTGGGGTGTGACATCCACGCCCCACGCATGTGAGCCCTCCACGCTGCCGTGGCATTTGAGTTCAACGCTAGCGTTGAGTAGTAGTAGACGGACCCGTATCCGCCGGTCGCCAAGATAACGGCGTGAGCAGGAATTGCGCGTACCTCACCGGTCACCAAGTCGCGGACAACCACCCCGCGCGCCTCACCATCCTTGACGATGAGGTCGAGCATCTCGGTTCTGGTGTGCAGCGTGACCCGGCCGCGATCAACCTGCCGCAATAGTGCTTGAGCTGCAGCGATCTGCAACTGCTGACCCGACTGACCCCGCGTGTAGTACGTCCTGGAAACCTGCACCCCACCAAAGGAACGCGTCGCAAGCGTCCCTCCATACTCCCTGGCAAACGGCGCTCCAATAGCGTTCATGTGGTCGATGACGCGTACCGACTCCTCACCAAGGCGAAATGCCTCTGCTTCGCGCCCTCGAAAGTCTCCGCCCTTGACGGTATCTTTCACGAACCGACCTAGCGAGTCTCCGTCGACCTTGCGTGCTCGGGCGGCGTTTATGCCTCCCTGTGCAGCAACTGAGTGGGCCCGTCGCGGAGCATCATGGTACGTGACTGCCTCAACGTTGTAGCCGAGTTCGCCAAGGGTCGCGCAAGCGCCCGCTCCGGCCAGTCCTGTCCCAACTACAACGACGGTGAACTTACTGCGGTTGAGCGGACTAACAAGGCGGTACTGGTCTTTGCGGCGCGCCCACGCGGTCTCTGGGTCTCCGTCCGGAACTCCGGAATCCACCGTAGACCCAACTTGGACACGTGGCGCCGACGAGGGCGGAGCCACAAAAGGCCGGGTCGTTTTGCCGCGCTTTTGCCAAGAAATCCCAAAACTCATGACAACCACCCCATCTGCACCGCCACCGGAATAAAGCCATTGCCCGCCAAAATCACCAGCGCGCACAAGCCGCCCACCCAAACCAGCACCTGCCGCAAGCGGTAACCCATTGCTCCGAGGTCTTGCCCAGCGGTTTGCACCCCGTGGAACACGTGCGCAGAAAGCAACACCATCACAAGAAGGTAGATGGCAGCCATCCAAGGTCTCTGAAACGAGGCAACCAGGTTCGCGTAGGCGTAGGAGGCCGATTCGGTGTGCCCCGCAAACTCCACGGGTGCGACGGGAGAGGCTCCAAGGGTGAGGTCAAGAACGTGCATGATCAGGAAGGCGAGAATCGCTACGCCCGTGTATGGCATCAACTGCGCAGAAACTGACTTCACGGTGCCCCGGCCGCCGCGTGCTCGGTCCCGCAGATTGATGCGTGCGCTCTTGCCGCCCGCTCTGCGTCCTCGCAGCCACACGATGGTAGCCGCCCAGACATGAAGCAAGAGTGCCACCACAAGGATGATCCTCATGGCCCAGAGTATGAATCCCTCGGGAAAGAGCGGGTAGAACGCGTGGCGAAGCCAGTGGGCGTAGGTGTTGAAGGAATCGGGGCCAATGAAGACTTTGAGGTTGCCGTAGAGGTGGATCAGCACGAACGCCACCCAGATCAGGCCGGTCACTGCCATCGTCACTTTTAGCGCCCAGTTGCCGGGAGGTCGCCATCCGCCGTGCACCTTCTCAAGGTCGGTGCTTGCTGAGTCTGTCTTCGTCGCCATCTCGCCCCCTCTACCCAACTATATGGAAGAGGTCACGCTTTTGACGCGACTTCGGTCCCACGGAATCGTCCACCCCAGCTCATCGAATAGTCGGGAAAGGATCATTGCCGTGAAACCCCAGACAATGTGGCCCCCGAACTGGGGTCCGAGGACGAACATGGGACCCGTAAACCGCGTGCCGGAATGGTTCAGTATGGAGACACCCCGTCGCACTGGGTCCAGAAGCTCACCGACTGGCACCCGAAACACGTCAGCCGTTTCTGTCCCATCTGGTACCAGCGGTGAGGCTTTGTGCCACCAGGCTAGGACCGGGGTCACCAGGTTGCCGCTGTTTGGAATCAGTGCGGTCGTGAGGGGCCCCAGGTCGGTGACTCCCGCCGGTTCCAAGCCGGTTTCTTCTGCTGCTTCCCTTACCGCGGTGGCAAATGGGCTGCAGTCACCGGGCTCGACCCCTCCCCCGGGAAAGGCAATCTGCCCGGGGTGGTGGCTGAGCGTGGTGGAGCGGCGAAGCAGGAGGACGTCCAACTCCGGTGGTACCGCGCCGAGAGGCGTGGCTGCGGGAACCGCATCAAGGCTCCCAAAGAGAAGTAGCACGGCCGACTTGCGAACTGCGAGTCCCCCTCCATCAACCGGCATATCGAAATCGAAGGACTCAGCATTGTCAGCCAAGCGTCGGAGGTCGGAAAGCGCATCCTCCACTGATCTAGACATGGGTCCAGCCTATGTCGGGTCACCTCAGATGTGGGCATGGACTGCCACAATCGACATGTGAAGGTCGTAATCGCACCCGACTCGTTCAAAGAGTCCATGTCTGCAGCCATGGCTGCAGAGGCCATGAGGCGGGGCCTTCTGACGGCTGTCCCCCATGCTCATGTAATCGTCTGCCCGATGGCCGACGGTGGGGAAGGGTCCTTGCAGACCGTACTCAACGCCCCTGCTAGCCGGTTCGCTCCCGTTCAGATGTGCGTCCAAGGCGCCCTCGGGCAACCAAAAACTACGCGGTATGCCTGGGATGGCGTTCAACGTAACGCCTTTATCGAGTCTGCGGAAGCAATCGGGCTACAAACCGTCCCTCCTTCAGAGAGGAACATCTGGAGACAGTCATCGTTCGGGGTCGGCGAACTCGTCCGCGATGCACTGGATCGGGGCGCCCGGAAAATCACCGTGGGGCTCGGTGGTAGTTCCACAAACGACGGTGGCGTCGGCGCACTGGCTGCCCTCGGTATGCGACTTATGGACGAGGACGGAAATGCAGTCGAGGCCACCCCACAGGGATTGAAGAGCCTTGCCCGGGTTGACCTAGGGCAGCTGGATCCACGCATCTTCGAGTGTGAACTCGAGGTCGCAGTGGATGTCGACAATCCCCTGTTCGGACCTCGGGGCGCGACAGCGGTTTTTGGTCCTCAAAAAGGGGCTACACCCGATGATATTCCTCAACTCGAAGTGGTTCTCGAACGCCTGGTGGGCGCCGTCCATTCCGCCTCCGGAGCGGACGGCACTTCCAACACTCACATACGGCCCGGTGCCGGCGCTGCCGGAGGGTTGGGGTGGGCCTTCATGGAGGTCCTCGGCGCCACACCGAAGTCTGGAGTCGACCTGATCTCTCAGATCGTGGGACTTCCTGATGCGCTGTCTGGCGCAGACCTCCTCCTCACCGGTGAAGGCAGTTTCGATGCCCAAACCCTGGGTGGAAAAACAGTCATGGGCGTTGTCCAGCAGGCGGCACAACGCGGCATTCCAACCGTGGTGTTTGCTGGACGTGTCAACAGTCAAAAATCCGACATCTTGGATGGAATCAAGGACATTGTGGAAATCAGCCCACGCGATCTTCCCTTAGAGGTCGCTCTTCAGAATGGGCCCACCAACCTCGAAAAGGCGGTAGCAGCCTATTTCACGCAGACGAAGCACTGAGTCAACTTGAGCGGCGGGCCTGTTCCCACAGTTGCTGGAGTACTTCCTCATTGAGAACCGGGGTCGCGGGCTCTTCAACGAAGCTTGAGTTGCCGTGCACCTGGCGGTGGAGCTGCTCCATACGATGATCCAAGATCTCTGCCGCAGCAGCCGCTTCTGTCAGCTCTTCGACAATGTGGTCTGGCACTTCACCGTCATACTTGTAAAAAATCTTGTGCTCCAACGCGGCCCAGAAATCCATAGCAATGGTTCTGATCTGGATCTCCACCGGCACCCGTACCGGACCCGTAGAAAGGAAAACGGGGATCTCAATAATCGCGTGGAGACTCTTGTATCCATTGGGCTTAGGGTTGGCGATATAGTCCTTGAGCTCAAGGATTGTAATGTCATCCTGAGAACTGAGTGCCTGCAGCACCCGATATGTGTCTGCTTTGAAACTGCAGGTGATGCGTATCCCCGCAATGTCCCGCACATTCTCCCGAATCGCCTGAACCGAAGGGGCAATCCCCCGACGGTTCATTTTCGAAAGAATGGATTCTGCAGACTTAACCCTGGAGGTGACGTGCTCAATCGGGTTGTACTTCTGCAAGTGCAGGAACTCTTCCCGAAGGATCGTCACCTTGGTGAGGACCTCATCAATACCGAACTGGTACTCCATCATCATGCGCGTGAAGTCGTCACGCATTTGCCTTGCAAAGTTCGCCATCTCGATGCTGGGCTGCGGCATGGTGACGATTTGTTGTGACTCGGAGGACGTACTCATAGTGGAAGTCTAGGCGCCAGCAGTCACGGTCACCGCGTTCCGCAAACCGTTCAGCTTGAGGCTGACAGGGTTGAATCTTCTCCATTCACGTAGGAAATAAACCGCTGGAAAGCGGCACTTCCCTCAGGGTCATTCTTGTACACGCCCGCATGTTCGAGGACGGTTGCAAAAGCCTTCCCCACCTCGTCCTCGACCACTTGCTGGGCATTTTCGGCAGTGACCCGATCTGCAAACCCTTCAGCCCACTCCGCATGTTTTTCAGTTAGTTCGCTGTCATGCAGGTTCGCGCCGGAAACTAGACCGTCCGCAACCGCGGCCAGCTCATCCTTGAGGCGGGCGGGAAGCACGGCCAATCCCATAACTTCAATCAGGCCGATGTTCTCTTTCTTGAGGTGGTGCAGTTCAGCGTGGGGATGGTAGAGACCAAGTGGGTGCTCTTCGGTGGTGAGATTGTTGCGGAGGACCAGATCCAGTTCAAACCGTGCGCCGCGTCTGCGCGCAATCGGCGTGATTGTGGAATGGGGTTCCCCGTCCGTGACCGCAAGAACCATGGCGTCCTCGTCCGTGTAACCGCGCCACTTCGTGAGGATCTTGTCGGCCAGGTCAATCAGTCGATGTGGATCGTCAGCGGTGAGGCGCAGGACCGACATGGGCCACTCGACAATGCCGGCGTCCACGTCCTCGTACCCGGTGAACTCGACTGCCTCACGCAGGGGTGCACGCTCCATTGCGAACTCGAATCGGCCTCCCTGGAAGTGGTCGTGAGAGAGAATTGACCCGCCGACAATTGGTAAGTCCGCATTCGACCCAACAAAGTAGTGCGGGAACTGACCAACGAAGTCTAGAAGTTTCCCGAATGCTGCCCGATCGATCTTCATCGGTGTGTGCTCTTCATTGAAGACGATGCAGTGCTCGTTGTAGTATACGTATGGCGAGTACTGGATGTACCAGGGCGCACTGTTGATTGTCACCGGAACCAAACGATGGTTCTGCCGGGCTGGGTGATTGAGTCTTCCCGCGTACCCTTCGTTCTCTGCGCACAGCAGGCACAGCGGGTATTCGGCTGCGGGCATGTTGCGTGCCGCCGCGATGGCTCTGGGGTCCTTCTCAGGCTTCGCCAGGTTAATCGTCAGGTCGATTGTCCCGTAGTCGGTGGCGCTCTGCCAGGCAACATCTTTCGCCATGCGATCGCGGCGAATGTAGTTGGTGTCCTGACTGAGGGCGTAGTACCAATCGGTCGCGGACTGGGGGTCGACCTCGGCAAGTTCGCGGAACCGGCGGCGAACTTCGCGTGGCGGCGGAGTTAGTCGGCCCATGAGTGCAGTGTCGAAGAGGTCGCGGTACACCACGGAGTCCTGCCCAACGACTCCGCGGGCAACCGCATCGTCAGTCAAGGCATCGAGGATTTGCGCCACGTCCAGAGCCCGAATCCGCTCACCTTCATCGGCCGCCACGTAAGTGTCCCGCTGCAGTTCTTCTAGGACTCCGTTGCGAGCCCACACCCGGTCCGAGGCTTCAATCAAGCCCCGCTGCTGTGCGTAATCCAACAGGGCATCAATGTATCTGCTGACCGTTTGTGTTTGGGCGTCGGCCACGAGCACTTCTCTTCCCTATGAGTTCAATTCTTACGACAGCGCGAAAGGCTGCTAGCTCGCAATAACTCCGCCACCAACTGGGCGAATGCGCAGGATATGACACATGTTCGGTCCCAACACCGCTTCGATATTGGCTTTGAAATCTGCTGCTTCATTCTCTGGGACGTATGCCTGCACGGTCCCGGCAAAGCCACCGCCATGGACACGCACTGCACCCCGACCAGCAAGTAGCTTTTCGGCGAGGGCGATCGTCAAACCCACCGCCTGTCCCTCCGGTGCAGATATGGAATAGATGTTCTGCAGGTTCGTCGCAGAGGACACGCCGGATTCAGTGACCAGGTCTAGGAAATCATCGAAGTGACCCCCTGCTAATGCGCTGGCCTGAACGGGAACGCGGGCATTGTCCTGGAAGAAATGGATTGCTCGCAGTAGCGCCCGATCATTTGTGGCGGCGCGGACACCGGCCAAATCCGCCCAAAACATCTCTTCGTCAACGTCCCTGAGGTAGTCCTGGCCGAAGTAGTTCGCGACCGCACCCATGTCGTGGGTGATCGCGGAATAGTCATCAGTAAGATCCGCGTGGTCTGCACCCGAATCGATAATGCACAGGACGTGACCGGAATCGGCCATGGCAAAACCGACCTCGTCAACGAGCGGATGTGCCGGGTCACCGAAGTCAATGCTGACAACCCCACCAATCGAGCATGCCATCTGGTCCATGAGACCCGAGGGCTTCCCAAAGTAGACGTTCTCTGCATACTGGCCGATCTGGGCCAGCTCTATTGAAGACAGTGCGTCATCGCAGAATAACGTGTTGAGAATGTTGCCAATCAGCACCTCATACGCGGCCGAGGACGAAAGGCCGGAACCAGCCAAAACCTGGGAATCAACGACAGCATTGAAACCACCCAGGGTGTATCCGCGCTGCGCAATCGCACTGGCCACCCCGCGGACCAGGGAGGGGAACTTCCCGACCTCGGCCTCCTTTTGAGCCAGGTCGCTCACATCCAGGACCAGGTCACCGAAGCCTTCCTGGTGGATGCGGATTTCGTTGGTGTCATTTGGGCCCGCGCATGCAACCATGTCCATGTTCACCGATGCGGCCAGAACCCGGCCGTGCTGGTGGTCCGTGTGGTTCCCACCCATCTCGGTTCGCCCCGCTGCGGTAAATAGTGTCGCTGGATTGCCCGGAAAGACGTCCTCGTACACCTCCACCAAGTGGATCAGCCGCTCCGTTGCGGCATCAAGCTCAGAGTCACTTGAACCGTAAAGATCAGCCAAGACTTCGTTAAGATTTCCATCGCGCAGACGCGTCAGCAGCTCGTTAGAGTCCATGATGCAATCCTACCGCGGGGGCGCCGGTGACATTCATCAGTTGGAAGCAGATTGCCTGCATCTAGGACTTAGGTGCAACATTGTCTTTATGAGAATCCTTTCGATCCAGTCCGCAGTCTCCTACGGCCACGTCGGCAACTCTGCCGCCGTCTTCCCTCTTCAGCGCATGGGACATGAGGTGATGCCGGTTTATACGGTCATGTTCTCCAATCACACGGGGTACGGGGATTGGAAGGGCCCGATGATGACGGGGCAGAACGTCCGCGACATTGTTGCGGGCATCGACACCAGAGGTGGGCTCGGTGACACCGAACTAGTACTTTCCGGATACCAGGGTGGCAACGACATCGGGGACGCCATCCTCGATTCGGTCAAGTTGGTGAAGGAGCGCAACCCGAATGCGCTCTACGCTTGCGACCCGGTACTGGGAAGTGCCATCAAGGGCTGCTTCGTCTCACCCGAGGTGCAGGCCCTGGTTCGCGACAGGGTGGTGCCCCAAGCGGACATCATCACCCCTAACCAGTTTGAGTTGGGCTTCCTCACCGGGACAGAACCACGCACACTCGAAGAGACCCTGGAATCAGTTGATCTGGTTCGCGCTAAGGGTCCTTCAACCGTCCTCGTCACTTCGGTTGACCGTCCTGACGCACCTGCCGGAACCATCGAAATGCTAGCGGTCAATGACGAGGGCGCCTGGCTGGTGCAAACACCCCGCCTCGACTTCCACCCTTCAGGTTCCGGGGACGTCACCGCCGCACTGTTTGCATCAGCACTGGTTGAAACTGGTTCCGCGCCACAGGCTCTTGCCCGCACAGCGGCCTCCATCTTCGATCTGCTTGAGGCGACCTATGATGCTGGCTCCTCAGAGCTGCTACTGATTGAAGCCCAGGAAGCCTTTGTCAACCCCAAGCGCAGCTTCGAAGTAACTCAGGTACGCTAGCCCAAACCAAGCCGGAGCTGCTCGGAGGCCCGGAGGAATGGAGTGCACCATGGCGGGTGGGACAACACAGACCGTAACTTCGCACGGAGGGCTAGCCCTACCCAAGATCGGACTTGGCACCTACACACTCAACGGGATTGCCGGGGCCGAAGCGATCGAAGCTGCAATTGACATGGGGTATCGCCTTATTGACTCCGCATTCAACTATGAGAACGAGGGCGCGACTGGTGCTGCAATCAGGGCATCGTCAGTCCCCCGCGACCAACTGATCTACACATCCAAACTGCCCGGACGTCACCACCGCTACGACGATGCCGTCCTCGCCATTGAAGAATCTCTGCTGAGGACGGGCCTTGACTACATCGACCTCTACCTGATCCACTGGCCCCTTCCCAAAGTGGATCGGTACGTGGAGGCGTGGCAGGCACTGATAGACGCCCGCGACCGTGGCCTCGTCAAGTGGATCGGCGTATCCAACTTCCTGCCAGAGCACATTGAGCGCCTTGAAGCAGAAACAGGCGTTGTGCCGGAAGTCAACCAAATACAGTGCCACCCATACTTCCCCGATTCAACCCAGGTCGCCTATGACCGGAGCAAGAGAATCATCACTGAAGCCTGGACGCCACTGGGCAAGGGAAAGGCCCTGCTGGAAGAGCCGACGATTGTTGACATCGCGGAGGCCCATGACGCCACGCCAGCGCAGGTTGTGCTCGCCTGGCACATGAGCCGGGGTGCGGTGCCAATCCCCAAGTCGTCGTCGCTGGAACGCTTGGCCTCCAACCTCGAGTCAGTGAACCTGGATCTCAGTGAACCCGAGGTCGCGGCTATTACTGCGCTCGGGGAAGGCCCTGAAGGCGAAGGTCGCAGCCCGCGTGCCGGTCGCGTCCTCGACCTGGATCCGGCAACCCACGAAGAGTTCTAGACTGCAGTTGACCATCGCACCCCTTCTGCTAGTGCCGGGAACACAGCAGGGTCTTGAGTGATTTATGTAGGAGAGTCATCTATGTCAACGTCAGCACTGCCCGCAACCTTCACCACTTCGCGCGCGGAAGCCTTCCGCGGTGACCCCGTCGCGCGCATCGTGCAAAACGCGGTCAGTGCGCAAGGGGCGGATGAAGTCTCGCTCGATCGGGACATCATCAACCGCCTCGATGACTCCACATCGGAGCGCCTGGACACCTGGGCTGTCACCTCTCAAAAGAAGTCTGGGCGGTGCTGGAACTTCTCTGGGCTCAACGTTCTTCGGGCAAAAATCATCAACGAGCTTGGCCTGGAGGACTTTGCTTTCAGCCAGAACTTCGTTGCCTTCCACGACAAACTTGAGAAAGCCAATCACACCCTTGCAAAGGCCATCGAGACCGCTGATCTGCCCCTGCAGAATGAGAAGGTCCGCCGCATCCTGGATAACGCCGGGGACGATGGCGGCTACTGGTTCCAGTTCGTCGACCTAGTCACTAAGTACGGTCTGGTCCCCGTGTGGGCGATGCCGGACACAGAATCGGCTGGAAACACAGACCAGATGAACCGAGCCCTGTCAGCAGTACTGCGCAAGGCTGTGGGTCGAATTCGCAACGCTGTTCCCGAGGACCGCGATGCCATTCGCACCGCCACTCTTGAAGACGTGTGGCGGATTCTTGCCATCCACCTCGGCACACCGCCCTCGTCCTTCACCTGGCAGTACCGCGACAAAGAGAAGAACTTCCACGCTGAGGGCGTAGTGACCCCACTTGAGTTCGCCCAGCGCTACCTCCCTGAGGATTTTGCGGACTACGTTGTGCTTGCGCACGACCCTCGCGAAGAGCACCCGGTTGGTGAAGCATACGTTGTCGACAACCTTCCGTTCATGGAAGGCGGGAGCCCCTACGTTCACATTTCAGTGTCACTGGACGAAATGAAGCGGGCCGCGATCGCCTCCATTCGCGACGGGGAACCGGTGTGGTTCGCCTGCGATGTTGCTCAGCAGTTCGCCAGAAAAGAGGGCATCTGGTCAGCTCATCTACACGACTATGACTCCCTTTACGGCGTCGACTATTCCATGCCGAAGGCCGACAGAATGCGGATGCGGGACACCAACGCCACCCACATTATGGTTTTTGTCGGCGTCGACTTGGACGAGGACGGGAATGCCAAGCGCTGGCGTGTGGAGAACAGCTGGGGTGACGAAGTCGGTAAGAAGGGCTTCTTCACGATGAATGACGACTGGTTTGATGAGTACGTTTTCCAGGTTGCGGTCTCGCCAACCCGTCTCTCACCCGGAGTCATCGATGCCCTTGACCGTGAGTGGATCGTCCTGCCGGAATGGGATGCATTGATGTAGGACCCCTATCGCGGCGGGGCGAGCCGTGGCACAATCCGTCAGATGAGCACCTTGTACCCAAACGCGCTTCCTTCCGTAACCGAGCAGGCGCAGCGGTTGATCCACCTCGGAGTTCCCACTCTCTTGGAGGTTGGCGAGGACGATCTTCGCTCTGCAGCCGCAGCGCTGGAGCCCCTAGCAGTCGGCCCATGCCTGCTGGTTCCAAGCCGGATTCCGTGCACGTATGCCGACCTCATGGCCCTTGTAGAGCTTGATGGTAAGTCCGGGTTCGTCGTCGAGGACTTTACCGACGCGTCCTCGTTTGAAGTGTTCGACACCGCGGAGCCGACAGACACGCAGTTGCCGCAGGGTTGGTACCTCTTGGAAGACCCGCGGCGTGGCGACGAGTTCTCCAACGCCTCCCCCGCCGAGGCATTGCAGCAGATCGTCGCTGACCAACGTATCCCCTTCACGATGATCGAGGGCATCTTTTGGGCGCTGCAGTGCCCGCCCACCAATGCCGGGCCCGGGTTGCTTGAACGAAACCACTGCTTCATGACGATTGGTTCACGCAAAAGGAAGAAGGCTGGCTTCGACGCACGCACCCCGGCCCTGTGGATCAGCAACGGCACCGGCCGGGACACCGCTGCCAATAAGAACGCAGCAAAACTGGGCTGGTGCTGGTGGAACAACCTGCACACTTGGCTGGGCATAGCCCACGCTGCGCGGAGGACGGCGTAGCCCCACAACATCACAGTCCGCCCTCTTGGTTTTCAGGTTAGGCTAACCTAACCCTTCACAAACCCGAGGACTACCATGACCATCACCTCCACCGGCACCTGCGCCACCTCCCGAGCAGCTCGCTACAGCAAGCAGCTGGTTTCACACATGTCCCGCCGCCATGGTGGCGAGTGGGACAGTGAGGCCGACCGTGGGTACATCCTTTTCCCCATCACCAGGGCTAACCTAAAGTGCGCCGACGACATGATGACGATCACAGTTGAAGCAGAGGACGAAGAGACCGCAACGTTCCTTGAAGACGTCATCGAACGACATTTGGTCAAGTTTGGCGCCAAAGACAACCTGACCATGGAGTGGACGCGGAGCTAGAACACCACCTACGACGTGCTGATTTACCCAACATATTTACGCAACACCAGTTGCACGTAAATGAATCGGCTCGATATGCTCAACCGGTGAGGTTAGGCACACCTAACTTCACATAAGCCGGAGGCACGTTCTGTCCCACCGGTAAGACGTTTCAAGGAGATTCCGCATGACGCTCACTAAGCGCCACTCAACTTTCGCTATGGCCGGTGTTGCGACCCTCGCCCTCGTCCTTTCCGGATGTTCATCAGCAGGAGGCAACCAGTCCGCCGAAGAACAGCAGAGCGAACAGGTTGACCAAGCCGTAGAGGACACCGCTTCCGCCGAGTGCGCATACCCCGTCACGGTGACCGATATGGCCGGCAACGAAGTGACCATAGAGAGCGCCGACTCCGTTGCAGTAACCGACAACCGCACCTTCGCGGTCCTCAACGAGTGGGGCGTGCAGCCGACCGCCGCACCGCGCACCCTCATGTCACCGCACAACAGCTGGGCCGAGGACGAAACCATCCTCGACACTGGAAGCCACGCCGAACCGAACTTCGACCAGGTCATTGCTGCCGAGCCCACCGTCATCATCAACGGCTACCGCTACCGCGACCACGCGGAAAAGATGCAGGAAGCAGCGCCGGACGCCGCCCTCGTCGCAATGGACAATGCTGACCTGAGCCCCGACGAGTACGCCATTGCTCAGGTGACGCTGCTTGGGGAGGTCTTCTGCAAGCAGGACGAGGCCGCCGCCCTCATCGACCAGTTCCACACCGCTGTCGAGGACGCCAAAGCCGCCTACGACCCAGCAATGACAGTCATGGGTCTGGTGACAAACGCCAACGAAATCCGCTACTCCAACCCGGCTGATGGCCGCGGAGCAAGCATCTTCTTCAACCTCTTGGATCTGACCCCGGCGCTTGACGCTGAGGGTTCCACCAACCACCAGGGTGACGACATCTCCATCGAAGCAATCGCGGAGTCCAACCCCGACTTCTTCCTAGTCCTCGACCGTGACGCCGCAGTTACCTCCGACGGGGAGACCACACCGGCGCTGGAGCTAATCAATGGCTCCACCGCCCTCGCTGGTGTTTCCGCGGTACAGAACCAGGCCATCTACGTCATGCCAGCCGACTACTACCTCACCGAAGACATCTACGCATACATCGATGTCTTGGGCGGACTGCAGCAGGCATTCACAGAACACAAGTAGCAAACAACCACCAGCAGACTGGGTTCCCTCAGATGGCAACAATCGCCGAGTCACCTACCCGTGTCACCAATGTGACCGCCGGGCGGGTGACTCGGCGCTCTTCTGCGCAGCAATCACCGCTTCGGCGCTACGGTCCAGCGCTTCTCGCAACGGTCTTCACTGTGGCGCTTCTTGGCCTCTCTGTCTTTACCGGGGTGGCAGATATTACCGACACCGCCGGTGGCGGCAGTGACTTCCTGTGGATCACACGCATTCCCCGCACGGTCGCCCTCGTGCTTTCCGGAGCTTCCATGGCGATGGCAGGACTGGTCATGCAACTACTAACGCAGAACCGTTTTGTCGAGCCCACCACGGTTGGCACCACAGAGTGGGCGGGGCTTGGGCTTCTGCTGGTTTACGTCTTCTTCCCAATGTCAGGGCTCCTGACCAAAATGGGTGCAGCCATCGTTTTCGGCTTCGTTGGCACCATGATCTTCTTTGCGTTCCTGCAGAAGGTGAAGCTCAAATCGTCGCTGATCGTGCCGATTGTAGGAATGATGTTTGGGGCGGTTGTCAGCGCCATTTCCACCTTAATTGCCATCCGTTTCAACCTGCTGCAGACCCTTGGCGCATGGTTCGCCGGACGGTTTACCGGTATCGAGGTGGGCCGCTACGAGCCGCTGTGGATCGTCCTGATCGTCTGTGCACTGGTCGTCGTGCTGGCAGATAGATTCACGTGCGCCGGCCTCGGAAAAGACGTAGCAACCAACGTGGGGCTGAACTACGAACGGGTTGTCCTGCTCGGTGTCGGGCTCGTGTCCATAACCACCGGTGTTGTCACCGTCGTTGTGGGGATGCTGCCCTTCCTGGGGTTGATCGTTCCCAACCTGGTGTCGATGGTCCGCGGCGACAACCTGCGCACCAATATCCCCTGGGTCTTCCTGACAGGCATCTGGGTCGTCACCATCTGCGACCTGATCGGAAGGACCATCATCGCGCCGTTTGAAGTTCCCGTCTCGCTGGTCCTGGGAGCCGTCGGTTCGGTTGTGTTCGTCGTCATGCTGCTGCGGACGAGGAGGACGAATGTCGGCTGAAACCCTAGTTCGCCCCGCCGATACGCAAGCCATAGAGCCACTTCCGTCCGAGGACGTCCAGCCCGGTACCACGACCGTTGTCATGAACCGGCTATCTCCCCCCGCCCCTGACTCGGACGTTGCGCCAAGGACGAGGTCGGTCGGGCCCTACACCAGCGCTCATCATCGCACCCGCTACCTCGTAATCCTTGGCAGCCTGATCGTCGCGGCTCTGGTTCTCTCCGTACTGATCCTTACCTGGGGGAATGATTTTGAGTTCCTCAGTGACAAGTGGTGGCGCGTCTCCAAGATGCGTATCAGTGCGGTTGTCGTCATTCTGACCGTGACCTTCGCGCAAGCCATGGCGACAGTGACATTCCAAACGGTGACTAACAACAGGATCATTACCCCGTCGATCATGGGGTTCGAATCTCTTTTCGTCCTCATCCAAACCGGCCTCGTCTACTTCCTGGGAACCCGCGGACTATCGGGGCTTGGAACGACGGGTCAGTTCCTGCTTCAATCCGCCGTGATGGTGGGGTTCGCGGTCCTCCTCTATTCCTGGCTCCTTTCGGGCAGGTTCGGCAATTTACATATCATGCTGCTGGTTGGCATTGTCATTGGCACAGGGCTGGGGTCACTGTCGACGTTCATGCAGCGCATGCTGGATCCCAACGAGTTCGACGTACTTCGGGCGCGACTCTTCGCAAACATTGGCACCGCAAAGGTGGAGCTACTCCCCTACGCCGTGCCGATCTGCCTGGCTGCTGGCCTGGGCATTTGGCTGCTGGGGCGCCGCCTCAATGTCCTCGCCCTCGGTCCCCAAATTGCCACGAACCTGGGGCTCAATCACCGTCGCCAAACCATGCTGATGCTGACGTTGGTGGCAGTCTTGATGGCAATGTCGACCTCCCTGGTTGGGCCCATGACATTCCTGGGTTTCCTCATGGCGACCCTGGCCTACTCGATCACCGACACCCACGATCACCGGCGGATTCTGCCGGTCGCGTGGCTGTTGGGCGTTGTGATTCTTGGGGCCGCCTACTTCCTCCTCAAGCATGTGTTCCCCATGGTTGATGCGGTGATGATCATCGTGGAACTGATCGGCGGGGCCGTCTTCTTGGCTGTCATCTTGAAACGAGGTCTTCTGTGATTGTTCTTGACTCCGTGGTGAAGCGCTACTCAAAAGACGTTCAAATCGGACCTGTTTCCCTCCAGCTGCCTCCGGGCGGGATCATCGCCCTCGTCGGCCCCAATGGAGCGGGCAAGTCCACCCTGCTGACGATGATGGGTCGGCTGATGCCTGTGACGTCGGGATCAATCACGATCGGTGGGCTCGACGTGTTCCGGGCGCCCTCGAAAGACGTGGCACGTAAGGTGTCGATCCTGCGCCAGGAGAATCACTTTGTCACCAGGCTCACGGTCCGTCAGCTGGTGGGCTTTGGCCGCTACCCACACAGCGGAGGTCGGCTGACTCAAGTGGACGAGGACGCCATCTCGCAGGCCATTGACTTCCTTGACATGACGGATTTGGAGCAGAGGTTCCTGGACCAACTCTCTGGAGGGCAGCGGCAACGCGCCTATGTCGCAATGGTGCTAGCGCAAGATACCGAGTACCTACTGCTCGATGAACCCCTCAATAATCTCGATGCGCGGCACTCCGTCGAAATGATGACTCAGTTGCGGCGTGCGGCGGATGAACTGGGCCGAACCATCATCATCGTCCTTCACGACATCAACTTCGCGGCAGCCTACAGCGACTACATCGTCGCGATGGACGAGGGCGCGATTGCCGTAGCCGGCACCCCGGAGGAAATTATCACCGACGAGGTGCTAACTACAGTGTTCCGCACACCCGTCACCGTGCTTGATGGTCCCAGCGGCAAGTTCGCGGTCTATCACCGGTCATGACCAGATGGGGCGGGGTCTGAGGCGAGGCCGCCGAAAAGAACCTGGGCGATCCGGGCGAGGAGTTCCGGGGGATCAACATCCCCCGGATTCAGGGCATCATAGGTCTGCAGCCCATCCCACACGCTGATGAAGAGAGCCGCTCTTTCGTGAGCGGTGAAGGCCGGGGCAACGTCACCGGAGCCGGACCCAGACTCTTGCGCAAAGCCCTGCCAGAAGTCCATGGCCAGCTTCTGGCGCCACTGCAGGTACTGTCGCGCTGGATGGCCCTCTTGCCCTGCTTCAGCGACCATGATTGAGAACAGTCTGGTCAGATCCGCATCCTCGGCATTAGACGTCGCGAGAGTCCGCACCCCTTCCGCGAGCGTGTCCGCGGTGATCTCGGGCCCGATACCGGAACCTGCTACCTGCCTTCCCCCGCTGACATCCCGCCAACCCAGGACCGCAACCAGTAGCTCATCCTTGGACTTAAAGTGGTGGAGAAGCGTCGAATGATCGATACCCACCGAACGCGCGATCGACCTCATCGATGTTCCTTGGAAGCCGCCGGTTGCAAACGCGCTAGCCGCATGCTCGATAATGGCCAACTTGGTTTTCTGGCCACGAACACTGCCCGAGTCCAGTTCCGCCAGGACCCGCTCGATTAGTGAGTCCACATCTGTTTGCTCCATTTTGCCAACCTTACAGAACCGTAACCAAGACAACAAAAACTTTCCACCACTTGGTGGGGTTGACTGCTACTCTACTGTTACTTGCTCAGCAACCGACGACTCAATGGGGAATCAATTGCACAACGAAACTGAACAAGGGAAGCCAACCCCAGTCCTCTGGCATCCTGGAAACCGTCTTATCTCGCCAAGAAACGCCCTGGTGCTTTCCGGAGTATTGCTTGGCATGCTCATCATCGGAAGCATCTGGGATCTGCAGATTTCCCAGGCGCTGTACAACCCGCGGAATCCGCTTGGCATCTTTGGCGCCGCCTATGGGGAGCTGCCGGCGGGTATGGCCCTGCTTGTCGCGGGAACGCTGCTCATTGTCTTCCGTAGCAGAGAGCGCCTTGGGGTCCGCGTGGGGCAGGTCGTGGGTGGAGGGCTCCTCTACATAGTCGGTGCAGGGATGGTTCTCTACCTCCCCACGCGCTACCTGTCGTGGCCGATTCTTGTTGTGGTCCTGACCGGCGTCGTCATTGTGGCCGCCACAAGTTGGGGAGTCGTCGTGCTTGCCCGCGGAGCAAGTCGGCGTCTGGCAATCCGCGTCGCCCTCGCACTTTTCATCGTCGTCCTAACTGAACTCATCTTGATCAACATCATCAAAATCGGCTGGGAACGCCCTCGAATGCGTTTTATCTCTGAGACTGACGCGGTTGGGTTCTCTCCCTGGTGGAGTCCGGGAACACCCGAGCGTGACGCACTTGTTGCGGGCGGAGTGGAAGCCGAGGAGTTCAAGTCATTCCCCTCTGGGCACACCGCAAACGCCACCTTGGCAATCATGACGACAGCACTCATTCCGTTGCGGGCATCGCTTGAAAAGTGGTCGAACCTCCTCTTCTGGGGCGGCGCCGTCTGGGGTATCTACGTGGGCTTCTCCCGCATCATCGTGGGCGCGCACTTCGTTTCCGACACCGTCGTCGGATTCACCGTCACGTTTGTCATCATCCTTATCGCATACCGACTGATCTTCCCACCGTCGCTAAGCGAAACTGAAGAGTATGGGAACCTCGACCGCGAGCAATCGAAGGGAACACAGCAGTGAAAGACGCACACCGCAAACTGATTGACCAAATGACTCTGGAAGAGAAGGCCTCGCTGATGTCGGGGGCGAACTTCTGGAACTCCAAGGGAATCGACCGTCTCGGTATTCCCTCCATGATGCTTACTGACGGCCCGCACGGTCTGCGCAAGCAGGGCGGCTCCGCCGACCACCTCGGGTTGAACCAGTCCCTTCCCGCCACTTGCTTCCCGACTGCCGCAACGCTTGCCAACTCATGGGATCCGCACCTGGGGTATGAGGTTGGGCAGGCTCTTGGCGTTGAAGCGAAGGCCGAGGGCGTCAGCGTTCTGCTTGGCCCCGGCCTCAACATCAAGCGCAATCCGTTGGCGGGACGCAACTTCGAGTACTTCTCAGAAGATCCTCTTCTGGCTGGCAAAATGGCCGCCGCACTAATCCGCGGCATCCAGTCCGAGGGCGTTGGGGCCAGCATGAAACACTACGCTGTCAACAGCCAAGAGAAGCACCGCATGAGCATTGACGAGGTGGTTGATGAGCGGGCTCTGCACGAAACATACCTGGAAGGCTTCAGGATCGCCGTGCAAGAGGGCAACCCGTACACGGTCATGTCCTCTTATAACAAGGTCAATGGCGACTACACCAATGAGAACCAGCCGCTGATGGAGATTCTTCGCAACGAGTGGGGATTTGACGGATTGGTGGTGACAGACTGGGGCGGTAACAACGACCGCGTGGCTGGGCTGCTGGCGGGCAATGCTCTGGAGATGCCGTCAACCGGCGGGATCACCGATGCGGAGATCGTGGTTGCAGTTCAAGACGGCTCATTAGATGAATCCGTCCTCGACGCCCGAGTCGCGGAAGTCCTGGAGCTGATTGATCGGACAGCCGCGACGAACCCTGCTCTAGCGGACCTTTCGGACGTGAATCCAGATTTTGACGCTCATCACGACCTGGCAGTTCGAGCAGCCGAGGAAGGGGTGGTTCTACTGAAGAACGGCCCCACGCAAAATCCGACGCTTCCACTCCGCCGGGGCAGCTCCGTGGCGGTGATTGGTGATTTCGCGGACGACCTGCGTATCCAAGGCGCCGGGTCATCGCGGGTGAATCCAACCCGGACTGAGAGCCCTCTGGATGCACTCTCTGCCGCTGGCCTTAACGTGGCGGGATTTGCCCAGGGTTTCAAACGCCACGGAGGGCGCTCGGATGCGCTCCGCAAGCAGGCGGTTGAGCTGGCATCTCGGGCCGAAGCGACCATTGTCTTCATCGGGTTGGACGAGTTCCTTGAGGCCGAGGCCGCTGACCGCCCTCACATGCGGATTCCCCGCGAGCAACTGCGCCTTCTTCACGACTTGCTGGCTGCCGGACACAAGCCGGTTGTCATCCTTGTCGGCGGCTCCCCCATGGAGTTGCCGTTTGCCGATCACGTTGAGGCAATCCTCGCGGGCTACCTCCCGGGACAGGGCGGCGCCACCGCAATCGCCAACGTGCTTGTCGGGGCTACCAACCCCAGTGGGAAGTTGGCGGAAACCTACCCTGTGGTCTACGAGGACGTGCCCTCCTCACCGGCATACGGGAACACGGAGGCAGCCTCGTACCACGATGACAGCATCTACATCGGCTACCGCTACTTCGACAAAATCGGTGGGCGGGTGCGGTTCCCGTTCGGTCACGGACTTTCATACACCACGTTCGAATACTCGAACTTGCAGGTTGATGCCGAGGGCGTGTCCGTGACGGTCACCAACACGGGGACCCGCCCCGGCACCGAGGTCGTTCAGGTCTACATCGGCCCTCCCGAGACCACCGATTTCGTTGCACCACAGCAGCTGGCGGGATTTGCCCGCGTCACGCTCGAGGCCGGGGAGTCGGCCTCGGTGAGGATTGACTTCAGCGAGCACGCCTTCAGTGTCTTTGATGTGAACACGGGAAAGTGGCGCCAGCGTAAAGGCCGCTACACGGCGCTTGTCGGCGCATCCTCTCGGGACATCCGCCTCGAAGGCACCGTGAACGTGGATGGAGAAGAGTTCGACCTCAACTACGATCGGGACGTCCTCCCCCGCTATTTCTCGGGTGAAGTCAAAGGCATCGGCACATCCGAGTTCGCACACCTTTTGGGAAGGACTCCGCCGCCAGAGTTCTGGGATCGGTCGCTGCCGATCACACGCGACTCAATCTTGGCGCAGCTCGTCGGTCGCGGCGGTATCGCCGGTTTGTGTGGCGGCGCCATTACGGGCATCGGTTCCATCTTGCACGCGGTCGGCAAGCCCATGCTTGCAAACAACATGAATTTTGCCCTAGACATGCCACTGCGGACCCTCCCCAGGCTTTCGGGCGGAGCGTTTAGCGAATCGGCCTTGGATGACCTTATCAATGTGCTCAACGGTCGCCTTCCCAAAGGCAACCGGGCTGCAAGCAAAGAAGCTGGAAAGACAGAGTAATGGCAACACGCAAAGAAATTAAGGCAGCCGCGGTCGAAGCAGCTGAACAGAACCGAGAGCAAGCCAAGGCTCGGGCCGAAGAGCTTGCCGCCATGGACCCTGCGGCGCGTAAGGCTGCCAAGGCAAGTGATAGGGCAGCCGCCAAGGCTGCAAAGGCTGCTGACAAGGCCGAACGTAAGGCCGCTCGGGCGCAGATGACCCGCAAGGAACGCCGCGCGGACAAGCGCGAGGCACGGATCCACCGCAAGGTCGCCAACCTGCGTCGGCGCGGCATCGGCTGGGGTATCACAGCCGGAGTGGTCGCCCTCGTCCTGATCCTGGCCGCGCCATTTGTCGGGGACCTGTCCCGGCTCTTCCAGATGGATGTTGACTCGGAAACCGCTGCGGGCGAGGATGCACGCGTATATGCCCAGGCAGTTTCATCCCAGATCGCTGACGAGGGGCTGGTGCTCCTCAAGAATGAGGGAGATCTACTTCCTCTCGAAGGCGGAAAAGTCAATGTCTTCGGCTTCGCGTCATACAACTTGCGCTATGGAGGTGGAGGTTCCGGGGGCGCCGACCAGTCCCTCGCAATCACGTTGTTTGAAGCACTGGACCAGCAGGGTATTGAGTACAATCCCGACCTCGACCAAACCATGATCGACAGTGGCGCGACGGCAGCAGTCAGCAACAATACGGGACTGGTTGACGTTGTTTCGTCCATGACTTCCGGGTCCACTGAGGACGAAATTGCCCCAGATTACCTTACGGATGAGGTGATGGCGAACGCGACCTCGTTCTCCACAACCGCGCTGGTGGTGTTGGGTAATGACGGTGTGGAAGCACAGGACTTCACCGCGCAGCAGCTACGCCTAACGGACAATCAGATCGCCCTACTCGACCGCATCACAGCCGACTTCGACGACGTTGTTGTAGTTATCAACTCTGGCAACCAGATGGAGCTGGGCTTCCTCGACGACTACCCGCAGATCAAGAGCGCAATGTGGATTGGCACCCCCGGACCCTTCGGCGCCGTATCTCTAGCGAAAGCGCTGTCGGGTGAGGTGAACCCATCCGGGCGCCTCTCTAATACCTACGCGTATTCGGTTGAAAGTGCGCCCTCGACCGTGAACTTCGGCGACTTCAAGTATGACAATGCGGACCGCGGTTTCATCAACTATGAAGAGGGAATCTACGTCGGCTACCGCTACTACGAAACGGTGTACAAGGGCGATGAGGCCGCATATGCGCAAGCAGTGCAGTTCCCCTTCGGGTTTGGCCTGTCGTATACCGACTTCGACTGGAATGTTGCCGAACCCGTCATCGATGACGAATCAATCTCGGTCACCGTTCAGGTCACCAATGCGGGCAGCCGCGCGGGCAAGGATGTCGTAGAGGTGTACTACTCTGCACCATACATCGAGGGTGGCATTGAGAAGTCCGCGATTGAGCTGGGCGGATACGTGAAGACCAGCCTTCTGGATCCCGGCGCAACAGAGACTCTCACCGTCTCTTTGGCCACCGCTGACATGGCGTCGTGGGGGGATGGGGCATACGTCCTCGACGCCGGAGACTACACACTGCAGGTGAGCCGCGATATCCACAACCCGGTGCAGACGTTTGACTTCACGATCGATGAAACGAAGACCATAACCGCAGACCCGGTAACGGGAACCGAACTGTCGAATCAGTTTGACTACGCCGAAGGTGACATCACCTACCTGTCCCGGGCCGACTGGGAGGGGACGTACCCGAACGCCGACAACCGTAACTACACCGCGAGCGATGAGCTGCTGGCGCAGATGCCGACACTGTCCCAGTCTCTTGCGGACGGGACTGTTGAACCCACCGAGGGAGAAATCCCCACCTATGGCGCGTCGAACGGGCTACAGCTCAGCGACATGCAGGGGCTGGACTTCGATGACCCGCAGTGGGATCTGTTCCTAGACCAGTTCACGGCGGGTGAGCTGGTTGCCATGACCTCGCAGGGGGCGTGGAGAACCGCGGAGATTCCTCGCTTGGGGATCCCCTCTGCCGTCCTCTTGGATGGGCCTGCTGGCCTGAACTCGTTCTTCACGAAGATGACTGCAGCCGCGTATCCGACCGCAGTGGTTCTGGCGTCGACGTGGAATGACGCTTTGGCGTACGCCCTCGGCGAGGCCGTTGGGTTGGAAGCCAACGCTTACGGAGTGCAGGGATGGTACGCGCCCGGCATGAACATTCAGCGCACGGCCATGGGTGGGCGTAACTTCGAGTATTACTCTGAGGACCCGGTCCTGTCAGGCAAGATTGCGGCTGCCACGGTCATGGGTGCGCAGGATCAGGGGGTGCTGACATTCATGAAGCACTTCGTCCTCAATGACCAGGAGATCAATGCCCGCAGTGGCGTCAATGTGTTTGTCAGTGAGCAGGCTCTACGCGAGGTGTACTTGAAGCCCTTCGAGATCACGGTCAAGGAAGGTGGCGCGAACGGTGCGATGTCTTCGTTTATCCACGTTGGGCCGAAGTGGTCGGGTGGTAACCCTGAACTGCTGCAAAATGTGTTGCGCGACGAATGGGGATTTGAGGGCGTAGTGTCAACAGACGCGGTGCTGGCGGCGTTTATGGATCCGGCCCAGGCGGCAATGAATGGCAATGAGCTAATGCTGACGCCGATTCCTAACTCTGCTGCGCGGACCACGTTGCGGGCGCTCAGCGCTGACCCCGTCGGGATGGGGAACGCGCTGCGGGATCGTGTCCATCAGACGACATACTCTCTGCTGCAGACGGATTTGTTCGAGTAGCCCCGCAGTCCCACGGCCCATCTCCGCGGCCCACGGGACTGCGGCCGCGGCGCGGGTTCCTGCTACAGCAACGTTGCGCCCACCGGCGCATGCTGAGGAACCTGCTTCCACATGCGCGTCGCATTTCCGACCCTGCGGCTCCACCGAGTCCGAGCAACCGCTGTGCCGCACGGCACCGCCACCACCCGACCCTCAAGGAACTCCTTCAACAACGGGCCGAACTGCTCAAACTCGATGAGGAAACCATCATGTCCACTGTGAGAACGCACCGTTTGCACCCCCACACAGTTGGGAACGCCGCGGGCAATCACCTCGGACGCTTCCGGAAGGCACAGCCGATCTGAGTCCACCGCTACCACTAGTGTCTGCGCGGTGATTGAGGCAAGCCCAACATCGAGCCCTCCACGCCCTCGACCTATGTCGTGCGCCATGAAAGCCTCAGTGAGAACCTTGTATGAGTTGGCATCAAACCGATAGACGAACTTGCCACCCTGGTGCTGCAGGTAGGACTGTACGGCGTATCGCCCTCCTGCCCAAGGGTCCTCTCCCCCTTGCGCGTTTGCGCCGAACCGGGTCTCAAGCTCAGGCGCGCTACGGTACGTGGTGTGCGCGATCTGGCGGGCAATCCCCAGGCCCGTCGTGGGGCCCTCGCCCGGCGCGGCACCGTAGTAGTTCCCGTCGTTGAATCCCGGATCACTGACGATTGCCGCCAGCTGGGTGTGAGCCCAAGCAATTTGGTCCGCAGTGGTGGCGGCAGTGGTCGCGACCGGCACCAACTTTGCCACTCGGCCCGGGAACATTGCGGCCCATTCGAGCGCCCGCATCCCGCCGAGTGAACCCCCAATCACCATCTGCCAAGTGCCAATACCCAGTTCATCTGCCAATTGCGCTTCGGCCGCCACAGTGTCCCGGATGGTCACGAAGGGGAAGTCCCCACCCCACCGGGCTTGCGCTTGGGATCCGACCGGTACGGGCGAGGACGCACCCGGTACGGACGAGAACGTATCCGGCGAGGACGCACCTTCTCGCAACGAGGCCGGTCCCGTCGACCCCTGACAACCACCAAGGATGTTAGGCGCAACCACAAAATACCGCTCCGTGTCGATCGGCGCACCCGCACCAATCAGATCGGTCCACCACCCCGCCGTCGGATGTCCCGGACCAGTCTCACCAGACAGGTGCGAGTCGCCAGTTAGAGCATGGAGTATCAGGACGGCGTTGGAGCCGTCTTCGTTCAGCTCACCCCACGTCTCATATGCAAGCGTGAACTGATCTAGCTCGCCTCCCGCTTCAAGCACCAGTGGACCGCCCTCGAAGAACTTGCGTCTGCCAACCGGATCGGTTTCAAACCACGCGCCCGAGGCCGGCGGGAGCAACGGGACTGATTCAGAAGGACTGCCCATCTGCCTAGATCCCCTCTCTGTCATTCTCGGACTACCTAGTAAGCGCAGCCGTCACCAAACTCTATGTGGGTCCGGGAGCGCCTG
Organism: Schaalia sp. JY-X159; assembly: GCF_014525425.1. Classification (NCBI taxonomy): domain Bacteria; kingdom Bacillati; phylum Actinomycetota; class Actinomycetes; order Actinomycetales; family Actinomycetaceae; genus Schaalia; species Schaalia sp. JY-X159. Next base: position 283,908 of record NZ_JACEXI010000001.1, on the reverse strand, counting down.
CCGGACCGTCTCGCTGTGTCGGGAGGCGGTCCGGCTTGATCCAGCTCAGGCGGCGGTCACGGTTTCGGCCGCGACCCCTGCCCCATCCCCGGCACTCTCACGGACCGCGGCGGCAGCAGCGAACCCCAGTTCGAGGTCGGCAATGATGTCCTCGACGTCCTCGAGGCCAACAGATAAACGCACCAGTCCGGGTGTGACCGCGGACTGCGCCTTCTCCTCGTCGGATGCCTGGCTATGGGTCGTCGAGTAAGGGTGGGCAACTAGAGAGCGCACGTCCCCCAGGTTGGCGACCAGGGAGTGCAGCTCAAGAGCATTCACAAACGCCACGCCTGCCTCTTCCCCACCATCCAGGTCAAATGCGACAACGCCGCTGGTGCCCTTGGGCGCATACTTCTGCGCCAACTCGTAATAGGGCGAGGACGGAAGGCCAGCGTAGTGAACTACCGACACATCTGGACGATCTTCAAGCCACTTGGCGATCTTTTGCGCGTTCTGCGTGTGCCTGTCCAGACGCAAAGACAGCGTCTCGATGCCCTGCGCCAACAGGAAGGCGTTGAAGGGAGAAATCGCCGAACCTAGGTCCCGCAGCAGCTGAACGCGGGCCTTAAGGATGTAGGACAGATTTGCTCCGAGGGCTCCCCCTTCACCCAGATCGCGGGCGTAAACGAGCCCATTGTACGAGGGGTCCGGCTCATTGAAGCCCGGGAAGCGCTCGGGATCCGCGCCGAAGTCGAACTTCCCGGCATCGACGATCACGCCTCCCAACGTGGTGCCGTGGCCACCCAAATACTTGGTGGCAGAGTGCGTCACGATGTCGGCGCCCCACTCGATGGGCCGAATCAGGTACGGCGTCGCAACCGTATTGTCGACAATCAGGGGCACACCGACCTCGTGTGCCACGGCAGCCACCCCTTCGATGTCGAAAATATCTGACTTCGGGTTGGGGATGGTCTCCCCAAAGAATGCCTTGGTGTTGGGCGCCGCGGCCTTGCGCCACTGTTCGAGGTCGTAGGGGTCCTCTACGAACGTCACCGTGATTCCCAACTTCGGAAGTGTGTTTGCCAAGAGGTTGTAGGTGCCGCCGTACAGGCTTGGGGAAGCAACTATGTTGTCGCCTGCGCCCGCAAGATTGAGGATTGCGAAGGTATTTGCTGCCTGGCCTGAGGCAAGGAGTAGGGCCCCGACTCCACCTTCAAGGTCGGCGAGGCGGTTCTCGACAACCTCTTGTGTTGGGTTCGTGATGCGGGTGTAAATCGGACCCAGTTCCGACAAAGCGAAGCGCCCTGCCGCCTGGCTTGCATTGTCAAAAACATACGCATTGGTTTGGTAGATGGGTAATGCTTGAGCTCCGGTTGTGGGGTCCGGGGTTTGACCGGCGTGGATCTGACGGGTTTCAAAAGACCAGTTTGCAGACATTTCTTTACTCCCAGGTTGCTAGTTCGGGCGATGCGCCCAGTTATGGTTTTGTGGCAGTTCGGGAGGGGCGTTGCTTGGGTGCCGTGCCAAGTGTCGGGGTCCTCGCCGATGAGGAGAACGCACTTGTGCTGGCCGTGTCAGTACTGGGAGTTCAAACCTTGGCTGCGCATCTGCGCACGTGATTTGGGGGGAGTCCCAACGTACCCGGAACAGCGACGTGACACGCGAGATGGTTGTCGCGCTGGCGTGAGCCTGTCAGTGCGTCCGTTAGCGGCACATTCGTTTGAACATGTCAGCCAGGCTAGGCGAGATCCCACGTTGTGATCCAGAACCGTCCGCATTCTGAACAAACCCGTGAGAGAGACCGATCCGGAACGTCACCTCGGGAGCCGATAGGGAACATCAGGCCAGAGGATCCCACGGGCAAGACCCACCGCGCCCGTCTTGAAAGCGACACTTGTTGCTTACAACTAGACTGGTGCCATGGCGCAGCTTCTGGACAAGTACGGACGGGTTGCCCGCGACCTGCGGGTTTCCCTCACCGACCGCTGCAACCTGCGCTGCACATACTGCATGCCCGCGGAAGGATTGGAGTGGCTCCCAACCCAGGACGCTCTCACAACTTCGGAAGTAGTCCGCCTACTTCGCATCGCGGTGAACGACCTCGGCATTACCAAGGTGCGCTTCACAGGTGGGGAGCCGCTGCTGCGACGCGACCTTGCCGAGATCATTGCGGCGGCATCGTCCCTGCGCACCGACGCGGGCGCACCACCCGACATTGCGTTGACCACGAACGGCCTCGGCTTAGACCGACGACTTCCTGAGCTCGTTGAAGCCGGCCTGCAACGCGTCAACATTTCGCTAGACACCATGGATCGTGACCATTACGCGCGCCTAACACGGCGTGATCGGTACGAGGACGTCCGCCGCAGTATCGATGCTGTCGACAAGGCCGAGTTGCGCCCACTGAAAATCAATGCCGTGATCATGCGGGATGTGAACGAGGACGCCATCCTGCCTCTCGCCGAATTTTGCCTCGACCACGGCTACCAGCTGCGCTTCATCGAACAGATGCCGCTTGGGCCAAAACACACCTGGGATCGCAACAAGATGGTGACGCAGGAGGCCATTCTTGCCGTGCTCCGCACGCGCTACACATTGACGCCGGACACCGATGGCGACACGACGGCACCAGCAACCCTGTGGCACGTTGCTGGGGATTCCGTGCAACCAGGCGGCTCTATTGGCATAATCGCGTCGGTGACGGCACCATTTTGCGCGGGCTGCGACCGCACGCGCATCACAAGCGATGGCCAAGTCCGCAACTGCCTGTTTGCAAATTCAGAACGCGACCTTCGTTCCATAATGCGTGACGGAGGCAGTGACGCCGACATTATTGAGGCGTGGACCGCGGAACACCTTGTGAAGGCGCAAGCCCACGGAATTAATGACGAAGGCTTCGTACAACCCGAGCGCACTATGAGCGCCATTGGAGGCTAGATGCTGATCCGCTACTTCGCAGGCGCTGCAGAGGCAGCGGGGGCCCAATCCACCCACGTCGATGCGAGTGACATGGATGCCGGCGCCCTCGTGCAAATGTTGGGGAGGGAGAACCCGGCCTTGGAACAAGTTCTCAAGGTCTCGAGTTTGCTTGCGGATGGCGTTCGTATCACCTCGCCATCAACTTCCCTGACAGAGGTGACGCAGCTCGACGTCCTGCCACCCTTCGCAGGCGGCTAGGAAAGTGTCAGGAAGCCGGTTCGCTATCGTCCTCGGCGGTGGGCGCTCATCTCGCATGGGACGCGACAAGATGCGGGTCGAAGTGGATGGAAAGCCTCTGCTCGCCAGAACGGTTGATGCCGCGCTGAACTGGGCATCCCACGTGGTCGTGGTGGCCCCGGAAGGCAGTTGGCGCAGGGACGAGGACGACCGCGTTTCCTTCACTCTGGAGGATCCACCTCTTGGCGGGCCAGCCGCGGGGATCTGGGCCGGATTGCAGCAGGTGTTGAGCCTAATCGTTGACGCGGAGTCGAAGGTGGATGACTGCGAGGTCCTTATTCTCGCGGGAGACCTGGCAAACCCAGACCTAGTCGTCACGACTCTGGCGCTCGCCTCGGAATGTGCCGACGGAGCGGTGCTTGAAGACCAAGAAGGGTGGCCACAGTTTTTGGCAGGACGTTACAGGCTGAACTCATTGCAAGGCGCATTCGAGGCTGCTGGCAGGGTGCGGGATAGATCTGTCAGAAGTGTCCTTAGAGGCCTTGATGTTGCACTGGTTCAAGTGCCGCTTCAGGTCACGGCGGATATGGACACACCCGAGGATCTCGCCCTGTATTCGTAGGTCAAAAGTCCCCTGGCGACGCGGCGCAGACCCGCGAACAAACTCATCGTGACAGCTGTCGTTTAAAAGCGCAAAATCCGGCCGCCATCCAGTTAGGATCATCCCTAGTACGACGAAGTTTTGCAGCGTGCTGAGTCTGTCTCTTCGCAACTCCCAAAGGCCCTTGATGTCCAAGAATCTGATTGAAGTTCCCCCGAATCACCCCACTGAAAAGGGCGCGGGTCGCGTAGTGACAATGTCGACCATCGCATTCACTCTGATGTTTGCGGTGTGGTTGATGTTTGGCATCCTGGGTATTCCGATTCAGGAAGAGTTTGGGCTCAGTGACGTCCAGCTGTCGTGGATATCTGCGGTGGCGGTCCTCAATGGCTCGATGTGGCGTCTCCCAGCCGGCATGCTGGCCGACAGGATCGGCGGGCGGAAGATCACGATCTTCATGCTCTTTGCGACCGCCATTCCTGCCTACATGGTTTCTATCGCTAACAGCTACACCTGGATTCTCATCCTGGCCTTCCTGGTGGGGTTCGCGGGCAACCTGTTCTCGGTCGGCGTGTCGTGGAACAGTGCCTGGTTTGGGCAGGACCGCAAGGGCCTCGCCCTCGGAATCTTCGGTGCGGGCAACGTCGGCGCTTCCGTCACAAAACTGATTGGCCCGGGGATCATTGCGGCCACGGCCGGTTCAACGTTCATTCTTGGCATCCAAGGAGGATGGCGCCTAGTCCCGGTAATCTACGCGGCACTGCTGGTCACTGTCGGTATCTTGACGATCTTCGTTGCTCCCAAACCCGACCATGCACCCGGGTCACAGCAAACCATTGCCGAACAGCTTGCCCCACTGAAGCAGGTTCGCGTCTGGCGCTTCTCCCTCTACTACGTCGCGGTGTTCGGCGCCTATGTGGCGCTGTCGGCATGGCTCCCCAAGTATTACGTGGACAACTTTGATATTTCTCTGGCAACCGCTGGCCTACTGACGGCAACATTCATCTTTCCCGCATCGCTGCTGAGGCCGTTGGGAGGATGGATTTCGGACCGCTGGGGGGCCCGAGCCGCCCTCTACCTCACCTGGGCGATCATGTTGGTAACTTCCGGAATCCTCATGATGCCCAGCGGCTTCATCACGATTGTCCACCCTGACGGCAGTCAAACCCAGCACCTCCACTACGGGATGAACGTCTACGCGTTTGCGATTCTGGTCTTCTTCCTCGGGTGCGCCATGGGGATTGGCAAGGCGGCTGTATACAAGTACATTCCCGCATATTTCCCCGACAACGTCGGGTCTGTTGGCGGCCTCGTCGGCATGTTCGGCGGCCTGGGAGGCTTTTTCCTTCCACCCCTGTTCGCCTACACGAAAGTCTTCTCAGGCTTCCCCTCATCAACATTCTTCGTCATTTTCATACTTGTTGTTGTCTGCGCGGTGTGGATGCAGTTGACAGTACACACCATGCTCACCAAACAAGGTCCCGAACGCCTTCCCGAGGGCGAACTCAAGAAAGAGGCAGAGTAAATGAGCTCTATTCCTGTCAAAGGTGACTGGCTCCAAGAGTGGGATCCAGAAGACCCGAAGAAATGGGACAAGAAGCGGGCCTGGATGACGCTTACGGTCACCACTTTTACGTTGACCCTGTGCTTTGTTACCTGGTTCCTTCCCTCCGCGATAGTCCCCAAGCTCAACGCGCTAGGATTCAGTTTCACCACCAGCCAGTTGTACTGGATGGCCGCTATGCCCGGCCTTTCAGGTGGTTTGCTCCGCCTGGTGTGGATGGTGCTCCCTCCTATTCAGGGCACACGCAAGATGGTCACACTAACCACGCTGCTCCTGATCCTTCCCGTGCTGGGCTGGGGATTTGAGGTCACCAACCCTGATGTTCCTTACTGGAGGCTCATGGTGCTGGCATTCCTGGCCGGCATCGGCGGCGGCGCATTCTCAGGGTTCATGCCATCCACCTCTTACTTCTTCCCCAAGAAGATGCAGGGTACCGTCCTCGGCATCCAGGCTGGGGTTGGCAACTTTGGCGTGTCGCTTGTGCAGCTGCTGACCCCATGGCTGATTACCTTCTCAATGTTTGCGTTCCTGGGCAGCCAGCAGATGGCTGTCCCCGGCAAGGACAGCGTGACTGTCTGGTATCAGAACAGCGCCCTCGTCTACATCCCGTTCATCATCGTCGGGGCCATTTGGGCTTACATCGTACTTCGTTCGGTGCCGGTGAAAGCCAACATCAAACAGCAGTTTGACATCTTCAACAACCTCGACACCTGGCTGATGACAGCCCTGTACATCATGACTTTCGCAACCTTCTCAGGTCTAGCCGCTCAGTTCGGATTGCTGATGTCTAACCTCTACGGTGCGGGCAACCCTGCCATTGTCGACGGCAGCGGGGCCACAGCCACCCTTCTCATCGAGGGCTATAACGTCCCCGATCCGGTGAAGTTCGTCTTCCTAGGTCCGCTGATTGGGGCGGGCGCACGCGTCCTCTTCTCGCCCCTCACTGACCGTATGGGTGGCGCAATCTGGACCCTAATCGCTGGGATCGGCATCCTTGCCTCAATTATCTACACCATTCCTGGGCTAACTCCCGATACCACCAGCGCTGCGACGCTCGATGCGGGTTTCAACCAGTTCCTCTGGGGCATGTTGGCGATCTTCCTCTTCTCAGGTATCGGCAATGCGTCAACCTTTAAGCAGATGCCAATGATTTTCAACCGCCGCCAGGCGGGAGGGGTCATTGGTTGGACGGGCGCGATTGCCGCATTTGGGCCATTTATCTTCGGGGTCGGCCTGACCACGATGGGCGCCGTTCCCTTCTACATCATCGGTGCGGCATGGGCAGTGATGTGTATTGGAATCACTTGGTGGCGCTATGCTCGACCTGGCGCCCCACGGAAAGGCTGACTACGAACTTGGCTTCCGACTTTTCCCCTCTTGAGCAAGAACGCTATGCGCGCAACATTGCGCTCAGAGGTGTTGGAGAGGTTGGGCAACGACGGCTCCTTGAATCCTCCGTCCTCGTCATTGGGGCTGGAGGCTTGGGTTCTGCTGCCCTTCCGTACCTGGCTGCCGCCGGGGTTGGTCAGATCGGGATCGTTGATGGTGACGTTGTTGAACTCACCAATATGCAGCGGCAAGTTCTTCATACTGAGTTCGGTCGCAACAAGGCTGAGTCTGCGGCGCAGCGCCTGCACGAACTGAACCCCGAGGTTGCCGTCGACATCTACCCTGAGATGCTGACGCCAGACCGTGCCCGCAAACTCTTTGCGCGCTATGACCTGGTCTTGGACTGCACTGATACTTTTGCGGCTAAGTTCCTGATTTCGGACGCTGCCGAGGACGTTGGGGTTCCACTGGTGTGGGCAACTGCGGTGGCGTGGCAGGGGCAGTGTTCCGTGTTTGGGGTAGAGGACGAGGACGGGCAGCGGCTTTATCTTCGGGACCTAGTTCCCGAAGAACCCCCACGCGACACCTACAAGATGGCAACCGAGGTTGGGGTGCTGGGAGCCATGGTTGGCCAGATTGGAACTCTGCAGGCCACGGAGGCAATCAAACTGCTGCTCGGTGTGGGGCAACCACTGGTCGGCCGGGTCATGGTCTTGGACGCGCTGTCGCCAAGGTGGGAGACCCTGCCGCTTCGCTCATCAAGGAGGACAAATGTTGAGTGTTGAGGAGTACTTGGACAAAGTCTTGGCTCTGGCCGATCTGGTGCCGAGCAGCGCGGAACCAATTGGTGGGGGCTTTGGCCGGATTCTGGCGGAAGACCTCTTTGCACGCTATCCGGTTCCACCTTTCACAAACTCCGCCATGGATGGGTTTGCGGTGCGGGCAGCAGACTTGGGGATCGGGCCGACCCGCCTGGAAGTCGTCGGTGATATCCCTGCGGGGGCACAGGACGCTCCTCCCGTCGGGGCGGGCGAGGCCGTCAGAATCATGACCGGCGCCCCCCTACCGCGCGGCGCAGACACGGTCATTCCAGTTGAGCTTTCGGACCAGGCCCCAGGTGATGTCCCACTTCCGCGGTCGGTTGTCGTCGATCCATTACCGCGCGGTAGCAACATTCGCCGGAGTGGCGAGGACGTGCCCGTCGGCGCGAAGGTTCTCAGAGGCGGGGCTTCCTGGACGCCCGCGGCTGCCGCCGCTGCCGCTTCAGTTGGTTACAGCGAGGTCCCTCTGCGCCGCCGACCGCGTGTCGCAGTGCTCGCAACCGGTTCGGAGCTGGTGAGCCCGGGCGCACAGTTGGGGTTCGGGCAGATTCCCGACTCAAACTCGATCCTCCTCGCGGGTCTTGTGGAGCAGTTCGGTGGCGAGGTCGTCCTGGCTACCGCGGTTCCCGACTCCGTCTCGCAATTCGAGAATGCCCTCGACCGAGCCGCGAGCCTGGGTGCCGACCTGGTTGTGACCGCGGGTGCCATTTCGGCGGGAGCGTTTGAAGTAGTCAGGCAAAGCCTTGAGGGGAGAGCGTCCTTCAACAAAGTCGCCATGCAACCGGGCAAACCGCAGGCTTGCGGCATGCTGACGCTGCAGGGCCGCCCGACCGCTTTTGTTGGGCTTCCCGGCAACCCCGTGAGCGTCTTTGTTTCGGCTTGGGTATTTCTGCGTCCCCTGTTGGCCAGGTTTCAGGGAGCCGAGGCCGCTTGGCAGGCGGTGGAGCTGGCGACTGAAGAAGGCTGGAAGAGCCCCTCTGGCCGACGCCAGTTCGTGCCTGTGATCACCGGGAATGGCACCGTTTCGCGCAGCCATGCGCTCGGCTCTGGGTCGCACCTAATTGCGTCCTTGCATCTGGCAAATGCGCTCGCGATGGTTCCGGAAGGCGTCACTGCTGTGGCTCCTTCCGACATGCTCAAGGTGTACCCGGTGCGGTAAGTTAAGGGCCGGAGGGGGCAGCCTTGGAGACAAAGAAGAAGTTGCGGCCGGAGATGACACAAGGTCAGCAAACTTGGCATAAGTACACTGACGTACCTTTGATCGTCGCTAGTCTTGCCTATCTGATTGCCTACACATGGCGGGCCATTGGGGATCTGTCCGGTGTTGGATGGACACTGACGACACTAACCATGACAACAACGTGGCTCATGTTCCTCATCGACTACGTGGTGCGTTTCGCAACAGCCAAAGAGAGAGTCCGTTGGTTCGTCACCCATTGGTTCGATCTGCTCTGTGTCATGGTGCCGGTGCTTCGCCTGGTTATTCTGCTGCGTGTCTTTACGCAGCTAGGAAGCAGGTGGGCATCCCCTGGTGATCGGATGCGCGTCCAGGTGATGGTCTACGGAATTGGGGCATCCGTAATCCTCGTCTACATATCCGCACTGGCAGTTCTGGAAGCGGAACGCAATGCTGCGGGCGCAACCATCAAGACGTTCCGCGATGCGATCTGGTGGGCTTGTGTGACGGTGTCAACGACAGGCTACGGCGACTACACCCCTGTCACCAGCGCGGGAAGGCTCACGGCCACGGCCCTCATGTTTGGGGGGATGGCCCTGATTGGGGTTACAACGGCAACGCTGGCCTCTCTGATGATTGAGATCGCATCCCGCCACGAAGCCGATAAGGGAACCAAGGCGGTCCCGCAGTTACCCCACTTCCATCTCCTCCACAACCACGGCGCTTGCACTGAGAATGAAGTCGCTGGCATGGATGAAGATGCCTCCACCACTGTACCGAGCCCAGACGCCCAACACGGAGCCTTCCCGGACGAGGACGCGCCGCCGACCGCACCCTCGTCACCGGCGGGATCACCCTCGTCACCGCCGACCTCGTCCTAGGAGCCCCATGCAGTTCACACACCTCAATGAGCGCGGCGACGCGCGCATGGTCGACGTCACTGCCAAGCAGCCCACGGTCCGCTCCGCGACTGCGGAGGCCATGGTTGCCTGCTCACCGGACGTGGTGCGCGCACTTCGGGACGGAACCGTTCCCAAGGGCGACGTCCTTGCCGTGGCTCGAGTCGCGGGGATCGCCGCCGCGAAAAAGGTCCCGGATCTTCTGCCGCTCGCCCATGTTATCGGCGTGCACGGTGTCGCCCTCGAACTCACCATCGTGGACGAGGGCGTCCAGATCCACGCGGAGGTTCGTACAGCGGACCGTACCGGAGTTGAGATGGAGGCGCTAACAGCGGTGACCGTTGCCGCCCTCGCGATTGTGGACATGGTCAAAGGCGTGGATCGCAGAGCAGAAATCCTTCATGCGCGGGTCACGGCTAAGTCCGGGGGCCGTAGCGGCGACTGGACGAGAAACGCAGACTGACGTCGCGATCGTTTCCGGCCTAACGGTCGTGCCCCACCCCATCCAACGACGCGACTATGCGCTCAAGCATTGGGCCGAGGACGGCCAGAGTATCCCTGGCCCCCCCTCGTGAGCCGGGTGCGTTGACCACCAGTGAACGCGGCAGGCCCGGGAGTTCGACCACGCCCGCCACTCCACGCGAAAGCAGGGCCAGCGGGGTTTTCTCCGCGCCACGGCGTCGGACTTCTTCCATGATCCCGGGGATCTCAGACTCCACCAGTGGCATGGTCGCCTCAACCGCAACATCTTGTGGCAGCAATCCGCTAGCACCCGCGGTGATAACCACCCGCGCGCCCCCGTGAAACGCATCGACCAGGGCGGAAGTTATCAGGGACGTATCGCAAGGCACGATTTGCGGGTCACTTACTTGAAAGCCCAGTGATGCGAGACCTTCGCGCAACACTGTACCGGCACGGTCTTCAGCGGCGTCTTCAAGAGCGGCATCGGAACAAGAAATAACCGTCACTGTCGTCATCACGCCACCCCTGTCCATTCTTGGCTTCCGTCTGCAAAGTGCTGTCGTTTCCACACTGGCAGTTTCATTTTCACCTGCTCTATAACTGCTTCGAGTAGGCGGAAAGCCTCCGCGCGGTGCGGGGCAGACACCGCAGCTCCGAGGGCGATACCACCCACCTCCAAATACCCGGTGCGGTGTAGCACCGCTATCCGACAGGCACCGCTTGCCTGTGCAACCTGCTCTGCGATCTCCTCAACCACCCGACCTGCATCAGGGTGCGCCTCATAGTCGATGGCGGTCACTTGGCGTCCGTCGTCGTGGTTACGCACCTGACCACAGAAGGTCACGACGGCCCCCGCCGTCGGGTCATCAACCGCGTCAACGAGGACGCCCATGTCTAAGGTTTGATCAGAGACACCAGCGATGACAACCCGGGCTGATCCTCCCTGGCTTCTGCCCCTGTTTTGTACCCGGGAAGTGGCCTCCAGGTGTCCATCAAAGCTCTCGAAGGGATCCTCACTTCTGGGAACGGGGTGGTCCCCGTCGCGCATCTGGGAGACGATGTGCTCCAGCAGTGGCCCAATAACCCGAACTGCATCCCGCACCCCACCGACAGACCCGGGAGCGTTGACAATCAGCACCGGTAGACCGTCGAAGCGCCCAACACCCGCAAGACCCCGGGAGAGGGCGGCCTGCGGCACATTCGGGTTTGAACGCAATAGGTTCTCAATGCCGAACATCCGCTGTTCGATGAGAGCCTCAGTTGCCTCAGGAGTCTGGTCCCGTCCTGTCACCCCCGTTCCGCCGGTTGTGAAAACAACATTGACCCCGGCGTCTGCCGCACCCGAGATTGCGGCCCTCACGGTGTCGACGCCATCAGGCACAACATCCGTGCGAACCACCTCGCCGTAGGCGGAAAGTAAGGATGCGGCCAGTGGGCCCGACGCGTCCTCCCGTTCCCCGCGAGAGACCCGATCTGAAACAGTTACGACCGCGATTTTCACCATACCCCCAGCATATCCACTCCACACTGACCAGTACGCTCTATCCTTGGATGCAGGCCGTTTTCAAATAGGGGCAGGTGGGCATCGTGGAACAGGTAGCTGTTGGAAAAGCCGTGCCCCGCCAGCCAGTTGATGATCCCCGCTATCAGCGTATCCGTTCCAAACTCACCGATGCGATCCTCACACTGGCAGCACAGAAGCCTGCCGAGCAGATTTCGGTATCCGAACTGACCGAGGCGGCCGGTATTTCTAGAACCACCTTCTACAAGCACTCCAGCTCCCCGTCCTCATTCCTTGCCGAGCACCTCATCTCAGCTCTAGCGCCGCAAATGGAACCCATCGCACATCTGCTTGACCAGCCCGGCCCCGGCTACCTGCTGCAGTGGCGGGAAATCCACCTCGCCCTCCTCGAACACGTGGCCGCCAATCACCGTGTTTACAACCATGTTCTTCCCGAGGGCGGGCAATCAGTCGTTCTGGCCATGATCACTTCGTACTTCGATGCCCTCTTCGAGGAGTTCGTCCGCGATTTCGTGCGTCACGTCGAAGGGCCGGTCCCCTCGGAACTGTGGATCCAGATGGCTTCTTCCCAACAGGTTCACAACACCATTGCCATGGTGCAGTCCTGGCTGAAGACAGGCATGGCAGAAGATCCAGACGAGGTCGTGGCTGCCTATTTCAGCCTGCTACCTCCCTGGCAGGTCGCGCACGTCTCAGAGCTGGGTCGTTCCACCCTCAGGGTCGATCCGATCCAGGGTCTCCTTAGCGCGAGTTTCGGTCCCGATGGTGAACGCCTCGATAACGAAGTGGGGATCGGTCCCAACCTTCTCCACGGCCGAGGACGAATCACCCTGGGAACTACGCGGCATAAACCGTCACCTGAGTTGCCTTGACCGCAAACACAACCCTGCTACCAGGATAGAGATCAAGGTCAGCCAAAGCCTTGACCGTAATGTCGGCTGCCAGGCTCTGGCCCGACGACTCGCCGTGGATACGCACCAAGCCGTTGGCAGGCTCAATCTCCCTTACTGTGACTTCAAAGTTATTGCGAGGACTGCCCTGGATCGCCGCCGGATAGACAGAAACAGCTCGGGGAGAGAAAGCAGCCGCCGCCATATCCCCGGTGCGCGGCTCCTCACCCATTCCGAGCACTGTCATCCCTCCGGGACCGACCACCGCACCACCCTGAAATCGTCCTCGAACAAGGTTCAGCCCAGCCAACCCGGCGGTGAAAGATGTCTTGGGATTATAGAGAACCTGGTCGGTGGGCCCACGCTCCGCCACCCGCCCATCCTCCAAAACGATCACGTAGTCAGAGAGCAGCGCCGCATCCACCAGATCATGCGTGACGATCAGCGTCGTTTGCCCTTCGAGGACGCGCCGCAGAACCCGGCGCAGTGCGGGTGCAACAGCAACGTCGAGGGCAGCCATTGGCTCATCCAAGAGCAACAGTTCAGGTTGAGCCGCCAACGCGCGCGCCACAGCCACACGTTGGGCCTGTCCCCCCGATAATTCGCCCGGCCTGCGGCTGGCGAACTCAGCCATCCCGACCTCGTCCAACCAATGTGCTGCCAACCGCGCGGCCTCCCCGCGGGGCACATGCTTAGCAAGCGGCCCAAATGCCGTGTTCTGCGCGACCGTTTTATGTGGGAACAAAAGGGGCTCTTGCGACAGCAGCGAGACCCCCCGCGTGTGAGGAGCAGTCCACTTGGGAATGTCGAAGAGCATCTTGTCACCGAGGAACGCGCGCCCGCTATCCGGTCGCAACACCCCGGCAAGAATGCTCAACAGCGTCGACTTACCCGAACCATTGCGTCCGAGGACTGCAACGTGGGTTCCGTCCTCGACCTCAATCTGCACGTCAAAGTTGCGCGACGCGACCTGGGCATCAAACAGCAAACTCATCGCTGTGACCGCCTCGAAATGGCCGTCGTGGCGGCGGTGACCAACACAGACACCACCACCAGCAAGAGGGAAAGAGCTATGGCGGCCTGGGGATCCTTGACTCGTTGCAGATAAATCTCTAACGGAAGCGTCCGCGTCACGCCCTCGAGACTCCCAGCAAACGTGATCGTCGCACCAAACTCGCCCAACGCCCGAGCAAACGAAAGAATTGCGGCGGACACCAACCCAGGCACCACGAGCGGCAGGGTCACCTGCCGCAAAGCCACGGACGGACTCGCGCCCAGCGTCGCCGCAACCACCTCATACTTACGCCCGTACGTCCGCAACGTCCCCTCCAGGGACACCACCAAAAACGGGAGTGCCACAAACGTTTGGGCCAGGACGACCGCAGTCGTCGAGAACGCAATGTTCATTCCAAACACTTCGAGGTACCGGCCAATCAGGCCGCGCCTCCCGAAGGTGTAGAGCAAAGCAATCCCGCCAACTACCGGCGGAAGAACCATGGGCAGCAAAACCAGGGAACGAAGAAGGGTCTGCCCCCGAAACGAACCGCGTGCCAGGACAATCGCCATCGGAACACCGAAGATGATGCACAGAAGCGTCGACACGCTTGCGGTTTGTAGGCTGAGGATGAGGGCGGTCCGGGATGAGGGACTGGTGATGAGGGACCAAAAGTTGCTCCACTCAATCCTGGTTCCCATTGCGATGAGGGGAACCAGGATGAATGCGCCCCCGATGACCGCTGGCACATAGAGCCAGCCAGGTATGCCCGAATACTCCCTCGTCACCGGTCTGCTAGCTTGTTTGGGCAGGACCGAAGCCCGCATCCTTGAGGATCTGCTGGACTGAATCGCTGAGGATGAAGTCGACCCACTCCTGACCAAGTTCAGGCTCCGCGCCCGTGGTCACAGCAACGATTGGGTTCTTGTTGACAGCGTCGGCCGACTCTGGGAATGCTATGGCCTCAACGGTGTCCCCGGCCGAGATGGCATCGGTCTTGTAGGCCAGGCCAGCGTCGGCTTCACCGGCTTGAACCTTGGCGAGGACGTCAGTGACTGACTGCTCCTCAGAGACTGGCTTCAGCGTCACCCCACTGGCTTCGACAACCTTCTGGGTTGCAGCCCCGCATGGTACTTCCGGGGCGCAGATCACCAGCAGCAGACCCTCTTTGGTGAGGTCTTGAAAAGTTGCGATCTGTGCGGGATTGTCCGGGGGCGTGACAATCGTCAGTTCGTTCGTTGCGTAGATGATCGGCTCGCTTGAGTTCAGCCCCGCCTCAACAACAGGCGCCATCTGCTTCTCATTTGCAGATGCAAATACGTCGGCTGGAGCGCCCTCGACGATTTGCTCTTGCAGATCCTGGGAGCCCGCGAAGTTGAAGACAACCTTGACGCCCTCATGCTCGTCCTCAAACGTCTTCGCCAGCTCGGTGAAGGTTGGCTCCATTGACGCGGCTGCGAACACTGTCAGTGTCCGTGCTTCACTCGAGGAAGTATCGCCCGAAGTAGCAGACTGAGTCGACGTACCTGCGGCCCCGGATTCTGCCGACGTGTCACCCCCGGCAGCGCAACCGCCGAGCAAAAGCGAGGTGATGCCAAGTCCGAGGACGACCTTGCTGAGAATGCTTCTTTCCATTGCATGTGCCTCTCTAGTTTGCGGCTTCGACTATGACGGTGGTTGCCTTCACCACTGCGACCGCGACGACCCCTGGCTCCAAGCCGAGGTCGCCCACAGCCTCCGTGCTCATCAGCGAGACGATGCGGAAGGGTCCGCACTGCATTTCAACCTGGGACATGACACGGTCGGAGGTCACTTTGGTTACCAGTCCCACCAGTCGGTTGCGTGCGGATGTTTGACCGCCCGTTGGATCAGGCGGCGGAGCTGCAAGGGACTGGGCAAACTCTGCGAGTTCACGCCCGTCCACGACTTTTCTGTTGCTGGAGTCAAGCCCCGCGCTGAGCAGCCCCGTCTCAATCCACCGCCGCACGGTGTCGTCACTGACCCCGAGAAACTGCGCCGCTTCGCTAATCCGTATTTGCGTCATAGATTGCAGTATAGACACGCATTTGCGGTTCGTGCTACTGGCGCCTCAGAAGCCTTTTCAGCCGCAATACGGAAGACAGCCCGTGCAGATTAGGCGTGGTTTCACCACTGTGGAGAGCGATCTGCAATTACGCAACACTTCCCTGATCATATAGGGCAAACTTTGCTCTATACGACACGTGTGGAATAGGCGTATTTCCGCGGAAACCAGCCTTTTTCAAGCCATTCGTTGTTGAATAGAAGCACTTGGGTGAAGACGCCCAATCCGCATGAAGTTGAGTGAGGAAACCGATGGCTGACACCTCCCCATTTACACTCCCAGACTCCGTTGCCAAGCTTGGTGCGTTTCTGCGACCTGCCGCCACTGCCGCAAACTCTCGGCAGCTTTTTCTCGAGGGCGGACGTGAGGCGGATCAGTTCTACCGCCAACGCTGGAACCACGACCGCAAGGTCCGCTCAACCCATGGGGTGAACTGCACGGGCTCGTGCTCGTGGTGGGTGTTCGTGAAGAATGGTGTGATCACCTGGGAAACCCAGGCGGTTGACTACCCGACCACCGGCCCGGACATGCCCGAGTACGAACCGCGCGGCTGCCCTCGTGGAGCCGCGTTCTCCTGGTACACCTACTCCCCAACCCGTATCCGCCACCCCTATGCGCGCGGCATCCTCTTGGACTACTACCGCGAAGCCAAAGAGCGGTTGGGAGACCCCGTCCTCGCCTGGCGAGACGTTGTCGAGGACCCTGAGAAGTCTGCCAGGTACAAGTCTGCACGAGGCAGGGGTGGCCTGGTGAGGTGCTCGTGGCAGGAAGCGATGGAAATCGCCACAGCCGCCCACGTCTACACCACGAAGCGGTACGGGCCAGACAGGATGTTTGGCTTTTCAGTCATTCCGGCGATGTCGCAGGTTTCGTACGGCGCGGGGTCGCGTTTCTATGAACTCATGGGCGGATCGATGCTGTCGTTCTACGACTGGTACGCGGACCTTCCCCCGGCCTCGCCCGAAGTTTTCGGTGACCAGACCGATGTTCCGGAGTCTGGCGACTGGTACAACTCCCAGTACTTGATCATGTGGGGCTCCAATGTCCCTCAGACGAGGACGCCCGACGCCCACTTCATGACAGAGGCCCGCTACCACGGCCAAAAGGTTGTGGCTGTTTCCCCGGACTTCGCCGCCAATACCAAGTTCGCTGATGAATGGCTGCGTGTCGCACCCGGCGCTGACGGCGCTTTAGCCATGGCGATGGGGCACGTCATCCTCAAAGAGTTCCATGTGCAGCGCCAAGAGCCGTTCTTCTTGGACTACATGGCAAAGTTCACCGACTCCCCCTTCCTGGTCAAACTTGAGGAGAAGGACGGGGCGTATGTTCCGGGGAAGTTCCTCACTGCTGCCGAGGGCGCTGCGGGACCAGAGCTGGTCGACTCGGAAAACGCTGCGTTCCGCACCCTGGTGTGGGACAAAGAGCGTGGCATCGTCGACCCGGGTGGTACCTCTGCCGACCACTTTGGTGCAGAAGGCATGGGCAAATGGAACCTGGAGATGGAAGGAGTGGACCCCTTCCTTTCCGCGGATGAAATCGCGGGAGCCGAGGGCGTAGAGATCCTTCTTCCCCGCTTCGACCTTCCGGCCACACCCGAACAGGTGTCACCGGGTACCGGCATCGTCAAGCGCGGTGTGCCGGCCGTGAAGGTTGATGGCAACCTTGTCACCACCGTCTACGACATCCTCCTTGCGCAGTACGGCGTAGAGCGCGAGGGAATCCCCGGTGAGTGGCCCGCAGGCTACGACGACGTCGACGCGGTTCCGACACCCGCGTGGCAGGAAACCCACACCGGGGTTCCCGCCAATGCAGCGGTTCGGATCGGTCGCGAGTTCGCCCAGAACGCCATTGATTCCAAAGGCCGGTCCATGGTCATCCTTGGGGCTGGTGTCAACCACTACTACCACGCTGACACCATGTACCGGACGATCTTGGCCCTGACCTCAATGTGTGCGACGCAGGGGGTCAACGGTGGCGGATGGGCCCACTACGTCGGACAAGAGAAAGTGCGCCCGATCACAGGCTGGGCCCAGTTTGCCTTCGGCCTCGACTGGGTGCGCCCGGCACGCCAGATGATCACCACGGGGTTCTTCTATCTGATCACCGACCAGTGGCGCTACGACGGGACCCCCGTCGACAAGTTGCGTTCACCCCTTGCCGACCTCGACTGGAAGGGCAAGTCAACAGCTGACACGCTGGTGGAGTCGATGAAGCGAGGTTGGATGCCTTCGTTCCCCACCTTTGACAGGTCAACCCTGCTGCTGGGCCAGGAAGCACGGGAAGCCGGAATGGCGGGTCCTGCCTACGTGGTGGACCAACTTGAGAAGGGTGAACTGAAGTTTGCTGCCGAGGATCCTGATAACCCGGAGAACTTCCCGCGCATCCTCACCTCCTGGCGCACCAACCTCCTGGGTAACACGGCCAAGGGCGCGGAGTTTTTCTACCGGCACATGGTTGGCACAGATGACGCGGTGTCCGCTGCTGAACTCCCTGAAGACCGTCGACCCGAAACCATGGTGTGGCGCGAAGCTGCAGCCTCGGGCAAAGTCGACCTGATGATGACAGTGGACTTCCGCAACACGACCACGACGTTGATGTCCGATCTCGTCCTCCCCGCGGCGACCTGGTATGAAAAGCGGGACCTGTCATCGACTGACATGCACCCCTACATTCACGCCTTCGACGCCGCGATTGACCCGCCGTGGGAGGCACGCACAGACTACGAAATCTTCCAGGAACTGGCAGGCCAAGTTTCGAAGATGGCGGAGGTTCACCTCGGCAAACAAACCGACATCATCCCGGTTCCAATGGCCCACGACACTCCGGACGAGTACGCAAATCCCGGCGGGGTTGTCGCTGACCTGGACAAGATCCCCCTTACCCCCGGGGTTAACATGCCGAAGTTGGTTCCCGTTGAGCGGGATTACACGACGCTCATCGACCGCTTCAACTCCCTCGGGCCGCTCGCAGACAAGGTCGGTCTGGTCACCAAGGGTGTCGTCTACGACCCGAGCGTCGAGGTCGAGGCCCTCGGTAAGCAGTACGGAACGCACCCGAATAACGGCAGGCCACAGATCGACAGTGCCGAAGCCGCGTGCGACATGATCCTCTCCCTGTCAGGCACCACCAACGGGCGTCTAGCGACAACCGGTTTCGAAACTCTGGAAAAGAGAACTGGAACCAAACTCGCTGACCTCTCCGCGGGGCTCGAAGACAAGAAGGTCACCATCCGCCAACTCAATGAGAAGGGACCGGAGAGCGTCATCACCTCACCGGAATGGTCCGGCTCAGAGCATGGGGGGCGGCGCTATTCAGCGTTCGTGCAGAACATTGAACGAGGGCGTCCCTTCCACACCTTGACGGGTCGGCAGCACTACTATCTGGACCACGACTGGATGCGCGACCTCGGCGAATCACTGCCGATCTTCAAGGCGCCTCTCGCCCTCGACACTCTGTACGGCGAACCAACGGTCGGTGAAACCGGCACGGTCGACGGGGAAACCAGCGTGGCGGTCCGCTATTTGACCCCGCACCACAAGTGGGCAATCCACTCGCAGTACTACGACAACCCCCACATGTTGACGCTGGGGCGCGGCGGGCAAACCGTGTGGATCAGCCCCGAGGATGCGGCGACAATCGGGGTGGCCGACAACGAGTGGATCGAGGCATGGAACCGCAACGGGGTCGTCGTTGCTAGGGCGATTGTCTCCCACCGGCTCCCCCGCGGAACTGTCTACATGTACCACGCACAGGAACGCATCATGGGGACCCCGCTAACCGAAACGAACGGGCGACGCGGAGGCATCCATAACTCCCTCACCCGCGTCATGATCAAACCCACCCACCTGATCGGTGGCTACGCTCAACACTCCTACGCATTCAACTACGTGGGACCAACGGGTAGCCAACGTGACGAAGTCACCCGGATCCGTAAGCGCAGCCAGGAGGTTACGTACTGATGAAAGTCATGGCTCAAGTCGCGATGGTAATGAACCTGGACAAGTGCATTGGGTGCCACACCTGTTCGGTTACCTGCAAGCAGACATGGACGAACCGCTCTGGCACTGAGTACATGTGGTTCAACAATGTTGAGACCCGCCCCGGTGGTGGCTATCCGGCGCAGTGGGAGGACCAAGAGAAATGGCGTGGCGGGTGGAAGCGCACGAAGGCTGGCAAAGTTGTGCCGCGTTCGGGGGGACGACTCTCCGTCCTCAGCCAGATTTTTGCGTCCCCGCGCATGCCGATGCTGGACGACTACTACGAACCGTGGACGTATGAGTACGACAAGCTGCTCAGCGCCCCGCGGGATTCCAAGTATTTCCCTGTTGCACGTCCGGTCAGCCAGATCACCGGTGACAACATCGATACTGTCGCCTGGGGACCAAACTGGGATGATGATCTTGGCGGGGGCGAGGCCGCGTTGGCTGGGGATCCGATCTTGAAAGAGATCGCCACCAAGGTGAAGGCCGACATTGAGTCTTCGTTCATGTTCTACCTGCCGAGGATTTGTGAACACTGCCTGAACCCAACCTGCATGGCTGCCTGCCCGTCGGGGGCGATCTATAAGCGGAATGAAGACGGAATCGTCCTGGTTGATCAGGATGCCTGCCGTGGTTGGCGCATGTGTGTGGCGGCATGCCCGTACAAGAAGATTTACTTCAATCATGAGACGGGTAAGTCTGAGAAGTGCACGCTCTGTTACCCGCGGATTGAGATTGGTGAACCAACGGTTTGCTCGGAGACCTGCGTGGGGCGCCTGCGCTACCTGGGTGTCATGCTTTATGACGCAGATCGGGTCGGAGAGGCTGCTGCAACTGAAAATGAGCAGGACCTTTACGAGGCGCAGATGGACATCCTTCTGGATCCGAACGACCCGCTGGTGGTCGCTGCGGCCCGGGCCGAAGGGATTTCAGATAGGTGGTTGCTTGCCGCTCAAGAGTCTCCGATCTGGTCTTTGATCAAGGAGTACCGCCTGGCCCTCCCCCTGCACCCGGAATACCGGACGATGCCGATGGTTTGGTACGTGCCGCCGCTGGCCCCCGTGGTGGATGCGGTGACCGCATCGGGTGCAGACGGTGAAGACCACAGGATTTTGCTCACCACACTGTCGAAGATGCGTATTCCCTTGGACTACCTTGCAGAGCTGTTCACGGCTGGGGATCCGCGCCCCGTTGAGTTGGCGTTGCGCAGGCTTGCGGCCATGCGTTCCCACATGCGGGATGTCAACCTGGGCCGGGAGGTTGATGAGGAGATAGCTGAATCGGTCGGTATGACCGGGAAACAGCTTGAAGAGATGTACCGCCTGCTAGCGATCGCCAAGTATGACGACCGCTACGTGATTCCCGAGGGCGGAAGTGCGCCTGCCCCGCGCATGGAGGAACTGGGAATCGACACGGAAGGCATGGGTGATGCTGGGTATTTGGGCGAGGGCGCGCCCTCGGCCTGCACGTCGGCAATCGGTTGTGGTTCCACCGGTGGAACGCGGCGTGAACCAGTCTTCGTTGACCTCAAACGCCCATCTGACAGTTCGGCATTGCGATGACGAAGCCGGTTCGTTTTCTCATCCCTTCGCCAGTGGCTCCCATCGAGCCAGTGGCGTGCACCGAGCAGCAGATCCGCACGGCTCACATGCTCATTGCTGCCTGGCTGACCTACCCCGAGGAACGGTTTGATCCGGCCCTGGCCGCGTACGACGAGGTTCGTGATGCGCTCCCCGCGGGTATTCGCGTGCACTTGGACGCGTTCGTCGACTGGGCGGTGACCCGCCCTCGTCGTGAGGTTTGTGAGCACTACGTTGAGGTTTTTGACCAGCGGCGTCGCACTGCCCTGTACCTGAGCTACTACGTTGCTGGTGACACCCGGCTGCGGGGTAGCGCTATTTTGGGTTTCAAGGACTTCCTTGGTGCTTTGGGCTATGAGAATGGCACCGATGAGCTTGATGACTATCTCCCGGTGATTCTTGAGCTCTCAGCGACCTCTGGTGATCCTTTAGTCGTGCAGTTGCTGGCCGCCCACCGCGATGGCCTTGAGGTGATGCGTTCTGCCCTGCACGCTGCACACTCCCCCTACGCACACCTTCTTGACGGCCTTGTCTGCACTCTTCCGGAGGTTTCGGATGAGGTCGTCGAGCGTTTTCAACGACTCATTACCCAGGGTCCGCCCACCGAAATGGTCGGAGTCAACTTCGCTTGGAGCACATCATGAACACATTCCTGTGGATCATTTTCCCCTACCTGGCTTTAGCATCTTTGTTTTTTGGGATTGTCTGGCGGTGGCGGACCGACAAGTTCGGGTGGGTGACGCGTTCTTCAGAGACGTATGAACGCACGTGGCTGCGGATTTCATCCCCGCTGTTCCACTACGGGATCCTTCTTGTGGTGATGGGCCACCTGGTCGGTCTTGCTGTCCCAGAGTCGTGGACCTCTGCAATTGGTATTAGTGAGGGTCTCTATCACTTCATGGCATTGTCGCTGGGCACAGTCGCGGCAATCATGACGATCATTGGTCTGGCGGGCCTGCTGGTACGCAGATTCGTGGTGAGGTCGGTCAAGCTCGCAACCTCTCCAGGTGACATCGTCATGTACGTCATCCTTGTTGCAGCCATCGCCTTGGGAACGCTGGCAACTGTTTCGACACAGATTTTTGGTGGCGAACATGGGTACAACTACCGGGAGACAATCAGCCCGTGGTTCCGCTCTCTGTTCTACTTCCACCCGGAAGCCCAGTTGATGGTTGATGTGCCGTGGGAGTTTAAGCTGCACATTATTGCCGGCCTGCTCCTGTTTGCAGTTCTGCCCTACACACGTCTTGTGCACGCGGTCGCGCCACCTGTCCTCTACCCCGTTCGCCCCTACATGGTGTACCGCAGCCGGGGAACGGAAGTTGGTTCACCAGGAAACTGGCAGGGCACCGGCAAGTCACCTTCACGGGATAGCGTCTCCAGCGGATCGTACCGTTCAACGTTTACGACGGAGAAGGACTAGCAATCCCGCCCGCCCGGTCTCGAACCCACCTGGCGGGCCGCGGCATCGCCCGAACTGACTCTGCCCGAACTGACCCTGCCCGGCCTCGCCGGGCCTAACCCAGCCCCGCCTTGCCGGACCCTGCCAGCGCCCGCGGGAGCCACAGCTTGCAGAATGCAATCTGTCGTACGATGGGCAACACATATATGTGGTCATGAAAGGCCCATATGCCCCGAGCGGACGGCTTCTGCGATGCCCAGTAATAAGCTTGTCGTTGGTATTGACAGTGGAGAGACTAAGACGAACGTTCTCGTAATGACAACGGGCGGCGAGTTGGTCGGTCGCGCCACTTCCAGTGCCAGGTTGAAGGGTATTGACGATGCAACTGAGGCGCTGAATGGTCTTGTCACCGGGATCGTCGACAATCCCGACGTGGTACATGCATCGGTATGCCTATCCGGACTTCACTTGGACACGGAAGCGTCACTGTTCCGCCAGAGGCTTCGCAGGTTCGAATGGGCCCGCAATGGTTTGGATATTGAGCCGCAACCTCTAGCAGTACTTCGCAGTGCGACTCTCAACCCCAATGCAGTGGCTGTTTCGTGTGGCGTGGGGTCTACCGCGATTGCGACAAATGACAGGGGCGAGAAGTGGACCTTCGCTTCCATGGGTAGTCTCTCCGGAGACTGGGGTGGAGGCATCGGACTGGGCAAGGCTGCGCTGTGGCATGCGGCCCGCGCCCTCGACCGCCGCGGACCGAAAACCGCCCTTACTGAAGAGATTGAATATGAGTTCGACATGCCCGTCGAGGCCGTGATTGCGGCACTGTACCGCGGGGAGATGCCCGAAGTCGAACTAGGCCGAATGGCGCCGGCGGTGTTTTACGCTGCTGACAGGGGTGACCGGGTCGCTCAGCAACTGGTGGAACGTCAGGCATCCGAGGTCGTCGCCTATGTTCGGGCCGGAACCGATGCGCTGAGTCTGACGGGTGAAGTGGACGTGGTGCTAGCCGACAGCATCCTCGCTGCTCGTAACCCTAGCCTGCTCGACCAGGTCGAGGAGGGAGTTCTGCAAGTGCTACCGGAAGCCCAGATCCTACCCGCGCACGGAGAGGCTGTGGTTGGGGCAACCCTCTTGGCGCTGCAAAGCGCAGGAGCAGATCGCGCGGCTATCGAGAGGGCAGCTGCAGCGTTCTAGTCCGCTCGGCCGTAGTCACGCACTGCATCGAGGGCGCGCTCCATGTCCAAGACTTTGAGATAAGGGAGCGGGTTGAGCTTCATCTTGATCACGTAGTCTGTCAGCTGCTCCTTGACTATCTCGATAAGCTCCTCAGCGTTCCAAGGCTTGGCAATGTAGTGGTCCAGTTGGGCATCATTGACAGCTCGAACCGTGTCTTCGAGGTCTGCTTGACCTGTCACCAGTACCTTTCCCGTGGCCGCAAGGTCCGGGTCATGTGCCATCTCAATCATGAAGTCGACGCCGGTGGTCCCAGGGAGTCTGTGGTCGCACAGGGCGACGGCTAAGAAGTCACCGTCATCAAGGATCTCTCCAATCACCTCCCAAGCGTCCTCGACATCCTCTGCTGGTTCAATGCGGATCGTTGGTGCCAGTTGCATGAGGTCCCGTTCAATCGCCGCACGGACTTCGGGTTCATCCTCAAGAACAAGAATTGAGAGTTTCACTGTTCCTCCTTAGTGGGAAGATCGACAACGACTGTGGTGCCATCTGCCCCTGTGTGAATGCGCATGGTGCCATGGTGTCGGCCAACAATGGTCCGGGTGACACCAAGCCCAATTCCCATGCCATAGCGAACCTGGCCCGACTTCGTCGTGAAGCGCGGCTCGAAAATCCTCGGCAAGATTGAATCGGGTATACCCGGCCCGTTGTCTGTTATCTCTACTCTAAGCCAGCCGGGGGTGGGTTCGCTGGTTCGAATGGTGATGACCCCTGGCTTTTGGTCTGCCGCTTCAACAATCGCTTCAGCAGCATTGGTGAGAATGTTCGTCCACACCTGTGCCAGCTGACCCGGGTGCCCTTCAAGAGGCGGCAGGTCAGAGTACTTGCGAATCAGCTGGATCCCGTCCAGCTTGTGCGGCAAGAGGCGGACTGCGTCATCGATGCTTTCGTGCAGGTCTATGCCAGTGACCGTGTCGCCGTCGGGGCGCGCGTAGGATCGCAGCGATGAAACTAGCTGGGTGATCCTGGTTGAGGCAGAACGAAGGTTGCGCAGCCCAGTGCCAATAGAAGCAGCCTGGCGGGCACCATCAAGGGAGAGGTTCGAACGGGATGTCAGTCGTTTTGCCAGATCAAGGTCCCGGATACCTGCAAGAGCCAGCTGCTGAGCAACTGCGGGGTCACCCGTAACCTTGGTTAGGTCACGACGCAATTGGCGCTCGGCGCGCGTTGATAGGGATGGCGCTTCCACTCCGCTGCGCAGGGCTCGGCCGGCGAGATCGGACCACTTCTTGTTTGGGGCAGTCTCTACCAGTCCGAGGACATCGTCACCCAGGTGTTCACTGATTCTCTGAATCGCTGCCATCGGGTTGTTCAGTTCGTGGGCTATCCCCGCGGCGAGGGTCCCCAGGGAGACAAGTCGCTCTTGGGCTGACAGCTCCGTGCGTGCCTCCTCCAAATTCGTGAGGGCTGTTGCCAGTTGCGATCGTTCAGTCTCCACCTGTTCGGAGAGTTCCGCGTTCTCAATGTGCAGTTCTTCGGCTCGCCGCAAACGACGGTCCAGGGAGCGAATGAAGAGGGTCGCCACCAAGAGGACAATGTCCGGGTGTCCTTCAATGGAAGAGTTTAGCTGCTCGACGGTCAGACGAACTCCGGTCACCGGGCTGGTAGTAACTGCATTCAACAGGGCCCGACGGCCTTCGGATACCGCCAGCAACCCGATTATCCGCCCTGTCGATTCCTCATGCATGACGATGTCGCCGCCCGGGCCCTCATGGATCAGCGCAACGGATCCTTCAAGGATGATGGTGACTTCCTCAACCCAGGCTCCCTTGGTGGTGAGGCGAACCCCGGCGGGCAGCGTGATGCGGGGCTGCGCGCCGAGGGAGAGCTCAATCCGGCGCAGAATCTTCTGGATAATCTCAGAGTCTGTGAAGGGCTGATCAAATAGAGAAGAGACCTCTGGGGTCGCCCCAATCTTCTGATGCTCATGGAAGAGTTTGATTTGGGCCCGCATGCTGCGCAGGAAAGCCTCAATGCGGAGGTCTTCTGTGAACCCAACCCAATCTAGGTTGCCCGTGTCGACAAGCCAATCAACGCCCTTGATGCTGAGGCTTGTGGAAAGAACGACGATTCGGGTCTCGCGGAACGCCTCACATCCCGAGAGGGGTCTGATCAGTTCGTCCGCAGGAGGAGTATCGTCTCCGACCACCACAACCAGCAGGGCAACCGGCTCTGTAGAACAAGCCGTATCAGCGCCAGCCACACATCCGAACGCAAGTGCCGCGTCCTCGGCGCTTCGGTACGCGACCGTTTGACATTGGTCGCCAAGATCCTCACGAAAGAGGCGAGCCAAACTTGCCGGATACTCGCCCTCGCCGACCACCACAGCAAGGGGCAGCACCTAAACCAACCCCATGATGTTCCACAGTGGCGGCATCGCGAGGGCTAGGAGCAGTGTCGCAACGATGCCGACAATGACCCCCACTATTGCCATGTTCTTCACCGAAACCATGCCGGTGGAATACGCGATGGCGTTCGGTGGAGTTGAGATCGGTAGCGACATCCCCAGCGAGGTCGCGATTGCCACAACCCCCGCGATCATCATGGTGTTGGTTCCGGGCAGCGCCACCGACAGCGAAATAGCCAGTGGAACCAGCAGGTTGGCAGCTGCCGAGTGAGACATGACATTCGCAAAACCCAGTCCGATCATACACAGGACCACGATGACTCCGACTCCACCCAGCGCGTGCCACCCGATTGAGTTCACCAACCAGGCGTCAAGCCCGGTTGCTCCCACCCCGGTGCCGAGGGCGATACCGCCAGACACCAGCCAGAGAACGGGCCAGTCCAGCTTCTTGACGTCTTCTCCGTCCATGACGCGCAAGCAGAGAAGTAGAGCCACCGGAATGAACCCAACCGTGTTGGAAGAGATCCCGTGTACCGGTTCAGTCATCCACAGGATGATCGTTAGGGCTGCGACCGCGTAGAAGATTTTGGCCTTGTTCGTCATGTTCCAGTCGGCTTCAACCTCGAGGTCGATCTTCTGCCCGCGAGGGATGAACAAGAGACAAATCAGCATCCACGACGCAACCAGGATCACGATGGCAAAAGGGGCCGCCATCATCGTCCAGTGAGCGAATGAGACATCAATTCCCTGCGTGGAGAGAGCACCGATCGCAATAGCATTCGGTGGGGTACCCACGGGCGTGGCGATTCCGCCAACGTTGGCGGCCAACGGAATCGCGAGTGCGACGCCGGCTCGTGCCTTGGGGTCCTTTATGGAAGTCAGGATGGGGATCACAACTGCGAACATGGTCGCCGTGGTGGCGGTGTTTGACATGAATGCGGAGAGAATACCGGTAATCAGCATTAGTCCAAGCACTGTGGAACGCGCTGAACCCGCAAACGGTTTGAGCATTACGGCCGTGATGTTCTTATCAAGCCCGTACTTCTCTGCTCCGTCAGCGATCATGAATCCGCCAAGGAAGAGGATAATCACCGGGTTGGCAAGAGCCGCAAAGTAAGTGGAAGCCGGAAGGGCCGCCTCGATAAGTTCGGGGTTGCCACCGGTCGGGTCCCACAGGGCACCTTGGGCGACCAGCAGCACTTCCAGGAGAATGACGAGGACGGCCGTTGCCGTCAGGGGGACCGCCTCGGTTACCCAGAAGACGATGGCGAGCAGGAAGATCGCCAACATCCGCTCCCCCGGTGCATCCAGGTTTGGAATATCAACGATGAAGGGAACGAAGAAGGCTGCGATACCAAGGACGAGGCCGACCTTTTGGACGGGCTTCAACCCGGGAGCAGTCCCACGCCCAGCCCGGCTGCCGCGCTCGGCCCGCCCCGCACCAGCACGCTCGGCCCGCCCCGCACCAGCACGCTCGGCCCGCCCCGTGCGAGCTCGCTCGGCCCGCCCCGCACCAGCACGCTCGGCCCGCCCCGCGCGAGCTCGCTCGGCCCGCCCCGCGCGAGCTCGCTCTGCACGCCCCGTGCTGGCCTGTCCCGCACCAGCACGCCGCGCACTGCTCTCGCGAGACTGCTGCCTTTCCGATTGCTTGTCTTGCGTGGGCCGTGTCGCGCCAGTGTGCACGGGTGTTCCCGAGGATTTCTGTGGTGGAGACGAGTTCGTAGCGCCATCGTCAGAGGGACTCATATGCTTGAGGATACGGCCTCAATTTTCCCGTGGCGTAGGCCCTAAGGCCAATGCGCGTAGCGAGGACAAGAGGATACTGGAAGAAGCTTTGATTCTTCGTGTTGGCAGGACAGGGATATGGGAGCAAGAGCAAACTCGTCCCGGCTATGGGTAGTAACAGGTGCGGCCGGATTCCTCGGCAACAATGTGGTTCGAGAGCTGCTCGCAAAGGGAGAGCAAAGGGAGAGAGTGTGCGTGCTGCGGTCTATATGGGCCAGGAACACGCGGTCCAAACACCTCCCGCCATCCCACCGTCTGACAAAACATTTCCGGCCCTCCCACCACGCGCAGACTCGGTACCCCCGGCGCTTGTCGACCTCCAAGATGATGAGAACCTGGAAATTGTTCGAATAGACGTACGTGACCTTGCGTCCGTGCAGCAAGCCTTCACGTCCAGCGATCTCCCCGTGTGGGTGGTGCACTGTGCCGGCATCGTCTCGATTGCGGGCAAGGTTACTCCTCTAGTCGAGGAAACAAATGTGGGTGGCACAGCCAATGTGGTTGTTGCAGCGCGATCAACGAGCGTCGAAAGGTTGGCTTACATCTCAAGCGTGCACGCCATGCCTGAAGTTGACGGGGTCGCTCGGGAGCTTGATCACGCCGAGGACTTCAACCCAGATGCCGTGCACGGTGAGTACGCGAAGACCAAGGCCGCTGCAACGAGCATTGTCCTTGGTGCCACAGATCTCTGGCGCGTCGTAGTTTTCCCTTCAGGAATGGCTGAACCCCACGACTTCGGGGATACACACCTGACCCGGCTGGTGCGGGATGCAGCATCGGGAACCCTCTTCATTTCGGTCAAGGGAGGGTATGACTTCGCGGACGTACGGGACATAGCGGAGGCGACAATCGCTGCAATCGAGAAGGGACATAGTGGGCGCACCTACCTGTTGCCGGGACACTACTGACCGGTAAGTAAGCTCGTATCGGCGGTCGCTTCTGCCCAGGGACATTTCCGACCTGCAGCTCTACCACTGTGGATTGCACGCACAATCGCACCGCTGGCGGAACTCATCGCGCGGCTCCGAGGCACGGCCACCCTGTTTACCAAGTACTCGCTACGGGTTCTTGCCGAGCCAGGAAGGTTCTCAAGCACACGAGCACGCCGGGAGCTCGGCTACGCACCGCGCCCACTGCAGGACACGATCCGTGACACTCTGGATTGGGTAACCGCTCATCCGGCCGAGTAGTCTTCGCCTAGAACATGCCCATCAGAGCAGAGAATCCGCCGGAAATGAACGTGATGATGGTGCTACCGAAGGTGAAGATGATGGTGATGATCCACGCGAGCGAACTGTTCTTCTTGTACCCGGCCAGCGGACGCCCCCACTTGTCGGTCTGTGCGCCAACTAGGGTCATGATCAGATCTATCAGGTACCAGACGCCAAAGCCGCCCAGGGTCACCAGTTTGAGGATGCCCGTGCCGACTTTCCCCAGGTAGAAGCGGTCAATCCCAAAGTAGCCAAGAAGCCACGAAAGCAACCACGTGACGACGAACGATTTGGTCGGCTGCACGACTACGTTACTCGGGTATTGATATGTCATGATCGCTCCTCAGAGTTTCTTGTGCGTGCCCAATGTCGGGCGCTGTCACGGATTACATCACATTTTCTCACACCGGGGCACACACCTCACACCCCGCATCAAAAAACAACGCAGAACTCGCATGAATCGGCACTACGCCAACGCCTGAGGCGAGTGTGATGCCGCTGCCCATGCCTACATCGAGTGCAACGGCAGCTGTGATGGCGGCGCCTATGCCTACAACAGCAAGGGTGCTTGCTCACCAGCGTGCCCGTGGCCACGATCGGGATCGAGCAATAGCGCGCCACTTCCAGTAGTGCCCCGGATTCCACTGGCACTCTTCTCAGAGCCAGTGTCACTGCCCGTACTGCCAACTCTCCGAGTTGGCCACCACCGCCTGTCAGGGTCCTTCCAGCGAGGCGGACGCACCTCCGGAACACCGTTCTTCATTCGCACATTCCATCCGGATTCTTCGATGTGGCGATGATGGAAGTAGCACAGGAGAACCCCGTTGTCAGTATGGGTCGGTCCATTCAGAGCATGCGGAGTTACATGGTGTACTTCGCACCACTGCCCAGGGACATCACAGTTGGGGATGACGCATCCGCCATCCCGCGCCAGGATTGCGCGACGCTGGTGGCCAGTGAACGTCCTCTGCTGATTACCTAGGCTGATCAAAGCGCCGCCGGGATCCACGGAGTAGAACTGCACTGCCCCAACACAGGCCGCGTGCTCCACTGCCAATCCTGAAGTGCTGACTGGTCCGTTGTTTGTGTGGACGACTCCGGCGCGACGCTGCTCCATCGCTTCACGACTTGTCTGAATCATCACTGTAGATGCGGCGCCCCCAAGAATGGGCACACCCAAGGTGGCAGAGGCAGTGGTGGCGGCTGTCGCCGCGGCGACATTCAGTATCGATGCGAAAGCATCATGTCGTTTCTGCCCGGGATTCCGACGATCAAACGCATTATCTCTGCTGTCAGATTCATGCGTCACCCCCGGGGCTTCACCTGCTTGCCCGGCACCATCGCAATGAACAAGCGCATCTCTGCCGCGCCCATAGCCCTCTAGCGTGATCCGAGCCCGTGGTGACGTAATTGCATTGGTCATTGCTTCAAGAGCTGCTGCTACTTCTGGTAGCAGACTGCCCCGCATCGAAACGAGCCCTTCGACCTGCCGGCCAATCACCAGAAAACGTCCCTTTGTCACATCACGGTCCGCATCAACCGCCCTGCGAGGATTCCACGAGTCCGATGCCTGACTACAGGCCCGCCGCACCTCATCCAAGTGCGCCTCCCGGCCCGTTCCAGGGATGTCAGTACCCCTACCTGGCCCTGAACCCAAGGCGCCGCAGAGGCTCCCATCGCGGATCTGCCTTTCGACAGCGCCATAGTCAACGCCTGTGGTATCGACACCCATCGCTACACCAATCAGATGCGACTCCATCTCTTTTCCCGCGGCTCCTCCAAGCTCTTCATGCCGCTTCAGCGTGTCGACAATCTGCACGGCAGCCGCTTCAGAAACCTGCCCTTCCTCAACCGCGGCGGCAACAAGCTCGCACGGCGGAGCAGAGCCGAACTCTCTGCCATCATCCCCGGGAGTAATCGCGGCAGCCAACCGTAGTCGCTTTCGCGCCTCAGCCATTGAGGAACCCGTCAGGTCACGCACCAGCTGCGCAGCTCCGCCAAAACCTACCGCGCCAGCGTCGCTGATTGACCCGTCAGTGATACGCCGGTCCAGCACGCCGGCGCACGCCACCCCCACGCCCTGGATTCTCTTCACCAAAAATGCCGTAAAGCGTGCGAGTTCAAGCACCTCCACGTCGGTGCCTGTACCGATTTGCTCCGCCGTCGGCAGCAGATCATCAACGTGTTGCAATTCCGCAACGGTCTGCGCGAGTCGCATCCCCATGGCCGCCACCCCCTTCATAGAGAACTAAATCGAACACCTGTTCGACTCATAAACTCTACGACCCACCTCCGACATCTAGACTCCCCAAAAGGAGCCCCCTGCCGCTATTATGGTCTGCATCACACTAATGTCGCAGACCCCGCTCCAACGAAAGAATCTGCTCCCGGTTCGTCAGTAGCGTCAGCGAATCACTCGGCGCCGGCATCGAGGATCTTCAGCATCCGCTCTTCCTGTGTAAGGTGCTCAACACCCAGGCTTTCGCTTGCATCCCCTCGTTGTCGGTGATCAAGCCCCAGTCCGTGCAGACAGTCCCATCAAACCCAAGCTGATCGCACAGCAACCCTGTGAGAACAGACTTGTTGAACCCAAAACGAACCTCTTCATACTGTGAGTCAATCGGCAACGAGGCGTCCTCGTACGGAAAACGAACGTCGTTCACAGTCATCTCAGTGTTCCTCCCCTGCATCCCGCAGCGGCTCACTCCATTCAACCGAATCGTCCTCGTACCAGTTCCATCCGCGACTGTTCCACAGGGCTGCCTGCGCACCCAGGCGGTCAGCGTAGTCACCCCATCCGGTCGCTCCCGGGACACCCCACGCCTTCTCAGCCAGACCGCCCAACCTCGGCAACAGCAGGAACTCCAACTCACCCCGATCCGTGATGGTCTCACACCAGATGGCAGCCTCCATGCCCGCGACTTGGCCATCGGAGACGAGGTCGGGGGTGTCCTCAATTGGATCCCACTCCACGCCCTCACGCAACGAAAGTGGCGGATAGACGGGCAACCCGACCGTCTGCCTCATCTCCTCTTGGATCGCATTGCGAGAGGCATCCCCTTGAGGACGGTCAAAGTAGAGACGACTGGTCGGAGAGACAATCAGTTTCGTTCCCATCTCCAACGCCCGCGGCACGTCTTGCGCCACGTGCGAAAGCGTCTCTGTCAGCACCCCGAGCATTTCCTCGGGAACCATCGCTGTGAGCGCCTCATTGGCCAGTATCGCCCCAGTATCTCGTGCATCCATCCAGTACTGGACAACGTCCTGCCTACTCAAGTTCCCCCGCGCCGCCTCTTGCCACACCACGGCAAGCCGCCCTCGGTCGCGAACCATCTGGGTCGCTCGCTCCATGAATGCCGCGTGCCCCTCCACAGGCATTCCGAACGCCTCATCGCCACCTACGTGGATATAGGCGGTGTTTGGAAACTGCGGAATGATGTCGTCGAGGACGTCCCCCACGAACTCCCAGGTCTCCGGACGCCCGGGATCCAGCGTCCCCACCGCAAGCCCGGGCGCAATATCCCCGGAGAAACCCTTGGTGGGAGCCAGTTCAGGGTACGAACGGAAGATCGCCCCAGTGTGCCCTGGCATGTCGATCTCCGGGACAATGGTGATGAAGCGGTCGGCCGCATACTTCACCAGTTCGGCCATCTCAGCGACGGTGTAGAACCCACCGGGCCGGTCCCCGATGGCGCCAGTGGACCCCACCTCGGTCAGCGCGGGGCGTGACGGCACCTCGATGCGCCATCCCTGGTCATCGGTGAGATGCACGTGTAGCACGTTGAGCTTATGAACGGCGAGCATGTCGATGACGCGCCGCACCGTCTCGGG
This sequence comes from Schaalia sp. JY-X159, assembly GCF_014525425.1. Lineage (NCBI taxonomy): Bacteria > Bacillati > Actinomycetota > Actinomycetes > Actinomycetales > Actinomycetaceae > Schaalia > Schaalia sp. JY-X159. Next base: position 251,059 of record NZ_JACEXI010000001.1, on the reverse strand, counting down.
CCCGTGGAAGGTACGAACGACGTCAAACGAGAGTCCCCGCCACGCATATCGTGGGCCATCGACGACCTCGATCACGGGGAGGGTCGCGACCCCGTCCGACACCCCTGCAGCAATCAGTTGGCGCAGCGAGGTTAGCCCGCGGAACACGCCCTCCGGGGTGGCCGCCCATACCCGCACGCCCTCCGTCGTGATTGCGAGGCCGTAACGTTCGTCTGCCTCTGCGTTACCATCAGCCCGGTTCCCACTCGCCCTCGCTACAGCGTCAAGCCCCTCACTACTCAACTCAACTGTGATCACAGGCGACGCGCTGTCCGAGGGCGCAAAGGTCAGGGAAATCCCCGATTCCTCACCAACCTCGTCAACAAATAACTGGATGACTCCGGCCAACTGTGGTGGCGCCCCGACCTCGCCCGAAGTGAGCACAAACGACCCACCTCCGACGACGACATGAACGGGCGCGGGAACTAGCGGAATTGACATAATCTCCAAACCTTCCTGTCAGATTCCGACAGAGCCCACGGTCTCCCGTGCATTCACAAACGCCGCAACCGCCGCTCGCACATCGCCTTCACTGTGCGCCGCTGAGATCTGCACGCGAATCCGCGCCTCCCCCTTCGGAACCACAGGGAAACTGAATGCAGTCACATACACCCCTTGGCGCAGCATCTCCGCCGCCACAGCGGTGGCCTGCCGCGCCCCGTCCTCGCCGGGGAACATGACGGCAATGATCGGGTGACTTCCGGGCAGAAGCTCAAACCCGGCCTCATCCATCAACTTACGGAACAGGTTCGCCATCTCTTGCAAGTGTTCACGCGCGTCGTCGGCCTCCTGCGCGATCGCAATCGCCTCACTCGCCCCCGCCACAATCGACGGCGCCAGAGTGTTTGAGAACAGGTAGGGACGCGCCCTCTGCCGCAGAAGATCAATGATTTCCTGGTGCGAAGAAACGTAGCCGCCAGATGCGCCACCCAGGGCCTTGCCGAGCGTGCCCGTGAGGATGTCGACGCGATCTTCCACGCCGCACATGGCGGCGACACCGCGACCTTCCGGCCCAACGAAGCCTGTGGCGTGGGAGTCATCCACCATCACCAAGGCGCCAAACTCGTCCGCCAGATCGCAGATTTCCGGAAGCGGTGCATAGTACCCATCCATGGAAAAGACGCCATCGGTCACGATCACAATAGTCTTCGCGCCCGCTTCGCGCGCCGCCGCCAACTGAGCGCGCAGATCCGCCATGTCCCTGTTGGCATAACGGAACCTCTTCGCCTTGGAAAGACGAATCCCGTCGATCAGAGAGGCGTGGTTGAGAGCGTCCGAAACGATGGCGTCCTCTGGGCCAAATAGAACCTGGAAGATCCCCCCGTTGGCGTCAAAGCAGGAGGAGAAGAGGATTGTGTCATCCCTACGCAGGTACTGCGAGATCCCGTATTCGAGGGCGAGGTGCTGCTCCTGCGTCCCACAGATAAACCGCACCGACGACAGTCCGTAGCCCCACTGGTCCAGCGACTCTTTACTAGCCGCCACAATGCGCGGATCGTCGGCAAGCCCCAGGTAGTTGTTTGCGCAGAAGTTGAGCGCCCGACCCGAAAGAGTTTGCACGAGGGCGCCCTGCGGGCCCATCAGCGGACGCTCGTCTTTGTACAGGCCAGCGTCGCGAATGCTCTGCAACTCCGCGGCGACCTGCTCTTTGTTTGCGTACATTTACTTCTCCCAGTCCATGATGATCTTGCCGGCCTGCCCGGATCCTGCGGTTGCGAAGGCGTCCTCGAACTGCTCCGGTGTGAAGCGATGTGTAATCACGGATCGCAATGTCTCACGGAGTTCTGGTGAGGTTTCCGTCAGGAATGTGGCCAGATACCAGGTGTCGTACATTTCGCGCCCATACACGCCCTTGATTGTGAGCATGTGGGTGATGACTTTGTGCCAGTCGATGGCGAATGGCTTAGTGGGCAGGCCCAGGAGCGCCAGTGTGGCCCCGTGGTTGCAGAAGTCAACCAGGGTTTGCAATGCTGCGGGTGCCCCGGACATTTCCAGTCCCACGTCGAATCCTTCGCGGATCCGCAACTCAGCCATGGCGGCACGCAGTTCGTCGCCGTTGGGCTGCAACGCGGCATCCGCACCGACGCTCCGCGCCATCTCAAGGCGGTCTTCGTTGAGGTCGGTGATGACGACGTGGCGCGCCCCGGCGTGCTTGGCGAGGGCGACACACATGATTCCGATCGGCCCGGCCCCGGTGATGAGAACGTCTTGCCCGGTGAGTTCCACCTGCTGGCAGGTGTGAACAGCATTGCCGAGTGGGTCGAAAAGGGCTCCCAGTTCGGGGTCAATCGTGTCGGGTTGAACCCAGACGTTCGAGGCCGGAACCACCACGTAATCAGCAAATGCGCCGTCCCGGTTAACACCGATTCCAGCCGCATTCAAGCACATGTGGCCGCGCCCGGCCCGGCAGTTGCGGCACCGCCCGCACACGACGTGCCCTTCGACGCTGACCAGTTGCCCGACTTTGAGCGCGTTGGGCCCCTCCTGGTTCGCTACGCCCTCACCCAGTTCAACAATGGTTCCGGAGAACTCGTGACCCAGCGTCTGCGGCGGCGTAAGTGATCCGGGTGCTCCGCCATCCCAGCGGTAGAGGTGCAGATCCGTCCCGCATAGGCCCGCTCGCTTGACGCGGATCTTCACGTCGTCCCACCCCGGCTGCGGCTCAGGTATTTCGACTAGTTCAAGTCCTGGACCTTCAGTTACTTTCCTTAGCGCGCGCACGCGGCCTCCTACAGCCAAATCAACGCCGACAGACAAAAAACACTGAAACGACCTCCAACGCAACTTCGGTGAGTAACCTGTCATGGCTACCGGACCTATTGTACGAGGGCGCCCGCGCCCCCTAAACCGCCCTCTCCCACAATCCGCACGACTGCGCTAAAGCGCGATCAACCTCTCAGCGGATCTGGACGACTCGCCCTTCAGAGCCCCATGCGCGGTCCGCGGTTAACACCGAGACACCCATCCGCTCACCTAGCGCCAAACAGAGGCGGTCCCCCAGCGACAGTGGAGTCTTTGGGTGCCACAGCCTAGCTGCAACCAATGCGTCCTCAGCAGTCACTGCCACGACCTCTACGCCGTAGCTTGCAAGCACCGCTGCCGCGACATCGCAGTCGGCCCCCCGCGTGCGGATCTTCTGCAGCACCTCAGACCAGTTTGCCGCACCGATAACGCCGCCCGCCAACTGCCTCTCAACAATCTCGCTCCCCTGCTCTCCGGCAAGGAACGCTAGGACCGCAGATGCGTCGAGGACAATCACTCGTCGCCACTCTGCTCGGCCTTGGCTGCCTGTCGCCGCTCGTCAATAAGCTCGTGGACCAGGCTCTCTCCCGCCAATTGGTCACGAAGCAGGTCTAGCGCTTGCCGACGGGTCGCAATCAAGACACCCTTGGACGTTTCCACCAATACAAGAGAGTCACCTTGCTCCCAGTTCTGGCTTGCGCGGAGCTTAGCCGGCAGCACTAACCGCCCTCGGTCTCCCAACGGCGCAACAAATGTGGTACTCATGCATGAACTGTACCACCACGAACCTCGGCGTGGAACAGAGCGCCGTGCCTCCCACTCGCCATCTTCCGCCGCGCCGGATCACCACACTGAACCCTCGGCGACGGCCCCGCCAGATCACACAAGGCCGAGGAACCGCTCAAAGAACCCCGTCAGCCTTTCGATGACTCGTCGCTTCGTTACCCCGTGCTGACCACCCCGACTAAAACGCGGCACAGGGGGCAGCACCGAAGTGATGTCGGTGCCCGAAGTCCGCAGCGCCCCAAGCAGGTCCCCCACCAGCTTTTCGTACTCCACGTAATAGTCGCTGAAGGGTTTCAGAAGGACGATCCCCTTGGCGTCCTTGTTTCCGAACAGTTCCAATGCCGCATTGGTTTCGTCTTCCAAGTTGCGGAACGCCACGATGTTGCCGTACGTCTTCACCGAGTTGAGGATCCGGTTCGTCCGCGAGTAAGCCTGGATGAGGCCGTGCGCCCGCACACTGAAATCCTCCTCTTCCGCTTCACAGCGAGGCAGTGTTCAACCACCTCCTTGTGCATCGGAGAGAGTTAGGGCATTAGTTCCCGGTTGGAACGCAGCTGCGACCTCGCGCGGCGGACAATTACCAATTCTTGGTATGCTTGGGTCATGGCTCAGAACACCTCAATCAGCTTGGATGATCACTACTCGGGCTTCCTCTCCAGGGAAGTATCCTCGGGGCGCTATCGGTCTGCCAGTGAGGTAGTCCGTGCAGGCCTGCGGCTACTGGAAGATCAGGAGACTCAGATGGCTGCCCTCCGCGCGGCCCTGGTGACCGGCGAAGAGAGCGGGGCGCCAGAGGTTTTTGACTTTGAGGCCTTCATCGCGGCAAAGAAGTCGTGAGCCGGTATCGTCTCACTCCGGCCGCGCAACGGGACCTTTCGTCGATTTGGGACTTCACGCAGGGACGCTGGGATGCGCGTCAAGCCGAGACCTACGTTACTGAGATAAGAGCGGCACTCGAGCGCATCGCTGACAACCCAGGCCGCGGTCACACCTGCGATGAGATCCGCGTTGGCTACCGCAGATACTCCATTGGGAGCCACCTCATTTTCTATGTTAAGAGGCCCGATGGAGTGGATGTCATCCGGATCCTGCATCAGAGAATGGACCCAACACGACATCTTTGAGGCGGGCCCCGAGCGTGGGCTCCATCGGACCACCGCTAGTTGCCCGGGTCTGTAGATGCAGCCTTCCGCTTCTCGTTCAGTTCCTTGGCCTTCGCGGTTGCGGCCTTGAGCCCCTTGATGCTCACGTCCCGCACTTTGGCTGGGGTCTTGAACTCGGTTGCCAGGATGGAGAGGCCACCTATCGCCACAAGTGCACCGGGGCCCGGCAGCGGCATCATAACCACGCCCAAGGCCGTTGCTCCGCCACCGACAACCCCAACCGTGGTGCGGTAAGCGCGGTCCGCCTTCGGATTATTGGCGATCGCCTGTCGCGTGAGGCGCCCAACCTGTCGGAAGTACCCTTCCTCTGTTGGCGGACTCTCACCCTGCATGTTTGTGGCGTACTGCTGTGTAGGGCGGGCTTCTGACGCCCTGGGATTCTCTGTGTTCTGCGCCATATCATGATCCTACGGAACAACCACCAGCACGTACACCCACGGAACGGACTTCCGCTACCAGAGTGGAGCGACCCCATGAGACAACTTCGGTACGCGATCAACGTGACCCTGGATGGCTGTTGCCATCATGAGGCAGGACTTCCCCCAGATGAGGAATCGATGCTGTTCTGGACTTCTCAGATGGATGGAGCAGATGCACTCCTGTTCGGTCGGATTACCTACCAAATGATGGAGGATGCGTGGCGAAAACCCGAGGGCGGAGCGTGGCCAACGTGGATGGAAGAGTGGGAGATCCCGTTCGCAGAGGCCATCCACAAGACGGAGAAGCACGTCGTCTCGAGCACCTTCAACACAGTCGACTGGAATGCCGAACTAATCCGGGACGACCTCGAACACGCTGTCCGGACCCTCAAGGAGCAGCCAGGCGGCTACCTACTGACGGGTGGCGTGACGCTTCCGTTGGCACTGGCCGACCTGGGGCTCATCGATGAGTATGTCTTCATCGTCCAACCCATCCTCGCGGGCCGTGGCCCAACTTTGCTATCGGGATTGCAGGCACTGATCAACCTTGAGCAAGTAGGCCGCCGCGAGTTTGCCTCAGGGGCAGTCGCCCTCCAGTTCCGTCCTCGTCGCTAACCCGCTTCCCGCGGCGCCCAGATCCACGCCAAGACCGCGGCAACAGCAAGGAAACCGCATGCGAGGACGACAACGGCTCCCCATCCTCCCGCGTCCCAGGCCGTCGCGAAGATGACTGCCCCCACTGACGCACCCACGTAGTAGGCCAGGTTGTACCGAGCAGCGCCAGCCGAAGGTTGCGCCGACAAGCGGGCAGCCGTCGGGTTCGCAAGGGCGTGAACCGCGAAGAACCCCGCTGAGAGCATCACAAGTCCGAGGACGAAGCTCCACAGTTGCGGGATCAAGGACACAGCGAGTCCGCCAGCCGAGCATGTCAGGGCAGCCACGTGAATTGTTCGGGCCGGGACGCGAGCAGATACTCGACCCACCAGAGAGGATGTGAGTGTTCCGGCCCCGTACGCAAGGAAAAGAAGAGAGATCATCGCAGGGTTCATGAAGAGCGGCGCGGCAGCCCCCCGGAACGCAGCGGCGTTGTAAACCCCCGAATGCACAGCCATGCCGCAGAAGGCGAGGGCGTACATAACCCGGCGTGACGCGACCGACCGATCCCCACGAACGGACGGGATCACTCGAGGTCGAAGAGGTGCGGCGCTTGGCAGCAGTAGATGTGCCAGGCCCCCAACTGTCGCAAGGAGAACTCCCGCACACAGCAAACCCATGTGCCAGGAGCCAAGCAGGTCCGTCAACGCACCCGAGAGGATCCTTCCCCCCATGCCACCCAACGTTGTGCCAGCGATGTAGAGCCCACCCACACGCGCAACCGCCCTGGGCGCCACGTTGTCAACCACCCAGGCCATAGCCGAAACGAGAACCGCGGCAATACCTAGTCCCTGGATGAAACGTGCCAAGACAAGCGCCCACCACGGCGTCAACACGCCCAGCGACAATCCGGCAACGGTGGCGAGGGCGAGCCCCGCAACGATCATCCGCCCTCGCCCCCACCTAGCGCTTGCGGCACCGAGTGGGAGCACCCCGACAGCAACACCCAGCGTCACGGCGGACATCAGCCATGAGGCGTGGGCTGCACTCAGCGCGTACTGCTCCGAAATAACGGGTAAGAGTGGTTGAGGCGCATACATTAGGCCAAGCGTTGCAACCCCGACAAGCAGCAGCGCCAAACGCGCCCTGCCGTAGTCGGGGTGGCCTGGTGCCAATCCGAGTCCTACGTCGTTGATAATTACCCCACCCCTTCTGCGGTTCTCACACTTCCGGGCTATGGTCAAAGACATGACCTACATGCCTTCCAAAAGGATACGCCGCGCCCTCGACATCACGGCTGGCGCCCTAATTATCCTGCTCCTTATCGGCATCATTTGGCTTGATATTGCGTCAGGCGTGTGGGCGGAAACCGTCATCCTTTCGGGCATTGCCGCTGGTCTTCTGACTTTCCTTCTGACGGCTCTCTTCATCGACCGGTGGGTGGCAGCTCGGGAGCACCGCAAGTGGTCTCCGGTGACCCGTCTGGCGCTGACGGACATCTTGCACGCACTTGCGGATGACGAACACAGTGACATCCGGCGCGGACACATCGCGCCACGCACGCTCACCATTACCGCCCACCCCACAGCCGCACAGCTCGACGCCCTTCTGCACGAAGTCATCCGCGAACGTGAAGACATCACCCAGGCACTGGCGCGGTGGTCGCAGTTTCTCGCGTCTTCCGCGGACGTACAGGCACTGATGAACCACATCGCCGATCTTGCCGAAAGCCTCGACGACATCCGTGATTGCGTCGTTGAACTTGAGTCCGGCGTGCAGAATGCGGACGAGGGCGAGGCCGACTTACACAGTGAACTCACGGCCTATTCCAAGGCCACCGAGCGCACGATTACCGAGATCGCCGCTATTCAGTCACGCCTGAGGGCGGAAAACAACTGAGGTCCCGCTAGATCCTGGCCAACGCCGCCACGATCAGCCCGCACGCCTCCGCATCAGATTCGGCGCGGTGGTGGTCAAGTTGGTAGCCGGGAACCAGAGCCTGGGTAACGGTCGGTAGCTTGTAGTTCTCAAGGCCCGGCACCAGGCCTTTCGCGGTGCGGTATGAGCAGTAGAAGTCATGCGGCAGAGTCGAGCAAGCGTAGAAGTCGTCCAACGCCTTCCACACTCCAGCATCAAAGGACGCATTGTGCGCAAAAACCGGGGAGGCCCCGCTGAACTGGGTAACCTGCTGCGAAACTTCCGCCCACGAGGGCGAATAGTAGACATCCTGCGCGCTGATCCCATGGAGGTAGGTGAACTGGAACATGTTGAACCCGGGTGGGGGTGCAAGAAGCGTTGCGAAACGATCCACAATCCGCCCTCGCTCAATGCGCACCATGGCAATCTGGCATGCCGATACTCGACTGGTGTTGGCAGTTTCAAAATCGACGGCCACAAACGAGGGCGTGGCGAGGACGGCGGCGGGAGCAACCCACTTGGAAGACGCGGGATAACGATTACGCATCCATTCATGCTACTCAACGGCAGTCGCCGCGCCTCTCGCCACCGCAGAAGCTGTTGATTACACTGAGATCTGCTACACAACCTTAAGGCAGACCTTGGATCTGACGTCGCCCGACCTCCAATCCACACCGCGAAGGAGCGCACCAAAATGTCCGAAAAAGACGGAAACACCTTCTCAGAGACCTTTACCGTTGCCACCGAGAACCTGGCAGACAAGATCAAGGAGCTTGTTGAGCAGGGCAACGCCCGCAGGGTCATTGTCCGCAATAAGAAGGGCAAGGAACTTGTCAACGTTCCACTCACCGGGAGTGCCATTGCCGGGGGCGCATTCGTCCTCGCAGCTCCCCTTGTTAGCGCAATCGGGGTCATCGCAGCCCTAGCCTCATCGGTGCAGGTGGAAGTGATCCGCGATGAGCCGACAACGCCTTCGGGAGCCACCGAAGAGACCATTGCGATCCAGTTGACCCCGTACGCCGAAAACAACGACTAGCCGAAGGCTTTCGCACTCACAGTGAAAGGATGGCCTAGCAATGGCCTCAGAAGAATTCTCAGGACCAGTCGACTACCTTGTGTTCGCATTTGACCAAGGCGCCGATATAGGTCTGGGTCTGCAAGCTCTGCTCGATCGCGTTGACCAAGGCATTATTGAGGTCCTTGATATTGAGCTCATCAGCAAGGATAGTGCGGGCCATCCCTCAAAGGGCCAGTTCGCAGATCTGTTGGACGTGACAGGTTTTGACCTTGATCTCCTCGAAGGTGTCTACTCAGGCATTCTCGACGCAGAAGACCTAGACACCATCGTTGCAGACTTGGAAGAGGGCCAGTTTGCGGTGGCGATCGTCTACGAGGACCGTTCCCTTGCAACCGCAGCCGCAGCATGGGTACTGGCCGGAGGGGCTGAAGTCCTCTCTGGCGGAGTTGCCATTGCCGACCTCGAACGCGCACTAGAAGAGAAGAGCTAGACATGAGCTTGCTACGCACAGCCGCCAGGGCCCACGTTGCAACCAGAGTAATCGGCAGCACTCACCGCCGCCAGCAGCAGCGCTGGGCGGCCCAAGATGCAGCGATGGCCGGAGTAAACCAGCCTGTCCAGGCTCAGAGCGCGCCGCCGGTACCTGTCGCCCCGGCGTCACCGATGCTCGACCAGTTAGCACAGCTCGGAGCGCTCCGGGACGCGGGTGTCCTCACCCCGGCAGAGTTCGAGATGCAGAAACAGCGGATCCTCGCAGGGGGCTAGCACCCAGGTGGTCAGACTAGGTCTGCCACCTGTGCGCCCATGCGGTATGCGAGGACCTCACCAGATTCCGCAACCTTGCGTTCCAACTCTTCAAACCCAAGATGCCTGTAGAACGCAAGGGCGTCCTGGTTGGCTGCCCCAACACCAATAGAGAGACGCTGCACTCCACGGTCACGCAGTGCTGCGGCAAAAATGGCGATCAGTGTGCGACCGAGGCCGTGTCCCTGGGCCGCAGGGAGCAGATCAATATGGAACTCCCCGGGGTGCTTCCGCACGACCTCATTCAGTTGGTCTTCGGGGTGCTCACCACGGCCGCGCACTTCAAGATCAGCGCCGGTCCAACCATCATCAACTGGGAGTAGCTCCTCAAACCTGGGAGCCCAGTCCCCCGCCCACCACTCAACAAGCGCGGTGACGTTCGAGGTGCCGAGAATATAGCCCACAACCTCACCGTCAGTGGCATCGTCCTCGGCTGAATCCGCCACAACCACCCACGCCAAGTCCGGCTCGAAAACCACGTAGGGGTAGGCATAGATGGCGGGGAGCAAGTCATCATTGGCATACATCCCGGTTGCGTCGCCACCGCTATCGCCGGTCTGTACGCAGACTCTTCCGACACCATCCCAGTCCGCAGCTTCGTAGGGGCGGATCATCAACCCGCCCCTACGAAGGACATGCGACTGGGATACCACCGGAGTGCTACAGGAGCCCGACAAACCCGAACTTGAATACCATCTCCTCAGCCGGGATCAGGTACTCCTCATGAGGACGCGCCCCCCACGTGTTGTCCCCCGCAACGCCGCGTCGCGCCAAAGCAGGCCGGATGACAGTGTTGATGATGGGTGGCAATTCGTTGTGGTGAGCAGCGTTCTCGATCTCAAACGGACTCCAGTGCAGCGCTGAGAAGTCCATTGGCGCGTCAGTGTCGAACCGAAGGCCCCGCCCTCGTTCGTCCGTCACTTCAGCCCAGCGGACTCCGGTATGGTTGCCGGCTTCCTGAGGACGAAGGTACGGGGTCAGTTGGTCGGCAACTTTCTGTTCGTACACCCCAAGACGTGCGCCGCCGCGCCTATCCGAGTAGCTTTCATCCGGACCCTCGCCATACCACTTCAGTTCGGAAAGATCCGCGTCCGCAGTGAAGAGCATCCCGAACTCGGGTAGGTCACCGAGTCCCTCCCCCGGCTTCAGGGTCATCGTGACATCAATGTGACCGACCCCGTCCACCGCGTACTCCACAACGCACTCGCTGGCTGGGATTGTTGGCAGCGCGTACTTGTATGTCACCACGGCCATATCGTCACGCTCTTCCAGGGTCGGATTATCTTCCGTCCATGTGGACTTCGCGTAACGCGAGGCAAGCAACCACTGTCCATCCTCGGCAGGTGCGCCCCATCCTCTTTCGTTCGAGGTCGGAGCATGCCAGAAGTTCGGCACCGGAACCGTCTTCAACAGGTCACGTCCGCCATCGCCCGTCAGGCCATAACGGTAGGACTGGATTCCGCCGTACAACCTTGAGAACGACACAGAGAAGTTCTCACCGTAAACCCCGTAGTTGTGGATTCCTTCCACAACGGTCGGAGCCGGAGGACAGACGGGCTCAGGTGCGCCCTCGACCTCGACGACACCCTGTTCGGCGGCGACCTCGAAGCCTGCGGGAGCCCACGGCTCATCGCTACGGAGTCGGAAGGACACGTCCACCGTGTACTCACCCGGTTCGTTGGGGATTGTCACGGGGACTTCGTAAACCTTCGTCTCTCCGGGAGCGACACTGGTTTCCAGGCCCGCCTCTTCAACCACTTCACCCTCACGCGACACGGTGACAACACAGCCGAATGCGTCGGTGTTCGTGAAGTTGTAGCGGTTCGTGATGGTGATTTCTGAGGGCGTCACCGTGCCACGGATCCCCTGGTGCAGGTACTTGACCTCCTGCATCCTGGGGGTTGGTGAATGGTCGGCGAAGAAGATGCCGTTACCGCAGAACTCGTTGTCGTACGGAGCCTCATTGCTGTCCCCGCCGTATCCAAAGTACTGCTTACCGTAGCGGTCAGTCATGAGGATCGCCTGATCCGCAAAGTCCCAGATGAACCCGCCCTGGTACAGCGGGTAGCGGTCAGCCAAATCCATGTATCGATCCACTGCACCAAAGGAGTTGCCCATGGCATGCGCGTACTCGCAAAGGATGAATGGCTTGTCGCGGTGCTCCTTCAAGAACTCTTCAACATCTTCGGCGGGCGTGTACATCTGCGAGTACATGTCCGTGGTCTCCGGGTAACGCGGATCCCAGTGGACGCCCTCGTAATGCACCGGACGGCTGTCAACGTCGCGGAAGTAGTTCGACACCGCCAAGATGTCGGTGCCACCAAATGACTCATTGCCGCACGACCAGATCACGATGCTGGGGTGGTTCTTGTCGCGCTCATACATGTTGGCGGCACGGTCAAACAGGGACGGCAGCCAAATCGGGTTATCCCCCGGTGTGGCTGTCTCGACTGGAAGTTCCCCGAACCGAACCTTGTCCCACAGTCCGTGACTCTCGAGGTTCATCTCATCAATAACGTAGAAGCCGTACTGATCAGCCAACTCGTAGAAGAACGAGTTGTTCGGGTAGTGGCTGGTACGAATCGCATTCAAACCGGCCTGCTTGAGGGCGACCATATCGGCCTCAGTTTCCTCACGCGTCATGACGCGGCCCTGCAACCCGAACTCGTGACGGTTAACGCCGAAGAAGACGATGCGTTCGCCGTTTATCTTCATCAGTCCGTCTTCGATTCCAAACCGACGAACACCAATCTTCAGGGGAATGTACTCGAGGACGACCCCCTCGTCGTTGGACACCTCTACCTGAGCTTCGTAGAGGTAGGGGTCTTCGGCGGACCACAGGTGGGGGTCGGTCAGGGTAACGACAAACTTCCCGTCCTCGTCCACATCCAGGGCCTGCCCACCCAACCAGACAACGACGCTTCCTTCGCCCTCGACATCCGCATCAATCTTGATATCTGCGGAAGCGAGGTCGTCAGCAACGTCGACGCCGACGTGAATGTCCCGCACGTGGGTAGCCGGGTAAGTCCGCAAAATAACGTCGCGGAAGATACCGGAGAAGCGGAAGAAATCCTGGTCTTCCAACCACGAGGCCGAACACCACTTGAATACTTCGGCGGCCAATTTGTTCTCGCCCTCGACCAAAAGTTCCGTGATGTCAAACTCCGAGGGCGTGAAGCTGTCCTCTGCGTAGCCAACAAATGTGCCGTTGAGCCACAGGGCAATCGCACTCTCAGCGCCGTTGAAGGTGATGGTGACACGTTCACCGGGCTCAGGGGTGCGATCCAAAGAAAAGTTCTTCACGTAGCACGCCGTGGGGTTGAACCGCATGGGAACTTCAGGGACCTCTAGCTCTTCCTGGCCATCCCACGGGTATTGCGTGTTGACGTACTGATTGCGGTCGTAGCCCTCCATCTGAATGTGAGCAGGAACGCGAATGTCATCCCAGGTTGAGGTGTCGTAATCGAGTTTCTCAAACCCCTGCGGAACGCCGAAGGGGTTGCGAGAGTAGTGGAACTTCCAGGTTCCATCCAAGCTTTGCTCGTAACTGCTTCGCCCCCCACGCTGCTCTTGGAGGGATGCAAACCACCGATGGTCCGAATGAGGATCTAAGCGGTTGATTGCGACTACCTGCGGATCCGAAAGTAGCGTGAGGTCGAAGGTCATTTGACGGCTCCAATAATTCCGTTTGAGAAGCTTTTCTGAAGTACTAGGAAGATAACCATTGTCGGAAGGGATGCAATCAGGACTGAAAGCATCAGAACACCATAGTCGGTTACGTAGCCCGCTGTGAGACCTGAGGTCAACATCGGCAGGGTTTGGAATCTTGCAGGTAGGATCACCTTCGGCCACATAAAGCTATTCCACGCAGCCATGAAGGTAATAACCGTGGCAGCAGAGAAGGTTGGCTTCATCATTGGCATGTAGATGCGCGTGAAAATAGCGATCTCACCCAGACCATCAATGCGCGCTGCCTCCAGGGTTTCATGGGGGAAACTGCGTGAGGCCTGCCTGAACAGCAGAATCAGGAACGGCGTCGCGACCGTCGGCAGAACAACCGCCATCGTCGAACCCCAGAATCCCTTCAGCATCCCAAAGTCGGCAAACAGGGTGAACAGGGGAATCATCGTCGCAGCGAACGGGATCATCATCGCGAGGAGCAGAACCTTCATCAGGTTGTCTTTTCCGCGTGAATGGTAGATCTCAAACCCGTAACCAGCGATAGAACAGATGATGAGGGCGAGGACGGTTGTGATCACCGCGTTAATCGTGGAGTGCATGACCGCTGGCCACAATCCATGATTCGCAGTCAAGTTGGTCCAGTTCTCCATGAACGCTCCGCCTGGCAGCATGCGGGCAGCCAGAACATCCCTTGAGGTGTTCGTTGCGGAAACCAACATGAAATACAGGGGGAACAGAGAGAACAGAGAGAAGATGACCAGGAAAATGTAGCCCGGAGCCTTCCGGAGTGTCTTGTTAGTCACGCTTGTCACCAATCCTCATCTGGATAAACGCAAGAATCGCGACCAAAATCAGAATCGCGTATGAGATCGCTGAGGCATAGCCAAAGTTGTCGTTCAGGTTGAATGCCGTGTTGTACAGGTACTGCGACATCGACATGGTCGTGTTTGCGGGCCCACCCTTTGTCAGGTTGAACGGTTCATCGAACAGCTGCAGTGTTCCGTTCGTAGACATGATTGCCGTAAGAACAATCATGGGTTTGAGCTGCGGCACGGTCACGTACCAGAACGTCTTGATAGGCCCTGCGCCGTCAAGGCGAGCAGCCTCAAGTGTTGCCGGATCCACGTTCTGCAGGGCAGCCAAATAGAAGATCATGTTGTAGCCGGTCCAGCGCCACAGCAGACCAATGATGATGACAGCGCGTGCAGTTCCCGGCTGACCCAACCAGTCAATGTTGGAACTTATCAACCCGATCGACTTCAAAATGTTGTTGATCGTGCCGTCCGTTGCGAACAGGGTTCGGAACACCAGTGAGTATGAAACCAGCGATACGGCAGCCGGTAGGAAGATCGCGGTTCGGAAGAAGCCCTTGAACTTCAGGTTCGGATTGTTGAGCAGGTTCGCCAGCACCATCGCTAGGACCAGCATGATCGGAACCTGAATGATCAGGTAGATGAAGGTGTTGAAAAGCGTCAGTTTGAAGATGGGGTCTTGAAAGAGACGCGCATAGTTTGCCCACAGCGGCTCCCCCCAGGTCATTCGAGAGCCCTTGCCTGTCTGCAACGACAGGATGAAGGCCTGGAACATGGGGTAGAAGCTCATGATTGCTATGAGCGTGGCGGCGGGGATCAAGAAGGCCCAGCCGGTGAGATTTCTACGGGTTGGGGGTGACATCATCCGGCTCTCCCGTTCCAGTTCGGGATTACCTGTCCCCTTCCGAGAAAAGAGGGAGCGTTTCGCTCCGGTTTCAACTGCTTGCACGAGTCCAGCTTTCGTGTCAGGTTGTGGCGGTCTTCTACCGCCAATCTTTTAGATAACACCAGCGAAGCCGGTGAAGTTGATGGGCTGGGGAGGTTCACTCCCCAGCCCATCGAGAGTGCACTACTGCATTGCGAACTCAACCTGCTGCTGCGCGTTTGCAAGCGCGGTGTCGAGGTCTGCTCCGCCTAGGTATTCTGTCGAAGCAACACCGATAGCGTTGCGACCTTCGTAGTAGTAGGCGCCGGTGTTGTTGCTTGGCACCTTCTCACCAAATCCAACAACCATCTCGAAGATGGGCTGGTCGCTGAAGAACGGCTGTGGCTCCTGGTAGACAGGCGATGATCCCGCAGGGATCCAGTTCGTCACTGCGCCCGTCTCGGGGAGGATCGTGTCGAACAACTCTGTTGAGCCAGCAAACGTAGCCGCCAGGAAGTCCATTGCTAGTTCCTGGTTACCCGAGGACGAAATTGCCCATGATGACCCACCGTTGGCGGTGTAGTTAGTCGCACCAGCTACCCCGTCGAGCTTCGGAACGTTGGTGATTGCCCACTTACCGGACTGATCTTCAGCGGTTTGGATCGAGCCAACAATCCAAATGCCATTTACCGTGCCAGCAACCTCATCATTGACGAATGAACCGATGTATTCATCCCACGAGTTCTTTTCAATCATCACGCCGCTCTCGATGAGCTTCGCGTACTGCTCCAGGACGACCTTCACTTCAGGGGAGTTGATGGTCGGGTTTCCCTCAGCATCGAACAGCGAGGCGCCCGAGGACTGCAGCATCATCATGATGGTGTCAGCTTCAGCCCGCACACCGGAAAGGAGAGGCTTGCCCGTAGCTGCCAGAACGGCCTCGCCCTTCTCAATGAACTCATCCCACGTGATGTCAGTGAAGTCATCAATGGTTAGGCCGGCCTCCGCAAGAACATCGGTTCGAAGCGCGGTGATTGCGGTGCCCGAGTCAAATGGGACAGCGTAGTTCTCTCCATCAATCACGGAGTAGTCGACAACGGCCTTGGGGAACTCCGCGAAGTCAACTGGGCCACCAGTCATGGAACCGAAGATTTCCGGATAGTTGATGACGTTCTTCTGTGTGGCATTGTTCTGGATCAGGAAGATGTCAGGCAGCTCTTCAAGAGTGTCTGACATGGCCAAAGTTGTTAGCTTGGTCTGAAGGTCATCCCACGGCGTTTCAACGATGTTGAGCTTGAAATCAGGATGGTCCTGCTGGTAGATCTTCTCAGCTTCCTGCATTGCACGGATGTTGAATGCTGGGTCCCACGCCCAAACGGTGAGTTCGTTGCCGCCGTCACCGGACGCGTCGCCAGACTCGGACCCTCCCCCATCTCCTCCACCGCACGCGGCTAAACCAAGACTGAGCGGAAGGACAGCCGCTGCGGCAAGCAGAGACTTCTTGCGAATCGATTTCATACTCTCGAACTCCTTTGTTGAGTGGCCAGGCGCCTAACGGACGGCCAAGGAAATCCGCACGACAATCTTGCCGCGACCCATATCTTCCTTGAGAACCGTCCGAAATGTTCGGATGGCGTATGCACCATTGGTTGACACCACTGTCATTGGTAACGTTACCAACAACGTGGTAAGAATAACATTAGGTTCAGTTCGAACTGATAACAGTCTGGTAACGTAATCAGCCGCTGGTGAGATTTGGAGGGGTCCGGGTCGTGCGTGCCTCAAGAAAGTCCGGCTCCAAACAGAAGCCTGCCTCCCTGGGTGATGTGGCTCGCCTTGCGGGCGTTTCTCCGCAAACCGCATCCCGTGTCTCCACCGGGTCATCCCAAGTCGCACGCGATACAGAAGCGCGTGTGCGCGAGGCAATGGAGCAGCTCGATTACACCCCAAATCCCGCGGCACGCTCGCTTAGAGGTGGTGAATACAAGGCAATCGGGGTTGTGACGCAACAGGTGGAGCGCACCGGAGAATCTCTCATGACATCCGGGATAGTCAACGAGGCCGAGAAGCGCGGGTACACCGTGACACTGGTTCAAATCAGCCACTCCGACCCCGCCGAACTCCAACGGGCCGCAGACCGCCTTGCTGATCTCCCCATTGACGGTCTCATCATCGTCCGCATCGGTCACGTTTCCACAGGCCCAGTGGCATTGCCGCCACGGCTTCCAGTCACAGCATGTGACACAAAGATGTCGGACCAGTACCCCAGTGTTAATGCCGACGAACGGCAGGGCGTCAAGGATGTCATGGAGCACCTGCTCGAGCTGGGTCACACCACGATCGGCCATCTGGCCGGTCCCGCTGACTCATATCCGTCAGTAATGCGAGAAAAGGCCTTCCAACAAGAACTCAAGGATGCCAACCAACCAGAGGGAGTGGTTTGGCGTGGTGACTGGAGTATCCAGTCGGGATACTCCGCGGGTGCAGAAATCGCCAAGGATCCCGATGTGACCGCTGTCTTCTGCGCGAATGATGAAATGGCCTTCGGCCTGCTGCGCTACTTTGAGGAGCATGGTGTACGCGTTCCCGAGGACATCTCTGTCGCAGGATTCGACGGCACCGCCCTCGCAAAGTTCTCCACCCCACCCTTGACCACCGTTGACCAGAACTTCCACCTCTTCACGAAGCGGGCGGTCGATCAGCTTCTGGCTCAGATACGGGGAACACGTCCCGTCACATTGGAGCCGGAACTGATTCCTGTATCCCTGGTCATTAGAGAGTCAACGGCAGCCAGGCCCGCTGTGATTCGCTGACCGAGCAAAGGAGCCGCGTTCGCTGGCAGAGCGCGGATGGGCCACCAGCGCACGTCCTCGCTCTCATCGCTGACCAGCACGTCCTCGCCCTCGGTCGCCTCGAAAGCGAAACCTACGTCCCAGTGCGCGCGACACTTCCCAAAAGCATCTGATAGTTCGTGCCGGTTAAGTTCCGCCGGGTATGGAAGCAGTGGTCGCAGGTTCGCAAGTCCACTCTCTTCCTTCACCTCACGGGTTGCTGCCTCCAGTAGAGAGTCATCCTCGGGCTCAATATGCCCACCAAACTGCACCCAGAACTGTCCCTTCTTATGGAAACACAACAGGACCTTTTCCCGGGTCAGATTGAAGACGAAGCCGCTGGCCGTGAAGTGTTCGCCGGAGGCTGTGCCGCGGTACGTGTTCGCAGGGTCCCGCGCGAAATCCAGGTACTCCTCGAAAAGAGCACCTGGATCCGCAGCTATTCCATACGCTTCCGTGAGCGTTTCGGCAACAGAAGTCCGCATCAGCTACTCAACTCCTTCGACTGAGCTCCCTCACTGGGCGTTGCAACGATCCTAAGCAGAATCACCTGTTCCGGGTTCAGGTCCGGGAAGCGGATACCACCCAGCCCCAAGGCGCTTCCAGTCAGGTGCAAATCACCTCCCCACCAGGGCACCTGCGCCCCTCCGTAACCAGCAACGGTCGCCTCGGCGCCCTCGGGAAGAAGCTCGGAGACCGTGTAACTGGCGGTTGCGTCAAGGCCAGGCAGGCACAGTGGCGGAGTTGGGCGTTGAGCCGAGGTCGCCACACGGGTGATCGAGTACACCGCTTCACTACGGTCGGGCGCTACGACACCGTGGACCCAGTAGCCGTCGTCCGGGTGGTCGGCGTGAACCACGCGTCCCGTGTGCAGAAGGGGGCGGATCTTCTTGTGAAAGGTCACCCAGGCAGCAAGTTCAGCGCGGTCATCGTCGCTGGCCTGAGTTAGGTCCCATTCAATTCCCATGTGAGAGAACATGGCGGTCGCAGCCCGCAACGTCAGGTTGAGGTTGCGCCCGGTGGTGTGAGAGACCTGGGAGGCAACATGGGAGCCGACCAGCTCCGGGGGAAGTAGCAGGGCCGTACCGGCCTCAATCAGGACGCGCTCTAGGGGGTCGATACAGTCCGAGGCCCAGATCCGCACGGCTCGGTTCATCATCTCGAGGTCGATGCGGCCGCCGCCGCCCGCACATGACTCAATCTCAAGTTCAGGGTGTGCTTCGAGGAGTGCTTCCATCAGTGCATACGTTGCTTTGACCTGGTCGTTGTAGACCGGGCGACCGGAACGCTGGGAAACCGCTTCGTGCATGTCGCGGTTGAAATCCCACTTAATGTAGTCGATCGGCGTCTGGTCCAAGACGGCCAACATCTGGCCACGCACATGCTCAAACGCTTCCGGGTTTGTTAGGTCAATGACCTGTTGTTGGCGTGCCTCTATGGGCATGTGGGTCGCTGGTTTGAGGATCCATTCCGGGTGGGCGCGGGCCGCATCAGAGTCAGGGTTGATCATTTCCGGCTCAAACCACAGGCCAAACTGCATCCCGTTCTTATGGACCGCGTCCGCTAGTGGGGTGAGTCCGTCCGGCCAGACGTCCTCGGAAATCACCCAGTCCCCCAGTCCTGCGGTGTCGTCACGGCGGCTTCCAAACCATCCGTCGTCGAGGACGAAACGCTCAGCACCAATCTGTGCCGCGGCATCCGCCAACTCAAGCAGGCGGGGAAGCGAATGATCGAAGTAGATCGCCTCCCAGGCGTTGAAGGTTACCGGACGTGGGGCGGCGGGATGGTTCGGGCGTGCGCGCAGGTAGTCATGGATGCGCCCAGCGGCCTCGTCCAACCCCTCCCCCCAAGTCGCGTAGATCCACGGTGACGTGTAGGTTTGCCCGGCGTTGAGGCCCACCTCACCTGGGAGCAGGAGTTGGCCTCCCATCAGAGTCTGGAAACCAAGGGTGTCCTTCTCAGCCAGGCTGCGGGTATTCCCCGACCAAGCGACGTGAATGTAGTGGACGGACCCGCTGCGCCAACCCGCGCCGTTCGCGCAGGTTCCATGAATGGAAGAGGCCGCGTGACCGCGGTTCATGTGGAGAGCTTGGGCGTGCGTCCCAATGGTGAAGTCGTGGGTTTGGATGTCTCGCTCCCGCAGGTGGTGGCCCGTCTGGTCGATCACCTGGGTCTCCGCGCTCGGGGTTGGAAGAGCCAGAAGTAGCGAGTCAAGTGCGTAGCCGTCCTCGCCGATGTTGGTGAGCTCTGCGCGGGTGCGAAGAAGCCCGGAAGGGGTGAGTTCCAACATTGTCACCAGTCGGACGTTCGACTCTGCGTCGACGGAATCAAAGGTGATTGCGCGACTTCCGTTGTCGAGGTCGTCTGTCGTGGCGGACAGGGTTTCAAAGAGGGGGAAGAGGGCGATCCCACCGCGGGAGCCCACCAAACCTGGCGTACCAGACCAGCCCTCACTTTGTTGCGGACACAAAGATAGTGCCGGAGCTGTGTCTGCAGTTGAGCCGTAGGTGTAGGGAACCTGCGCCGCGGCAAAACTCTCCAGCTGGACCTCAGAAAGCTCCCCCACGGCCGGACCCCAGTAGAGAACCCGAGGCAACCCGAAGCGAGGAACATGGGCAATCAACGAGGTTCCGCCGCAGATCAAATGGTAGTTCTCTGGTTTGGGAGCCATTTCTGTCCTCGAATCCTCTGAATGTGTGTACGGTCCAATCCCGAACATGCTTACGGGGAGCAATATAGCCGGTTGTGGCAGGTGTCCAACTCCCAGCGGTAGAGTCGGGGTAATTCCCAGCGCTGCAGAATGGAGGGATGATGGACGATGCACTCTCTTTCGCACTAGTTGGGGCGCCTCGCGAACTATTTCTTCCTGCTGGTCAGCGCGCCCATGCCGATGCCGACGTCCCCCTACCCATTGGCTACGGCGTCACCAACTCTCAACCGACCACCGTGCTCAACATGCTTGAACTGCTGGATGTGCCCCGCGGTGCGCGCGTCCTCGATGTCGGTTCCGGATCGGGTTGGACAAGTGCCCTGCTGGCCGAGCTGGTCGGGGAATCGGGAGAGGTTTATGCGGTGGAGAGAATCCCGCAGCTGGTCGAGCGTTCCGGAGAAGCGCTCGCACCGTGGCCTCAGGTTGAAATGCACCAAGCCGTCGAGGGCGTCCTCGGCCTTCCGGATCAGGGCCCGTTTGATCGCATTCTGGTCTCTGCGATGGCGCGGGACCTGCCACGGGAACTGGTCGACCAGTTGGGGCCTGGAGGCGTGTTGGTTGTTCCCGTCGCATCCGTGATGGTGGCCGTCCGCAAGGATCCTGAAGGTCGGATAACCTCCAGTAATCACGGCTTTTACAGTTTTGTTCCGCTGATTCCGTGACTCCCCCACGCCCCCGTTTTTGTGAGGTGAGTCACTGTTTGGTGTGGGGGTGGTGGTTTTGGGGGGTTGATGTCGGAGGTGGCTCGTAGGGTTGGTTTATCGAACAGGTGTTCTACTTGTTCGGTCCTACTTGTGAGGAGGTGATGATCTTGACCAGTCTTATAGAGGGCATTGTTGAGGGTAGGGCGGTCCCGGCGGCCAGCTTCTCGGCCGGACCAGCAGCGGACATTCCCGCGGGCTTGGTTGGGGTCATTACTGATTTGGCCGCGGTGGGAGCCGGTTTACCGGCGATCACTGACATCATGGGGGCACCCAACTCGCAGGTCTTAGAGTTAGCCCAGATTACTGCTGTGTTGGTCAAACGCCTGCAAGCCATTGGTACCGGGTGTGCGGGAGTGCTGGATCAACGTTTGAAGAGTGGGGCCCTCAATGGTGGGGCCATGGCCGGATTCACCGGGGGCGCTGCACTGGTACGCGACCTAACCGGTTGCAGCATTACTGAGGCGCGCGCCCGCCTCCGCCTTGCCGAAGCAACCCTGCCGCAAACCCACCCCTCCACTAACCCTGGTACCAACACCGACAGCTGCGACAACCTCACCGATACCGATACCAACGCTGCTGGCAGTGGCAGTGGCCCTGAGGTTGGCAGTGACCCCGACAGCGGCCGTGTTTTGGGGCGTGGTGCAACATTTGAGTTAGTGGCTTTAGCCCTTGAAAGTGGGGGTCTTAGTGAAGCAGGCGCCCTCCGCATTGTTGACACTCTGACCCAACATGACAAACGCGGTGGCACCCACACCTGTGACATGGAAGGTCAACTAGTTGGAACCGCCCTCGGCCTACCAGGTGACAACCGCAACTACCACGATGTTGCCCAACACCTCCACAACAACAATCTCCCTACCAGAAACACCGCTACAACCACCGGCACTGACACTGACACCGTCACTGGCACTGGCACTGGCACTGGCACCGGCATCGGTTTGGGTCCTGCCAGTGTGGGTTTTAGTGGCGCTCACCTAGATGAAATACGTCGCGCCTGCAGCCAAGCAGCCGACCTCTGGGACCCCCGCCAAATAGTTGAAGCCGACTACCACACCACCAGTAAACGCTTCCTCACCATCGGCCAAGAAGCACACGGACTCATCCCCCTACGCGCCAACCTCACCCCAGAAATCGCCGCCCACCTAGAAACCATGCTCAACACCATCACCTCCCCCAGAACACGCCACCACTGGGACCCCACCAACCAGGCCAACAGCAGCGACAACGCCCATAGCAGTGGCGACCAGGCCCACAACAGCAGCAGCGGCCCGGCCCGCACCCACTCCAACAACAGTGGCGACCCGGCCAGCAACAGTAGTGACAATGCTGGTGGGGTTTGGGACCAGCGCAGCCCCGCACAAAAACGCCACGACGCTTTCGCCTCCATCATCACAGTTGCCTCCAGCGCCGCCACCCACACCACCAACCTCATCAAAACCGGTCAACCCGGCACACCCCTCCTGGGCGGATCAGGCACCGTAGTCATGATGCAAACCAGTCGCCAAGCCCTACAAAACCGGCGCCCCGGCCTCATCCACACCAACCAAGGCCCCCTCACCATCTCCAACCTCGCCATCGAACACGCCGCCTGCACCGGAGCCATCCAGTTCTACGCCACCGACCCCCAAGGCAAAATCACCGAACTAGGCAACACCCAAAGAGTCTTCACCAACCACCAAAAACGCGTCATCCTCGCCCGCGACGGCGGCTGCATCATCCCCGGCTGCGACACCCCCGCCCAATGGTGCGAAGTCCACCACGTCACCCCCCACGCCCAAGGCGGCAAAACCCACACCGACAACGGCGTCCTCCTCTGCCACGGACACCACCGCCACATCGAACACGGCCCCTGGAACATCCAAATGAAAAACGGGACACCCCAAATCAAACCACCCCACTGGAAAGACCCCACACAAAAATGGCAACCAACCACACGCGTCCAAACCCCCGAAAACAAGCCACCAAACCAACACAGTGAGCCGCCACGCCAAACCGGAGAACCGGCTCAAGAGCCCAACCCTCCACCGAGCAAGACCGACCCGCCACGCAACCAAACCAGCCCGCCACCAGACCAACACGGTAGGGAGCCAGGTCAACAAGGCGCGCCACTAGGCCAACCTGGAGAGCCGCCCAATAAACACGACGCGCCACCAACACTGTGGAACCACGCCGCCTAACCACGCCCGCCAAACCACGCCCGCCAAACCAGCGGGGCGTGCACTGCTGATTCATCCGAACGGGAGGCTGGAGGACTCGCAGACTTCAGCGCAGCGTCCTAATCCTCCAGCCGCACCGCCTCGTCGTCCACCAGTGACGCCGCCTCGTCGTCCACCAGCGGCGCCGGCTCGTCAGGCCGCGAGCTGTCCTATCCCCGAGCCCAGGACCGTGAACCCGCCGAGCGTCGCGAGCGCCAAGATAGCCAGGCGCGCGTACTCTGCCGGAACCCGCTTCGCTGATAGCATTCCCGCCACCGTGCCCATCAGCGCCGCTCCAGCCGCCGCAATCACCACTTCCGGCTCCCAGTGCGAGACACCCAGCGACGCGACCGTGCCGACACCCACCATGAAGAAGACAACCTGCAGTGTCCCCCGCGTCGTCGTCGCATCCCACCCCGAATTAACCGCATAGATCGCCGCCGGAGGCCCGCCGGTGCCAGAAAGCATGTTCAACAGAGAAGTCAGTGAGCCCGCAAGCACAGCTCCCCTCTTCCCGACCAGCTTCGTCGATGAGAAGCCGAAGTAGAGCAATGCAACGGACACCAAAATGAGAACCCCACACACAATCATTAGCACCGACTGATTCAAAGCACGCAGCCCTATCGCCAGCGGAGGAGACAACACCAGTGCCGTTCCACCCATGATCAACGCCTTCGACCAGTGGATACCCGCGCGGTTCTGCCACCCTACCGCCAACATCATGGGTACAGAGATCAACGTCAGCAGCATGATTGATGGCTCCCGGCCAAGCACAGAAACCAAGGTGCCGCCAGCAATGAGTCCCAGGCCCGTACCAGCGGCAGCCTGAGCAAAACAACCCACTAGAACAGCTACGGCAATAACAATGATCGACAACATTCCTCCCGAACCAGCCTATCGCGAGGAGACCGAACGACTAATCCGCGACCAAGTCACCGCCCGAGAAGCTCATTGATGTCAAT
The DNA here is from genome assembly GCF_014525425.1 of Schaalia sp. JY-X159. Taxonomy (NCBI): domain Bacteria; kingdom Bacillati; phylum Actinomycetota; class Actinomycetes; order Actinomycetales; family Actinomycetaceae; genus Schaalia; species Schaalia sp. JY-X159. The sequence goes on along the minus strand of NZ_JACEXI010000001.1, from coordinate 226,817 downwards.
CTTCTTCATCTCCAAGAGACGCTGGTACGCGCCAGCGGCAGCCATCATGTCATCAATCCGCTCGGGCACGATCTGCCAACTCAACCCGAACTGATCTACACACCACCCGCAAGCCTCGGCTTCGGGGACCTTGCTCAAGCCTTCCCAGTAGTAGTCAATCTCTGCCTGATCCGTGCACTCCACCATAAGTGAGACCCCTGGTGAAAACGACCATTGCGGGTCGTCTCCATCCATGGCAATGAACCACTGATACAACAAGACGAACTCCGCATACATGAGCTGACCCGCTAGGCTGCCGGCGTCATCCGGGTAGGGCTCAGTCAGTGCCCTCTTGCCGCGGAACAGTGAGGTATAGAAGTTGACCGCTTCGTCAGCACGCCCCTGCTGGGGTCCGCAGAAGAGTATGTTGGGCATGATCCGAGGACGTTCCTGGTCCGACGTGATCAACTGCCACGACACCCCAAACTTATCCTCAACCCACGCATACTGTGGACTGAATCGGTAACTGTCGAGTGGCATAAGTTCCCTCCCGCCCTCGACCAAGCTGGCGTGCAAGTTGCGCAACTGGTGTGCCTCGCCGGGTTCAAAGCGCACGAAAAATGACACTGTTGGGTTAGGGCGGAACTCCTCGCCGGCGTTGATAGCGATGAAACGAAAACCGGCAATCTCAAACTCAATCGTTAGAATCTGGCCTGCGAAAGGAACCTGGAAGTCTAGGAGCCCCTCGGTTGGATAGTATTCGGTCGCAAGGACCTTGAAGTCAGGGAAAGTCCGCCTGTAGAAGCCAACCGCTTCTTCAGCATTTGCCGTGAACCACAGGTTGGGAACGATCCGCTGCATGGCTTCCTCCGGTCTATCGCGCGGGCACAGTACACACAGTCAATTGTCCACTAGCCCATGCGGTCCGTGAAGGATGACCACCCGGTGTCCAACCCGGGGAAAGTCGACGGCAGTAGACTCTGGACATGACACCAGAATCGATGGCCGAAGCCAAGATGGGCTATGGCATCGAGCGTCCAAAAGCCTTCATTGATGCGGTTGTCGCCATCGCACTTACCTTGCTGATCCTGCCGCTCATGGACAGTTTGGGAGACGCAGCACGCAGCGGCGACGACACGCTCACATGGCTCGTGGGCCAGCGTGGGCAAATCACCAGCTTTCTGATCAGTTTCGTGCTGATCATGATGTTTTGGATGATCAATCTGCGGCTGTTCTCGGTTGTAGAAAGGGTCACCGAACCACTCCTGTGGCTGCTCGCAGGCTGGGTACTAACCATAGTTTGGCTCCCAATAGCAACCGCGATTACGGGGCGAATGGCAGATGACGACATTCTCGCGAGAGTCCTCTACATCGGAAGTTTGATCCTGACTTCTCTCATGTCACTGGCAGTGCGGCTCTACGTCCGCAATCATCCGAACCTGCGTACCGGCGGGGACCAGGAAGTCACTAATGGTGCCGCGATTGACATCTCTCTGGTCTTGCTTTTTACAGTCGCACTTGTGTTAGCAGTGGTTTTCCCTGTCGTTGGCTACTACTCGCTATTCGTCATGCTCCTGTCAGACCCGGTTCAAAGGATCGTTCGCCGATTGATGCCCCCACAAAGGACCGCATAGCGTTGGCTCTAAGCTTGCCGACGCACCAGCTAAGACCCGTGCAGGTTCGTCAGTAAGCGGCTGAGTGTCTGGGTCGAGAACGTCCTTTACCGCGGTGGGATCAGTGATGTCGGTGCTCTGAGGGAATCCAGCACTGGACCCCGCGCGGACCATGACCCTAACGGCTGCCCCTCTTTGAACCAGCTCATCAACCACAAGTCGTCCGATGCTGCCGGAAGCGCCAATGACGAGTATGGAGTTCACGTCTGGATCCGGATTATGCTCTGAACGCTATACGGGTCCGGCCCAGGAACTGCTAGTCCACCCATCAGCGGTGCATGCCAACAGCTGCCTCGATCTCTGGGTTAGCGGGGAGGTTCATGACCTGGTAAGAGAACTCCATCTCCCCTACCTCTGGATGATTCACCCGTTTCAGGCCCGCTCGGTGATGCCTCACATTGTGTTCTTCCCATCGAACTCTGAAATCTTCACTTCGTTCAACGAGCTCCGCAATCAGGGCTGCCAGTGCCTCGTCGTCGGGGTTCTGCCCCACATAGGTTCGAAGCGTGGCGGCTATTGCATCGGCGTTCTCTTCCCAGTCTGGGAAAAAGTCTCTGGATGCAGGGTTGAGGAAAGTGAACCGTGCAGTGTTCTGCTTGCTGTCAGGGTCACCAAGCAGAGGCGCATAGAGAGCACGTCCAAGGGAGTTTGCCGCCACAAAGTCGGCGGGTTCTAGGGGTCAGTGCAACAGGATTTATTCAATCACTTCGGCGGGAACGCAGGAAATCCCCTACTTCAGCTTTAATCTCCATGCCCCCACGCTACGCGAATCACGGCGTGCCTGACCTTTACCTGGATTTTGCGGTATTCGCCCAAAGGGGCGCCCGCGGTGAGAATCTGTTGACGAGTCGCGGCGTACCGCGTAGCTTCAAACCATTCAACCCCGTCGGAAAGGCACATAAATCATGGGCGGACTGCCACTACACCCCCTGGTCGTTCACGCGCCCGTTGTTCTGATTCCACTGTCTGCCATTGCCCTTGTGCTACTGATCTTCGTTCGCAAGTGGCGCCCCCACTACGCGTGGCTGGCCGTGGCGGGATTGGTCGTCGGCACCCTTGGTGCTGTCGCAGCAGTCCTGACCGGAAATGCCTTCGCAGAAACCATTGGCCTACCTGCCCGCCACGCAACCCTGGGAACGATTCTGGTGTGGACAGCCGCTGCGCTCAGTGTCTCCGCGATCGTCTGGTGGCTTCTGCAACATCAAGAGCGCGACAATGAGCAGGAGTCCCGCATCGTCTGGGCGTCCTCAATCGTCACCGTGGTCCTGGTTGTGGCAACCCTAATCTTCACCGTGCTGACCGGACACAGCGGGGCGGAAGCAGCGTGGGGCGGCACAACTTCGCAATCAGAGAGCACAGCCGTCGAGGACGAGAAAGGAACCGTCGAGGACGAGCAGGCAGCCGAGTCGCAGTCCGCTTCCCCGGCTACGACGTTCACCGCAGCGCAGGTTGCGCAGAACTCAGACGCCACTTCGTGCTGGGCCTCCGTCGACGGATCCGTTTACGACCTCACCGAGTGGATTTCAGAACACCCCGGCGGATCTCGAGAAATCGAAGCGCTGTGCGGCACCGACGCCACCGCAGCATTCCAGCGCCAGCACGGCAGCAACGCCGAAGCACAGCGTGAACTGGCAGGCTTCAAGATCGGCGAGTTGGGGTAGGCCTGTCCCACAGCGACCTCGGCCAAAAAACCGCAAGGAAGCGTTGTGAGCGCGACGCATGGGCGCGTAGTTCCGCAACGCAGGCGTCGAGGGCGGATTGCAGTGCTGAGCTAGGGATAGGGGACGCAGGCGTTCCGTAGCGTTCAGCATTGGCTGCATCGGCTAGGTACTGCGCGCTCCCGGCGCTCAAAATGCCCCTCTCACCCAGGTCCTCCACCAGGGCATCGGTGGTCTGGGCTCGGAGTGCGCCCATGAGACCCAAGTCAATCGCCGTGTCCTCGAACTCTGCCCAAGCCATTTGGGCGGACACACCCCGCAACCGATGAACTCTCTTGATCCAGCGAGTTGTTGCTGGAGTGAGTACTACCAGGGCAATGAGGGCGACTAGAAGCCACACCAGTCCCGCCAGGCTCTCTCCCTCAACGACACCCTCGGAACTCTCCACTGGGTTGGCCGCATCGTCGGCGGTGACGTCCTCCTCCGGGATCTCTTCCCGCTGAGGATTGGCCGCGTCTGGAGTCTCCGGTGCTTCTTCTTCGACCTCAGGTTCTACGGGCACGTCGTCGCCCGTTTCAGCGCGCACCCCGGCGCCACCTGGAGTTGGCTCAAAAGCGACCCAGCCGAAGCCGTCCTGGTAGATCTCCGGCCACGCGTGCAACTCGTTGTTACGCACCGAGGTCTGCGAACCGGGTTCAGACCCGCTGACGTATCCGACTGCAACCCGCGTTGGAATCCCAACACTGCGGGCCATAACTGCAAATGTGGAGGCAAAATGGACGCAGAAGCCACTCCTGGTCTCAAGAAAAGCCTCCATCACCGAGAACGGGTTGTCAGTTCCTGGCGAGTAAGGGGCTGATTCGTCATAGGTGAAGTCGCCGGAACGGAACCAGCCCTCAAGGGCGGAGGCAGCCTGGAGGGGGTCTTCACTTCCCTGCGTTACTTCCTGCGCCGCGGCTCGAATCGCCTGGGGAACGTCCTCGGGCAATTCCAGGTACTGCTCAGCTCCGCCCTGCGCGACCTCGCCGGTCGGTTGTACGGGTTCCGCTAGCGCCATGTAGCGGTTGCCACCGCGGGTGACTGCCACGTCCGAATGCGCGGTGTTCGACTCTTCGCGCCAAATCCACTCCTGCGGGTTAAACCCACCCCCACCACCGGTAACTTGCTGAGAAGACGAGTCAGGCAGGGGCAGCCAGGAGCTCACTAACCCCACGATCTCCACTTCAACTACCGCCTGTAGTTGCTCTGGGACGGGCGAGGGCGGCTGCTCCACCGCGCTCCGGCGCGTCTCTACGTCGAGGTCGCCTTCGGCCGCCTCCTCTTGGGGATACCACCTCCCGGTCGAGGAAAACTCGGCAAGAGTCGCCAGCTTGAAGCGCGTCGGGCCACCGGCGGTGTTTGTGTAGGTGAATGCCACGGTGGGACTGGGTTGCCGCAGATCCTCGGCGAGGGCGATCGTGACGTCGACACCCGAACCGCTCACGGGGCCCAGCATCAGCGACTCGTTCCAGACGCGGTCACGCGGAATCGGTGCAACGGCTACCACTGCGGCGGCGATCCCTAAGGCTGCCGCTGCGCCAACCAGGCCCGCCAGATTGAGTCGCGACGCCCCGAGCCACACCAACACCACGAGGGCGAGACCCGCCAGCAGCAGGGTTTCCCCGCCCACCGACACTCCTGTCACGGCGTACGGCACCAGAAGAAGAAGTGATGTTGCAATCCCTGCGATTGCTGGCGCTCCCACAAAGATCAGAGCCACAATCACCGAGGCGAGGAACGTAAACACTAGGAGCAGGGCCTCAAGTGGCTGCGAGGCCACCATGGGAGCCACGCCCTCGATGATGTCGACGCGCGCCATCGCGAACAGGGACGCCGGGTCGGTGAGCCATGTGCCTGCGCGGTACACCACCACTCCGAGCCCCGCCATGGCTCCGCCGAGGGCAGCCGCCGTGTACCAGGAAAGCGTTTTGAGGAGACCCGTAACAATGGTGGTCGTGGCGGCCACGGCGAAAGCACTATGCAACCATGGCCCAGGCTCCATCAGCGCCGTCATGGACGTCAACACTAGGTACCACAGGGCCGTAAGCACCGCGGTGGAAGCCAGCACAACCAGGGCAGAAGTACCGTTCCGAGGTTCTGCTTCAGTCACTGGCGCCGCCTTCAACCACCACAAGCTCCCACCCCGCCGGCACCGTCACATGGCCAACAGCGACGACAGTACCGCCCGGTCGTGAGGCAAGAGAGTCCGGCGGGTGGACCCCGGTCACAACGACCCCCCTGTCGAGAGATGGGGTGGCGTCCCCACTCGGTTGTACGAGGGCGAGCGCCACGAGGAGGGATTCTTCTTCCGTGAACAATTGGGGAGTTGAACTACCGACCGTCAGTCTCACCTGTACCCCGCACCGCAGCCACTCGCAGCCAATGGTCGCGGCGGCCCGCACGGCAGTTTCAAAATCTTCGCTACTTGCGTATGCGGCTGCGTCAGTGACAAGGTGCAGATTCTCAGTCTGAACGGCATCGTCCTCATGTAGGTTCACCAGCAGAGACCCCTGCCGTGCACTCTGTTTCCAGTGGACCTGCCGCTGCGGGTCACCTGCCTGGTAGTCGCGCACCGCACCTCCGGGGACGCCCATACCATTCAAATTAGCCTGGTTGTCCTCGGAGCCACTGCCCCACGCCACCTCCTTCAGTCCACCTAACTCCGCCGGCAGCACCAACAGTTCCTCTGACTCACGAACGCGCAGTCTGCGCACGGCGATGCCAAGTGGTTCCCTGAACTCTAGGGAAGATACCACCATGCGGACTGGGCCGCGGTTTCTCGGCACCCAGCGCACGGTGGCGGTTGTCGATTTGCCGCGGCGGGTCTTGATAGGTATGGACTCGGCGCTGCCTCCGAGATGCGCCGTCACAGTGACCACCCCACCAACCGCCACACGCAGGTGAATGCCAACTGCTATGTCCTCATCAACTGTGGGAAGACGACTCGAAACTGACAGGTGCAGACGAGGGCGGGCAACTAGTGGCAGTGCCACGGCTGATCCCAACCCGACAAAGACGAGTGCTGCCAGGAATGCCACCAGATACCAGGTGTCACGCAGCTGCACAAAATGGGCGCCGCAACCAAGAGCGGCCGCGCTCATCAGAAACGCCCAACCGCGCGCTGTGAGGTTGAGCGGGGCCCTCATCGCGTGGGTGTCCCTGCCACGACCTCGGCCACAATCGCCGACGCTGCATTGTGGGCCTCACTCACGGACCCGAAACGACCCGCAACTGTTAGGCGGTGCGTGAGTACGCTTCCCGCCAGAACGGCGATGTCGTCGGGGGCAACGAATGCGCGTCCGCGGATTGCGGCCCGTGCCCGAGCCATCTTCGCTAGGTGCAGGCTTGCGCGCGGACTGCCGCCGAGGACGAGTCCGGAATGCGACCTCGTCCCCCCAACAATCTGCACTAGGTAGCGGGCTGCCTCATCAGACAGGGCGACCCGCGCGACGGCGTGCTGCGCGGCAACCACGTCATCGACGGTGGCAACAGCTGTGACGCCGTCGAGCGGATCGCGACCGCCGCGGTCTGCCAGCATGGCAATCTCCGAACGTACATCGGGGTACCCCAGGGAAACACGGGTCATGAAGCGATCCCTCTGCGCCTCGGGAAGGGCGAACGTTCCCTCCATATCTTGGGGATTCTGCGTAGCGGCAACGGTGAACGGGGCTGGTAGGCGATATGTCTGACCGTCGACTGTCACTGACCCCTCACCCATCGCCTCAAGAAGTGCTGACTGCGTCTTGGGGGTGGCACGGTTGATTTCATCCGCGATGACCACGTTTGTAAACACCGGTCCGGGGTGGAAATGGAACCGCTGGTCACCGGGATCGTAAATGGAAAGACCCGTCACGTCGGTGGGGAGCATATCGGAGGTGAACTGGACGCGCCGCATTCCGGCATCCAGGGACTTTGCCAACGCGGCGGCCAGCGTCGTCTTGCCGACGCCGGGAACATCCTCGATCAACAGGTGTCCACCTGCAAACAGTGTGGTGATGGCCGCTTCTATTGGACCCGATTGACCGCTAAGGACACGGCCCATCGATCGGGCAAGTCGCCTTGCGATGTCGCCTACATAGTCGAGGTCATTGGTTTGTTGTGCCAAAGTGGGTTCCTCCTAGCAAAAGGGTAACGGTGCTCCGGGGCTTGTGACAGGGAGTGTCAGTACCCCTTGACTCTCTGCTAAACCTTTGACACACTGTGGCTTGTGATCTCCTACACAGACTTTATGGCTCAAACCAAGCGCGCAATTGCGGACTCCAACGCCGCATCCGACCCCAACTATCCACGGTTCCACGTGGCTCCCCCGGTGGGACGCCTCAACGACCCCAACGGCCTCATCGTCGACAATGGCGTCTACCACGTCTTCTACCAGTTCGGCCCATTTTTCCCCACCGGCAAGTTGATTGCCTGGGGCCACGCAACGTCCTCGGACCTGGTCAACTGGACTCAACACGACCCGGCCATCACGCCCACGGACTGGTTCGACCGAAGCGGGGTCTACTCCGGCGGAGCTATTCAACGCGGTGACGTCACGTGGCTGCACTACACGGGCAACGTCAAGACGGACGAGGGCGTTCGGGAGGCATACCAGTGTGCAGTCACCACTCGCGATTTCAAGACTTTTGAGAAACTTGCGGCAAACCCGCTCATCTCAGGACCTCCCCCCGGATACACAGCCCATATCCGCGACCCCTTCGTCGTGCCAGCCGGCGATGGCTACGTGATGTACCTGGGCGCACAGAGGGAAGATCTCAGCGGGGCAATTCTGGTTTACACCTCCGACGACCTAGAGAACTGGGAGCTGTCGGGCGAACTCGAAGTTGAAGGGGAAGGCTACGAGCACTTCGGCTATATGTGGGAATGCCCCAACGTCCTGCAGTTGGCGGACGAAGCAACCGGCGAAGAGTTTGACGTCCTGCTGTTTTCGCCTCAGGGAATCGATGCCGAAGACCACCAGTTCCGCAACATCTTTGCCTGCGGGTATGTGGTCGGACATCTTGAGGGGCGCCACTTTACGCCGACCTCAGACTTCATTGAGCTGGATAGCGGGTTCGAGTTCTATGCACCGCAGGTCTTCACCTTCGGACCGGACGAGGACGCGACAACTCCCCTCCTGGTGGGGTGGGTCGGGAACGCCTCCGAAGACAACCAGCCCTCGCTGCGCGACTATGGCTGGGTCCACATGCTGACCACCGCGCGGGACCTGACGCTTCGGGATGGGCGAATCTACCAGTCCCCGCGCCTTGAGCGTTTCGTGGAGCCCGATACGCGCGTACAGCTTGCGTCGGGCACGGCGGTCAAGGGTGAGGAGGTCGACTTTGCAGAGTTGGCTGACCAGCGCAGTTTCGTCCTCGACCTAGAGGTTGCGGGCGACGACGCTTGGCACATCATATTGGGAAAGCCAGACGGCGCTCACGTTCGCATTGCGTTTGCCGACGACACGATGATGGTCGACCGCTCCTCCACGCACTACCCGCACGGAGATAGGCGTGAAATCACGATCCCCGCGGCGGGGACCCGCAAAGTCAAGGTCGTTCACGACCGATCTGTCACGGAAATATTCGTGGGCGACGGCCACACAGCCTTCACGATGCGCAGCTATCTAGACCCCGATGGGTTCCGCGTCCAAATCGGCGGCAAAACCACACTTGTCCGCGCACAAGCGGCCATACTATCAATGTGACGCAGGCCATTCTGTCAATCGATTGACAGACCTGTCATACGATTGACACACTGGTGTTGGGGACAGACCCCGGGCAGTTCAGGGAGGAACAGCATATGGACCATAGTCGAGTCGCTGCGACGGTGTTAGACGCCGTCGGCGGCCCAGAGAATATTTCGGCGGCAGCGCACTGCGCCACACGCCTCCGGCTTGTCCTTGTCGACAACGACAAGATCGATCAGAAGACACTGGATAACGACCCCGACATCAAGGGCACCTTTGCTGCCGGGGGTATGTTTCAGATCATCATCGGCCCCGGCGATGTCAATATCGTTTACAAGAACCTCGCTGACAAAGGTGTCCGGGAAGTCTCCAAAGATGAAGCAAAGGGCGTAGCTGCTGAGAAGCAGAACGTCTTCTCACGTTTCATCAAGACTATCGCCGACATTTTCGTGCCGATGCTTCCCGCGCTGGTAGCCGGCGGCCTCATGATGTCCCTCAACAACATCATGACCGCTCAGGGTCTGTTTGGACCCCAATCGCTGATTGAGCTGTGGCCTTGGCTCACCGACTATGCGGCGCTGATCCAGCTGGTTGCCTCCGCGGCGTTCGCCTCCCTGCCCGTACTGATCGGCTTCTCGGCCGTCAAACGTTTTGGTGGCAACCCCTACCTCGGCGCCGCGATGGGCGCCGCCATGGTTTCTTCCGAACTGATCAACGCCTACGCCCAGGTCGATGTGGCCGCTGCTGGAGGCATGGAGGCCTGGCAACTGTTCGGGCTCACCGTCACCAAGGTCGGCTACCAGGGGCAAGTCATCCCAATGATTGCTGTTGCCTGGCTGCTGGCAACCATTGAGAAGTGGCTGCACAAGCGCCTCAAGGGCACCACCGACTTCCTGGTTACCCCGCTGGTTACAATGATCGTCACCGGGTTCCTTGCCTTCGTCATTGTTGGTCCGTTCATGCGAATCGTTGCTAACGGTCTTACCGAGGGTCTCCTGTGGTTGTACACAAACGGCGGTCCAGTTGGCGGCTTCGTCTTCGGGTTGGTTTACTCCCCGATCGTTATCACCGGTCTGCACCAGTCCTTCCCTGCCATCGAGTTGCCGCTCATCGCTGATGTTGCTTCAACGGGCGGCTCGTTCGTTCTGCCGATTGCCTCCATGGCCAACTCCGCTCAGGCAGCCGCTGCACTAGCGATTTTCCTCCTGGTGAAGAATCAGAAGATCAAGGGTCTGGCAGGCGCGGCCTCGGCCTCGGCCTTCTTCGGGATCACCGAGCCAGCCATCTTCGGTGTCAACCTTCGAATCCGCTGGGCCTTCTTCTGCGGCATGATCGGTTCCGCCTTTGGTTCCGCCCTGGTAAGCCTCTTCGACCTGCGCTCGATGTCGCTGGGTTCTGCCGGTATCCTCGGCTTCGTCGCCATGGTGCCAAAAGACATCCCGCTCTTCTTCGTCGCCCAGGCAGTTTCCATCGGTCTGGCATTTGGGTTGGCGATGTTCTGGGGCAAGACCCGAGGCAAGGCCGACCTGGTCGAGGGCGTCCAAGAAGCAGCAGAAGACTTCGACAAGATCGACGAGGCCGCGGCGGTTAGTGCTCTCATTCAAGGTAACGATATGCCGGTTGGTTACGACGCCACAGATGCAGCAGCAGTTGCAACTGCGGTCCTCGAGCGCACTGAGGTTGAGGCCGTCGGAACTGTCGCCTCCCCTCTTCACGGCATCGCAATGCCACTGGATCAGGTGCCGGATCCCGGCTTCGCCAGCGGCGCAGTTGGCAAGGGCATTGGGATCTACCCAATTGAAGGAATCGTCAGAGCCCCGAGTTCCGGCAAGGTTGTCATGACATTCCCAACCGGACACGCAGTCGGCCTGAAGCTCGACAACGGCGCCGAACTGCTGGTCCACATCGGTATCGACACCGTCAACATGAAGGGCGAAGGTTTCACAGTCCACGTGGAGCGCGGCGCTCAGGTCAAAGCCGGAGACCCCTTGGTTTCTTTTGACCGCGACGCGATCGAAGCCGCCGGATACTCCCCGATCACCCCGGTCCTGGTCACCAACCACAAGAAATTTGCTGACGTCGAGGGCGCGGTAGTCGGCCCTGTTGACTTCGGCCAACAACTTCTAGTCCTTGAGGACGAGGCCTAGTTAAGAATCCTTCGGCCCGGCCTGCACAGATCCCCTGCAGGCCGGGCCGAAAGCTTTGTGACGGTAACCTTGACCGGTGACTAAACCACGTATCGCCATCTGCGGCATCCACATCGAATCTTCCACCTTCACGCCCTACGTCTCCACAGAAGCCGACTTCCAAGTCACTCGTGGGAGGAAGCTGCTTGCGCGCTACGCATGGATGGATCAGTCCTGGGCCCGCCAAGTTGAGTGGCTGCCTGTCCTGCACGCGCGGGCCCTGCCGGGTGGTGTGGTCGAACGGACAGCGTACGAATCCTGGAAAACTGAGATTGCGGCGGGCCTTGCGGGCTTGGCTCCCCTTGACGGCATCTTTTTCGACATCCACGGCGCAATGAGCGTGGAAGGGATGGACGACGCAGAAGGTGACTTGATCCAAGCAATCCGCGACGCGGTTGGAGAGGAGCCGATAGTCTCAGCCTCAATGGACCTGCACGGCAACGTCTCCATGGATCTCTTTGAGGGCTGTGACCTGCTGACCTGCTACCGCATGGCACCGCACGAGGACGCCCTGGAGTCACGCGAGCGAGCAGCGCGCAACCTGGTAGAGCGCATCATCTCTGGCAGTGGCAAACCCGCGAAGGCCCTGGTGCATGTCCCTGTTCTGCTGCCCGGAGAGAAAACCTCAACCCGCATTGAACCCGCCAAGGGCCTCTATGCAATGATCCCGCCGATCGAGGCCCGCCCCGGCATCCGTGATGTGGCGATCTGGATCGGCTTTGCTTGGGCCGACCAGCCCCGCTGTAAGGGCGCGGTGGTCGTGACGGGCGACGATTCCGAGGACGTGGCGGCACAGGCAAGCGCCCTCGCACAGGCATTCTGGGATGCTCGGGAGCAGTTCGAGTTTGTGGCGCCCGTTGGGACCGTGCAGGAGTGCCTCGAGGCCGCGTTCACTGGTCCGCGCCCCTACTTTATTTCAGACTCTGGCGACAATCCGGGTGCTGGTGGTGCGGATGATGTTACCGTCGCCCTCGCGGAGCTGCTGAAGTGGCCTCCGGTTATGGAGGGGACGCTGAGTGTCATTCTCGCTTCCATCCTTGACCCTGACGCTGTCACGGCTTGCGCGGTAGCCGGTGTGGGAAACACAGTTAGCACTCCGGTTGGCGGCAACATCGATTCGCGGGATCCGGGACCGGTGGAGGTCACAGGTAACGTGCGGACGATCTTCGACGATCCGCGCGGCGGCCTCACCGCCGTGATCACCACGGGCGGCCTCGACCTCATTGTTACCTCGAAGCGCAACCAGTATGCGGAACTAGACCAGTACCTTGCATTGAGGCTTGATCCGCGTGATGAGGACGTGGTGGTTGTGAAGATCGGCTACCTTGAACCGGACCTCTATGATGCGCAACGAGGCTGGATGATGGCGCTCACTCCCGGTGGCGTGGACCAAGACCTAGAGCGGCTGGGACACGCCAAAATCGATCGGCCCATGTTCCCGTTCGACGCATTCGTGGCTGCCCCGGATCTGCGGCCCGTGGTCAGATTGACCAGATAGAGGGCGGCACCTCAGGAGTAGCAACGCTCGAAGCAAGACTGGTTGATGCACTCTCTACGACGGATACGGGAAGTTCAAAGACGCTGGGCTCCTCATCGTCGCGAGTTCCGCCCTCGGCATCGATCTGAGCGACAAGAAGTTCCACCGCCTTCTGCGCCATGGCATCAATCGGTTGAACAACGGTTGAGAGCCAGGCAGCCGCGGTTCGCACAGCGCTGGTGCCGTCGAAGCCGATAATCTTCAGGTCCTCCGGGACCCGCAGCCCCCGCGAACGCGCCCAGTTCGCCACATTGCAGGCGGTGAGGTCATCAGTGGCGAAGACCCCGTCAAAACTGCCCTGCAGATCCTCAAGACCGGCGTGCAACATGGTGGAATACTCTGGCTCCGGTGTGCCGAACTTTACGGAAACGGCGAGCGGCTCTATGCCTGCGGCCGCCACCGCCTCGCGGTAGCCTGCCTCACGCAGGTTGCTGGGGCCAAGTGAGGATGTCACCAGCAACGGCCTCGAACACCCCCTGGCAATTAGGAGTTCGGTTGCGAGCCTGCCTCCCTGACGATTGTCTGCCCGCACGTTAGGGATGTGTCCGGCAAGGTTGCGGTCAACCATGACGATCGGGAGGCGCGTTGTCTCATACTCGGGAATCAAGGCATTGTGAGCCCCGGTGATCAGTCCGTCAACGCGCCGTCCCTCAAGCTGGCGCAGATAGCCGCGCTCGCGGTCACTTCTACCCATACTGTTGCAGAGCAGGGCACGGTAGCCACGTTCGGCCAAATGGTGTTCGAGGGCGGCCGCCAACTCTCCAAAAAATGGGTGTGCGACAGTTGGGACGATGATGCCAACGATGTTTGTCTTACTCCCCAGCAGTGCCCGAGCGACCTCATTCGGCCGGTAGTTCAGTTCCTTGATTGCGTCCGCAACCTTGTCTTTGGTCTGCTGGCTGAGGTAGCCGCGATTGTTGAGGACCCGTGAGACGGTGGTCGGCGAGACACCCGCAAGCGCCGCCACGTCAGCGAGATTCGGTTCCTGGTCTTTACGCATCTCACCGCCCTTTCCCGGTACCTGCATCTTAGACGGCTGTGAGTCCCGCAGGGGCTCCGCCATGCTTGACACGGTAGCCTTTGGTTTATGAACTCCAACGCGCCAATCCTCGAACCGGGATTCGAGGGCGTCCTCGACGTCTTCACCCAACTGCTGAACGACGGTGATGAGGTCGGAGCCAGTCTGAGCGTGTGGCGCGATGGCGTCCCCCTGCTTGAGGTTCACGGTGGATACGCTGGCCTAGGTCGGCCCTGGCAGCCGGACACACTTGCCATGACCTATTCGACTGGCAAGCCGATCGCTGCACTGGCTGCCCTCAAGGCGGTTCGTGATGGTTTGCTCGATTTGGATACGCCGGTGGAGCGATGGTGGCCGACGTTTGCAACGCGCGGCAAAGAATCCACCACATTGAGGCACATACTGAGCCACACCGCTGGTCTACCGACCTTTTCTGAGTATGCTCTCCAGGTAGATCCCACCGACAAGTCTGCACTCATCCAGGATCTCATCGACCAGGAACCACGCTGGCAACCGGGTGCGGTCATCGCAGAGCATGCTGCAACCTACGGTCACCTCATTGACGGGGCCCTTGCAGCGGTGGGAGCCGACGATGTCGCCACCGCAACCGAGGCGTTGGCAGCAGAACTGGGCATCGACCTCCACTTCGGGCTCAATCCCGGTGACCAAGGCCGAATCGCTGACTTGGAGATTATCGACGACGGGTTCACTGCCGAGTATTTGGAGCGCGACTTCGGAAGTGCTGCCCTCTCCAACCCGGTTGGCGTCCTCGACCCCGCCTTCACAAACACTGCGAAGTGGCGGGCCTGTTCCTTCCCGGCCATTGGGCTTTATACAAACGCCACCTCACTGGCGCGTTTCTACGATGATCTGGGGAGGACTGACGGGGCGGTAGCCCACTACCTCGGCCCTGAAATGTACCGGGAGTTCCTCACGGCGCAGGCCACTGGTCACGACCACTTCCTTGACTCACCGGCCTCGTGGTCGCTTGGACTGCGCGTTGACGACGGAGAGTTCGGAATGGGTGGCATCGGCGGCAGTGGAGGTTGGTTCGTCCCCTCACGCAACTACTCCATGGCATACGTGACCCGGGGACTTGGTACGTTCGAACGCGTCGACCTCCTCGGCGAGGCCGTCGAGGACGCCCTCGGAACAACTAAGCGGACTTCAACGCCTTCTTAGTTGAAGACTCAGGGCTCAGATCGACACGACGCAGAAGCTGGGCGTTGAGGGCAACAACCACCGTTGAGGCCGACATTAGTAGCGCGCCAATACTCATGGGCAACACAAAGCCGATTGGCGCCAGGACTCCGGCGGCAAGTGGCACGGAGATCAGGTTGTATCCCCCGGCCCACCAGAGGTTCTGTTTCATCTTGGAATAGGTGGCGTTTGACAGGTCGATGACGGAGAGGACAGAGCGTGGATCTGAGCTGGCGAGGATGACGCCAGCGGTGCCAATGGCCACTTCTGTTCCAGCGCCGATCGCAATACCGACATCCGCCTGGGCGAGCGCCGGTGCGTCGTTGACGCCGTCACCAACCATTGCCACCATGCGCCCTTCGTCTTGCAACTCCTTGACTTTGGCAGCCTTATCTTCGGGTCGGACGCCGGCGAACACGCGGTCTATGCCGAGCTCTTCGGCTACGGTATCGGCAACTGCCTGGGCATCCCCGGTGATGAGGACGACCTCTAGGCCAAGGGTATGCAGTGCTTCCACGGCGTCACGGGACTCTGGGCGTGGTTCGTCCTCGAGACGCAGCGCGCCAATGGCCTTGCCGTCGGAGACTACGTGGAGGATGATGGCGCCCTCATCACCCCATTCCTCGGCGATCTCAAGTTGGTCGAGGCCGCGTTCGTCCAGCAGTTTCGGTCCGCCCACCTCGATAGTCTTACCGTCAACCGTTGCCTTGACCCCAACTGCAGGGGAGGACGCGAAGTCAGCGGCACTGGGAACCGACAGGTCCTGTGCGGCCCCTGTTATTGCGCGGGCCAGCGGGTGCTCACTATCAGCTTCGGCAGCTGCGGCAAGTGCGAGTACCTCGTCCTCATCCATTCCGTTCACAGTGACAATGGCGGTAACTGTGGGTTCACCCTTGGTCAGGGTGCCTGTCTTGTCGAAAAGGACTGTGTCTACCTTGCGCATTGATTCGAGGGCGAGGCGATCCTTGACAAGCACCCCGGCACTAGCCGCGCGTTCGGTGGCGATGGCGACAACCAGCGGGATGGCAAGGCCAAGGGCATGAGGGCAGGCAATGACGAGGACGGTGATTGCCCGTACGACGGCGTCATCCGGGGAGCCGAGTAGCGCCCATACCACAGCGGTAACGACGGCCGCACCCAGTGCGAACCAAAACAGCCACCCGGCTGCCCGGTCTGCAATGCGTTGGGCTCTTGAGGAGGAGTTTTGTGCTTCGGAAACCAGCTTTTGGATCCCAGCCAGTGCGGTGTCGTCACCAATCTTGGTGATCTCAACGCGCAGACCTGAATCGGTCGCGATTGTCCCAGCGACAACACTGTCACCGCTCTCGCGGCGCACCGTTCTCGATTCTCCGGTGATCATTGACTCATCCATTGAGGCGGAACCGTCAACTATCTTGCCGTCGGCGGGGACTGAGGCGCCGGGGCGAACCACCACAACGTCGCCTACTTCCAAGTCAGCGGGAGCAACGGGGACAACGTCATCACCCTCGACTCGTTCAGCCTCATCTGGCAAGAGCGCGGCAAGGCTGTCGAGGGCGGAACTTGTCTGGGCGAGGGAGCGCATCTCAATCCAGTGCCCCAGCAACATGATGACGATCAGTAAGGCTAACTCCCACCAGAAGTCGAGTTGGTGGTCGAGCAGGTGCAGGCTGGCCCCCCAGGAGGCAAGGAATGCCACGGTGATTGCCAGCCCAATCAAGAGCATCATCCCTGGCTTGCGTGACTTGATTTCGTCGATGGCCCCACTCAGGAAAGGCCAGCCACCCCAGAAGTACATGACCGTACCCAGGATCGGCGAAACCCATTTGATCCAGGTCATATCAGGCAGTGTGTAGCCGATCAGGTCCGCAAACATTCCGTTCGCCGCCACCACAGGCACTGCCAGGACAAACATGATCCAGAAGAGGCGCTGGAACTGCTGGGCATGGCCACCATGACCGGCATGAGCATCGTGGTCGCCGTGATGCTCATGAACATGTCTCGAGCTGTCTGTCATCTCCATTCCCCCACGGTAGCTCCCAGCGCGGATCTCGCCTATGGGTTGCATACTGAGCGCGAACGTGCCCCTGCCATGCCATAAGCTTCGAAGGTGACTGAACCAGAGAAAACCTCTTCTTGGGAGCGTGACAGCCTCGTCCTACTTGCGAAGCGCTCAAGCTCCCCGGAAGCATCCATCACCTATGCCCTGACCGCCCTGTTTCGCACCTGGAAGCAGCACACTGGTGCGGACATTAACGTAGATGCCCTCATTGAACCGCTGGCGTCGAACTGGTCCGATCTGGCGTCACGCACCTGCGGTGAGATTGACGACGATGCGCGCCGCACTGCGGCCGCAGACATCTCCGCCCGGTTCGAAGCCCTTCTCGACGCGCGCGCCTCCCTCGCTTCACGAGCAGCTCTGCAGTCCATGTCTTCACCCGCGCTGAACAAGCTCATCGGGGCACTGGCCGGATCCGCCCAAAATGCAATGGATCCAGCTTGCGGACTCGGCGGCACGCTTGCAGCAGTGGCGCGGCAAACCCAGTGTCTCTACGGAATCGACACCGACCCCTACGCAGTCGCCATCACCCGGATGCGTCTCCTTATCGCGGGGGCTGTCGATCCGATCATAGAGGTCGAAAACTCTCTCACCGACCCACCCGAGCGCAAGTTCGACCTGGTCATCTCCCAGCCGCCCCTCAACCCACATCTTTCAAGCGCAGAGATCGCACCCAGCCTGGTCTCACAAGTGGGTCCTGAGTGGCGCACCCTTGATGGGAACGCTACCTGGCTTGCTCTCGTGGCATCGTTGATCTCTGCAACGGGGCGCGGGATCGTGGTTGTTCGGCCCGCCTCTTCTTCCTACCGCACACAGATTCAAACAGTGCGCCGCAAGCTGGCTAAGGAAGGGCGCCTCGAAGCCGTCATCACGCTTCCCCCAGGTTCAGAGCTAGGCAGCGACGTCGCACCTTTCCTGTGGGTACTGTCGGGTGCACGCGATCCCAAGAAACTTGGCGCCGACGGTGAAAGCCGGGTACTGATGGTTGCAGCCAGCACCGTTGATGGATCTGAGCAAACTCGCTCCGATGCGGCCTCGGTAGTGCAACTTATTGTCGACTGGATAGACGAGGCCAAAGAACCGGTTGCACCGCCATGGCTTGCCGCACTTGTCCCCTCATGGGAGTTGGAGGCGAAAGGCTATGCACCGCAACTGCACCTGACGAACCCACCGATTCGTCACCAGGTTCGGCCCACACCCCCGGGCCATCTTCTCACCGAGCTCCGACTCCACAACTTCAAGAGTGTCGGGGAGCCCCTCACGCTTCCCCTGCGTCCCCTCACCCTGCTCTACGGGAAGAACTCCGCAGGCAAGTCGTCCCTGATCCAGTCGCTTCTGCTTCTCAAGCAGTCGCTTCTCAGTGGGGCATTCACGGCAGCCGGTGACAATGTCGACCTCGGCAGCCTGCCCGGCCTGCTGCATCGCCATGATCTTGGCGAACCAATGAACATCGGCATTTCATTTGCCTCCAACCCAAGCATCGATGCTGATGCGGCCCTGCCGGATCCGCGTCGGATGCGCTCCTTTGATGTTCGTTTCACCTATCCCCATACTCAAGACACGGGGATGCCGGAAGCGTTGAAACTTGGTTTGGGCGACGACAGCTTTAGGTTCGATTTCCACGCCCCAGACTTCTACCTCCCCGTTGACGCATTTCGGCGAGCCACCACACTTCTCACCACGGAGGGCGCCCTCTACCGCTCTGACCTGGTGCAGGGCACTGAGGCTGCCGGAGCGTTAGCTGATGCCGCACAACCCTTCGCCTTCCTAGCTGACGACGCGTTTCCTGAGCTACTTTTCCGACCGGATGGCATCACGGTTGGCACACTGAACCCTCAGTTCCGAGCAGAGATTGACTACCGAACATCCGGGTCCGCCTACCAGGCCTGGGGGCGCGAGGCGGTGAGTGCGACCACCCGACTATTCCAGGCCCTTTCCCAAGAGTCCGTGAACCTCGCCCAACGCATGGTGTACCTGGGTCCCCTGCGCCGCGCTCCAGAGAGGTTCAGTCACCGCAACGCAAACGCGGGCATCTTCGACATGCCGTTTTTCCTGTTGGAGAACCCTTCAGAACGCGAAGAGGTGTCCGCGGCACTCCAGCGCCTCGGGGTGCCGTACGTCCTCGACGTCGTCAACCCCATCCACCCCAAGCACCGCGACACCCTAGGGGATATCGCTTCGGTGGTACTCACCGATACCCGGAGTGGGGTGGATGTGACACCGGCCGACGTCGGATTCGGAATCTCCCAGGTCCTGCCGATCATCACGGAGCTTTCGGCGCGAACCAACAGCGTGATCATGGTTGAGCAGCCTGAGATCCACCTCCACCCAGCCATGCAGGCGGAACTAGCTGACCTCTTGATTGAGTCAACAAATCCTGCGGGTCGGGGCAACCAAATCATCGCCGAGACCCACTCTGAAACCCTCATCATGAGGATCCAACGACGCATTAAGGAGCAGTTGATTACGCCCGAGGACGTCCTCCTCCTCTACGTTGATCAAGCCGAAGGCGGGAACGCCTCCATACGCGAACTCCGCATCGACGAAAGTGGCGAGTTCATCGACCACTGGCCAGGCGGCTTCTTCGATGAGCAGTTCAATGAAATCTTCGGGGACTTGTAGTGCTGCTCAACGTTCACATCACGCCGCGCGCGCTGGTTGAAACAACCCAGTCGGAAGCGCGGTTCAATGCACCCGCGCTCCGTCGTGACCTGGTTGAACTGCTACTCCGCCACGGCGTCATGCGCTTCACGTCCTCGGACGAGGCCGGACGGTGGATCGACTCCCTGGGACTGCCAGACCTGACTCCAGCGGAGAAAAAGGAGTGGCAGCAACTACTCCTCAGCCTCAAAAAGCAGGGCAGGCTTAGCGCTTCCACTCCCCCGCTGATCACAGATGCCGAGGTCGCCAGCACACTCGCCGAGATCGAGGGCCTCACCAAGGGTGCGCCAATGCTCTCGGTGCTGGGGGAAGAGACCTACCGGCGACTCTTTCCCGATGCGACCAGTGGTCACGCTGTGCCTTACCCAGGTTTGGAGATCACCGTTCCCGGCTCGGTTGCGGACTCACAGCTCTACCAGGGCCTGCGGGAGCTGGTAGACACCGGAAGACTCCCCGAAGGAACCCCGCGGAGCGAAGTGTGGAACTCCCTCTTTGGACCCCTGGCCTCAGTTAGCAAAGAAATCACCATCTTTGACAAATATCTGCTGAGCCGACTGTTTGAAACCGGTGATGAACACGTCACCTGGATGCTCAAGAACCTCAACGAGGTCTCCCCCGAGGGAGCGGGAGTTGTCCTCATCGCCGCGCGCGGCATCGAAGGTCAATACGGCGAGGAGAGGATTCCCTCTGACGCTCGCGAGGCTGAACGCCTGCTTCGTGAGTACCTCCCAGACACCTGGGGGCGCCTCGGCTCCGTCCAGGTGGTATTCGCAGAGTCCACCCGCGCACGCCACATGCACCACGACCGCCACGTCCGGTTTAGCGCCGGTGCGGCAATCGAAGTCCCCGCGGGCTTCGACCGTCTTGACCAGCCTCGCCTCCGCGATAGCTTCGGTTTCACCTACAGGTGGTCACCGGCTGCACTGGCCGAACTGGAATCGCGTGAGCAGGAGGTCAAACGCGCCCGCGGCACCCACATCGTGCGACTCAAGGCCGGGAGTCGTCCCTCTTAGTGGCTTCATCTTGTCCAGAGCCCTCCCGGGTTGGTTGCACGCGAACCTCAACAATCCTGTTACCGTCAACCTCCGTGACCTCAAGTGTCCACGATTCGTCCTCGACCACCACTGTCACCGAGTCCCCAACTTCGGCAACGCGATCGAGGTTGTCCATGACGTAACCGCCGATAGTCTCATAGGGCCCCTCGGGAAGCATCAATCTGGTCACGTCAGCGACGTCCTCGAGCGTGAGGACACCGGGAACCAACCACGGCCCCCGTTTCGACTCACTGGTCACCTCAGCGTCGCCCTCGTCGTATTCGTCCTGAATATCACCAACCAGTTCCTCAACCAGGTCCTCCAACGTAACAATCCCGTCGGTGCCCCCGTACTCATCGATGACGAGGCCGATGTGAACACGCTGGTCACGCATGGTTGTGATAGTTGGCAGCAGCCTGTTAGAGCCAGGAAGGACCACGATGTCACGCACCAGATCACGAATGTAGATCGGCTCGCCACCGCGGTTACGGAACGCCGCCTCCCAAACGTCGCGGACGTGAACAAAACCCATGATGTTGTCAACGTTGCCATCACGGACCGGGTAGCGTGAGTAGGGCTGTGCGGAGACATTCGCCAGCGCATCCTCCACCGTTTGGTCCGCATCAAGAAACGCCACGGCGTGACGAGGTTGCATAACTTCCGCCAAGGTGTGGTCCCCCGCAGCAAAAACGTCAGCGAGAATGCCCCTCTCGTCAGCATCCAAGCCTTCGTGCCCGGTGACGACCTCGCGGAGCTCGGCCTCGTCCATTTCTTCGCTGGTCTTGTTGGGATCACCGCCGAACAGCCGCACCACGGCGTTCGTCGAAGCGGACAAGACAGCGATGACGGGTCTCATCAGCGTTGCGAACGACCCCAGAGTCGGGGCAGTGGCGAGCGCAACTGTTGTTGAACGCTGCAAACCGATGCGTTTCGGAACCAGTTCGCCGAGGACCAGTGAAAAGTAGGCAATAAGAAGGGTCATGAAGATCAGCGCCACCGTGTTAGCAACCGACGTGTTCATGCCCCAACTTGTCAGAAGTGGGACGAGGGCGGGCGCAATTGCTGATGCCCCATAGGCTGCGGAGAAGAACCCTGCCACGGTGACACCAATCTGCACCGCAGCTAGGAAGCGGTTCGGGTCCCGGGCGATTGCTGCGGTCCGCTCACCCCGCTTGCCCTTCTTGGCCAACTGGTCAATTTGACTGGGTCGCAGTGATACCAGGGCGATTTCGGTACCCGCGAAGATACCGCCGATGATTATGAAGAGGAAGACGAGGCCGATGCTCCACCAGATGTCTGCGCTCATTGCGTCACTGCCATCTTCAAGAAGGTCACGCAGGTGGGTCGGCCGTTGGTACTTCGATAATCATCCATCCACCTATTCCATACGAAACCATGGCGGCTTCGCAACCTGAGCAAGAGGGTTTGCCCTAGGCAGAAATCGCCTGCTGACCTATCCGCACTATTGTGGCAAGATCTGGGGCCAAAATCGCTGGTCTTCATGCCACAAGAGTGATGTCAGCCAGAGGCGGACCCCGGAGATCCAGCACCCGCCCAGCCCACTCCCAGCACCCGCCCAACCCACTCCAAGCACCCGCCCAGCATGAAGTGTATACGTGGGGGCGAAATGTGCCTCTGGGGTATGTACCCCAAGGTGACTTCCGTTCCCCACGTATACATTTCACGCCGTGGAGGGCGGCAAACACACGGTGGAAGCGTGAGGGCCCACCATGGAGGGTGGTAGACACACCACGGAAGCCGAAAAGCGGGCGACTGGGGTGGAAATGGCCGCGACGAAGGTGGAAGCACACGCATCACTGCGCGACGCCCCAGCATTAGCGCGCCGGTTAGGGCATAGCGAGCCGGTCCGGCCCCTCTACACCCTGAATGACGCCGTTATACGACCTAGTCGGCTCGCTATGGCCCAACCGGCGCGCTAACGGGAACGGGCGACGCCGTCGGACCAGTCCCGGGATTGGCTAGGCCGAGCGCCGTACCTCCGGGCGCACCATCGGCAAACCGAGGCTCACCGGGCCTCCACTCGAGGCCCCTGCTAGCGCAGAAATAGAACATCCGCCGCACCCAGACGCTTCGGGTTCGTCCCAAGTAATCTGCGTGTCCGCGCCAAAGTCGAGCCGCGTTTCCTGGTCGCCGTGCTGCTGCATGGCGGTTGCCAGCATCAACTTGATGCGGTTGAGCTGGTTCACCTCGGAAGCGCCCGGATCAAAGTCAACAGAAACCACGTTGGCCTCTGGGTAACGGTTGCGAATCGCGCGGAACATGCCCTTGCCGATGACGTGGTTAGGCAGGCAGGCAAACGGCTGGGCACAGATGATGTTGGGACAGCCGTGCTCGATCATGTCGACCATCTCTGCCGTCAGGTACCAGCCTTCACCCGCCTGGTTCCCCATGCTGGCAATGTCCGTGGAACGCTCAGCCATCTCAAGGATCCCTCTGTGAGGAACGAACTTCCCGTTAGTCTTCAACAGCGCGGCCCGCACCGGATCTTCATACCTCTCCATCGCCCACAGCGCCGCCGAGCGCAGCCTGCGGTTCTTAGTTGTTCCCCCCAGGTTCTCCTGGTTCCATTTCCCGCTAGCCGCTGAGTTATGGAAGAACTGCATGAGGCCGGGAAGGACGGCCTCGCACCCCTCTTCCTCAATGACATCAACAGCGTGATTGTTAGCATCGGGATGGAACTTAACCAGGATCTCCCCCACCAACCCCACCTGGGGTTTGCGTGGAATATCCAGCAGTTCGAGGTCGTCAAACTCCCGGACGCACTTTGCAATCAGCCTGCGGAAGGTCCAGTGTCCGCGCCACTCCTTCGAGTAGCCGCCCTCAGAAAGCCACTGCGTCATGAGGTCGTTCCACCGCTCGTAGAGCTCCATGGCACTGCCCGGAACGGCCTCGTAGGGACGCACTCGCAGCAGCAGCGACTGCAGCAGGTCACCAAGCACAATGGACTGGATCGCTCGGTTGATATCACCAAGACCCAGCGTAAACCCGGTGTTCTCTTCGATTCCCTGCACCGAGGCCGCAATCACCGGAACCTGGGGGAAGCCCGCGTCCCGAAGTCCCTTGCGGAGCAGCGCCGCATAGTTGGTAGCCCGGCACATTCCGCCAGTCTGCGTGACGGCAACTGCCGTGCGATCAGGGTTGGATCGACCCTGAACAAACTCATCCAGTAGCTGTCCGATCACCACGATGGCCGGATAGCACGAATCGTTGTTGACGTACTTGAGGCCCGTCTCCATCGTCTCGTGGTTAGTGTGTTCGAGGACGCGCACGTTCAAGCCCGCGCGCTGCAGAACCGGCTCAAGCAGTCGGAACTGGATCGGAGCCATCTGAGGGGCAAGGATTTCCCACCCGTCCTCGCGCATCTCCTTCGTGAAGGAAGCGTGGGGCACCACGTGTCCGGCCTCGGCGGCCTCCTCGGCAGCGGCAGCGCCCGAGGGGTCAACCAGGTCCAGCGTGTCGACGTGTTCCGACACCAGTGACTCCCGCTCGGTAACGGCAGCCTGCAGCGACCGCAGCCGAATCCGTGCTGCGCCAAGGTTAGAAACCTCGTCGATCTTCAGGACGGTGTGCACATCCCCGCGGCCCTCGAGGATCTCTTGCACCTGATCAGCCGTGATGGCGTCAACGCCGCAACCGAATGAGTTGAGCTGCACCAGCTGCAGCGACGGCTCATCACCGACCCGTGCGGCGGCCTCGTACAGTCGAGAGTGGTAAGCCCACTGGTCACGCACCCGTAGAGGCCGCTCCAGCCGGCCGTCAGTGAGGCAATCTTCGGTGAGCACAGCCATGCCAAGACCGTTGACCAGCTCGGGGATTCCGTGGTTGACCTCAGGATCAAGGTGATACGGACGTCCGGCGAGGACGACCCCCTTGACGTCGTGGTCAGCAATCCATTGCAGGTACTCGGCACCCTTCTCACGAACGTCACGCTTGAACGCGGCATCCTCTTCCCATGCGGCGTCGAGGGCGGCCTGCATTTCGTCGACCGAAACATCCCAGTCGGAAAATGCTGAGGCAAGGTGCTTAGCAAGGTAATCGCGGTTGTCCAGATTCACGAATGGAGAGATGATCCGAACGTCCTCCGCCTGCTCAATATTGTTGCGGATAACCTCCGGGTAGGTCGCGACCACCGGACAATTGAAGCTGTTGTCAGCCCCGTCAAACTCCTTCTGCTCGAAACTGACGCAGGGGTAGAAGATTGTTCTCACACCCTTGTCGAGCAGCGACTCGATATGACCGTGGACCAGTTTGGCCGGGTAGCAGACGTTCTCAGAGGGAATGGACTCCATCCCCCGCTCAAAGAGGTTGTGGTCGGACCGTCCTGAAATCATGACGCGGAACCCCAGAGTAGTCAGCATCGTGAACCAGAATGGGTAGTTCTCATACAGGTTCAATGCACGCGGAATGCCGATGTCACCGCGGAATGCCTTCGCTTCTGTCAGGCGGCGGTAGCCGAAGAGCCGCTTGTACTTCCAGTCATACATGTTCGGCAGCTCAGACTTCTTGGGGATCCGCTCCAAAGAGGCGCCGCGATCACACCGGTTACCAGAGACGCTGCGTTCCCCATTGGAGAAGGTAGAGATCGTCATTTGGCAGTGGTTCTGGCACAGGCGGCAGGTCTTGCGGGTTGTCTCCACACTAAAGCGGTCGAGGTCGGACAGCTCAGCAAGGGTCGACTGGGTTCCCTCATCGTGAAGTTTGGCAGTCAGGGCTGCCCCGTAGGCTCCCATGAGTCCGGCAACCGAGGGACGCACGACCTCACGGTCGGTGAGCAGTTCGAATGCCCGAAGCACCGAATCATTGAGGAAGGTGCCGCCCTGGACGACAACCTTGTCGCCGAGGTCGGAGGGGTCCTTGAGCTTGATGACCTTGTAGAGCGCATTACGCACCACCGAGTAGGACAGGCCCGCGGAGATATCGCGAACGTTGGCCCCCTCTTTCTGCGCCTGCTTCACCGATGAGTTCATGAACACCGTGCAGCGTGTCCCCAGATCCACCGGCGCATCAGACTCAACGGCGAGGCGGGCGAAGTTCTGCACGTCCGTACCCATTGTCGCCGCGAAGGTCTGCAGGAACGACCCGCATCCTGAGGAGCAGGCCTCATTCACCGAGATTGAGTCGACTGCGCGATCCTTGATCTTCAGGTACTTCATGTCCTGGCCACCAATGTCGATTACCGAAGTAACCCCGGGCATCATGTGGTCGGCTGCGCGGAAGTGGGCCATGGTTTCGACAACGCCCTCGTCCATCTGCAGAGCAGCGGCAACCAGGGCTTCCCCGTAACCGGTTGAGCAGGAGCGTCCGATGTGAGCAGTCTCCGGGAGCTCCTCACGCACCCGACGCAGGATGGCGACTGCCGCGGCCACTGGGTCGCCCTCGTTGGGGGCGTAGTGAGAGAAAACAATCCTCTCGTCCTCGTCGACGAGGACGGCCTTGATGGTTGTCGAGCCAGCGTCAATTCCCAACCAGCACCGCCCGTGAGCCTGAGAGATCGGAAGGGTCGGAACTTCGTCGAGGGCGTGGCGGTCTTGGAACCGCGCCCTTTCCTCATCGTCTGCGAAGAGGGGCCTCATCCGAGAGGACTCCGCAATGACATGGGCCGTTGTGAGGCGGTCGATAAGCGTGACCAGCTTCTGTGCCGACTGCGCCTCGGTTGCGGCATTCTCCGCCGAGAGCGCGGCACCCATAGCGACGTAAAGCTGGGCGTTATCAGGGGTGACGAAGCCTTCTGCGCTGGGAAGCAGGCGCTCATAGGCAGCGCGAAGCTGGGGCAGGAAGTGGAGCGGGCCACCGAGGAACATGACGGTGCCGCGAATCGGCCGCCCATTCGCCAAACCCGCGATGGTCTGTGTCGCAACCGCAGAGAAGATGGAAGCCGCAAGATCTTCGTGCGCCGCACCTTGGTTGAGGAGTGGCTGGAGATCTGACTTGGCGAAAACGCCACATCTCGACGCGATCGGGTAGAGCTGCTTGTGGCGCGAAGCAAGGTCGTTGAGGCCTGTCGGATCAGTCTGCAGCAGAGTCGCCATCTGGTCGATGAACGCACCGGTGCCGCCTGCGCAGGTGCCGTTCATGCGCTGCTCGGGCGTGGGGTGCAGGTAGGTGATCTTGGCGTCCTCACCCCCAAGTTCGATGACGACATCAACTTCGGGATGCAGCGTCTGGGTTGCATGCGTGCCCGCGATGACCTCTTGAACGAAGGCAATGCCCATCGTCTTGGCAAGAGAGAGTCCGCCCGAACCTGTAAGCGCAGCGGTAATGGGTACGTCCTCGAACCGGTCGTAGATGTCCGCCAGTAAGCGAAGTAGCTCCCCCCGCACGTCGGCATTGTGGCGGCGGTAGTCAGAGAAGACCACGCGGTTGCCATCAAGGAGCACTGCCTTGACCGTCGTGGAGCCAACATCCAGCCCCAGGCGGAGCGCGTTACTACTGCTCATTGCTTCCGGTACCTCCTACATCATCAACTGGCGCCGAGTGTACGTAGATAACGCTGTAGTTTCCACCCTGTTTAAATTAGGATGAGACCATGTCGTCGAACAACCCAGAAGCCGCACCACAACGCCCAAAAGACGCCCAACCCACAGCTGGGACCAACGACCCAAGGAAGTCAGAAGGGAAGAAATTGTCTTCCCGCGGTCCCTCTGCGAAACGAGGTGAGATCAAAGAAAAGATTCTTGTCGCAGCACACGAAGAGTTTGTGGAGAAGGGCTATGACCCGACAACGATGAGCGCCATCGCGAAGCGGGCCGGTTGCACGTCCGCCATGATCACGTACTACTTTGAAAGCAAGCAGCGTCTGTTTCGCGCAGGCTTCAACCTGCCACTCGACCCGGCGGAGACGATCCTCGAACACCTCTCTGAAGGGCGCGAGGGTGCTGGCGACAGGATTGCGCGTCGAGCCTTCCAGTTCTACGAAGAAGGTACCTCTGGCGAGACACTTCGCGTCCTGATGCAAACGCTTATGACCGACGCCGGTACAAGCCAACGCTTTCGCGACTACATCCGCAACGATGTCATTGGTGAGGTCGGCGCAAAGCTTGGGATCACAACAGAGCTCGCGGAAGAAGTCGAAATCGCGATGGCCGCAACCTTCGGCGTCATCACCATGCGCTACATCGTCAGGCTGGAACCGCTTGCCTCCATGCCGAAAGAGCGACTTATCCGGGAACTTGGGGCCATCCTGCAGATTCGTATCGACCGCGCCTTTGCCCGGCTGGAGAGATCGCAGGAGCGATAAGCTCCAACCTCCTGTACGGGGTTTCCATCTCCTGAAGCCCATTTTTGAGATCGCGTACCGCCTAGCACCATGCTAAATGCCGAAATGACAGCGCGATAGAGGCACTAAACTACGATCGATACCGCGAGCTGCGCGATCCAACAACTACAACGGGGGTGTTGGAATGACACTGTCCAAGACGATTGAGGTCCGGGAAGTCACGAAGTCCTTTGGCAGGTTTCAGGCGCTCTCCGGACTCAATCTGACTGTCGAGGCCGGCCAGGTTCACGGCTTCCTGGGTCCCAACGGGGCCGGGAAAACCACCGCGATTCGTGTCCTGCTGGGACTAATCCGCGCAGACGGTGGAACGGCAACCGTCCTCGGGCAAGATCCCTGGAAGGATGTGGTGGAGCTTCACAGACGCCTCGCCTACGTTCCCGGGGATGTCTCGCTGTGGCCAAAGATGAGCGGAGGCGAGGCTATCGACCTGCTCGCTTCTCTGCGTGGCGGCCTCAATGAGAGCCGCAGGACCGAGCTGATTGAACGCTTTGAGTTGGACCCAACCAAGCGTGGGCGCCAGTACTCCAAAGGTAACCGGCAAAAGGTCGCCATCATCGCAGCACTTGCCTCCGACGCTGAACTACTGATTCTTGACGAACCAACCAGCGGCCTCGACCCCCTGATGGGCAAGGTGTTCCAAGAGGTGGTCGGGGAAGCAAAAGCGCGGGGAACAACAGTGCTGCTTTCCTCCCACATCCTCGCGGAAGTGGAGAATCTAGCGGACCGCCTCACGGTGATTCGCGATGGCGTCGTGGTCGAGGCCGGAACGCTGGAGCAGTTCCGCGGGCATGCGCGAACGACAATCACTGCCACGTTGCATCGAGTTCCTTCTCCCGCCGCCCTGACCGGCCTTCAGGACGTGCACCTTGACGGCAACAGGCTCACTGCCACGGTCGGAGCGGACGGCGTGGGAGTAGCGATGACGGCGCTGGTCCCCTACGGACTCACGGCCCTCACGGTGGAACCGCCATCGCTAGAGTCGCTGTTCCTTCGTTTGTACGAGGACGAAACCAGTGACCAGGATGGCTAGGCGGACCCGAGGCCGTCACGGCGAGGGCACGACTCGAAGCACTAGCCCCCTGACCGGTACCGGAGTGCTGCTCAAGACCTCGCTGCGCTACGACGCTCACACTTTTGCGCCGTGGATCCTCATTGCCACCGTTCTGTCTGTCTCTTCAGTGGTGCTGTATCCGGTGATTTTTCCCGAACAGGCTGATCGAGCAGCCTTTGCCGCTGCGGTCGGATCAAATCCCGCACTGGGATTGGTGCTGGGCCCGGCATTCGACCTTGCGACCGTTGACGGCTTTAATGCCTGGCGTTCGCTCGCCCTCGGCGGCTTCCTCACTGCGCTCGCCGCGACCTTCACGGTGGTGCGAGCAACCAGGGGTCAGGAGGACTCGGGGCAGGCTGAACTGCTTGCTTCCAGCGTCCTCGGGAGGGGAAGTCGGCTCCTTACCGGCGTTGGACTTGCACTGATCGAATCGGTCCTCATCGGCCTGGTATCTGGCGTCGCGACAGGCCTATTCGGTGGGGACTGGGAATCCTCACTGCTTCTTGGGGCAACATTTACCGCCACCGGATGGATGTTTACCGGATTCGCCGCGGTCGCCTCCCAACTTGGGACCGACGCGCGAGCAGCATCAACACTGGCGCTCGGAACCTTGGGCGTACTCTACGTGCTACGCGGTTTGGCTTACTCCCTCAATGCGGATGCCTGGGCGATGTGGGTCAACCCGCTGGGATGGCTGACCGAGGCGCGCCCAGCGACGGGCAACAACTGGCTTCCACTGGTCTATGCCGTCGTTTTGACAATCATCTGCCTTACGTTGGCCTTTGTCCTCCAGTCGAAGCGCGATTTCGGGCAGGGAGCTGTGGCACCGCGCCCGGGGCCCGCGCGGGGGCGCATCCGCTCGCCGTGGGGCTTGGCAATACACATTAATGCGGGCCTGTTGCTGACATGGATAGTTGCCTTCATACTTCTTGGCATCACATTTGGCTACTTCACCGGCTCCATCGAAGAGGTTCTCAATCAAGACAGCGCCGTCGCTCATATCTTGGCGGCGGGGGCCGTAACCCACGACGAACTGATTGGTGCCTTTTTCTTGAGTATCCTGGCGATCCTAGGAAGCCTTGCCGCGATTCCGGGTGTCCAAGTGATCCTCAAGGTCCGTTCAGAGGAACTCGCTGAACGGGTTGAGCCAATCCTTGCTGGTGCGGTGTCCCGGTGGCGCTACTACGCCGGAAATGTCGGACTGGCGTTCCTTTCCTCAACCATCTACCTCGTGACGGCTGGAATGATTCTCACCGTCCTAGCGGTGCGGGCCGATGTCGGTATTAGTTTTGGTGAGGGCATGCTTCAGACTCTGGCTACTGTCCCGGCGATGTGGACGGTGGTGGCGTTTTCGGTCCTGGTTGTTGGCGTCCGCCCTCGTGTGCCGCTGGCAGCCTGGGCAGGCGTGCTCATGTCGTTCATGCTCACCCTGCTGGGGCCATCCTTCAACCTGCCGGACTGGGCGCTGGGAATAAGTCCGTTCTGGCATGTCCCCGTTGTCACACAGCCAAGTCCTGACTGGTCAGGGCTGCTTTGGGTCAGCCTCTTTACGGTCGGCTTCCTCACGGTCGGCTTTGTTGGGTTCAGGCGACGCGACCTCGCCACCACCTGAACGAAGGGCGAATACTATTGTCAATGGGATGCCGACCCGCAGTACTCGCAGCAGAGGAGCTCAGATGTCAGTAACCATACCCATGGCCCATGTGCCGACCAGTAGCCGCATGGTGTTTGCCCACCGCGGGCTCAACCATCAGGCACCGGAGAACACGATGCCAGCATTCGAGGCCGCAGCCGGGGCCGGTGTGCAATGGATTGAGACTGACGTCGACATCATCGCCGACGGCACCCCCATCCTGATCCACGACTCCACCTTGGATCGCACCACGAACCGCACCGGCGGCTTCTATGGCCTCACCCGTGCTGACCTCAGTCAGATCGACGCGGGCGCCTGGTTTGGAAGGGACTTCCGCGGCACCCGCATTCCGCTTCTCTCAGACCTGGTCACATTCATGAACGAGGCCGGTGTCAACGCCAACATTGAGCTCAAAGCACATGAAACAGGTAAGGAAGGCTCCCTGAGGCTGATCGGATCGGTGCTGAAGGAACTGGAAAACCTCGACCCGGAACGCGAGCTAATCATTTCCTCGTTCTCATCCCTGTTGCTTGCTCACTTTCACGAGGAGGCGCCCGAACTGGCCATCGGAATGCTCTGGGAGTCCAAGGCAATGTACTACGACTGGCTCTCCGTCCTCGAGATGGTGGGTGCGAGCTACATCCACGCTGAGGACGTCGACCTGTCCCCCACACGCATGGATGCTTTCACGGGCGCTGGCTACGGCGTCAATGTGTGGACGGTGAATGCTCCCGACCGCGTAAACCAGTTGTTCAACTGGGGTGCAACTGGCATCTTCACAGATACAGCCGACCGCTTCGTGTAGCCCAGTGAACGTCGTGGCCCTAGCCCTTGCCTCGGCTTCCCTTCGAGGCCGCCGCCACGTCCACCAACCACAGCGTCTCTTCTGTCCCGCGGACCGAGCCCGCCGGCGTCACCTTGCGCGGAGCGCCCGACCACGCGGAAGCAACCGCGTCAGCCTTGTCCGCCCCGGCTGGTACCAGCCAGATCGCCCGAGCGGCCTCGATCGCATCGAACGTGAGCGAAACACGAAGCGGCGGGGGCTTCGGAGAATCGCGCACCGCGACCACCGTGCCACTGGCGTCAAGCGCGGCGTTACCCGGGAACAATGAAGCGATGTGACCATCGGGGCCAACCCCAAGCATCAGCACGTCAAACTCTGGCACGCCGACCCCCTCGGGAGCGAACTCTGCCAGTTCGCCAGCATAGAGTTCCGCCGCAATCTCAGGTGTCGCGACCCCACCTTCTGGGTCAAGGGCCGGCATCTGGTGAATGTTCGTCTCAGGTATGGCTTCGGCAAAGCGACTCAGAAACACCTCCCGGGCCCCGGTCTCATTGCGTTCCGGGTCGCCATCCACAAGGAAACGCTCATCCCCCCACCAGAAATGCACTTGCGCCCAGTCCACCGCGCCCGCGGCGGGCTCATTGACGATGGCAGCAAGCGTCTTGGTCCCCACGGTGCCCCCGGTAAGCACGACGTGAACCGGTGACGTCACGGACTGGACGTCCGTAATGCGTGTGATCAGGCGCGCGGCAGTGCCCGCCGCCAAAGTGTCGGCGTCCGGGTAGACAACTACCCGTGGTGTCGGTGGTAAAACAGTCATCATTCCTCCAAGAGTGCGAGCCCATTAAGCAGGACATCGCCGTATGCTTCATCGGCATCGAGCCGCCTGAGATCCTCTGCCAGACTCTCACTGAGCGGACGCATCGGCAAGGTAATGTACTGGCGAGGTTCACCGGGAACCTGCAACGACGCGTTCCTCCCGTCAGGACGCGACAGCACAATCGGTCCCGACTCGCGCTCTAACCGCAACTCGGTGAGTCCCGGGGCGCCCTCGATCCGCTCCATCTCAACAGGGCACTCCAAGTGCAGCGCCAGCCACGCCCCCAGGAGGTCGAGGGCGGGGTGCCCTGCCTCTCCCGTCACGCTCGCTGAGAGGACAGGTTCATAGGGCGGCTGGTCCAATGTCGCAGCGATCAGTCCGCGCCACAGAGTCGTCCTCGTCCACGCCAAGTCAGTGTCGCCCGGTGCGTAATGCTCGCGATGCTCACGCAACTGACCCATGCCATCAGTCGCTGAATAGCTATCCGTGATGCGCCGCTGGGCCAACTTCCCGAGCGGATCGGTCGACGGAGATGATGGTGAGTTGCACGGCCAGTACACCACCACGGGGGCGTCCGGCAGCAGAAGTGGAAGGACCAGTGTGTCGAGGTGTTCGGCCAGTTCCGCGCTGTGTTGCAAAACAATGACTTCGCTGGCCCCGGCATCGTGACCCAGCCGCAGTTGCCCGTGCAACTCCCCCTCAATGTCATCGTTTTGTACGAGGGCGATCACGCGGCAGGGATGCTCCCTACTCGCAGTGTTAGCGGCCTCGATTGCGGGCTCAACATCGGCATGGCCTGCGTCGATGACCAGGGTGAGGACGCGGGACAGCGCCACTGCTCCACCCTCTTCACGCTCGTGGATGAGCCGCCGATTAATGTCAGCAACGGTTGTGTTGTCCATGTTGATAATCACGGGCGCCTCCAGCTGTGTCCGTCGCGTCGAACCATTTCCTCTGCCGAGTCTGGCCCCCAGGTGCCGGCGCGGTATGGCTCAGGCTTCCCATTGTTGGCCCAATATTCGATGACGGGGTCGAGGATCTCCCACGACAACTCCACCTCACGGTGACGCGGAAACAGCGGTGGGTCACCCAGCAGAACATCGAGAAGCAACCGTTCGTACGCCTCCGGAGACGCCTCCGTGAACGAGTGCCCATACCCGAAGTCCATCGTCACATCGCGCACCTCCATTACCGCCCCGGGAACCTTCGCGTTGAACTGCAGGCTCGCCCCGTCGTCGGGTTGGATGCGGATGACGAGGGCGTTATTGCCGGGCTCACGGCTCCCAGTGGTTGAGAAAGGTAGCGGCGGCGCCTTCTTGAAGACTACGGCAATCTCTGTGACGCGGCGCGCCAGCCTCTTGCCGGTCCTCAGGTAGAACGGGACTCCTGACCAGCGCCGGTTGTCAATATCCACGCGGATCGCCGCGTAGGTTTCCGTCGTCGAGTTGGGGTCAAATCCGCCCTCGTCTAAGTAGCCGACAACCTGTTGCCCACCCTGCCACCCGGCCTCATACTGACCGCGGGCGGTGTGGTATTCGATGTCGGGCGGGACGCTCGCGGCTGAGAGAACCTTGACCTTCTCAGTCTCTAGGTCATCGGCATCGAAAGTGACCGGCTCCTCCATGGCGGTGAGCGCCAACAGCTGCAGCAGGTGATTTTGAATCACGTCCCGAGCCGCACCGATCCCGTCGTAGTAGCCGGCACGCCCACCAACACCGATGTCTTCGGCCATGGTGATCTGGACGTGGTCGACATAGCGACTGTTCCACAGCGGTTCGAACAACTGGTTTGAGAAGCGCAACGCCAAGAGGTTCTGCACCGTCTCTTTGCCAAGATAATGGTCGATGCGGAAAACGGAACGCGGCGGGAAGACGTCCTCGACCACGCGGTTGAGGGCGCGGGCTGACTCGAGGTCGTGCCCGAACGGCTTCTCAATGACAACGCGTCGCCAAGACCCGTTGGCGCCCTCGGAAATCCCCGCACGTGCCAACTGTCCGCACACCTGCGGAAACGCGCTGGGTGGCACGGAGAGGTAGAAGGCGAAATTGCCACGCGTGCCGCGGGTGCGGTCCAGTTCCACCATGACATCCCGCAGCCTGTCGAAAGCAGCGTCGTCGTCAAAGGAGCCACTGACAAAGCGGATGCCACCAAGCAGTTGTTGCCACGCCGCCTCATTGAACTCGGTACGTGAATACTCTTGGATGCACTCTTTGACGACCTCGGCGAACTTCGCGTCATCCCAGTCGCGGCGACCAAACCCAATCAGAGCGAATCCCGGTGAGAGGAGCCCGCGGTTGGCGAGGTCGTAGATGGCCGGGAGGAGCTTCTTGCGTGCCAGGTCTCCGGTGACTCCGAAGATCACCAGGCCGGAGGACCCAGCAATGCGCGGCAGCCTCCGGTCACGCTTGTCGCGCAGTGGGTTGTGTGTCGCGGTTACTTCTGCGGGGCTCATTGTTCGGTCTCGGACCGATCCGCTGTCCATTCGGTATGGAAGAAGCCGGGCCGATCGGTGCGCTGGTAGGTGTGTGCGCCAAAGTAGTCACGTTGCGCTTGGATCAGGTTGGCCGGAAGCCGCTCGGCGCGAACCCCGTCGTAGTAGGCCAGCGACGAAGAGAAAGCGGGGGTCGGCACCCCGTGTAGTGCAGCGTCAGAGACAATACGCCTCCACGACTTCAGCCCGGCTGCAACAGCGCCCGTGAAGTATTCGTCCGCGAGCAGCAGCGGCAGTGCCGGGTCGCGCTCATAGGCCTCAGTGATGCGATTGAGGAAGCTTGCGCGAATGATGCAGCCACCACGCCAGATCCGCGCCATAGCCGCGCGGTTGATGTTCCACCCGAAGGCCTCGGAAGCCGCGGCGATCTGGTCGAACCCCTGGGAGTAGGCAACAATCTTTGAAGCGTAAAGCGCCTGACGTACGTCTTCAATGAAGGCGTCACGGTCAGTGATGTCCCAGGGAAGAGTGTCAGCCGGAAGCACCCCTTGGGCAGCTTCGCGCTGCGGTACCGATCCGGACAGCGCACGGGCAAAGGTAGCTTCCGCGATCCCCGTGATCGGCACCCCGAGGTCGAGGGCGTTCTGCACCGTCCAACGTCCAGTCCCCTTCTGTTCGGCCTGGTCAAGGACGATGTCCACGAAAGCCTTGCCGGTTTTGGCGTCAACCTGAGAGAGGACTTCAGCGGTGATTTCAATGAGGAATGACTCCAGTTCGCCCTCGTTCCACTTGGCGAAGATTTCCCCAATTTCAGCTGCCGATGCGCCCAATCCCTGGCGGAGCAGGTCGTAAGCCTCAGCGATTAGCTGCATGTCAGCGTACTCGATGCCGTTGTGAACCATCTTGACGAAGTGCCCGGCACCGTCCGGACCGACGTAGGTGGTGCAGGGGACGCCATCGACCTGGGCTGCAATGTCCTCAAGGATCGGCCCCAAGGTTTCGTAAAACTCAGGTGCACCGCCGGGCATGATAGAAGGTCCGTTGAGCGCGCCCTCTTCTCCCCCGGACACACCCATACCAACGAAGTGGATGCCCGCCTCACGCAGCGCCAGTTCCCGGCGCACAGTGTCGGGGAAGTGGGCGTTTCCGGCATCGACAATAATGTCGCCCGGCTCCAGGAGCGGAACCAACTCGTTGATGACGGCGTCGGTTGCGACACCAGCCTGAACCATGGAAATGATTGTTCGAGGGCGCTCCAGCGACTCGACAAACTCTTCCATCGTCGTCGAAGGCACAAACTCGCCCTCGTCCCCGTGGTCCTCAATCAGCGACTGGGTGCGCGCATAGGTGCGGTTGTGAACCGCCGTCACATAGCCGTGCCGCGCAATGTTGCGCGCCAAGTTGCGACCCATAACTGCCAAACCTGTGACCCCAATTTGGGCCTTCGTACCTAGACTCATGGCTCTACTGTTCCGCAAGTCGGCCCAAGTGGTCCGGGATGTTCAAACTATGACCAGGAGCGACCCTGATAAGGTTTGCAATGGTCCTTGACGGATTGACCCCCGCCAACAAATTAGACGGAGCGCGATGTCTTCGCAGATTCTCGATGCGGGTGGCGATCTACGCTGTTGGCGGCGGCCTGCTTGAGGTGCTGGTCAGTCCCATCGTGGAGCACCTGCCAACTCCGGCAGACCAAAAGGCCTCTGGAATGGCACTGCTGCATTCCTTCTACTGCTGGGGACAGGTCGCAGTTGTCGTGGGAACCACGATCATCCTCGGACTGCTCGGGCCCGGACTGTTTGCGCTCCTCATGGGCATCGGGCGCTTCGCATACGGGAGGTGGGGTTCCGGCCTCGACCTGCGGCGACTCCTTCTCTTCTCAAGTGTCGGCGCGGTGATTCCAGCGGTCTTCGCGGTCGTCGTGTGGCGTTTCGGGAAGGTCCGGCACACTTCGGCAGTACCTGCGGGTGCCAGACCCAAGCCCTGATTCCTACTTCTCGTTTTCTGCCAACTCTTGGCGGAGCTTATTATTTGCCTGCTCGACCCGCAGCCACCACAGCAGGAACGCGATGAGGGCCGCGATGATTACTGGCAACCACAGGTACATGAAGTTCAGCATGTTGATTGCCGTCGCAGGTTGCACTGCTGCTCCCCCGACGTAGCCACCGGCAGCGAGGAGCCAGCCCGAGAGGGCGACACCGCCGCCGCCGCCGATCTTCACGCCCAGTGAGGTAGCGGAGAACATCATGCCGTCGATCCGCTTGTTGTGGGTGAGGTAGGTGTTCTGGGAAGCCTCCGCAATCAGTGCGTTTAGTGTTCCCTGGAGCGGGCTCATCCCGAAGGACGCCAGTGCCGAGAAGGCCAACATCAGAGGAATGTTCCCCATCCCGGCCGCAACAATCACCAGGGCCCTGCCGACGAATGCGATGACGTAGCCAACGA
The DNA here is from genome assembly GCF_014525425.1 of Schaalia sp. JY-X159. Classification (NCBI taxonomy): domain Bacteria; kingdom Bacillati; phylum Actinomycetota; class Actinomycetes; order Actinomycetales; family Actinomycetaceae; genus Schaalia; species Schaalia sp. JY-X159. Next base: position 189,668 of record NZ_JACEXI010000001.1, on the reverse strand, counting down.
AGTTGACCGGGTAGATCATACCGACTCTCTTGACGATGAAGGGTGTGACAACCAGTCCCAAGATGAGCGGCACATTGATCGCCCACGCAAACGTGGAGAAGTAACTCGCATCCCCAAGGACGTAGGTCATGAAGTAGATTCCGGTCCCCATCATGGCGGTGAAGAGCTGCCCCATCATGAAGACTGCGACAACTAGCAGATAGTACTTGTTTGAGAACAGAAGCTTGAACGACTCGAGCAGTGGGGGTGCGCCCTCGTCAATTGCTTCCTGTTCCTCTTCGGCGTCCTCGCCAACCTTTTCGTAGAGGACTTCGGCGGGAAGCTCACGAACTGAGAACACAGAGATGGTGTTGACGACGAGGCCGATCACAGCGTAAAGGATGGCCACATTGCGCCAGGCGGCTGCGTCCCCGCCGAATGCCTGCACCAAACCAACCGTCGAGACCTGGATCACCAGGCTGGTTCCGAAGGCGAAAATGAAGCGCAGGGAACCCATCTGCACCCGCTCTTCGGGGTTCTTGGTGATCAAAGCGGTCAGGGTTGAGTAAGAGATGTTGTTTGCGGTGTAGAAGACGGAATTGAGCAGAACGTAGGTGATGAAGAACCACGCGTACTTAGAGAAGTCGCCCAGGTCAGCGGGGATGGCAAAGATTGCAACAATCATCAACGCACACCCGAAGTATGCGTAGAACATCCAGGGCCGAGCCTTACCCATCTTGGTGTTGGTTCTATCGATGAGTGCCCCGAAGAAGAGGTCGGAGACGCCGTCGAAGATCCTTGCCACCATGATCAGGGTGCCGACAATGCCGGGATTCATGCCCATCGTGTCGGTCAGGTAGATCATCACAAAGAATGCGATGAAAGCGTAAACAACGTTGCCGCCAACGTCGCCCGCGCCATAACCGACCTTGTTGTACCACTTCAAATACTTCTTGTCGTCCATGTGTCTACCTCAAGCGCCGTTGCTTTTCTCAGTTCCCAGAACAGGTGTTTAGCGACCCCTCGTTAAGACCGCATAAGCTAATTACTATCAACAATTGCGCCGCAACAACGGAACTTTGGAAGAACGAAATGGTTGCAGTAACTCAACTTAAGGAGTCACCATGAAAAACACCGAGGTCAGCGTAGCTACCGCACCCCAGACGTACCACATCTTCATCAAGGCTCCTGCCGACACCATCTGGGACGCGCTTGCACGCCCAGAATTTACTGCTAAATACTTCTACGGCTCCCGCGTGGACACAACCGCTGAGGTCGGTACGCCCTTCCGATACCACTCACCTGACGGCGCATCACTCTGGGGTGACGAGGTCGTGCTGGAGTCTGACCGCCCAAACAAACTAGTCGTAGGCTGGCGATCGCTGTTCAACCCGGACGCACGCGATGAGCCACCAAGCCGCGTTTCCTGGCAGATCGAAGACCAGCGCGACGGCACATGCCTGCTCACGGTCACCCACGATCAACTTGAGCAGTCACCTAACACGGCGGCAGGGGTTGTCGGACCCGGATGGATGTTCGTCCTCAGTGGCCTGAAGACACTGCTGGAAACTGGCGAGCCGATGGTTGACTAACAGACGCTTGCAAACCTGGCACCGCCGAACCCCAAGAGCCCCGAGCATCGACTTAGAATTCCCATTCGCTATTCCCGTGAACATCCGGGCGATAAGCTTGCTCCACGTCTTGAAGAGGAGACCGATGAGCAATCCCAGTCCAGAGGAACAACTCGCTTCACTCTATGTCGGTTGGCTTAAGATGACTGGGCTTCCGCACAGCGAAGCGAACCTGGAGAGATTTCTCCGTTGGCTCGATTCCCCCAATGGGCAGCTACATCCTGCAGGGCTCAAGTCCACTTCCCAGGTCACTTCCGAGGCAACATCGCAGGGAAACTCCAGGCAGTCAGAGGCACGTCGCTTTGGATGGGGTTGGTTCTTCGCGATCATCTCTATAGCCGTGGTCATCTGGCTCATCTGGTCCAGCTACGCGCCTGAGCCTGACCTGGGCAGTAATGCATCGAGCATCCAGGACACCAGCACCAGCACCAGCACCAGCACCGATACCGGTACAGCACCGCCGCCTGCTCCAGCTTTCGATGAACCGGAGCTCTCGATGCCGCCTCATGGGTACGGAACGGTAGGCGAAGGTGGTTTGGGATGTCTGGAGATCTCGGTTCCTTCTGGTCCGCAGAGCTATTACGTAAAACTCAAGAACGGCTCCTACACAGTTTGGGACGTATTCATGTCTCCAGGTCAGACTGCCAGTTTTGACGTCCCGGTGGGCACCTACGACCTCGTCTATGGTGCGGGTGAGAAGTGGTATGGGTGGGACTATACGTTTGGTCCTTATGGTGCGTACTCGGAGACGAGCGAGCAGTTTTCATTCGATTCGGGGAGTTGCTGGTCTGTTGAACTCATTCTTCAAGTGGGGGGAAACTTGGGCACTTCGGGCCTCGACTTCAACGAGTTCTAGACGATTTGTCGTTGCGGTTGCCCGTGTCCGTTGTGCGGATACGTCCCAGCCGGGGGCGGGCTTACATACATTCGTCCAGGATTTCGACGGACCGGCGTGAGTCCCGTCGTTAGACTCGACGGTTCACGGCTTGAGTGAGGCAAGCTACGGAGGTGCATTTCCTTATTTCGCTACTGGAGGGCACATTGCCGACTCCACTCAGCTCTTTTCGAAGCCGGAGTCGAGGTCGAACTTGAGGACGCGGGAGTTCTCCCCGATTGTGCGTATCTCAGACTCACTGAACCCTTCGGGCTTGGACGCCTGAGGCTCCAGTCTCCGCGCTTTGGCGCTACGCAGTATGATCACCGCCACCTTCGCGGATGTAGGTGATGCCGAACCCGAGAACCTGGCGGAACTCCTGGCGTCGGGTGTTGAGGTCGAAGTGGCTGCCCGAACCCTTCTTGAATATATCCAAGCCACGTCCAAGAATGAGTCGCCAGCCGTGTTCGGTGCGGATCGACCGGTCGTGAGCGGTCTCATCCCAAGTGACCGAGAACTTGATTCCAACCGTGGCTGCGCTGTCTTGGATCTCCTTGAGCATCAGGAGGTGCTGTTGCTCGTACTCCCCACGTTGTTCCTTGGTCACCAGCCTTACGGAGATCTCGTCAGCCGGGTCTTTCTCTGCCGCCAGCAAAGCAAGCAGGTCAGCCAGGTTACGTCCCTGATATGGGTAACGGATGTAGGGATCAACTATGGTGATGTCCTTGGCGCCTTGCAAGTAGGGCATTAGAAGAGCCTCGTAAGAGACTCCGCGCTGATTCTCTTGGAACTCCCGGTGCCCTTCGAATAACGGTTCCACAACTGCGGGGACGGCGGGAGCCACAACTGTAGTCCTCTCTTGGGTAGGCTCCGGCCCCACGGACATCTCTGCTTCGCCCTCGGCCTCGGGGCGGCGAGCCCGGTAGTAGTCGGGATACTCATCCTCTTCTAGCGTGGTCACACCGCACCAAGTGCCGACTGCGTCGGAGTAGCCGAAGTCAACCGAAGCCATCGTGGAGTCGATCCACAGAATCTGGTCCTTGATGCGCTTGCGACCTTCGATAGCAAAGCGAAGGAGTTCCTCAATCTCGTCTGACGTGGCCTCACCATCCGGATAGATGAGCTTCATCAGACCGGAAAACGTCTTGTGGATACCGTCCCGATCACGCGTTGAAATATCTGACCCGAGGGCGAAGTGGTGCTGATAGCGATCGGAATAATCGAAGTTCCTCATGGACCGCAGAACCTCTGCGATGTAGTCGACCACGAAGCCATACCCAGAGGAAAACATTTCGCTGCGGATCGTATCCACCTCCCAGCCGGGAATGTAGAAGTGGAGCCGGTCAAGGAACGCGGAGTCGTGATAAGCCTCAGGTAGCTCATCGAACAGGTCAGAGTGCTTGAGCATGTAGGGCACAGTGTGGGAGGTGTTACCTACGAACACCATTGATGCTTCAGCGCCGAGAGTTTCAACTCCGCGGGAGAACGACTTGTTCGCCATGTAGTTCTTCATGATGTCGACCAGCGCCTTATCGCTGCGCTTCTTCTTCCCTGCGAACTCATCGAAAGCCACAACATCCCAATAGCCGACTAGACCGATGCGGCCGTTGGCATTGTTCACGAAGAGCTTCGGCACAGTTACCTCACCGCCAGAGATCAGCATGCCGTGCGGTGAGAATTCGGAGTAGATGTGGGACTTGCCAGTGCCTTTCGGCCCCAACTCGACAAGGTTGTAGTTGCGCTCAACAAACGGGATCAGGCGCACAAGCTGCAGTAGTTTGGCCCGTCGTCCAAACATCTCGGGGTTGAATCCAATGGACTGGATCAACACGTCAATCCACTCGCCGGTGTTGAAGCTCTTGCGTGCCTCCAGGTAACCCTCGTAGTCGAAGCTCGACATTTGGATAGGCTTCAGGCTCCCCAAGATCCACGGCACTACTCGGGCGTCATCACTGTGGAAGTACTCGATGTCGCAGATACACCACACACCACCGACTAGGAGCTTTGGGTTCGCTTTCACAACCGCGGGTTCGACAAGTACGCCGCTGAGACCGAGATTTGCGAAAGATGCCTGATAAACGTCCTGTTTATCGTTTAGTGTCACCGCGACTTTGTCGATGATGCGGTGACGGCCCCTCTCGCGGATCGTAGACTTCACAAGTTCTGACTCGTTGCGATGCACGTAGTGATCCGCAAGGATCTTGCGCACCGCGTCGATACCAGCTTGAATCGTTGCCTCATCATCGGAAGCTGCGTACTGGCCAAGCAGGTACTCCAGCACATAGGTGGGGACGATCGCGTTACCCTTAACAGCCTTCACCAGGTCTTTCCGCACGACAGAACCGCCGAATAGCTGGTTGATCTTGTAGTCAAGATCGCTCTGCTGCGGTGTCTCTGGCTTACCGCCCGCTTCCTCACCTGACTGGTTTCCGGTGTCCGTCATAGCTGCTGCTTTCCCTAGAAATCGAAGTCTGATGTGAACGAACGCTTGAGTAGGTACTGAGCGCGCTGGTAAACACGCCACTGGTCCGTTTTGGGTATCTGCTCCTCAAGTCGGAACTCGACTGTGTGGTTGTTGAATGAGTCTGCGTTTTGCCTGAGGAGCATCCGCGTGCTCTGGTAGCGGTCTCGCTTGTCATCGGAGGGCTGGTCAAAATGCAGCAAAGGCTGGTTCGAGATCAGGGTCTCACCGCTATAGAGGCCCGCCCGTAGAGTGCGCGCCTGCACCTTCTCACTGACCGGCTCCGACTGGAACAACTTGACGACCAACTGACCAGTCGTAATCTTGTCCGTCTCAGGTTGAACTTCCACGTTGACAAGACGTATGTCGCTCTTGCGCTTCTTGTTGACGGTGAGAACAGGCACCACGACTTCCTGTAGTGATGTCCCTCCGTGAACGAACCGTGATCCGGCCCCCGGTAGTTTGAGCCGATGGATTGACTTGGGAATCTGCACCTCCAGATCGCTGCTTAGTCCGAGCTGGTCAGACTCGAACTTCCGGAACGCGGGATCATCCTTCAGTCGTCTTCCGAGCACATATCTGCGATTCATCACGACGAGGTCGTCGCCCTGTGGCTTGGTTGAAAGGTAAGCGGAGTCTGCGAGCGCAGTGTCTTGATAGAGGAAGCCATGGTCAGCCGTCACCAGGATGTTGGTCGCGTTCGCATTCGTGAGTCGCTTGATGAGGTCAACCAGCTCGCGCAACGCATCGTTAGCAGCCTCAAACACTTGCCGTTCCGTGCGGGCCTTGTCACCAGCGGCGTCGATACGGTCGTGGTACACGTACAGCACTTGGTGCGCACCGTAGAGTTCGCGCAACTCGGCATTGGGCATCGCGAGAACATCCTCCGCCTGAATCGCGAATCCGTCCACCTGTGCCAACACCTTGTTGCGGTTGGCCGTTCCGTCAGAGCGTTGACCGTCAACCATCACCGGGTCCCCGTCCTGCGAATGCGCCAGGGTCTTGTGGGGAAGCAAGGCAGCCATGCCTAGTTGGGTGTAGCTCGGCACCACACCCAGCATCGCGTCAAGTTCCGCATCGAAGCGATCCTCTTTACGGATACGTGAACCCAACTCATCAGCAACCTCAAAGCGGAGCGCGTCCGAGATGATGACGACAGCCTTTCTGTTGCCTTTCCTGATGATCGGCTCAACATGATCGGCGAAGAATCTTGCCTGCGATCGCAACGCAACTGATCGCCAATCGGTCACAGCATCAACCTGCTGCTGCCAGGCGGTGCCTAGTTCGTAAAGGAAGCGGTTCGCGTAGCGCTTCTCTACCTCGAGCCGGAGCGCTTCCAGAGGGCCTGAGTACTCCGTTGTGCGGGCAGCAAAGTGGAATTGCCTGTACAGCTGGTCAATACGGAACCAGTGCTTGCGGTACCGGTCGAGCCCGTCATCGAATGAAGCGATCTCGAACCTCACGGTCGCGAGTTCGCTCAGTAGGTCCGAGGCGGCACCAAGGGCTGTGTACAGCTCCCGGTATTGATCAACCCACATGCTGCTCTGTCGGGCACGAATAGTCTCAGATACTTCGCGCGCACTCATCGTTCGCCCAACGATCGCTTGGGCCAGCACGCTGATGATCTTCCGCTCCACGTCCTCAAAGAGATCGTTGCCCAGAAGCTCAGCTAGTTCGGCATCCTCAATGCTGTTGGCATAATCAAGGCTCTCCGCAGCGCGCCCCGCCAGTGTGGCGAGGGCGTCTGCACTGCGCCGATCGTTGCGCAGGCTCGCAAAGTCGAGCTGGATGTTTCGTAGGGCTCCGGGTGCATCCGACGCAAACCCGCTGGTCGCCTGCCGGAACATCCACAGCACGAAGTCCTCAACGCTGGGCCGATCTGTCCTGTAGCCGTATATCTCTGCAGCGCCAGCCCAGTGGAACCCATCGAGCCCTTGCTCAACCAGGGCGTCGTACTTGGTGTGCGCACCGCGCGCATTCTCGATCAGCAATGTGCGCGTGAGCTCCAGCATGTTGTGCTCACCTTGACCCAGAAGCACTGCGACCATCTTCGCTCGCAACCTGTCAGCGTCATCGTCAGTCGTTATCAATGTCTTGAGACTCTGGACTCTCTTGGAGGCACGGAAGAATTTCTCGTGTTGTCGTACCACGTCATCGATTCCAAGACCGCTGAGGCCGAGGTCCTGGCTCACCAATGCTGTCCGATCGGCTGTGAACACCCCGTAGGCCAGCTCGAGGTCAAGCAGCCAGTTGCCGGTTCCAGGGGGCACGGAGGTACCTCGGTAAATCAGGAACTTCTCCTTTGGCTCAGCCCGAAGCACCCGATTCTTCACCGCATACTCGTTGTTCTCGACCCTGATGGTGGTCACATCGCGAATATCGAGCGCATCGAGGTCGGCGGCATACTCGCCGTCAGCATCGTGCCAGAAGACCAGGCGCTGCGACTCAAACTTCTGCTGTAAACGAGGCAGGACTGCACTGAGCGAACTCAATGTTCACCCCTTTCTTGCATCAAGAACTTGCGACCAAGCTCGGTGGTGCGGTATCGCTGATCCCTGCTCCGCGGCTTGTCCGGAAGCGTGAGTTCAAGGAGTCCGTCCGTCACGAGCGGGACAATGTGACGACTGTAGTTCTGGGATAGGTGCCCAAGTTTGGCTGCGTCAAGCAGAGTGTCTCTGTGAACCGGCCCTGCCTCTGCCGCAGTTAGCATTACTACATCATACCTACCCACATGCCTATCATTGCTACGTGATTCGTAGGTATCTGGATGCCTTTGAGACCAATCTTGGTGCTTTGCATCGGCACCAAGACCCGCGTCTGGTGCATGGGATGGCACGTAGATCGTGAATCTGAGCCGATCCATGACCTCTTCTACGCGCGGCTCCGGTAGCCCAGCAGCGGCGATTTGTTCATAGACACGCTGGACGCCAGTGCCCCACTGCTCCATGATCCCGGCCTCACGGAAGATGCGCGCGAGCGAAGGGTTCCGCAGCCGCGAAGCGCGCGCATCGAATCCACCGTCATCCCCGGCAGGAGCAAGCCTGGGCTGTCGACCTGGATGCGATCATCGTAGAACCCGACCCGGATGGGCGTCCCGCGTTCGGCATAGCTGGCATGCACGAGAGCGTTGACGACGACCTCACGGATCGCCTCGACCGGGATCGAGTAAGCATCGCGCCGACGCACCTCGCCGAACACAGCGGACTTGTAGGCGTGCTTCAGCAGGAACTCCATTACCCGATCAACGGCAAGCGGGATCGGGCCGTGAATCTCGATCTGATCGAAGATGTCAGTCCCGCTTGCACCACGCAACCGACCACACTGCACCCACGCAGAGGGCAGGAAACGCGTGGGGTCAGGACACGCAGCGAGAAGACCCGCATACGTTGGGATGATCTCGCTTCCCTGCTTGGCTGCGAGCCCAAGCGCGACAAGATCATCGACATCGGTACTGCGCCCGCGCAGTTCCGACAGCGCCGTCAGGTCGAGGTCGTCCAGCGCGGCTCGTGGTTCGACCAGGTTTTCGAACGCCACACCGCGAGCGTTGCGTTCAAGTTCCGCCACTAAGGCAGCGTCAGCTTGGCGCGTCGTCGATCCCAGGCGAATATATACTCCGCACTGTGGGCCCTGATCGGTCATGAAATGCGGACGGCGGGTACTCAGCGGCACCTCCACCACCAGGATCGTAGTCTCACCAACGGTCACCAGGTCAATGGCCGGTACCAGGTGCGGCGTGATGCGATCCGCGATCAGGCTGGTGATGCGTTCTTCCTCAGCCAGGGGGTCAGCCACACCAACGACCGTGCCGTCGTCGTCCACGCCAATGACCAGGCGGCCTCCTGCGGAGTTTGCGAACGCGACAATCGTGCGCAAGGGCTTCATCGGTGACGACAAGTCACGCTTGAGCTCCAGTGTCTTCCCTTCAAGCGTGCGCACCCGTCCACGTTCGTCTAAATCGAAGAACTCAGACATGCGAAGCCTCCCCAGATTCGCGTCTCAACGAGACGACAATCTGCTCGCCCGCCGAGGCTTCTTCGCTCTCACTCATCGGCAGCCGCCAACCCTTGGATCTTCTTTAGGGCCGGATAGAACTTCGGATAGTTGACTCTTACTCCATCATCGAGGTCGATCGGCACTTGCTGGGACGCCAGTGGGTAGAGCACGTCATGTTCGTACTCCCCCAGTTCCAGCAATACCTTTCGAAGCCTTTCAACCTCCTTCAGCGCCGCTGCCTTCTCTCGTGGCGTGCCCTCCTCAGCTGCCAGGCGGTCATGGTGCTGAAGACTGGCCTGAAGCTTGGCAATGTACTCCCGTAGGTACTCATTCAGTACCGTCGACACGGTCGAGGGCGTGTAGCGATGCATGTAGATGAGCGCGTTGAATGAACCTTTCGGGCTGGAGAACAGCCAGTAGATCGGACGTTTCTTGTACCTCTTCACGTGATCGTCATAGAACTTTGATCGCCCTGCGCGCGTCACGAAGTACTCTCGAAGGTTCTTCACCCCAAGGCATTCCTCAACGAAGCGCAGGTTCTCTTCAAAGTGTTCCTCACCAAATGCCGTCCGAAGGAACTGGCGGAACCGTGCGACGATGTCATCTTCAAACCAGTCACCGTCGACAATAGGCAAGACGTTGTCTGCATCAGGCATAAACGATGGATTTGGCACCTTGACGAGATAGTCCTGCAATGTCGCCCCCTGATCACCCAGGATCAGCCCAGGTTCATCGAGGCTGTAGCGGCCAAGCATGCAGCCAACAGCATAAGAGACGAGGTCGATGATGGCTGACTCCGTGAACAGGACATCGCGCTCCTCTGGAGTCTTATTTGGCCATCTGAAGGCGGAGTTGTTTGTGAGTGAGACACGCTCGAGCGGCACGTACGACGGGACCTCATCTTCGAGCCCGTACAGCTTAGCTACAGCCTCATTATTTTCGATCTCCAGTTGTTGCTGAGCCCGTGAGCGTTCCGCCCACTCTTGTCGATGGAGCGCAACTATCTGCTCGAGTGTTTTCAATACTCTTCCTTACAACTCTCGCTAGGTTTCGACTGTCATCTTTGACCCTGGCTCGGCCACGGGGTAGCCATCGGGGTAGCCGAAGAACACCGTCCTAGACTACCTTCTCAATCCCACCATTTCTGCTGACACAGACAGCGCGGCTCGGGTCCTAGCCCTGTCGGTATGCAGGTACGACTGCGTGCTGAGCACAGAGGAGTGCCCAAGTACTGCCTTGATGGTGGTCTCATCGACTCCGTTTGCCAGCAGCAGGGTTGCCGCTGTGTGGCGAGCCTCGTAAAGCAGGGGCCTGCGCCTAGTCCCATCAGGAAGGGTCACCTCGACCTTCGCTTCCTCCACAATGTCATACCAATGCCTGCGGTCCTGTTCCGCGGACCTCGGAGCACCATCATCACGCGGCCATACAAGGCCATGCGGGGATGTTGGAGCACAGTCCGCCCAAGCTGACAGCGCTTCTACCAGCCACGGCACCAAGGGAATAACGCGACTTCCAGCGCGGGTCTTTGGTCGAACCAAGTGGTAAGCACCGTGAATCTGGCGGGACTCAAATCCCCGAGGCACTCTGAATCCACTTTTCGGCTGTCTGAACTCGACGTACGGCAACGCCTTCAACTGCCACGCGAGTGTCATAGTCTCGGCCTCCAGGTCCACCATCTCCCACGTTAGACCGAGTGCCTCGGCTGGTCGCAATCCTTCAATAAGTGCTGCAACCCACCGGGAGGCATCTGGTCGCGTCAACGCCACGGCAAGAATTCTGCTTGCGTCGTCAGCGCTAAGTGACTGCCTCGAAGAGATTCCCGAGCCTGGTCTATCTGCCTCGCGCACCCGTTGCGACACTCGGTACCCTTCAGCAACGGCATCGGAGAGGATCTTGGCGAGGATGGCGTGCGTGCGCTGCATTGTCGCCAGCGCAAGTCCGGCCTCTTCTTGGGCGATTGCTACCTTCCTGATGTCTGCGGGCACCAAGTCCTCAAGACGAAGGTGACCTATTGTCGGCACTATCCATCTCTTCACTCCGGAGCGGTCAGAGACATATGTCCCTGGGCGCACAATACGTTGTCGATGCTCTAACCAACGGTCGGACCAACGCTTCACCGTGACACTCCCGAATGTTTGGACACCTGGACCCTCGGCCGCAATTCGTCGATGCGCCTCAGCAAGTCGCGTACGAACCTCATCTTCCGTCCGGGCTTTGAGGGTGATCCGACGTCGCGTTCCTCGTTCCGTCCAGCCTGCTTCCATCACAGCCACCCACTGCCCACGAGAGTTCTGGTAGATCGAACCCGTTCCCTTACTACGCTGTTTGTTCTTAGACATGGCACCAAGATAAGAGCAAGACAGCACCCGCAATAGGGGTAGCCACGTGGGTAGCCATTGAGACCTTCCACGATCCAACAGAGCAACAGATCACCCAGCGACAAGAGCACCCACGCGCCAAAGAAGTCCGACTCCGCATCACAGTTCATGAAGCGCGAGTACCCAACCGGCAAGTCTGACCTGTTCGCTGCCTTCATCGAACGCGTCATAACCATGGTGAGTCCGCGTGGATACATGGCCCAGGTTACGATGCAGAGCTGGATGTTTCTTTCTTCGTACGAGAAGTTGCGTTTGGAGCTCCAACGTAGGGCAGCAATTGTGGCGATGCTCCACATGGACAACATGGTCATGAGAATCGCCTTTGGCACTAGCGCCACCGTCTGGGAAGTCGGCGGCGATTCGTGGAAGACCGGCAAATACACGTGGGTCCAGTTGGATGATCTCGATGGTGATGCACCTCGGCTCTTCCCTGCACAGAACGCCCGCAATAAGACTGCTGACGTCGATGGGTGTTTCACCGTTACTCAAAGTGAGATCTCTGCGATCCCCGGGTCGCCTATTGTCTACTGGCTTAGTGAAAAGATGCGCAGCACATTCAAGTCTGGGAAACCCCTTGGTGACATCGCTGAGCCGCGACAAGGCCTCGCAACGACCAACAACGGCCTATTTACGCGATGGTGGTGGGAGATCCCACGAGGAGCGCTCGGTCTGGGACTCTCTCGTTCCCAAGCTGCTGGTTCATTGCTTCGATGGTTCCCATACAACAAAGGTGGCGAGTATCGAAAGTGGTATGGGAATCAAGGCCTTGTGGTCAATTGGCAAGATGATGGGCGCGAAGTAAAAGGTGAAATCGCACGCAAGTACCCATACCTGAACGGCAACGTTGACTGGGTTGCCAAGAATCAAGCGACCTACTTCCTGCCTTCGGTCTCTTGGTCCAAGGTGAGTTCGGGCCAGCCTGCGTTTCGGATGTATCCGCCCGGGTTCATTTACGACGTCGCAGGAACATCAATATTCTCGAACACAGAGCATGAGCGATCGAGTCTTCTTTCCTTCGCGAACTCGCAAATAGCGCTCGAGCAGCTGGCGGCACTCTCTCCCACGCTGAACTATGAAGTAGGTCAGGTGGCCAGACTCCCTGTCGCTGCGTCAGTAACCACAGGGGCCAAGCTCGCTGAGAAAGCGGCAATAGAGTCAAAACACGATTGGGACGAGTTTGAGACTTCATGGGAGTTCTCGAGAAGCCCCCTTGCCGCGCTAGCACGCAGGGACCTGGACTCTGCTAGCAATCTCCGCCTCTGCCAAGCAGAATAAGCCGATCGACGCGAAAGTCCCACGATGTTTCTGACGCGTTCCAGTCCTCGCATGCGGTGTGGGTGAGGGATCTTACGATGTTCGCGAGCCGCCGATTCTCGTGCTCCGGCACGTGAATCTGCGCGATCTGGCCTGTTTGAAAGTCCATCGTCGGTGCGATTGCTTGGAGCAGAGTCTTGGCCGTGTTCGAGTTGAGGACGCCGGCATCCTGAGGTCGGCAAGTGTCGCCGTTCTCGGCGTAGAGTGCCGGGCCGTTGCTACTGAATATTGAACCAGTGGGATAAAAGCGGAACGAGGGTTCACCGCCAGTTACTCGCGACCACGAGAGCGTCGGTCGAAAATAGAATCGCAAGTTCTGTGGGCGGGCACCGGGCACCTTCGAAGCATCGCGAATCCTTGCTCCGTCCTGCTCCCAGTTGACCACTAACTCTTGGTTGCCCCACCACTTGCGGTAGTCTCCGCCTTTGTTGAATGGGAACCAACGGGAGCCAGACCGTTCTGCAACATCTCGATTCGCGCAGGTTCGAACAGACCGAGAGACGGATACCTCCCACCAGAGCCGAACAAACTGGCTGTTGTCTCCCGTGTCCAGACCCCGACGTGGCTCAGCGATGTCACCAAGGGGTTTCCCAGACTTGAATGTGCTGTGCATCTTTTCACTAAGCCAGTAGACGATGGGAGATCCCGGAATGGATATGAAGTCCTGGCTTGAGGCAAGGTAGTAGCCACTGTCCCTATCTCGACGTGTAAGAGCGTTGCGCGTAGCGGCAATCTTCTCAGCCTCCGACGTTCCATCGACAAGGCGGATAAAGACTCCATTCCTGGGGGCTATAGCGATGAAAGACTCGGTTGCTGGGCGACCGAGGACGAATGCAGTCGATGAAACCACTTCGCCGCCGATTGAGTCGAAGGCCCTTGCACCAAGATGGAGCATTGACGTGATCTGTTGGTGGCGCAGCAACGAGTGACGCAACTTCTCGTAGGAGCTAAGGAACATCCACGACTGCATGGTGATTAGTGCACTCGCACCACCTCGGGCAGTTAAGTCAGCGCAACGCTCGATGAAGGCAGCGAAAAGGTCGGACTTGCTGTCGGGGTACTCGAGCTTCATGAACTGTGAAAGTGGGGCACTCATGTTCTTGGCACCCATGTAAGGCGGGTTGGCGATGGCCACGGTGTAGCGCCGTGCAAGGTACTCGGCTTGCTTGATGACGCGCGCCGCTTCCGTCAGTGTTTGGTCGAGGAAAGGGTTGCCACCGTTATCAAGACTTCTGAGGTGGCTCGATAGTTCAGCGGTCAGGGAGGCATTCGGCCGAATCAGCGAACCGAATAAGTCTGCGTTCTCAAACTGATTCCAGAATGCTTCCTCGTTCCTGCGGTTTCCACCTTCAGTCAGGAGAAAGTCCAGCTCATCGGGGCTGAAGGAGATAGGTTCCAGAACGCAGATGTTCGGCTGGACGTCCTTGCTAAAGAAGGTGCGCTGCCTTGCACGTGCTTTCATCGTGAGCGCGAAAGCAGCAAGCGAACCAGCGCGCTGATCGATCTCTGTTCCATAGAGGTTGTTGGTCAGGATCAACTCAGGTATCTCAGAGGGCGCGTAGCCCTCTTCCTCGTAGATCGTGTAGAGCAGGTCGAACGCATAGGTGAGCATGTGTCCTGAACCGCAGGCAGGATCTATGACAGTAAGTTCTTCCGGGCTATCAATCCTAAGGAAGTCTGTCTCATCATCAACCGGAGCGATGTAGTAGTCCATCTTCTCGACAAGCTGGGACTCGGGATGATTCAGCGCCCACAGACGGCCGATGGAGTTTTCAGCTAGGTAACGAACGATCCAGTGCGGCGTGAAGAGCTGAGTGGCAGCGGGGATTTCTTCCGCATTGGCCTTCTTGCCTTTCTTGAAGTCCTTGAAGACGTCGTCCTTTCGCTGCGAAATATAGAACTGGTAGAGCCAGCCAATCACTTCGACATCAAGGCAGACCTCTTCGGTCAGGGTTTCTGTGGCTTTGGTGAGGATCGAGTCCGCGGCAAGGAGGTTCGCTGGTATGAGGAGCTCGGTGTAATCGCCGTCGCCCTCGAACATGAATGGCATAGACCGATTCCAGTAGCGGCAGTACTCGGCGAGTAGCAGGGTGTAGGCCTCACCCTGGGCGTCTGCACTGGGACGGGTTCCGTCGAGGAGTCCAGTGATTGCATCAAGGGTGCGCTTGTTGCTGACGACAGCGGGGTCAATGTTGCCACGCTTGGCATCTGCGAGGATCTCCGGCTGTCCTATCACCTGGCCGTGGGCAGGGGAAACAATACCGACACCGGTGTATCCGTTCGCATCCATGAAGCGGAGCGCGATGATGCGGTTGAACCAGGTGTAGGCGACCTTATCAGCTACGGCATCTCTGCCTTTCGTCCCACCTCCGGCAGCAACGATGTCACGTTCAAGCCTGACAACGGCGTTCTGGTTCTCGATCCGCTCAGGTGACGCGGGCGCGAGCACAGCGGCCATGCGGGCGCTGACCTGGGTGATGAGTTCGAGTCTTGCCCACGTGGCAAAGCTCTTCAGCGGTGCAGTTTCCATGCAGTTTGCCCCCTACAGCGCGATGCGCTTGTCATCATCGAGTTTCTGGACCAGTGCCACGCGGAGCGCGTCAAGGTAGCGTTCAACGTCATCCCGGGTCTCAAGCACGCCTTGGATACCAGTGGGACTGATGCTCTTGATGGAAATGGTCTGCTTTACGGGAATCGTGGGGAGGGGGTCGACACCGCCCCCGCCCGCAACGCTTCGGGGGGCGGCAGCAAGCTGGTCAAGGATGTTCGGGTACGATCGTTCCTCAAAAGCATTCGCAATCTCGCGGATTACAGCGATCTGTTGCTCACTACCAATTCGCTCACGTGCTGCCTCGAACTGCTGCTCTGCACGATGCTGCGCGTCAACGGTGGCATCCAAGAAAATGGCACTTGCCTGTAGCGATTCCCACCGAATGTCAATGTCCGCGGCAGCGTTGCCTCTGCGCTCTGCCAACGTTGCATCAATCAGCTCCACGAGCTGCATGCTTGCAGCCTTGAGCCTAGTCATTCGGTTGCCGCGGAAGGCCTGCGGGTCTGCAAGGAGCTGCGCCACTTCCTCGCTACTGCCGGAGGGAAGGTAACCGAGGTTGCTGGCATTGCTGGCAAGCAGTTCGGTTGCCTCATCATAGATCTTGCGCTGGGCGCCGCCGAGGAACGCCTGAACCGGGTCAATGATGTCGCTCTTCGCGTCGAGCAGATCATCGGCGATCCCAAAGTCTGTCAGGTACCACTCATCGGGTTTGCCCGTGACGGACTCCAGCAGCGCAATCGGTGCTTCGAGCTGAGTCACAAATGGGTACTTCGAGCCGCTAACTCGCGCCTTGAGTTCGTCTGACTTTGCGCGGAGGCGCTCGCTTGTGTACCGCGCGAGTTCTAGGGGGTCCCTCGGTACGCCTGGTTCATCAAAGAAGTCCGTACAGAAGGAGCGCAGCGCCGCGATCTTCCGTTGATCGAATGTCTTCTGCGGAGCGACGATCGCGTAGGAGTGCTTCTGCGTGTTGCGGAGCAGTGCGGCAACTTCACTGCGCTTGAGGATATTTGAGTCGACGGTGAGCGTGATCTTCGAGCTACCGATGAGCCACGCAATGACGCATTCGATGGACGCCAGGTCCCAGCCGTAGGGCTTGGCCTGGAAGTGGTCGATGATCTTCTTGACCGTAACCTGCTCACCGAGTCGGTCACGTTGCAACAGATAGGACAGAATCTCTTCTGCCGGCGCTGCCAAAGCATGGATCGACACGTCCTCGACCATCCCGGACTGGTCGAAGTTCGCGAACCTGGCTACCTCTTGCTCAGAGTAGGTTCGCCCGTCAAGCAGGTTCAGTTGGGTGTAGGTCCGGGCGATGAGGTCTTGGAAACCGTCGGTGATCCGCGCGGCCGCATCCTGCGACGCCACAGTAACGTCTGCGGCGTTAATGACGAGGTCGGCTCGTCCCACGGCGCGGCGGATTCGCTCGACTAGTTCCTTCTCTCGCTGAGCGTTATGCGTCGCCTTGGCGCGCAGAATTTGCTCCTCAATGGGAGATAAAGAGCTGGTCTGCTTACGTTTGGTGTACTTCTCGGTCCTGATCAGCAAGCGCAGGTCGGCAAGTACACGGTCGTCCGGAGCGAGGATGACACGCAGTTCGTCTTTGCCTGCTGAGTGCATCCGCACCTCGCCGGGCTCGTATGGATATTCGGGGGTAATGAAATGCAGCGTGAGTTCGCGTTGCTGTCCGAATGCTTGGTCATCAAGTTTGTATCCGAAGGGGAAGTCCTGCCCGTTCCTTGAGTAGCGGAGCTTGGAAGTCTTGACGACGTCCCCGGACAGAATCTTGTTGAGCCGCGTGGAAACCTCGGAAGAATCGATCTTGACGTTCTTGATTTCCTCCTCAATAACCTGCTCTTCATTGGTCAGGTACTCGTAGACGTTGCCGTTACGCTGCACGTAAGTTTGCGTCTCCAGCAGCGTCAGTGCTTTCTGAACCCGCTTGGAAAGCGCTGGCAGATCGAGCCCGAACTGGTTGTAAACCAAAACAGTCAGGTTGCGCGGGGTCGCTTGAAAACTCTCCACATACTTCACCAGGAAGAGGGCTTTCAAGAGCTGCACCGCAAGCTTTGACACGGGTGAGTCAGCATCCGGAAGGTCCCGTTCAGCGCGGTCGATCGAACGCTGCGCCGCGGACTTCAATGACGCGCGAATGCCAGCAAAGAGCTGATCGAAGGTGGCCAGCGTTCCGATCTCGACATCGCCGATGTCCTTTGCGACCTGCTGCACGACGCCAAGCATGGAGCGTTCACCGACGGAACTGTTGCGCCCTTCGAACACGTTGTGGTCCGAGATCCCCTCTATCGCAGCCTGGAACAGGGGGAACTGATAACTCACGAACGGGTAGGAGCCGACGAAGTGCGCCTCGTCCGTAAAGTTCCGGTAGGTCTTGGCTCCATCGGTGAAGTCGAACAGGGTCTTGAAGTTCGCGGACTCCTGCGCGTAAACCGCTTCGAGCACCTGAGCGCCCCTGTCGTTCTTCTCCAACAAGCGCTTACGAATAACTTCTTCTACGTCTGCCGAGGTTAGTTTGACGCGCGTGGCGAACCGGGCCTGGATCTTGGAGAAATCATTGCCCTGCTGCTTGGTACGGTCACCCACGACCTTGTCCATGTCCTCTTGTGAGGTTACGAAGACCCAAGCACGTCCTCCGCACTTGGTGTTCAGTGACTCCGCGATCGTCTGCAAGTTCAACATGAGCTGGGTGTTAGAACCAATGAACTGGCCTACCTCATCAACGAAGAAGTTCAGCCGGTAGCCCGCAGGCTGCTTGTCCAACCACGCGCATACCTCGTCGGCAAAATCTTCGATCGACACCGAGTATGTGTCCTGATAGGTCTTCAAGATGTCCGGGGCGCTAGCTGGGTCGATCCCAGTCACGCGCGCGTAGGCGTTGTTCACCTGGTGTCGGACTGTGGGCAGCGCAAAGCTGACACGGCGGTCGACCCAGTTCCGGCCAGAAACCTCAAGAAAAGCGTCCTTGAACGCATCGAGCTGACCTTCTTCGTCGAGCTGTCGCTCAAACCGAGCAACGTGGCCCTGGTCGCCGTAGTAGCCGCGGGACTCGTCAAAGACCTTCACGAATACGCGCAGCAAGGCGTCAGTCTGATCCTTACTTATCAGATTTGCCTTCTGATCAATGTTGAACAACAGACTCTTCGCTGGAATGCGATCAGCCTTATCCAATAGCGGCGGGAGAAATGCATCGGTGGCCTTCGCTCGAAAGCTCTCCGATACACGCTCCCTCGGGAAGTCGTCGCCGTCGACGTCCCCAAGAAGGTGGGCGAGCATCTTCAACAAGTGAGACTTACCAGAACCAAAGAAGCCAGAGATCCACACGCCGTTCGCGTTCGAGTAATTCGTGTAAGCCTCTAGAAGCAGCTCCAGGCCCTTGGCTGCTTCATTGGTGAGTACGTACTCGTCAACCTCGGTGCCTAGATGCCGGGTGTCATCAGCCTTGATGACACCCTCAATGGGGCGTTGGACGTCCTTGGCGAAAATATCTGTGAGCTGCATGGGGTTACGGTTCCTGTTCCAAAATGTTCTTGGCGCGGTAGTACTGGTCATCCTTTAACTTGCCGAAGAGCACCAGCGATGAGCCTAGAGTGTCGGACTGCTCGTAGCGGCCGGGGAAGAACATGAGCATCGGTCGTCCCACCACGACGCTCTGCAGATTATTGAGCACGTTGTGGGACCTTATGTAGGGGAAGACTTCGCCGATTCCGGTGAGGAATACGATGTCAAAGCTGCGGTCTGCAAGCCGCTCGCGTATCGCCGGAGCCAAATGCTGCTCCGGGTTGAGCATGGACTGCAGCATCTCAGCAAACTCAGCCTTCTCGATGTCTGGTTCGACTTCTAGGACCTCATCCCAGTCACCGCGCTGCTCTAGTAGCTCGACGGACAAATCATAAAGGTTGATCTCGCGGACCTCTATCCCCTTGGCTGCCAATCGGTTCTTGATGCGCTTCTTGGCCTTAGCCACATCGAGGGCGTGCTCGGGCTCATAAGGGTAGATGAAGAATGGGACCTCGTTCGACAAGCCCTCCATCTTGAGGAAGCGCTCACCACTAAGTACCGCAAAGAGATGCTCTTCTTGGCTGGTCAGATCGCTCGGAGTCATGTTATGTCCTCCTTGTGGGAGCGGGTTGGGAAGAACCGAATGTCGCTAGGCGTACGAGAGTCCAGCGCATCCGCAACACGGCCGGACAGGGTTGCATGCATGATCTCGCCGTTGACTAGAAGACCTGCCTCAGTCAGCATTCGGAAGACTGTCGACCGGAGCTTCTGCATTGTTGAGTCCTTCAGTTCGGCGAGCTCGGGATGCCATAGTGTCTTCTCATTGACGAAACTGTCGAAGTCACCATGGGTCAACACGGGGGTGAGCAAGAGGAATCGCTCACGCACTACGTCCTCCCCGAAGTCTCCAATGAACGAGTAGTGGCGGCAGGCTGCCAACCACAGAAGGTGACCACGCTCCCCCGGACTGGAGTCGCTCAGAATCTCGAGTTCACGGTCGGTTAGCACTGCCAGCCGTTGCGTCACCTCACGCGACAACCTGAGGGCTGACGACGAGGTTCGAGCCTGAAGCAAGTTCTCCGAACGAAGCTGCTCGCGAACGGCTCCCCAATCGCGTAACTCCAAGAACAGCGGCGCGGCAATCGCCGCCTCCCGAGATAGGAGCGCGCCACTCGTAAAGGACAGCGCATATCGCGGGCTCCCTTGGGACTGGGACTTCACTGCCCCTCCCCTTCGAGTGTTCCGCGTGGCGTCGGGCGTAGAGGAGTCACAAGCGGAATGCGATCAGCAGACAGTTGCAACTTCGCAACACTGCCGTAACCAGGGCTTTTATCCGCTGCAAGGTACGTGGCAGCGTCACCTGCAGACAACCAGGGGTAAGCCACGTTGGTCCTCCCTCGCTCTACGGCCAGAAAGGCACGCTATCCGATGATACCTGCGTCGTGGCTGCCTCGCGGCTTATAGACGCATCGGCTCAGGAGGGGCCATCCAGCGGGTATCCACAGTTCGCACAGGTGCCTTCGCCCGGCTCGCTAGCAGTGCCGCAACGCTCGCAATACTGCACAGGCGACATTGGATGAATCACGCACTTACCCCTTTGTACATGGTGGACGCGGCATCTACTCCCAGCCTAGCCTGCCACAAATTGCACATTATCCTGGACATACCCTTGTATGCCCAGGATAATGTGCGTATCGTTGTGCGCACACGATACTGTGCGCACTAAGGAGGGCCGAGTGTTTATTCAATCAGCGAGGACGTTCGCGCAGTTTGTCCGCTCGCAGCGGGTCCTCAGTGGGATGACGCAACAAGAACTAGGTTCACGAACAGGAATGAGCCGCCGGTGGGTTCAGGAGCTCGAGTCCGGCAGACTTGTACCGTCCCTGGAAGCCACATTAAACGTGGCCTCGACGCTTGGATACGAGATACACCTAGAACCCAAGCAGACTGCATCCCACCTGGATGCCATGTTTGAGGGGTTGTCATGAGCGGACACCCGGATGTTCTTGACCTGTGGATCGACGGCGCTCATGCTGGGTCGCTGATGCGTGGGCCATCCAAGAGATCATTGACGACCCCGACCACTGGGTGGATGACAGTGACCATGACCAAAGCCGTTTCTCTCTAGGCGGGAATCAGGGCAAGTTCGCCCTAGCAAAAATAGACAGCCAGTGGTTCGAACCCAACGTGAGGACTGCAAGCACCCACATCATTAAGCCTGGCATGGCCACCCGGGGTCTCGCGCCTGCACCAGGAAGACTTCTGCCAAGCCCTGACCTTCCGCCCGTCCCGAAAGTATGAAGAAGACGGTGGCCCGACCATGGCCGACATGGTCGCCGTCGTTGATTCACACATCTCCCCGCAGTGGCGGGATCGAGACCGGGCGACCCTCGCACAACTGGTCATGTTCAATCTGCTAACCGCTGGGGTTGACGCACACGCCAAGAACCACGGCCTCGTACTCAGCGGAAACCTTGTGCGTCTGGCTCCTGCCTACGACCTCATCTCGGCACATGATCTGTGGAGTGCGGACCGGGTACGTTTCAAGAGCTCAGCCGCCGTCCGCCATGGGAAGGTGCGCCCCTACCGTCGGATCTCAGGACGAAACCTGACCCGAACCGCGGACACCCTGGGCCTGGACCGGCGAGAGTTTCATGACCAGCTCATGGACATGCAGAGTAAGCTTCCCACCGTCTTCGATCAGGCCATCAGTGAGTTGCCGGAGGAACTACTCACCGATCGAGTGAAACGCATGCCTGAGCGTGAAGAGGAGTTCGGAATAGAACTCTCGTCACGCATAACCATGGCCGACATGATCGATACCCCCACGTTCCATCCTCCCTCGAATCGCGATCACAACGCGCACAGCCGGGTTTGGGTGCCGGGTCGGTTCAAAGATGGCAGATGGCAGAGCGGAAGCTACCGAGTCCGTGGGTTCCAGAAGAACCGCAACCCATTGTAGGTGTATTCGTCAGACGCAGCGCCGTTATGGCGGTATCCCTCGCGTTCACGGTAGGAGAGGTTCCCCTCAGCTTCACTGTCGACCTCCACGGTTATCCCGAGATGCTTCGATTCCTTCGGCGGTGACGTCCTCGACATACGTGGAGTACGTCGACTCTGCCGCTAGTGCATGCGGTCAGGAGCAGTAGACCAGCCAAAGAGGCAGCGGCGGTCATTCCTCGGAGAGTTACTCGATGCATGCTTCGAGGCTAGCGACAAATGGAAAACCCAAGAATATGAACGGAACGTTTATCCAGAAACCGGCCTTCATCAGCGCGTAAGGCACCTCGCGCCCCCTTTAGCAGTTGGTTACCAGCCATCGCATCATTGTTGTACCTCGTCTTTCTGTTGGTGCAAACCTGTCACGCCTGTGCGCTTTTGGAAGGTTTCATTAGGTCGCCCTTAGGATGCTCACTCCGGGGTTCTCGCGCAGGTCGACCGGAGGCCAGTTCTTGCTCGACCAAGGGCGCAAGGGACGCAACAAGATCGTCACGATCCATGCCGGCCAGTGGCTCCAGTTTCAACACATAGCGCACCACGCATATGCCCAGCAGATGCGCGGCCACCAGCGCCATCCCATCCGGATCACCTGATCCGGGCAACATCTGGGCGCCGCGGGGTAGCTCTTCGAGGATCACTTCTTGCAGATAGTCGCGGCTCTCATCGGACTCAAGGGCCGTGCGAAACAGGGCTCGCATGGTGGACGAGGACGGCTCCGTCTCCCAAATATCTAGATAAGCGCCGACCAGATGGGAAGCGACATCCGTGTCAGCTTCGCCAACGGAAGTCAGGATGGCATCGCGGAGGCCAACGTGTTGCAGTATGGCCTCACGGAACAGGCCTTGTTTATCGCCGAAGAAATGCCTCACCAGCGTCGGGTCAACGCCCGCTTCAGATGTGATGGCCCTCAGCGACGTGCCCTGATAGCCGCGCTCGGCAAACTGTCGAGCTGCGATCTCCAGTAACTCTGTTCGTGTCTGGGATTCACCAGGTCTGCGTCCCGTGTGCTTCTTCTCACGTCCAGTCATCTCGGCTACTCCTAATTCCCTACATGTTGAATTCAACAGGTGTTGAGGGTAGTTTAGCACCGAGTTTACACGGCCGTTGGCCCTCGATAGATGGAGCAATCATGAGCACCACCAAAGTACAAGTCGCCAAACCCTCGTCTGGTTCTACACCGTGGCGCACCGTCATCGGCGCCGGGATCGGCGTCGCCCTGATGGTTGGCCTGTTCGCCGCGGCGTTGCTGTGGCCGATCGTTACGGCGAGCCCTCGAAATATCGCGGTGGCTGTGGCAGGTCCGGAGCGGGCAGTCTCCGCGATCGAACAGCAGCTCACCTCGCAGAACAAGGACTTGTTTGAGATCACTCCTGTCGCAGACAAGGAGGCTGCCCTCGAGGAAATTGAGACCCGCAAAGTCCTGGGCGCGATCGTCGTCGGAGAAGAGATTGAGATCCTGACGACGAGTGCTGGCAGCGCGCAGGTCGCGCAGATGCTCAGTCAGATGGGAGCGGCAATTGGCTCACAGCCCGGGCCCGGCGGCGAGGCCCCCAAAGTCTCAGTCACTGACGTCGTGCCTGCTGGCGCGGACGGGATGGCGGCAAACCTCACCATGATGCCGACGCTAATCGGAGGCATGGGAGCCGGTGTTCTCTCCGTCCTTCTGGTGCGCACCCCGCTTCGTCGGATCGCGACGCTAGCCACCGTTGCCGTCGCAGGCGGACTCATTGGAGCGGCAGTGTTCGGCTCTTGGTTCAATGTTCTCGCGGGCAACTATTGGCTCGTAGCATCTGCGCTCGCAATGGGTATCCTCGCCGTCGGCGCATTCATCGCAGGCCTGGGGACGTTGCTTGGACGGGCTGGCCTTGCTCTGGGCGCAGTCCTAGTGATGCTCATCGGCAACCCGTGGGCCGGACTCTTCGCGCCCCGGGAATTCCTCATCGAACCCATGGCTACAGTTGGCGCACTGATGCCAAATGGAGCCATTGCGACCCTGCTGCGCTCTATTAGCTTCTTCCCGGGCGCTGCCACCGGTAGCCAGTGGCTGATCTTGAGCATCTGGGCAGTGGTTGGCCTATGCATGATCATGATCGGAGCGGCGCTGCCCGGAAATCAGTGGAGAAAGGCTCCAGCAACCACTGCGGTAACCGGACCGATCCAATGACCGGAGCTCCGCGGTAACAAGGAGCAGGCTTCGGCAGACGGCTTGGCGCCACACCTCTTCAGGCTCGGAGCATGACCTTGAGTGCGGTGCGGTCGTTCATCGCGGCGTAGCCTTCGGGGGCCTCGTCGAGCGTGACGATGCGGTCGAAGACCCTGCCCGGGTTGATGCTCCCCTCTAGGACCTGGCCGATGGCGTCCTCGAGGTAAGCGCGCACGGGTGCGACACCGCCGGCGAGGCGAGCATTCTTGCCGAAAAGGGAACCAAACCCGACAGGGGCGTCCTCGTACTGGGGCGCTCCCACGCGGGAAATGATTCCACCCGGGCGAACGATTCCGTAAGCCTGCTCGTACGCGGGAAGAAGTCCCACAGCTTCGAGGACGATGTGCGAGCCCTCTCCACCGGTCAGCTCCATCACCCGCGCGACGCCCTCGGCCCCACGTTCGGCAACAACGTCAGTTGCCCCAAATTCGAGCCCGAGGTCGGTGCGGTCGGTGTGGCGACCCATCAGGATGATCCGCTCAGCACCAAGCGAGCGGGAGGCGAGCACCGCAGATAGGCCCACGGCACCGTCCCCGATCACGGTGACAGTTTTGCCAGGGACGACCTGGCCGACGTGGGCGGCGTGGTATCCGGTCAAATACACGTCGGAAAGTGACAACAGGGATGCGAGCATCGCTTCGTCGGCGGTATCGGGGTTGATGCCGGGAACAACGACCAGGGAGCCGTCGGCGTGGGGGATCCGGGCCAGTTCAGCCTGCAATCCGCTGGCGCCGATCTGCCCGTAGTACCCGACGTGTACGCAGGAAGAGTGCAGCCCTTCACGGCAAAACACGCACGTGTTGTCGCTGGACACGAACGGAACGACGACAAAGTCACCCGGTGCCACCGTGCCAACGTCCGCACCCGTCTCCTCGACGACGGCAATCATCTCATGCCCCATCGGGCGGCCCTGATCCGAGGCCGACATGTTGTGGTAGCCATGTAGATCTGATCCACAGATGCAGGAACGCACGATACGCACGATCGCGTCGGTGGGCGCCTGGATGGTTGGTTCGGGTGCGTCTTCCACGCGGACATCGCCCGCGCCATACATGAATGCTGCTTTCACGGCGCAGTTAACCTTAGATCTTGGGTGGCTTCCCAACTGGCGAGAAGCTTCAGGGCGTCAGCGGTGGCGCTGCCGGGCTCGGCAGTGTAGATAAGCATGGTGAGATTTGGGTCCGAAGATAGGTTCATCGCCTCAAAGTTGAGGTCGAGGTCGCCCACAACGGGGTGATGAATGCGCTTGTGGCCTGTGCGGTGGAAGCGTACGTCGTGCGCGGCCCAACGCTTAGTGAATTCCGGGCTGCGGGTCGTCAGTTCGCCAATCAGATCGGTAAGAGCCCTATCGTGCGGGTTGCGCCCGGCCTCGTCCAGTTGAAGCGCGGTCGCAATGGCGCCAAGAACCGAGTCTGAGACCCCGGAGAGGTTGCCACGCTCCATGCGAACGTAGTAGTCGACGGATACTCCGGCCAGTATTGCCACTTCTTCGCGGCGCAACCCCGGGACTCGGCGATTGCCTCCGTAAGCGGGCAGGCCGGCTTGCTCGGGCGTGATCCGGGCGCGCCGGGAAGAAAGGAACTCTTTCACGTCATCGCGAACACTCATGGACTCATGCTATTCCCGCTGCCAGGAGCAAGGGAGGGACTGGCAGTACCCGGGACAACTCCCACTCCCACTAGGCCTCATACCCGGGTTCTCATGGACATATGAGAAGGACCGGGAACGCATCAAGTCGTATCAAACAAGGTGCGCGGGCCTTGCCCCTACCCCTAAGGAAGCAGAATGATCCCCGAAAACTCAACAGTCCTAATCGTTGGCGCCACAGGAAGTATCGGCCGCTACGCCGTCACCGAAGCGTTGCGCCAGGGCTACAACGTGCGCGCTCTGGTGCGCAGCCAAGCCCGCGCCGCTTCACTACCCGCTGGGGTGGAACTGGCAGTGGGCGACCTGACCCGCCCCGAAACACTAGATCCGGCTGTCCACGACGTCGATGCTGTTGTCTTCACCCACGGCTCTTCCATCCAAGAGTCTGACGTCCGCGACGTTGACTTTGCCGGGGTCGCGAACATTCTGGCTGCTCTTGGCGATGACCCACTCCGGATCGCACTGATGACCGCGGTGGGTGTGACAAGGCCCGGAGTTCCTTACGCCGCGTGGAAGCGCCTCGGAGAGAAACTAGTGCGAGCCAGCGGTAACGACTACACCATCGTGCGGCCCGGTTGGTTCGATTGCAACGAGCCCGGGCAACGCAAGATCGTCATGCGCCAGGGTGACACCAATCAATCCGGCGGTCCTGCCGATGGTGTCATCGCCCGCGATGAAATCGCCCGCGTCCTCATCGA
Organism: Schaalia sp. JY-X159; assembly: GCF_014525425.1. Taxonomy (NCBI): domain Bacteria; kingdom Bacillati; phylum Actinomycetota; class Actinomycetes; order Actinomycetales; family Actinomycetaceae; genus Schaalia; species Schaalia sp. JY-X159. The sequence continues at coordinate 163,426 of NZ_JACEXI010000001.1, read as the reverse complement.
CAGCCTCAGCAGGGACGGCGCAAACCGGAAGACACTCGAACTTGCCGCCGAGGTCGGCCTCGAACAAGAGGACCTCGCCGACACATTCGAGGCGCTTCTTCCTGATGCGCAGGGCTCCCTGGACGGGGCATTGGACAAGAACCTGGTGTCCGTTGCCGCCGAATCGAAGCTCTTCCGGGACGAACTGGCCCGGCTCGGCTGATAGTGAGTGGAAAGCTCCGCAGCGCCACATAGACAGCCAGCCGCAGTCTGGGAACGGCCTAGGCTCTGAATACACACGAAAAGTGTCCCCCGCTTTTCATCAACCACGGGCGATAGATGGTCGCCACACAGCAGTTCCTCCTGAACCGGAGGTGGCGTCCGTACGCACGTGTATCTAGGTTACGGCCAGGTATTAGAAATTGAGGTCTCACGAAGCGTGCGGATGCAATGCTCCATAATTCGGAGCCACCTTCGAAGGCACGTTGCATCACCTTCGCCAGGCAGCGGACGGAAATATTGCCGACGTCGGCTACTTCAGCATCCTCGCGCAGGAGTGGCCAGAGGTGCTGGCGGGGCTGCTCGAAAGGCTGGCGTTGGAACCTCAGAGAACGCCCCATGGCTTCGCGGGAATATAGGTGACACTGGTGCTCTCGGTTCTCCCAACCCGACTGGTGCCCCTCCGGAAGACTCACCGAGCCGCATACAGTGAACGTCCCGCACCGCGGACGCTCGGACGCGATTGATGAGGACGCCACTTATCCCCTGATCTCAGTTCATGTTGTTTTCCACAGGGAGACCATCCCGCCCGGAGCGCCACGTCTCCTCTCAGGCAAGCTGAGTTGACGGTGGCAGCAAGGGTCTGCTTGGGCGATACTTGGGGGATGATAGAAGTGTCGGTGGAAACTCTCGCGACGGTACTTACCGGGCTGGGACTGGTCATTGCGATATTCTCGGCGATGGCAGCCTTCTCTTCGACCCTACGCAAAGAAATCAAGGCCGTTGACGAGAACCTCCGTCAAGAAATCGGAGGACTCCGCGGAGAGATCAAAACCCTCGACAAAGACCTCCGCAACGAAATCACAACTGCCGACGAAAACCTCCGAAGTGAAATCAATGCCGTTGACGAGAACCTCCGTCAAGAAATCACAGGACTCCGCGGAGAGATCAAAACCCTCGACAAAGACCTCCGCAACGAAATCAAAACCGCCGACGAAAACCTCCGAAGTGAAATCAAGGCCGTCGACGAGAATCTTCGCCAAGAAATCACAGGACTCCGCGGAGAGATGAAGGCCGAACTCCGCTCGCTTAATGATCGTCTGGACGGCACCAACTTGCGGATTGATCGCCTTGTTGACTCACTGAGAGTTCCAGCGACGGCGTAGCGAGCCGGTTGGGCTCAATCTGACCACATACAACAGTGTTATCTGAGCCTGGTTGGCTCGCTATGGCGTAACCAACTCCGCACTCTCCCAAGGACGTCCATCCCGATTGCATCCCGTCAAGGTTGTCGATGTCTGCATACATCGCCGATAATTCGCCCAAACACCGGCGACCTATGGTGATATCGGCGACCCAGACTCGAGAAAGCGTTGATATCGGCGACCCAGACCAGGAGCATCCCACACAACAAAAAATCCCGGGCCATCATCGGAACGATGACCCGGGACATCACATAAGTGGACGCGGGCGGACTCAAACCGAACACCTGGCAGAGGTTCGAGCGGCTCGGTTCCGCGTGGCAGCAGGCGAAACTCGGTATCGAGGACGAACCGTACGGTGACGCCGAGGCTGAGCCGGGCGTCGTGGCGAACCCTAAGAGACGAGCTAGAACACCCCTGACGGACAGCCAAGTAGACGCTATTAGAACTGCCCGAGCGAACGGCGAGAGCGTCGTGTCTATCTCCCGTCGGTTCCGTGTGCATCGGATGACGGTGTGGGAGTACACGAAGGGATCACGAAGATCCAGGTAACCGACCTGCACACAAAGATGGCCCAGGTCTCACTTCTTATAACCCTTGATCCGTCTGACCCATTCTTTGAACCGGACCAACTCCGCTTCGAGTTCGTCAGGCTCCGGCGCGATGAAGTTGGTCTCTGGAGCCTGATCGTGACGCGGTGCCCACTCGGATGCCTTGGCGTAGCCAGATTGGTAGTCGTTGTCGTCCTGTTCGGTGATTCCTACGAGCATCTTGAACATGCGTGGCCGCACCTCGTTGGTACCGCGATCCACCAGCTCGTTCACAACGTCGAGGTTGACGGCGCGTTCCCATGCTTGAGACAACCGCCCGCCCCACTCCTGAGCACGCCGCGTGTACTCGTCAGAGTCGAGCTGGCCTCGCTCTTTTTTGAGGCGTGCAATCTCGGCCTCCAGGTCGTTGATCCGCGACGGGATGTCTTTGACGCTCCAGGGATGCTTGTCAGCAGTAAGCCCTGGACGCTCGCCCTGTCGTAGAATTGCGCGCTCAGCGACGTCGACCCCAAGGTCCCGTGCCGCCTTGTTGAGGGCGTTCACGAAAGTTGCCTCGTGCGTGAAAACAATGACTTGTCTGGACTGCGCCAGTTCGGCGAGGCGGCGGGCCACGCGGGAACGGCGGCCGGCGTCGAGCGACGACACAGGGTCGTCGAGTACAACAGCTGACTTCGACTCGTCAAACTCGACTTCGGTGAGGAATCCGGCCAGCCCGAGAGCGGTCTGTTCGCCCTCGCTCAGTACGTCGTCGATATCGGCGTCCAGGATGGCTCCGAGTAGACGGGGCCGGTGCTCAAGCGTGACGTCGCGCCTACCTTTAGTGGGATCGAGTGTGACCCGGCGCAAGTAGAGCTGCTCAGTCTCGCGAGTGAACTGGTCGCGAACGATGCTCGTCACGTAAGCCGTGGTTAGGGCCGTTGCCTTGCGGGTAATCCCAGTAGTGTCAGTAAGTCGGCGAGCCTCTTCAATCTTGGTTCTCGCCTGGAGCCGCACCACTTCTTTGACGAGATTATCTTTGGCCTTCGCAAGTTGCTCTGCCGCTTGGAGATCGGCAACCTCGGCTTTCAGCACTCGGACAGAATCGTTGAAGCTTGTCGAATCGATATCCGCGCTGACGGTGATCAGCGTTTGTCGCCTCTCACCGATGGCGGTGCCCGGAGCCGTTCCAGAGGTTGTCGGACGCTCCTCTCTGGTGCCGTCAATCCACGCAACTATCTCAGTGGCAACCGTTGCCGCTTCGGTCATCCATGTCTGACTCGCTGTGACATCCTCGCCACCAGCCTGCAGCTGGCTCAACGCGGTAGTCACAGCCGCCGGCGCGGACTGGAGACGAGCAATCTCATCACGACGCTGAACGACGCGACGCTCGGCAGCATCCGCATCACGCGAGGTGGTGTCCTTTATGAAGGCATCGAATCGCCTCAATCGGTCTGATCCATCCGGGCTCAGCGGTTGCTGGCATAGAACACACACGGCGTCATCGGTAGTGACCGGAAAGTCATGCTCGTGATATGCCTCGGTCGTCGAATACCGACGTGCCGCATCCCACAGGGCTCGCCACGTCGCCGACCCGACACCAGGCAATGGCTCTGCGTCGAAGTCCTTCGCTGACGCGATCTTTGCCGCTTCTCGGAGGTCAATTGCACTCTTCGCGAGCGCGGCCACATTGTCGAACGACTGGTTCGTTACGGCCTCAGCCAGTTGATCGATATGACTCTTGACTGTCGCCCAATGGGCCGCGAGCTGAGCGAGGCGTGTCTTCTCTGCATTGGGATCGCTTGCTTGCAAGCGCGTGAGTTCCCGCAGTTTGGCAGAGAGCGATAAGTCGTGATGCGGGGACAGCGCCGTGGCCTCGTCGATCTGCTCACGCGTGGTGATAGCACTGAGCTGATCAAGAAACTGCTTTGCCTTCGTGCCTTCCCCAAGGAGCGGAAGTTCCGGACGGAGGGCCGCATTGTCACTCAGGCGCTGCGAGAGAGCTTGCCGCACCTGATCGCACGCGGCCGAGAGCCGATCGAGCAGAGTAAGCGCGGATGGACGATAGCTGATCTCTGAGGCCGCGGTGACATAGGCGTCGCCGCACTCTTCATCATAGAACCGTACCGATGACAGATCGCGGCTGGTCTCCTCTGTGAGCGCCCAGGTCGCAGCCTTAGAGCCAACCACGTACTCGAAGACGGCCTTCTGATCGTGCAAGCTCTTCGCGAAGACATCACCGAGAAGATCACCCTTGACTCGGGCAGTAACGGCCTGCCGAATGAGACGGGCGTAGCCGGACTTCCCACTGGCATTATCGCCGTAGATGATCGTCAGGCCCGTGCTGGCGAAGGTCAACCGCTGGCCCGTGATGAGCGCGTTCACGCCCTCCACGTCGGCAACGGCTGACAGCCGTACCGACTCTCCACTCTCGGAGGTACCAGGGACATCGACAGCGGTGATGGCGGCGACGGAAGGATACGTCCCTGCGATCAGGTGATCGGCGATCTCGTTGACGGCGTCTTCAGACAGATTCTCGTTCCGACAAAAGCGCCCGACGACATCCTTCTGCCAGTCGGTGCGTTCAGCCACCCAGGTTGCCAGATCATTCGCGAGTGTCATGATGTGATCCTCAAAGCGGTGAGCAGCGCAGCATGCGCCTGTTTCAGGGCGACGATTCCCTGCGGACTGAGCGCCACCTCGTCGAGTTCAATGAGGTGGTTCGCGATCTCCTGCTTCGTCGGTGCCCGCCATCCCTGGCTGGCAGCCCAGGCTTCCAGAGTCGTGGACCACGGTGCTGCCGTCGCATCGGGCAGGCTTGGTAGTTCACCTATGGTGACTCCGGCGTTGACGTCGCGGAGAAGCGCGGTAAACGTGCGCAGGTAGAGATCCGAGTCCAGGGTGTTCTCAATGCCGTGCACGTCGAGGGTGACGACCCGGTCATCAGGTATGGCGCGACCGATCGTCTCGGCGAGCCTTTGCCCTGCGCCGTCACCGTCGACGAGGAACGCGACCCTAGCCGCCTGGAAGTCGAGCTCCGGGTAGGAGTCCTTCGGCATCTCTGAGAGGCCGGGTGCCACCTGGTACGGCAGGCTGTCTTGTCCTATGGCGGCGCGCATCAAGGTCGGGAGAAGGATCATGTCGGTGGCACCTTCCGCGATGACCGCGCAGCGTGCTGGTGTAAATGCTGCGGCCGAGGCACCCATCGCGAACATCAGGGAGGTGAACCCGCCGCCCTCTTGTCGCCAGAAGCTGTTTTCTACGTGGCTCGTCTCGTCACTGTCGGGCACGACGGCACGGATACCGACACCAAGATCGGCGGGTAGACAGCCCGGCGAGTGGGTGGTGTAGATGATCTTGTCGGCTTTGTCCTGCTTGGCGAACATCTGCACGAGATCGGCCTGCGCGTCGATATGAAGGTGGGTTTCAGCCTCATCGATCAGGAGGATCGTCGCGCGTCCGCTGTTTCGTGCAGCGAGGAAGGAGTTCAAAGCGACGGACATCCGCAACCCAGCGCTTCGTTCGTCGAACACTGATGCGTGTACGCCATCTTCGACGATGCCGATTCGGAGAAGCTTGTTCTCCACGTTGAGTTCGACCTTTAGGTCGGACTGCTGCCATGCGTTCTTGAAGTAGTTGGCGAGTGCGATGTTCGCCTTGTTCTTGATTGTGTCTCGTCGGGATACCTGGCCGGTCTGCACGGCCTGGGTTAGAGCATTCAGGTCGAGGCCGGCCAACCGCGCCAGGTTCGCAAGGGCTGTTGGCACGTCGCCAAGCAGGGCGTCATCAAGGGTGTAGGTAGAAGCCAGCGTGCGATCGGCCTCAGTGAACATGACTACGTCGGGGGTGAGATTCCAGAGTGCCTTCCTGGTCCTCTCCGTCGGGTCCTCACGATCAACCCACACTCCGAGTGAGAGAAGCATCCGTTGCAGGACATCGGTTTCGGCGAATGCACTCAGCGCCTCGACGTCTTTGTCAGCGCGCTCGCGCAATGCATCGATCGGTTCTCGCTCGCCGACCGGGGCAGCGAGGTAGGTATCGAAATCTTGTCGAACCAGGCGAAGTTCATCGAGCAACGGCGAACCATCCGGGGGCTCTGGCACTTCGTCTTCCTCGGCCGTTTCGATAGGAAGCGGTTCTAAGACGCTGATCGCTGAGAGAGATTCACCCAGGTCGACTGCCAGTTGCTTCAGCGGCGCCTCGGACTTACGAGGTGCGGGCTTGACCGTGAAGTTGGGGCCATCACCGTCGGCACGGCGGCTGACGAAGAACTCGATTGGAGTGTCCTCAAGTTCAAGGTCCTCCAGCTCCTTACGGTCCTCGTCGCTGACGCGGTAGCGCAAGCTGACGACCGGAGTGGAGTCGGCGATACCCGTCGATGCGCGCGACCGCTGTGCCGGAGCGAGAGCGTCGGAGGCATCCACATAGGCAAGTGCCTTGAGGAGTGTCGTCTTACCTGCCTCATTTGGACCAACGATCGCGACGAGCTTCTGGTCTAGCTTGATCGTGGTGTCAAGGAGTCGACCGGCACCGCGGACTCGTGCAGAGATAAGCCTCATGCAGCGTCCTCCGATCCGTTGCGCTGGTGAGTCGCACCTTCTCGATCGGCGGCTTCGACGCTCAGCTGTCCTAGCCTCGATGGGTGGCCCCAGAGCATCGGCTCTGAAATCTCGTGGCTCAGTAACAAACTCTACCGGTTAGGTCCGGCTCGACGATGCATCTCTACACACTCGGTGCTGTCGTTACCGTCCGCACGGGCGTCGCTGACAAGTCCTCCACACCGTAGGACGCTCGACTGGCCGACAGTCACAGTCGCCGAGTCTGATCGACTTGCCGCGTGTCCCTGCGCAGCGGGGTGCCATCTGCGCTATGCAACCTGCGCCACCCCCCTCAGCTACTCAAAGACGTTGACAAGTCCGGCTTGCGGGCCTATCCAGCGTGGACGTCGTCTCGGCTAGTCAGAGCGTCTTCAGTGTGTGACCTGACTTGGACCTCTTTAGTGTCCCTTCCTGTTTCCGAGGTTGTTGAGTAGTTTTTGTGTTTGGGTACTGATTTTGGGGGTGGCGGTGATTTGTTGGCCGCTGATCTGAATGGTGACGTCTCGTAGGGGCCGTAGGGTTTGTACCAGTTTTTTCAAGGTGGTCCCGGTTGCTGCGTAGAGGTAGCGGTTGATGGCTAGGGCAGTGAAGACCACGGTCAAATGGGCTTCAACAGCATCTCGCTCACGGTGGAAGATAGGGCGAGCCTGCAGGTCGGTTTTACTCATGCGGAACGACTGCTCCACATGCCACAACTCGTGGTAAGACCCCACGATCTCTTGGGCGTCCATCACGGTTTTAGGGATGTTAGTGATGTAGCCTTTCCACCCGGCAAGCAGGAGGGCCCGCTCAAAAGTGGCTTGGTCAAAAACACGTTTGGTGCCACTGGTTTTCACAAACCTGGCCGCTTTACCGGGCCTTTCACCGCTGATAATCGTTTCGGCTCGTTCACGCTGCTTCTGGAGAGTGTGACGGTCCCTTACTGCGCGTTTGTGGCGGTGTTGCCACACTGTGCGCCACGACCTGGCGTGGGCCGCATTGTTTGGGTCCCACACTGGCTGGGTGAGAGGAACACTGCCCTCAGGGTCAGCGCGAGGCTTGCCCCGTTTGAGGGTGGTGGTGTCAACGATTTGACCATCGGTAGCGTCACTGCCGTGCCAGTGGAAGTGGCCCGCCAGGTCCTGGGGTGCTTTAGTCATCCGCGATCCCACAATGAACCGCAACCCGGCTTCCTCGATGGCATCCAGATTGGTGGCTGACAGCATTCCTGCGTCTGCTACCACCACCATGTCAACCACGTTATTACGGTCAGCGAAGGCCTTCACGACTGGAAGGATGGTTTGGGTTTCGGGTTTGTTACCAGCAAAACAGTGAATCTCTAAAGGGAAACCCGCCCGATCCACCAGTAAGCCCACCACGATTTGGGGATCAACCCGGCGTTCTTTGGAGAACCCGACCTTGCGGTAGTCATCCTCCTTCTCAGCCTCAAAATACAAGGTGGTCACGTCGTAAAGCAGCAAGGACAGGCCACTCGTAACTGCGGAGTGCTCAAAGCAGGCTGTAGCGATTTGGCCCCGGTAATCACGCTTCCCAGCCCGCGTCAAGGCTCGTTTGAAGGTTGAGTAATGCACTGGGGTGACCCCCAGTTCTTCCAACACGCGGCGACTATCAACCATTGAAGTTGGCTCCACCAAACGGGCCAGGACCAGTTGAAAGAACCCCTCATCTGCGATTACATCAAACCCCAGAGCATCCCAAGCAGTTCGGATAACCTCAACCAACAAGCGTGATGACTGAGACTGCACAACCGCCCCACCACGCACTGTGGGGTCTAACCCTAAATCCAGTTCCGCTTGACCCGGATGCAACCGCTCCCGACCTACCTGCATTAGTGCCGCCAGTTCACCGGGGCTGTGAGCAGACCCCAGATGCTCCAACACCCGCACCCGCCCAGATTCCTTGACCACGATCTGCACCGCGGTCGCTCCCGACGCGGTAGGAACTTTACGCAGTTTAGGGGGCATACCCCATCATAAAACAACACCCCTTAGTGTCCCCAAACCACCAACCAAACCAGCCACGACCAGCACAAACACAAACCAAACACGACAAAAAAGCCCCAGGTGGTCCAAGTCAGGTCGCCGAGTCTGATCGACTTGCCGCGTGTCCCTGCGCAGCGGGGTGCCATCTGCGCTATGCAACCTGCGCCACCCCCCTCAGCTACTCAAAGACGTTGACAAGTCCGGCTTGCGGGCCTATCCAGCGTGGACGTCGTCTCGGCTAGTCAGAGCGTCTTCAGTGTGTGACCGTCCGAACGCGGCCGCGATCTTCGCGGTCGCGTCGATGTTGATTCTGCGTCTGGGTGTCTCGTCTTCCCGCAAGTCATGCCAACACCGACGCGCCCGCTGGGGTCACAAGTGCCGGAGCGCCCTGTGGCCGAATGATGGCCACCTGGTGTCGTGCGCGGGTGATGCCGACGCGCAGCAGACGTCGCGCTGCGGCTCGCTGCACTTCGGTGTCCGTGTCCCGAAAGAAGTTGCCCTGGTACTGCCCCTCGACGAGCAGGACGCCATCGAACTCCTTGCCCTTGGCCTTGTGGATGGTCATGAGAACGCAGCCGCGCGGGTCGCGCTGGTCGGCCTGGAGTCTGCCGACCTCGAGCGCGCGGCGTACGAGGTCGACGGCGCGGCCGTAGCTACCGCGGAGATCCCACGCCGAGGCAAGGCGGCTTCCGATCTCATCAGTTGCGCGGAAGAGTCGGACGAACTTGGCGTTCGCCAAGAGATCCGATAAGTCGTTCCCGGCGCCAAGCAGATCACGCGCGTGTAGCCAGTCCTGTGCCGGGTCGCCCTGAAACGCTAAACCGCTGTCATACGAGGCGGTGAGGGTCTTAGCGCTCTTCAACCGCTGCGCCTCACCCTTACGCGCTCGGTCAGCGGCGTTCCGGTACCGCTCGCTGGTCTGCCGGGCGGCGTTGCTCGCGCTGGCAGCATTCTTCGCATCGAAATAGCCAGCGATGCGATCGAAGGTCTGGCCGAGTGCAGCGTCCTTGGGGTGACTCTGCCACTCCAGAATTGAGGCCACTACCAAGGCGGCCGCTGCGGTGAGGTCCGCGTCCCACAACACGTCGTGCTCGACGGGTCTGAGCGTCTGGCCGTTGAAGCTGTGTTCTTGCCCGAGGATCGTCGATATCTTCCCGACTAGCGCGTTCGTTCGTGCAAGTACGACGACGGACGGATGGGCGATGCCCGCCTTGCGGAGCGAACTGAGCATCCAGATGACGCCGGCGTGGACAGTGCTATCGAATGCGTTCCCCCAGTAGGCGCGCGTGATCACGTCCTCGGTGTCCGGGAGAGGCCGGTTCGTCAGCACTGCGTTGGCGTACTGCAGGATACCGGCGTCAGGGCTTCGGTGGTTCTCGCCGCTGAGGTCGAATTCCGCGGGTTCGAGGTAGTCACGCAAATGGTTGATGCGCTCCGGGTCCACGCGCGCGTCATAGTCGAAGATCCTCTGATCCGGGTCGGCCATGAACACGGTCTTCGACCGTGCGGACAGCGCCTTGACCAGTGCCCATTGTGCGTCGTCGGTGTCTTGGAACTCGTCCAGGATGATCACGGGGTACTTGTTGGCGAGTAGGGCCGCAATTGATGAGCTGCCAGCGACAAGTTGGGCAGCGGCTGCGGCGAACTGCCCGAACACGTAACGGCCTTCATCGCGTGCGATACGTTCGACTTCAGTGCCCCAGTCACCGTCGAAGGCGGCCTTGGCGAGGTTTTCATCGCCGGGATAGACGATGCGCGGAATGCGTCCGGTGAGCAGACGACCATGCGCACATAGGATGTCCATCGCGAAGGCATGGTAGGTGCGCACGACGATCTGCCGACGCTCGTCCGAGCGCAAGATGTCGCGACAGCGGATCTCGACCTGCCGGACGGCCGCCCGGGAGAAGCTGAGGAAGAGGATTTCCTGGCCGGGCTGCAGAATGGGGAGCATAGCTTGCGCTTTCAGGAGCGACAGCGTGGTCTTGCCAGAGCCGGGGCCACCGAGCACCAACACGGGGCAGTCGCGATCCAGGGCTCCCTGGGCGGTCTCGGACAGCTGCACCTCCATGGCGCCTACTCTTCGGGCTCTGCGGAGCCGGTCGCTGGTTGAGCGTCGTCAAGAATTAGTTCAGGCTCGTCCTGGAGCTGTTCGTTGATAGTGAGAAGCGCGTCGCGGATGAAGGCGGGCAGTTCATCCTCGGTCTGACACTGCTCGATGAGTGTCCCGGTGTACCCGAAGCCGAACGCGTCGCCTTTGCGGGCCTTCAATACCTTCATTGCCAATACGGCCAGATCGTCGTCAGCAACGTTCTCGGCCACGTACGGATGGCTCGTCGGATAGTCGTCGCGCTGCACGACTTCGTCGAGGAAGCTCCGTAACACACGCGTCGAAACCTGCTTCACGAGGATCTGCTCGATGCCCGTCTCCGGTGACTCCCAGAACTCGTCGAACGAACTGGCGTTCTCCGCTGCGTCCGCTGCATCGGGGGCGTTCAGCTTGTCACGCATGCCATAGACCCGCTTGCCGAGAGCCTTGAAGATCGGAGCGTACCGCGGCACCTCGCGGTCGTTTCCCGCGTTGAAGAGAGTGACGCCAGTGAGATCAACGTGCGAGTAATCGCCCCGGAACTGCTCGAGCGCCGATGAGACGGAGTGCACGGCCACCATCTCCGTTTGCCCCTCAAGAACGAGGACGGCGCGGCTCAGGATCGCCTCAGCAAACTGGCGGCGCTGCGTGCGGTACGTCTTCGGCTTCACGCTTGTAGTGTCGATCGGCGCACCGGAGAAGGTATCCCCGTCACGCGAGAGGATCACCACGTTCTCTGGGTCGAACTGCTCGATGACATAGGGCGAATGGGAGGTGACGATCGACTGTCCCATCTGCTGTACTACGTACTTCGTCACGCGCCGTTGGGTGTGGGGAGGAAGCGCGATCTCCGGCTCCTCCATCACGAAGATGACCGAGTGGTCTTGCTTCAGGTCCGCGATTATCGTCAGCAGCGCGAACACCAGCAGATTGATCGAGCCGGTGCCCTGTTTGGCGAACGGCACCGAATGGTTGCTCGGTTGCGTCGCGACGAAAAGCCGGACAACCTCGCGTAGGTGCTCGCGTGTCAGGTCTGAGGCGAAGAACGCCGCGGAGTCCTCGCCTGGAGCAAGGTTGACGAACTTGCCGAGACGTGTGCGGATGTCTTCGCGTATCACCTTGAGCTGTTCGATCTCTCCGATTGCCGGATCGAGGTCTTGCAGCGCGCCAAGTGCGTCCTGCCACATCTCCGCTGCGCCCTCGCCGCCGAGCCGAAGTATCGTGTCGAGTAGCGAACCGCGTTGCAGGCTGAGAGCGCGAGATCCGGTGCGCAGCGCTCGCAGAAAGATGAAGCCGCAGAGTCGTTTGTGCGCACGACTGAACCGCGCACGGCCCGATCCCAGTGATGCGCGCTCGTCTTCGTCGAGCTCATCAAGCTCGGGTAACGGGTGGTCGAAGAACGTGTCTCCGATGAAGTCGTCTTCTTCGCGGTCATAGCGTCCTACAAAGATGACAGGGAGCGCCCAGACAGTTCCATCGTCATCAGCGGATTGGAGACTGTCCGGTTCCTCGTCAATGAACGAGAGCTTCTCGTCATTCCAGCGCCGGACGTGCTGGAAAAACCGGCGCAACTGCTCCTCCGAGAGGTCGGTGAGCACGGCGCGAACGCGAATCTCGCGTGGGTCGCCCTCGTCGCCAAGGTAGGCGCCGTGGGAGAAGTCATGCTCATCGATGACCGGACGACGGTAGAGGCGCTCCGGTCCCAAGACCAGCTCGAGTGCCTCGCATACCGTGGACTTTCCGATGTTGTTTCCGCCGACGAGCAGGGTGTGCTGCTGGAAGACTATGCGTCCCTCTGTGATGCCGCGGAAGTTCTCGATCTCGAGCTGTCTGACTCTCATACCGCAGTCTCCTCGCTTTCGGGGGACGTAAGCTCGGTGGGATCAGTCGCTTCATCTAGCACCGCACGGACCAGCAGCAGCGAGATCACCTCGTCGACCAGCTTTCCGAGCTTGCGGACGTTGCCGGTGCCGCTGGCATGAGCGTAGAGCAAAGACTTGATCTCGTCGCTGTCGAGGGCCGCCCGCTCATCGGTCGAAAGAGCTTCGAACCGACCATCTACCAGCCGATCGGTAACCTGCCTGATTTCGTCGGGAGACAGAGGCTCGAACGGGATCAACGCATCGAAGCGCGAGTAGAGAGCGTCCCCTAGCGCTTGGCGGATCTCGTCTTCTGAGCCGTAGTTCGATGTACAGATGATCAACGCCGGACCAAGCTGCACCCGGTAGTTCTTATCTTCGAAGAAGCCTTGGTCAAAAACCTCGTAGAAGGCGCTGTGGAAAACGGAGTTTGCCTTGTCGAACTCGTCGATCAGGATCACGCCCGAGGAGCGGTCGAGCAGATCCCGCGCAAATGAGCTTTCGGAGTGTGTGCCGCCAAAGACATAGGAGGCGAATTTGTCACTATGGAACATCGAGAACTGCTTACGAAGCAGCTTGCCACCAAGAAGCCCATTGATGAACTGGGCAGTCTCTGTCTTGCCGACGCCGGACGGGCCGTAGAACATCAGGACAACTGGCTTGCTGCGCCGATCCGTAGTGAGGGGGTAGAGGGCGGCCAGCATCCGTTCTCGGACTGCTCGCTGTCCAACGAGATGATCTGCGAAGCCATCGCGGAACTTAACCAGGGTGTCGCGCGTGACGACTGGATAGGCGAAGGACTCAACCTTCGTCTTGAACACTCTGTCCAGCTGCGTATGGATGAGCTCGGGTGGGTTGTGTAGGAGCAGGTGCTTTGGGTTGATCTCTCGCACGAGACCAACGAAGTTCGTGATGGCGTGCTCATGGACACTCGCGTAGTCACCGGACATCGCGATCAGGCGGTCTGGCCGCGGCGCGGGCGCCTCCTCCTCGGTGCTCTCTTGCCCATCGACGGTGTGCCGGATGCGGCGTCTGGCTTCGTCGCGTTCGTTGACGGCGTCGAGCAAGTACCGTCGAGACCCCTTGCCGAGTTGCTTCTCGAACCATGAAAGAGGGCCGTAGTAGACCCTGACCTTCGTGTCACTCCCCATACTCGACTCCCGCAAGGATGACGTCGTAGACGTCCAGAAGCGTGCTTGGCTCCTTTGAGGCGCCGTCGACGACGTCCAAACCCGTCACCGGTGCGGGCTCGGCACCGGGAGCCATCTCCGCCTGCATAGTCAGGCTGGACTCCGAGGCCTTGCCGACACGGATGCCGTGAAATACAAGACGCATGCGGCCGAGATCAACCAGTCCATAATTGTTTCGGAACGCCTGAATGTTGAAACGCAAGATTAGCTTCGTGCCGTCCGCACTCTGCGCGAGTAACTCGTAATACCCCTTCGCCGACGTCAGCGCGCTATCCAGTTCAGCAAGATTGACAGGTAGCTCATCGATCTTGAGCATCGCCAAGTACGGCGTGTACATCTTCATGTATGCCGCTGAGTCGCTACGAGCAGTAACCGTCAGGCCTTCAAGCCGTTCGATGCCCTTCAGCTCACCAAGCTTGCTGAGGTAGTCGGTCAGGATGGTGTTCGAGAGCGTCTTGTTGAGGATGCTGCGTCCGACCGCCGACGCACTCGCAGCAGCACCAGCCTCGGCAGATCCACCGAAGAAGGGCAGCCAGTTGAACTTTGCGGCGGCTTTCGCACGTGCCTCCGCCTCCACCTCAGCTGCCCGTTCCTTGGTCAACTCCTTCGAAGAAGTCTCTTTGCCCCCTGCCACGATATCCAGCATGTCCGAGGCCGACTCCTCATCGAAGTAGACGATCTTGATCAGAGGCGGATTCGCCTGGTCTTTATTTGCGCCAACCATCAGTCTTCACCTCCGGTTCCGCCGATCGGCAGCCTGTGTTTGGCGGTCGTGTGGTTGTAGCTGACCGCCCCGATCGGTACGGCATCCAAATGCTGCTCGGCGAAGCGGATACGTGTCGCCCGGCCCCAATCCAGGTTGTCGAGGATCAGCTCCAACAGGGCATCGAACCCGACGAGCCCCAACGTGCTTGGGTAGCCCCAGAGCCGGATCTGCGGAGATGCCGCCGCCATCGTCTGCCTCGCTCTCTGGCGATGGCTCGGCTGCGCGAACTCGCCTGGTGTCAAAGATTCATGTCACTCACTAGTATCTCGAAAGGTTGCCTCAAACGGGCGACGACACGACCGCGCCCCGCGCACGAGTCGGCTGTCACGGCTACATTTGGCTCGGGGCAGGGCCCAACAGACTTCGCCCAGTTCGATTATCAGACGGTGGCGGATGCCGCCTGCGACTGTCGGCATCCCGCCGGGCAGGATCTGGACGCCGCTTTGAGCTACGGCGAGCACCCGAGTGGTGCCGATGACGCACAGGATGCTGTGTTGACCGGCGTAGACGACCAGTTCGTTGGCGGTGATGCGGACGCGCTCCCTCATGCTTCTTCGCGCCCGTTCGCCTGAGTCGTTCACAGACGGTGCCCGTGATCGATTCGTGGCGAGCGCCTGTACGGCCCAGCATCGATGTGCTGGGCGATTGCCTGGGCGCGGCGGAGAGCGGCCGTGGCCGCACGGTATTCGGCTCCTTCGTCGGCGGTCGTGATGGCCTTGGTAACGCCCAGCGGTGACGGGCCGGTGATTTCGTAGCGGTATCGGTACAGCGCGACGGTGGCGGCGTGTGCCTCCCACCGCTCTAGCGCCTCGGGTCGTGACCTCGACTGCCCGAGCCTCGTCACCCATGTGGCTCCCGCTGCTTGCGCGTCGCGTACGATTCCGCGTGCAGCGGTCTCGATGAGTGCCTGCCTCTCAGCGAGCGCGGCTCGCATGTCGTCTGCGATCGGCTCGGCAGGCGTCGGGATGAGTCCGGCTACCCGCGCCCTGGTTCGTTTGCCGGGCGGGAGTTGCTGGGTGGCTTGGTCGAGCATGTTGGCGAGCTGCGCGGCGGGATCTGCTTGGTCTTCACCTGGCGTGAGCCGGGGCGCGAGGGCAGCGAGGGCGGCTGCTGAAAAATGTCCGGCGGCTTCGTGACGTGCGAGGGCTGTTTCGAGGCGTTCGTAGTAGGGACTGGTGAACACGTCGTCGGACACGTTCTCGGGGAACGGTGCGACATCGAGGAGCGCGGCCCATCGCTCGGTCTGTGTTTCGCGGGCGAGCACGTCGTACTCGGCCAGCAGCGTGGACAGCGAAGCGTGACGGTCTACCTCGAGCGTCAGGGTTTCGGTGGCGGAGAGTTCGGCGTCGGATCGAGCGAGCACCTTGGCCAGCCGGTCTGTCAGGGTCAGCGGCTCGGGCTGGTCGATATGTGGCTCTACCTCGTGCGGGTCGGGCACGATCACGTAGGCGTGGTTGCGGTGCTTGCCGCGCGTCATCGCCACGTAGAACAACTCCCGCGACGAGGTTTCGGGGTCAACGAGCGCGTGCGCGGTATCGACGCTGGCTCCTTGGGCGCGGTGAACCGTGGAGGCGTAGCCGAGTTCGAGTTCCTCACGTACGTACTTCGCAGGCAACACGAGAGCTTTGCCGCGAGGCTGGTCGCCGCGCCCCAACCGGTACACGGCGAGCGAGCCGTCGTCGTAGCGGCGGGTGACTTGCCAACGGTCGCCGTTCTTGACCCACGTCCTACCGGTGGACAGGCGGCGGTCGTTGAGCCGAGTAACGACGAGATCGCCGACACCTGCAGTGGTGCCGTCGTGCAGACGCAGGCCGTCTGCCTCAACCTGCCCAGCTTCGATCAGATCGGCGCGGGCGCGTTCGTTGAGTTGGGCGACCATCTCGCCGGTGCCCGCGATCATCAGCGTGCGCAGGCCCTCGTCGCGGTCGCTGCGCCACGCCTCGTAGATCGCATCGAGCATTGCATCGGCGTCACCGTCGAGCAGCCTGCCGCGCTCCTGGTACTCGTCGAGCGCGTCCGTGCGTCCGTGTCGCAGGCCGAGGCTGGCGGTCTTCTCCCACTCGTTGGCGAAGCGGCGCACATCGGTGAGTTCGGGAATCTGATCGCGGTGGCGGACGATCATCCCGAACGCCCCGCCCGTCTCGACCGCCGAGAGTTGCGCCCAATCGCCGATGAGTACGACCTTGGCTCCGACTTCGGCGGCGTGCTCGGTGATCCGATCGAGTGCGAGGGTTCCGGCGAGGGAGGACTCGTCCACGAGCACGAGCTGCCCGGCTTGGAGGTTCCAGCGTCCGTGGTGATGTTCGTAGAGGAACTTCGCGGTGTTCTCCGCCCGGACGCCGAGCGAGTCGCCGAGCACTTCTGCGGCGGCCGCCGACGGTGCGAGACCGACCACCGAGTCACGCCCGTGCGCGGCTGTCCATGCGCGATGGAGCGCGCGGAGCGCGGTGGTCTTGCCGGAACCGGCGGGGCCGACGAGTAGATCGAGGGTCAGCCCGGAACGTGCGATGCGGGTGATTGCGACGGCCTGGTCGGGGTCGAGCCGTACGCCTCTGATCTTGCGTGAGGTGTGGCGCGCGACGAGCCGTGCCGTCAGTGCTGGCCCGCCGGTGCATTGGCTGTGCGCGAGTAGGCGCTGCTCGGCGTCGAGGATGTCTTGGCTGGAGTAGACGATCTGATCGACCGGCTGGAACCGGTTGCCCTCGCCCTCGATGTAGTGGGCGGGCACGGCGCGGTCGTAGTCCGGGGTGAGCCGGAGCGATTCGGCTTCGGCGTGCGCGACGATCTGATCGAGCACGCGGATTCGGTCGTCGGTGGTTGCGAACCGGACGCCCATGATCTGCCGCATCGCCTCAGCGTGCAGGTTCCATCGTCCCCAGGTTGCACGCCGGTTCGCCACCTCCATCAGCACCACGGAGGCGAGATCCTCCATCTGCTCCAGCCCGAGATCGTCCGCGCGTAGCCGGGCTTCGGGCGCACCCCGGTCGAGCAGGTGTTGCGCCCAAGTCGGTGCGTCCTCACCGAGTACTACCTCGGCTCGCGCACGCCAGTCGGCAGTGAGGTCGGCCAGCGAGTGCAGTTCTTTCTCGGGCCTGGACTCCAAGGTCGCCTGCTGGCGGAGCTTCGCAATCGTTGCCGCCGAGGGTTGCCGCCCATGCTCGGTGACGTACTGCTCGATCAGCCGGTTCTTGACCTGCTCGATGCCCTCCGCGCCGTCGCTGCCTCCGGTCGTGCGACGCGAGAACTCCGCGATCAACGCGGCCGGTACACCCTCAATCTCCCACCCGGTATTACGGTCTTTGCCCCGGTCGACGGGCACCCACGTCACGCCGAGCAGCCGCGCAGTGTGGTCGGAGACAAAGGCGTTGTACGATTCCGAAAGCGCGACAGCCGCCTTGTGCAGGCGCCGCGAGTCGAGCGTGCGCCAGCGCCCGTCCTCACCCTGCACCTTGTTCGACACCACGACGTGCGTATGTAGTTGCGGGTCGGAGGCTCGGGAGTCGTAGTGGTCGAACGCCGTGGCGATCACGCCCGCGATCGGCATCTGCGCGATACCGCCCGCGCCGACGCGGGTGGCGGCGACCCGCTCTTCCAGCAACGCGATCGTGTCGCGCATCGCGGCGTGATGCGCCCGCGCAATCAGCGCTTGCGTGCCCGCATCAGCGACGCCCCAGATCGCGCTGACCGACTTGGGCGGTGAGAAGGTCAAGTCGAACCCTGCAACGGCAGTGCGCGGCTTCTTCGCAACCTCTTCCTCACGGATGCGCTGCACCGCCTCTGCCCGCGTCTCACCTAGCAAGTCGGGGTCGATTCGTGCAACGCGGGCCGCAATCCGCTCGCGTGGGGGTTGCAGCGAGGGGAACCTCTTGCCGAGCTTTTCTCCGGTGACCGGGTGGATGCCGTCACCGAGCAACCGGGCCAGATGCTCCTCGGTCACCGTGTCGCCCTCGGCCAAAGCTGGTATGCGTCCGTCGTCGAGGCTTATCAGGCCAGTGCCGACCCACGTTCCGGGCGGGTTCCCAGACTCGGTGTAATACCGGGTCAGCGAACTGCTCATCTCCCGGTCGCCGTCACCGACAACGACCGATTTCAACAGGTACTCGTACCCCTTGCCGGACGACATGACCCGGATCGTCATCACCACGACAGCCCCTCCCCGAGACCGTCACAGGAAGGGCGATCCCACGGGTCAGGTGCGCGCGCAGCGCGCGGCCCGCACTCTTAGTGCCAGACGTGTGGGGGATGACTTGCTCAAGAGCGCAGGCGTCAATCCAGATGCTGTTGGTAGTTCGCGTTGCTCCGACTGGCACTACTGACAAACTCGCAGACCGGTTCAACGTCTCTTGTTCAACTTGCTGGCAGTACAGTTCCTGCTGTATAGTCACTGCATGCTGACTATTGCTTCTCGCCTCGACGTCATGAACCGGCTCGGCCGAGCCATGGCCGACCCGACGCGTTCCCGCATCCTGATGACCCTGCTCGGCGGCCCGAGCTACCCCGCCGTGCTGTCGCGCGAGCTGGAGCTGACCCGATCGAATGTCTCGAACCACCTGACATGCCTGCGCGACTGCGGCATCGTGGTCGCCGAGCCCGAGGGTCGGCAGACACGCTACGAGATCGCCGACCCGCACCTCGCGGCGGCGATGACGGCCCTGGTCGATGCGACGCTGGCCGTGGACGAGAGCGCGCCGTGCGTGGATTCCTCGTGCACGGTGCCCGGCTGCTGCGGCACAGGAGCGGACGCATGAGCGCGGCGACCAAGTCACAGATGGCCGGACCCGTTGTCGACGATGACGACGACCACGACGGACCGTGGTGGAAAGACCGCGGGATCATGGTGCCGGTCTTCTCCGGCGTCGCGTTCCTCTCCGGGCTGATCTGCGAGTGGTCCGGCGCGGAGATCCCGGCGCTGGTCGTGTTCTGGATCGGCCTGCTGCTAGGCGCGTCGACGTTCACCCCCGGTGCGATCCGCAAGCTCTTCAAGGGCAAGCTCGGCATCGGCCTGCTAATGACGATCAGCGCTGTCGGCGCAGTCATCCTCGGCTACGTCGAGGAAGCGGCCGCGCTGGCGTTCCTCTACTCGATCGCCGAGGCCCTAGAGGACAAGGCGATGGACCGTGCCCGGGGCGGCCTGCGAGCACTGCTGAAGCTCGTTCCCGAGACCGCGACGGTCCGTCGTGAGGGTGTTTCGGTGGAGATCGCGGCGAAGGACCTCGCTGTCGGGCAGATCATGGTCGTGCGTCCTGGGGAGCGGATCGCGACCGATGGGATCGTCCGGTCCGGTCGTTCCAGTCTGGACACCTCTGCGATTACCGGAGAGTCGATTCCTGTCGAGGTCGAGCCCGGCGACGCGGTGTCGGCCGGGGCGATCAACACCGCCGGTGCACTCGAGGTCGAAGCGACAGCGGCGGGCACGGACAACTCGTTGACGACGATCGTGGAGTTGGTCGAGAAGGCGCAGGCGGAGAAGGGTGACCGTGCTCGTCTCGCGGACCGCATTGCCCGCCCACTGGTGCCCGGGGTGCTGATCCTCGCCGCGCTGGTCGCGCTGATCGGCTCGATGTTCGGTGACCCGGAGTTGTGGATCACCAGGGCCCTCGTCGTCCTCGTCGCGGCCTCGCCGTGCGCGCTGGCGATCTCCGTCCCGCTCACGGTCGTCGCGGCGATTGGCGCGGCCAGCAAGTTCGGCGTTATCATCAAGTCCGGCGCAGTGTTCGAGCGGTTCGGCACGATCCGCCATGTCGCCGTCGACAAGACCGGCACCCTCACCCGGAACGAACCCGCCGTCACCGCGGTCCTCACCGCCGACGGTGTGACCAAGGCCCAGGCGCTGGCCTGGGCGGCCGCGCTGGAGCAGCACAGCACCCACCCCCTTGCCGCTGCGATCACGGCCGCTGCCCCCGGAGCATCCGCAGCATCCGCCGTGACCGAACAGGCCGGGAACGGCATTGAAGGAACCCTCGACGGATCACGGATCACGGTCGGCAGCCCCCGTTGGCTCGACGCCGGTCAGCTCGGCGGCCATGTCGCCGGCCTGGAGGAGCAGGGCATGACCGTGGTGATCGTGCACCGCGACGGGAGGCCAGCGGCTGCGATCGGCGTCCGCGACGAGCTGCGTCCGGAGGTCCCGGAAGTGGTCCGGACCCTCGCGGTGCAGGGCGTCGGGGTGACGATGCTCACCGGCGACAACGCCCGCACCGCGCGTGCTCTCGCTGCGCAGGCCGGGATCGACGACGTGCGCGCGGAACTCCGCCCTGAGGACAAGGCGGCCGCGATCGGCGAACTCTCGAAGGCAGGATCGGTCGCGATGATTGGCGACGGCATCAACGATGCGCCTGCCCTCGCCGCTGCGGACATCGGGATCGCGATGGGCGCGACCGGCTCGGATGCCGCAATTGAGTCCGCCGATGTCGCGTTCACGGGCCACGACCTGCGCCTCATCCCTCGGGCGTTCGACCATGCGCGCCGCGGTCGGCGCATCATCAACCAGAACATCATCCTGTCGCTGCTGATCATCACCGCCCTGCTCCCGCTCGCGCTGTTCGGTGTCCTTGGCCTCGCTGCAGTGGTCCTGGTGCACGAGATCGCCGAGGTAATCGTGATCCTCAATGGGCTCCGTGCCGCGCGTACTAGAGCCGCAGCCTCATGACGGCACCGGTAGCCGCGCCGCGCGTCAGGGAGACCGCTGCAGAGCGCAGGAAGGTGACCGACCAGCGGGCGACGAACCACGCCGCGCGAGAAGGCTGAATACATGAAGGTCCGTTGCGGGACCTCGCCGACTGCCCGGACACCGACACAGTCAACGTCCGCCGGTGCATCTGCTGAAGGGGTGGCGGTCCTTACAACGTTCCTCGGATGCAACCACGAGCAAGTCGAACGAGCCACGGACCACGGGCCATCGTGGACCTTGACACGAGCGTCGAGATGATGCGAGTGCTGCACGAGTACCAGGCATTACTCGCCCGCACTGCCACGGTTTATAGACCAGTCGGACCGGTGGCCTACGACTGTGTGAAAGTCGTCGTTGTCCGTGACGGTTCTGCGTTCTTGCTCAGCGAGTTCGGGCAGAAGCCGGTCAGACCAGGCGATGTGATCCTGCTAGGAGCGAGCGTCCTGTGTGGAAGCGAGCCGGAGGGCCATATCACTGTCACGACGGTCTATCTCGATACGGACTACGTGCTCGATCAGGTGCGGTGGCAGTATGCCGGGTTCCTCGAAGACCGGCTCGACGCGCAGGGCTTCGCGGACATGATCTATACCGAGCCCGCGCAGGTCCTCCGGCTGGGCGAGGATCGTGCCGGGATGCTCATGCCGTGGCTGGATGAGTTGGTCGCGCTCAGCGTTGACGGGAACTTCGTGCGGAATTACCTGCGGATGCAGGCGCTGTGGTTCCAGATCGCCTACGTGATCGCTCCGTTCATCGCTGTCTCTCCCGTGCGCATCTCGCCGTCGCAGCGTGCGCATATCCGGCCCACGCTTCCTCGTGATCGCCGGTTCGCACCGTTGCGGGCTGAGGCGCGTCGGGCGGCTGCTCTGCTGCGTGAGAACCCGGCCAAGCGGTGGACGCTGGAGGATCTCGCCGCCGAGGTGCATTTGTCGCCGTCACGGTTGAGCAGCGTGTTCGTGGAAGCCTACGGCAAGACCCCGCTGGCGTTTCTGACGATGCTCCGGGCCGAGCACCTGGCAAAATACTTGCGAGAGACCGATCTGACGGTCTCGGCCGCGATGGAGCGGGTCGGCTGGTACTCCCGCTCCCACGCCACCCGCTTGTTCCGCCAATACGTTGGCGTCACGCCCGGCCACTATCGCCAGATGCGCGCACAGACCGGGTGAGCGATGTGCCCGATCCGGTTACTCTGCGCCGCTTCTTTCAGATCATCTGCCTCCAGTCGTCCCAAGCACGAGTCGGGCTGGTAGGCCGGTAAGGACTCGTCGGGTTCTTCGAGAATCTTGATGGTCACTGTCTCGTCTCTTTGTCCGTCTTCTCTTCTTGATCCCCCCGACGTACCTCACGGTCGTACGGCTACTCGCTGATGAGTGGCTTCGGGCGGAAGGAGATCTGACGATGGCTGAGGTACGCGACGCTCGCACGTCGCAGGATGTGATCGCGCGCCACGCCTCGTCGGTTGCTGCGCTCTTCTCCCGGCTCGATGAGGGCATGCGGCTGGCGCTGGTTGCGCGCGAGCTGGCACGGCTTGGTGTGCCGGTGTTCCCGTGCGCGCCGGGCGGGAAGCGCCCAATTCCCGTGCGTGGCTTCCACGAGGCGACGACCGACGCCGGTCAGGTAGAGGCGTGGTGGAGGCATCGACCTCGCGCGAACCTCGCCATCCCGACCGGTACAGCTTCGGGTGTGGTCGTCGTCGACGTCGACGTGCACAAGGTCAATGGGTACGTCGCGTTCAAACGTGCGGCCTACTCGGGGGTGCTGCCGGAACCGTTGGCAGTGGTGACGACGCCGACCGGCGGCAGGCATCTGTACTACCCGGCGGACGCGGAGCGCGAGCAGCGGTCCTGGCAGGTGGGCCGGGCGGGTATCGACTTTCGGGGCGACGGCGGCTACATCATCGTGCCTCTCTCGCAGCGCATGATCGACGGTCGCCGGATGCAGTATCGGGTCGAGAGTGTGACCGCGCGCCCAGTCGCGTGGCTGGACGCGCAGCGGCTGCGCGACTTCCTCGATCCGCGCCCGAAGTACACCACTGCGCCCGTGCCGCCGGGTGGCTGGCCGCTGGATGTTGCCCGGCTTGCCTCGCAGGTGGCGAACAGGCCCGAGGGCGAACGCAACCTCGGGCTGTTCAAAGCCGCGTGCCGCATGGCCGAGCACGGTCACTCGCCCCGCGAAGCACTCGACGCACTCGGTCTGGCTGCGAGCCAGTCCGGTCTGGGCGAGCGCGAGATCACCCGAACGGTCGGTTCGGCGTATCGCCACGTCAGTACCTACGGGCCGCGTCGTCGCGCCCCGGTGCGCCAGACGGCTTCGGGTTTCGCTCGTGACGAGTCGCCGGTTGCTGCCTTGGCGAGTGGTCGGGGGCTGTGATGAACGCGCGACGACCTGTCTGGGGTTGGGCGGTCGTAACCGCTGCGACTGGCACCGTGCTGATCGGCATCGGCGCGTTCTGGCTCTCGTTCATGGCGCTGGCCGACCTCGCGGCCCGATCGGGTATCGCTTCGGGTCACGCGTGGATCTGGCCGCTGCTCGTGGACGGGTTGATCGTGGTCTCCACGATCGCGGTCGTAGCGCTCGATGGTCGGCCCGGTGCCTGGTATCCGTGGGCGCTGTTGATCTGTGGGGCGCTGGTGTCGGTGGCTGCGAACGCGCTGCACGCGGTCGTTGCTGCTGATGCCAGCGTGCCCGCGATGCTCGCCGCGACGGTCGCGGCGGTGCCGCCGCTGGTGCTGCTTGCCAGCACGCACCTCACCGTCGTCCTCACACGCTCAACCACCACGCCGCCGGATGGCCCCGCTCAGGCGCCGCGCGAGCTACAAGCCGTAGCCGAGGCTGACCCAGCACCAGCAGCCGAGACCGAAGCCGAACCGGATGCCGAGCTGGTGCTTGGCCGGCGTGAGCGCGCCGCGCAGCTTCGGGAGGCCGGCTGGTCGAACAAGGCGATCGCTGACGAGTTGCATGTGCATCCCTCGACCGTGGGTCGTTGGTTTACCCCGCCGGTCGAGGAACCGGAGACCACAACAGGAATGGAGACAACATCATGAGCATCGACCCGCGAGAGCAGGCACGACCGTACAAGGAGGCGCGCGTCGAGGATGTGCCCGAAACGGAGATGCCGGAAGACCACAGCGAGGTTCGGCAGGTGCCCGAGGCGGTTGCCGCTGCCGATGCCACCAAGCACAAGGACGCCAAGGTCGAGACCGCCACCGCTGACGAGATCACCGATGCAGCTGACGCGGCGGAGGTCGAGCAGAAGCTCGAGGAACACCGGGCGCGCGGCATCGAGTGGGTGCGGCCCACCGACCTGATCGCCCGCAACACGGCGTCACTGGCCGGGCGGGGCATCGACCTGGAGGTCGAGATGTCGCGCAAGGCCCGCGAACCACTCGTGGCCGAGCTGCGGAACCTCGGCGACCGGGCCAGGCGGCTGTCGCCGCTGTCGGCGTTCGGGCATGGTGTCCGGCACCACGCTCCGACGAGGACTGCGGTCGGGAAGTCGTGAAGCGGTGATCAGCGATGACTCGACAACGAACGCCCGACCGCCCCCTACGAAGAGGCCCACTGCGTGCACCTTGCCGCCAGGAGGTGCCATCATGACAACCCGCACGACCTTCCGTGAACCGGAAGACTTCACTCGCAGCGAGGGCTTGCGTTCCCTGCTGAACCGGCTGCACGAGAGCGGCCCCGGCGCGTGGCAATCCGATCCGGTCGCCGCTGACCTGATGGTCTACGCCGCCGATAAGTACGGGGCGCTGGCTCGCAAGCACGGCCTCGACCCCTGGGAGGCGGCATCAGCCGCGTTCGATGTGATGCGCACCAAGGCCGCGCGTACCGCGAACGACCCGTGGGGCGTGGTGACCCACGCGGTGCGCATCACCTGCATCGCGGAGGAACGCGGGCAGGGTCTGTTGTGTTCGGTGCATCAGGCCCGCCGCCCGCACATCTCTGCGTTCCACGACGCTGAGCGGCTGTCGGATCGGGAGAACCCGCTGACGGACTATCACTCCGCATTCCACGTCACCGATCCCGAACCGACCGGCGCCGACGAACCAGCGAGCACGACGACGAGCTGCTCGGCAGGCTCGGCGGTGGAGGACGCGATCGCGCTGTTCACGCTGCTGGGCTGGCCCCCACACGTCGCCCGCGCCGGGGTCGAGCACATCTGCCAGGCTCTGGCCGGTGCGGGTAGCCGCCAGAGCGCCTATGAAGCGCTGCGCCGCGATAAGCACGCTCGCGCCCTGCTGGACGTGAACGGCACCGCCTGGACAGCACTGTTGAAGGCGCTGCTCGGGCATCCCAACCCGGCCTATGCCGCGACCACTGCTGGGCGCGGCATCCTGCTCAGGTTGCTGATTGGCGAGAGTCTGCGCGCACTGCTGCGCGACGACGATCTCGTACTGATGATCTCCCTCGCGGCCCCCAAACATGGGGGCCGGTCATGAGCAGGCACCCCGGGCACATCGAACTCGACCGCACCGTCGCCTCGATCATCGTCGGCAACCGGCACCGCACCGATCTGGGCGACCTGACCAAGCTGGCCGAGTCCATCGCCCGCGACGGACTCCTGCAACCGTTGACGGTCACCATCGACGGGGTGCTGGTGTGCGGCGCTCGGCGGCTGGCCGCGATCAAGCTGCTCGGCTGGCGCACGGTGAGCGTGTGGGTGCGCTCGGGCGTCTCGGGCAGGCTGGGACACCTGCTGGCTGAGCAAGACGACAACCTTCTGCACAAAGACCTCACCCCGAGCGAGAAGACTGCGCTGTACCGCGAACTGAAGACCCTCATGGCCGAGGACGCCGCGCGCAGGCAGGCAGCAACACGGTTCAGTGCGGAGAACCAGCCCGGAAACGACGGTGGGGGAAAGTTTCCCGCACCGTCCGAGCCTGTGGGGCGAGCCAGCGAGCAAGCCGCCGCAATGATCCCCGGCGGTGCGTCGTACAAGACGCTCGACAAGATCGACTACCTGCGGCAAGTCGCCGACGACCCCGATCTGCCCGCGACATTGCGCGCCGAGGCGGCAGCGGAGGTCGAACGCATCAACGCCGGTGCTCCGGTGCATCCCGGCTTCGAGCGCATTCGTGCCGCTGTCGCCGAAGTGACCAGCGAGGACACCGATCTGGAGGCCACGGCGCGTGAGGCCGTCGCCCGCGCTCAGGCGGCGCAAGCCAAGCCCGTGCCGGTCATCTCCGCGAGTGAGACCGAGCCTGCGCGGTGGCCGGTGCGCGCGTTCGTCGCCACCTGGACGGAGCTTGCCGACTGGTGGATGCACTACGACGCCGACGTGCTTGCCAGCGATCTCACCGACGAGCAGATCGGCTCGTTCCTGGCGACCGCTGATGGCACCAGCACGTTCGCCGACGAGCTGCGCGCCGCCCGGCAGTCGCTGGACAACCCGCGTAGGCACCTCCGAGCGCTCTGACCCTCATCGGGTGCGTGGACGGCGCACCTGGGGGTTATGAAGACGACTCCCGATGATCCCGCCCGAACCCGCCGCCGATTGATCTCCCTCGTCTGCGCCGGTGTCGCGTTCCTCGTCCTGGCTGCGATCGGCGTCTACGGGCTGGTGACCGGCCCGAACGACACCGGCCCGTCACCCGATAGGCCACCGGTTCCGACTCGCTCCACTCCCGATCAGCCGACTCCGCGCCTGCCCTACATCCCCCCGTCGACCGACCCCGAAGAGTTCGCACGCTCGGCCGCGCACGCGCTATTCACCTGGGATACCACCAGCGGGTTCCTACCGCTGGATCACACCGCCGTGCTGCTCGACGTAGGTGACCCGACCGGGAACGAGCAAGCGGGCCTAGCCTCCGACGTCACCTCCTACCTGCCGGACCGTGACGCCTGGGTCGATCTGCGCCAGTACAGCACGAGCCAGCACCTGACCATCACCGACGCCTATGTGCCCGAGCAGTGGGCGCAGGCGGTCGAGCAAGCCCGGCCCGGCCAGCTCCCGGTCGGGGCGACCGCCATCACGATCGACGGCACCCGGCACCGCGAAGGAATCTGGAACGACGAACCGGTCACTTCTGAGCACCCGGTGTCGTTCACGATCTTCCTCGCCTGCCCACCCGGCCCGCCGACCGACAGCCAGAGCGAGACCGGCGCAGCCGATGCGGGTGAGGTGCCGTCCTGCTACCTGCTGCGCCTGTCGATGCTCGACCAGCCGCTGCGCTGACACGGAGGCCATGACCATGAAAAAGGTAGCCATCGCGCTGGCCCTGCTGCTCCTGCTCGGCCCGTTCGTCGGCCTGCTGGCGATCGGCGTGCTGATGAACCCCGCCGCGAACGCCGCGTGCACCATCGACGGCACCGGCGTCACCATCGGGAACATCCCCGACTCGTTGACGGCGACCACCGCGAACGGCGAGACCATCACGCTCAACCGGCAACAGCTCACGCACGCAGCCACCATCATCGAGGTCGGTTCCGGCATCGAGGAGGTGGGGCGCGACGGCATCCAGATCGCGCTCATGGCAGCACTGACCGAATCCACCCTGCGGATGCTGTCGAACACCTCCGCCTATCCCGAGAGCGCCGACTACCCGAACGACGGCGATGGCGGCGACCACGACAGCCTGGGCCTGTTCCAGATGCGCCCGCAGTCGGGGTGGGGAACGGTCGCCGAACTCATGGACTCCACCTATCAAGCTCAGGCGTTCTACGGCGGGCCCGACGGGCCCAACTACCCAAGTCCGCGTGGCCTGCTCGACATTCCCGGCTGGCAGCAGATGAGCAAGGGCGAGGCAGCTCAAGCCGTCGAAGTCAGTGCCTACCCCGACAGGTACAACAACTACGAGCCGGTCGCACTCACCATCCTCAACACGCTCACGGGAGCGGGTGGACCGATCAACCCAGCACCGCTCCTCCCCACTGTCGTAGTGGCTGAGGTCGCGGAGTCATCGCGCGTGGTATTCCCCCTGCCGGAGGGCACCTGGGTTCCCACGTCACCGTTCGGATCGCGCATCCACCCGATCACCGGGGAGCAGAGCTTCCACACGGGCGCGGACTTCGCCGCCCCGGACGGCACCCCGATCCTCGCCGCCGCCTCTGGCACGGTCACCGTCGCCGAGTTCTCAGGCGGGTACGGCGGCCTGGTCGTGATCGAGCACCGTATCGGCGGGCGCACCGTGGCGACCGCGTACGCGCACAGTTGGCAGCACGGCATCCACGTCTCGGTGGGCGATCAAGTACGTGCCGGGCAGCACATCGCCGACGTCGGTTCCTCGGGCATGAGCACGGGGCCGCATCTGCATTTCGAGGTTCGTGACGGCGGCACCAACGGAGAGTTCATCGACCCTGCCGCATGGCTGAACCAGCACAACGCCGCCGACCTCCCTGAAGCCTCAGTCGGGTCTCCGACCGGATGTGAGAGCAGCACTGGCACTGCCGGTGACCCGGCACCATTCGACAGCGATGACCCGAACCGGATGGTCGACGACCCGACCTCGACCGGGCAGATCACCGCCCGGATGCTGCACCTGTACGAGCAGACCATCGCCTCGTTCCCCGACACCGGGTGGGGCTGCTACGCACCCCGGCCCGGCACCCAATCGGAGCATCCCTTGGGCCGTGCGTGTGATCTGACGTTCGGCAACGCGATCGGCCAGTACCCGACCGCTGAGCAGCTCGACTATGGCTGGCAGGTCACCGAGTGGATGCAGACCCACGCCGAAGCGCTCGGCGTCGAGTACCTGATCTGGCAAGGCAAAATCTGGTCGCTCTCGCGCGATTCCGAGGGTTGGCGTCCATACAACGGCGGCGGGATGCACGACCCCGGCAACGTAACGGGTGGGCACTACGACCACCTTCACCTCACGGTGAAGTAGCGGGTGCGTCATGAACGTGTTTCCCGACTTCGACGGACTGGCAGGCATCGGCGATCTACGGGAGGTCGTCGGGGCGCTGCTGATGTTCGCCCTCGTGATCGCGGTGCTGATGCTGATCGTCTCGGCGATCATCTGGGCGGTCTCGTCAAGCACCGGCAACTATGCCGCCGCCTCCAAGGGCCGCGTCGGGGTGCTGGTCTCCCTCGGCGGCGCAGTCCTGGCCGGGGCCGGTGTCGCGTGGATGAACTGGCTGATCGGCATCGGCCAGCAACTCTGACCCTATGCGGCTTCTGAGCGCCCGCCCTCTGGGGCGGGCGCTCTCGTACGTGTGGCGGCGGGGTGCACCTGACGGCAGAACCACCCAACGCTTCATGAAGGAGAACTGCCGTGATCGACATCGACCCCAACTCCAGCGGCTTGCCGGGAATCGAACAGCTGCGCATCATCGTCGGCGCAGTCATGACCGTGGGCCTGATCCTCAGCGTTCTGGCGCTGATCGTCTCCGCGATCATCTGGGCCTACGGCTCCAACTCATCCAACCCGCACCTGGCCGGTCGCGGCAAGATCGGCGTTCTGATCTCCTGCGGTGCAGCCGTCGTCTGTGGCGCGTCCGTCACGCTCATCAACTTCTTCTGGGGCGTCGGCCAAGCCGTCTGAACCCACCCATCAACAACTCCGAACTACAAGGAGGCTCGTGATGGGCGTGTGCGATATCCCCGTCATTTCCAGCGTCTGCGATGTCGCCGGTGAAGCTGCCGCGACGCTAATCTCGGCCCCGTTCGACTGGCTTGCCAGCGCGATGGGCGAAGCCGCCGCCTGGCTGTTCGAGGCCGTCTGGACTGTCTTCGACACCACCACGATGGTCGACGTCACCAGCGGCGAGTACGTGGGCGTCTACAACCTGATCTTCGGCATCGCCGTGTTCGTCATGCTGCTGTTCTTCTGCCTGCAACTGATCACCGGCATGATCCGCCGAGAACCCGCCGCCCTCTCGCGCGCCGCACTCGGTTTGGCCAAGAGTGTGCTCGGGTCGTTCGTGGTCATCACGCTGGTGGCGCTGCTGCTGGAGATCACCGACCAACTCGCAGTCGGGATCATCCAAGCTGCCGGGGAAACCACCGAGACGATGGGCGACAAGATCGCCATTCTCGTCGCCGGGCTGACCGCGCTGAACGTCGGCGCTCCCGGAGTGGGAGCGATCCTGACGATCTTCCTCGCGTCCTTGGCCATCGCCGCCGCCGCGATCGTGTGGCTGTCGCTGCTCATCCGCAAGGCGCTGCTGCTGGTCGCGGTGGTCTTGGCCCCGTTCGCGTTCTCTGGTGCTTCCTGGGATGCCACGCGCGGGTGGATTTCCAAGTGGGCGATGTTCGTCATCGCGCTCGTGTTGTCCAAGCTGGTGCTCGTCGTGATTCTGCTGGTCGCGGTGACTCAGGTGTCGGCCCCGATCGACGCCGACCTGTCGAACATCGCCGACCCGCTGGCCGGGGTGGTGCTGATGGCGCTGGCCGGGTTCGCGCCCTACATGACCTACCGGTTCCTGTCGTTCATCGGCTTCGACCTTTACAACTCGATGGGCACCGAGCAGGAAGCCAAGAGCGCCCTCAACCGGCCCGTGCCGACGCCGGGCATGCCGCAGGGCGGCGAGCCGAAGAAGGTGCTCGACGAAGGCAGCAAGAGTAGCGACAAGAAGGCCAGCGGCGGAAGCGGTGGTGCCGGTGGTGGCCCCAAGTCAAATCCCACGCCCCCGCCGTCCTCAGCGGGCAGCGCTGGCGCTGGTGGGTCCGCCGGGACCGCGGGTGCCGGTGGTGGTGCAGCGGCAGCAGGGCCGATCGCCGCAGGAGTCGTGGCCGGTGCCGCAGTGGTCAAGGCAGCCGCGAGCGCCGGGCCCAAAGCGGGCCAGGCGCTCGCAGGTCAAGCCGATCAAGCGGCGTCCGGTGCCGAGCAGTCGGCGCAGGCTCCGGTCACGCCCCACGCACCGCCTCCCTCCGGGCCGTTGCCGAAGACCCCGAACAGCTCGCCGCCACCACCGTCTCCCCAGCCCAAGCCGACGAAGGAGTGACCTGCGATGCCGAACACTGAAATGGCCCACGAACGCGGCGGCGAGCTGGTGCCCGTGAAATTCTCCCGCCTCACCAGGCGCGGCATCTTGCTCGGCCTGTCGCTGTCTCAGCTGATCACCCTCGGTGTCGGCGGGGCGAGCCTGGTGGCCGCGTTCTACGGCGGCGGCGGTGTCCTGTTCCTCATCACCGCGCCGATTTGGATTATCGCTGCCGCGATCACTTGGATTCCGGTCGCGGGCCGCCCGCTGGTCGAGTGGCTGCCGGTGGCGTGCTGGTGGCTGTGGCGCACCACCGGCGGGCAACTGGCCTACCGGCGCAGGATCGTCACCCCACGCCCGGCGGGAACACTCGCGCTGCCAGGCGACATGGCCCGGTTGCGCGAGTACGTCGATCCCGAGACCGGGGCTGGGATGGTGCACGATCCCACCGCCGGCACTCTCACCGTCGTCACCGAGATCACCCATCCCGCGTTCGTGCTGCTCGACCCCGGTGAGCAAGAACGACGCGTGACCGCGTGGGGCAGGGTGCTGGCGACCGTGTGCCGGTCGGGGCACATCGCCACCTTGCAAGTGCTGGAACGCACACTGCCGGACTCCGGGCAGGGTCTGGCCGAGTGGTGGGCCGCGCACGGCACCCCTGACGGCTCGTGGGCGGCAACGACCTATCAGGAACTCATCGAACGGGCCGGGCCTGCCGGGGAACGCCACGCAACCACCCTCAGTCTGAGCCTGGATATGCGTGCTGCCGCCCGTCAGATTCGCACCGCAGGCGGCGGCGTCAAGGGCGCGGCAAACGTGCTGCGGCAGGAGATGGGCACGCTGTCGGCGGCGTTGCGCTCGGCAGACCTGACGAGCAAGGGCTGGCTCAGCACCGGACAGATCGCGGTCATCCTGCGCTCGGCGTATGACCCGGCTATCGCCGCGACGCTGGAACGCCACGGTGACCTCGGGCACGACCTCGCCACTGCCGGGCCGGTCGCGGTCACCGAGTCGTGGGGGCATCTGCGCAGCGACTCGGCCTATCACTGCGTCGTCTGGATCTCGGAGTGGCCGCGCTCGATGGTGCATCCAGGGTTCCTCTCTCCCGTGCTGCTGTCCAGTGGCATCCATCGGGCGTTCTCACTGGTCTGCACCCCGCTGCGCACCGATCAGGCTGCCCGCGATATTCGCCGCAAGAAGACCGAGTACATCTCCGATGCCGCCCAGCGTGCCCGCATCGGGCAGATCGAAGACGCCTCGCAGACCGCCGAGTACCACGACGTGCTCCAGCAGGAGGCGGACTTGACCGCCGGGCATGGGGTGCTCCGCTACACCGGGCTGATCTCGGTGTCTGCCGACTCGCTCGAGGAACTGGAAGCGGCAGTCGCCGCGATCGAGCAAGCCGCGATTCAAGCCTCGTGCGAGACCCGCGTGCTGGTCGGCCAGCAGGCGCAGGCCTTCACCGCCGCCGCGCTACCGCTGTGCCGCAAGGTCTGAGCCACCGGGCGCACCTCGAAACCATCACCACTGATCCACCTGGAGGCCCGACATGCCCACGTTCAACGAGCCGACCGCCGACGCCGAGGAAGCCCGCCAAGCGCTGCGCGGTCTCGCACACGCCACCATCCGTATCGACGACCCCGACAAGCTCTACGGCATCGTCGGGGAAGTCCTCGGCGCGACCCGCTCCCTGGAGCAGTCGCTCATCCAACTCGCCGGGGCCAGCCTCACCCACCAAGGCCGCGCCGCCCACGATGACGGTGACCGTAATCTCGGGGCTGCCGACGCCTGGGCCGCTGCCGACGCACTCCGGCAGGCCGCACGGCACGTCAGCGCCGCCGAGAGCGTCCTCGATCAGGCATCCGGGCATCTGGGCCGCATCGCCTGGCAGCGCCCGCAGCGGCAATGGGTGACGGTCGTCTTCTTGCAGGGCGACGAGGCCGGGCAGGTGCTCGACCTCATCGACCGCGACGGCACCGACGCCGCAATCGAGCATCTGCGCGGCTACGACTACGGCGACGAGACCACCAGCGCCGCGCTCGCCAACGGGCACCTCTACGACGAACCGCCCACCGATATGCACTCGCAACGAGTCGATGACGGCGACTACGCCCTGATCTACAGTCACGCCCTCGGGCACACCGGGCTGTATCGCGCCCACACCCCACCGCCCGACAGCAGCACGCCGGAGAGCGACGGTCCGCAGAACGTAGGGCCTGCGCAGGACGCGGCGACCGCCGAGGCCGCGCGGCGGGCGCTCGATGAGCGCCGCGATCGGGTGCGTGGCGACGGGTCATGGTTCATCCCTGATCGCATCGCGGAGATCAAGCGCAACCGGGGGTTGGAGCGATGAACCGCAACGATGGTGAGAAGCTGCATGCCTCGGTGCTGGTCGCACCCGCGAAAGAGCGGCGACGCTACCGCAAACAGCGACGCCAAGCCGCGAACCAGCTGCACCACGAACAGCAACAGCGGAAGAACGCGGAGGCGAAAGCTCGCGCCGAAGCGGAGAAAGCCGATCGCGCCGCACGCCAGTACCTGCCCGCAGCAGGTGAACCGGGCCCGTCGATGCTGCGCACACCGGGCCGTTTCCATCTGCCCCGGCATCAGGACACCTCCGCCACCCTGTCGGGTGCGTACCCGTTCGTCGCAGAGGGCGGGCTCGGGTCCAGCGGAGTATTCGTTGGCCAAGACCTCTACAGCGGCGGCTCGTTCGTCTACGACCCGTGGGTGCTGTATGCCAACGGCGTCATCACCGCACCCAACGTCGTCCTGGCCGGAATCGTCGGCTCCGGCAAGTCTTCACTCGCCAAGTCCTTGTACACCCGCAGCCTGCCGTTCGGCAGGCGCGTGTACGTGCCGGGCGATCCGAAAGGCGAACATACCGCTGTCGCGGAGGCTGTCGGCGGACGCGCGATCGCGCTCGGGCACGGCATGGCCAACAGGCTCAACCCCTTGGACGAGGGCTATCGGCCTTCCCACTTCACTGATGTCGAGTGGGAGAGCACTGTGGCCGCGCGTCGCCGCGACCTCATCGGCGCATTGGCCGAGGTGGTGCTCGCTCGCACGCTGACCCCGCTGGAGCACACGGCGATCGACACCGCGCTGACCGCGACCGTGCGGGAGAACGCGGTGCCGATTCTGCCGATGGTCGTCGACCGCATCCTCGCCCCATCCGACGACAGCGACGGACGACTGGCCGAAGACGGCCGTATTGTCGGCCATGCTTTGCGGCGGCTGGTCGCAGGCGACCTCGCGGGCTTGTTCGACGGCCCCTCGACGGTGCAGTTCGATCCGACGCTGCCGATGATGAGCCTCGATCTGTCTCGGGTGACGGAGAACAGCACGCTCATCAGCGCACTCATGACCTGCTGCTCGGCGTGGATGGAATCGGCGCTGCTCGACCCGGCAGGCGGGCAACGGTGGGTGATCTACGACGAGGCATGGCGTCTGATGTCGCAGCCATCGTTGCTGAGACGAATGGACGCGCACTGGCGTCTCGCCAGGCACTACGGCATCGCGAATGCCCTCATCTTTCACAAGCTGACCGATCTGGAGAACGTCGGCGACTCCGGCAGCGCCATGCGTTCACTTGCCAACAGCCTGCTAGCGAACGCCGAGACCCGCATCATCTACCGGCAAGAATCCGACCAATTGGGCGTCACCGCCAAGGCGCTCGGGCTGACATCCACCGAACGCAAACTGTTGCCCTCACTCGGCGTCGGGCAGGGCCTGTGGCGCATCAAGGAACGCAGTTTCGTCGTTCAACAACAACTACACCCTGCCGAGCTGAAGCTCTTCGACACGAGCGCCAGGGCATCGGGTAACACCTAGAAGTTCCGATGAATATTGACGGTTTTGGCGGGAACTTCAAGGTTCACGACGCCTCCACGCTACGTGGTGGTGGATGTTCAGGGAACCTCTGGGCGCTCGGTGGCGAGATCGGGGTGTTCGAGGGTGTCGAGGTAGCGGTTGGTGCTCCCGATGCCGAGGCCGAACAGGTCGCTGATGCGGCGGGCGTCGCCGCCGGTGGCGTGGACCTCGGCGAGGATGCGGTCCTCGCGCAGGGCTTGGGCGCGGATGGTGCTGTGCATCCACGGGAAGTAGCTGCTGGCCGCCATCAGTCGGGGCGCAGAGCGCGTGTGGATGAGCAGGTGCGGGTTGCGGGTGTTCGGCCATTTGGTCGCGCGGTGGTCGAGCCATCGGGCCAGGCGTTCGCGGACGGGATCGGCCAGCGGGATGCTGCGCCCGTCGAGGCTGAGCCGGCCGTCAACGATGTCGGTCAGCAGCAGGTGGCAGACCTGTTTGGCGGTCAGGGCGTGGAACGCGACGAGCGCGACGGCCAACGCGACGGCGGGGTTGGGCGAGTTCAGTTCTTGGCGGATCAGGGCGGTGTCCAGCGGCATCGGCACGGTCGCGTTGAGCCGGGTTCCCTTCATGCCGCGCATGGGGTTGGCGAAGATGAGTTTGCGGGCTTTGAGGGTCTTGAACAGCGACCGCAGGCCGCGCTCCATCAGGGCGCGGGGGTTCCCAGATTCGGGCAGAGCATCGTGGACCTGGGCGGCGCTGATCTCGGCCAGCGACTGGTGTCCTGCGTCGGCCCAGGCGGTGACGGCCGGGACGATGGCTTGGACGTGCACTTTGACCGTCAGCGGGTCGCGGGAGCGTTGTCGGGGTGCGGTGGTGGCCCCGTCGAGCATGACGCTCAGCCAGGTCTCGAGTTCTGCGCGCATCCGTTCGGGCAGGGCTGCGGTTTTGGTGGCGAAGTAGGTCTCGATGGGTCGGGGCCGGTCCTCGATGAGCAGTCCGGCGGCGTCAAGCACGTCGATGGTGGAGATGATGTTGCCGTCGTAGCGCGGCAGCTGGAGCACGTCGGAGGCGCGGATCTTCGCGGTCGGGGAATCGCGGAGGGTCTGCAACAGTCGCAGGGAACGGACGACGTCGTTGCGTTGCCTTTTGGACCATCCGAAATGTTCGGCGTGCTCACGCACGATCACCGCGCAGTATCGGGTCAGTTTGCTGTTCTCGATCAGCGAGCGTTGGCGCACGAGCTCGGGATCGGGCTCGACCTCGATGAGGGCGGGCTGGACCCACTCGGTGGCGGTGAACGACTCCGGTGCTGGTCCTGGCCGGTTCCATCCGCCCGGTGTCTTCCACTTGTTCTTCGGTTTGCGCGGCTCGGGAGCCAGGCGGCGGGTGCGGTGGCGTTGAATCTGCATGTTGGCGAAGAAGAGCTGCTGGCCGTGCCTGTTCGATCCGGCGAGATCGAGCGCGCGGCCGGGTTCTTGCAGTATCCGGGCCTGTTCCAGGCAGAGGCGGCAGGCACCCTGGTCGGCGACCCACCTCTCGCGGTGGCAGTAGTCACACACGCCGGTCGGGTAGTGGGTCCGCCACCACTGGCACGAGCCGCACAACCAACTGGATTGTCGATACACGCCCCAGGCCAGACAGCTTCGACAGGCGCCAAGGTGCCGCGGGCCGCCGGGGTGACAGCGGACGCACATGCCCTGGCTGAAGTAATCGGGCGAGCCGCACTTCTCACACGGTGGCGGGGTGAACGGTCCTCCGGGCAGACAGTCGTAGCAGAAGTCCATCCTCGGCGTGCTCCAAGCGACACGGTTGAGCAGGCACTTGTTGCACTTGGGCGGCGGCCGCAGCCTCGCATCCGGACCCGGTGCCGGACTCACAACGGCGGCTCAGAGCGGGGCTTGCCGAACCGAGGCGCCACACGCGGACCGTTCTCGTTCTCACTGTTGATCGCCTCGGCCTGCCGTGGTCTGCGGGCGTCAACCTTCTCTGGCTCCGGGGTCATCAGATCAGAGGGAGTGCATTCGAGGATCGAGCAGATCACGTCGAGTTCTTCTAGCCGGATCGTCGGCGGAGTTCCGGCCCACCAGCCCGACATCTTCCCAGCACTGATCTCTAACCCCGCCGCGGCGAGGCGGCGGCGCATCTCTGCGGACTTCCAGATGCCGCGCTCGGCGGCCCGCATTCTCAGATTCCACTGCACGGCTCGTTCACCTTTCTTCCGCGAAGCGGGCCTCGACCCGCTGATTGGCGCTGCGCCAGGCCAGCTCCACGTGCTCGCTGCGCACATGGATATAGCCCGACGTCGTGGCGAGCCACTGATGGCCCAGCAGCTCCTGAATCGCTTTCAAGTCCATTCCCGACCCATACAACGAGGAGGCGCAGTAATGCCGCAGCACATGAGGAGCCAACCGACCCGACCAATCCGGCAAGAACCGGTCGGTCTGGACCGACAAACCCCGCCTCAGGGAGAAATCGCTCACCCGAGCACACCTACCCAGTTCCTCATCGAACCGCTCCGAGGGAAGCATCGGCGCGTCCGGGTCGGCCCAGTCATCGCCGAACTGGTGACGCACCTCGGCCAGCCACCAGTCGATGAGCTGGTCGGCGCCGTTGATCGCGGGCACCAGACGGGCCTTGAAACCGCGTCCGCGCGAGCCCTTCCCGAACCGCACATGCAGCTTCCCGAACCCGCCGAGGTCGGGTCGCCAGTCGCGGATGTCGAGCATCACCGACTCGGTGATCCGCAACCCGAGCCTGCGCCACAACGACGCAGCGAAGTAGTCACGCGCGGCGGGCAGATACTTCCGCGCCTCGGGGATCGAACCCCGCCACGAAGCGAACAGCCCATCGATCTCGGCATCCGAGGGAGGCACCCGCACCTTGCCCAGCGATGCACCGGACTGCCGGTTGAAGTCATCAATCGGCTGCTCGACCACGATCCCGGTCATCCGGTGAATCTGGCCCTGATATCGCGAGATGACGAACTCGTAGAACTGCGCCAGAGCCCCGGCCTTGCCCGCCCTGGTGCTCACCGCGTGGCCCATCCGCCGCTGCTCGGCCAAGAACTTATCCGCGTCCGCACAGGTTGCTTCCCACAACGGGCCGGTCAACGACCGGGCGAACTCGATGACCGTGGCCCGGCTGGTGCGGATATGGCTATCGCTGAGACCAGCGGCCGCCATCGCGATCGCGTGCTCGTCAACGATCTCCTGCTCGAAGTCCTCGACATCCTGAGCGCTTCGCAGGACCTCATCGACAGCGCCGCCTTGCAGCGCGACGAGTCTCACGAACGTTGCTGTTCACGGAAGGCGACCATCGGTCAACCATACCGACAAACCGTCACCCTCAGTGAGCATTCATCAGTGCGTGTCGCGGACACGAGGAACCTGCAACCACAAGGAAAGCCGGGCAATCGAACCTTGGAAGACAGATCAGAACTTCAATGCCTAGAGATTCTCACTCCCGGCGGGAGCACACTGTGAACCAGAGCGAACCCGACCGGGAGCGCCTCACGGCGACCATGAGCGCGCTCGATGACGGACTGAACCGGATCGCGAGGAAGTACGACGGAAGCGTGCAGTTCTTCTACGAAGATCCCGAGGCGTTCGGTGCCGGGCACTTCGTGTTCTACCCGGAGAACGACGCCCGTTCACGGTTCGCGATCGAAGAGCAGTACACCGGCACCGACTGGTCGGACGACGAGCGACTGCCGACATCGTGGACATGGACCGCAGAACGCCGAGTGCGCCACCCTGACGGCACCACCGTGTGGGGCATAGAGCGTGAGGGCGAGGCCCGCGCCGAGGACTTCCGGCAGGTGCTCGCCGAGGCCGAGAAGTGGGCACGGCGCACGCAGAACCGCACCACCTCGGGCAACCAGTTCGGCATCGGGCACGGGCAACGAAACGAACCGCCCGCGCCGAGGCTCTAGCGCCTGACTGGGAGACGGAGGGCGCACCTGATGGCATGAGAAAGTCTCCCGCCCATGCCTCTGTTCCCGCGCCGGTGTCGATGCCGGTGATCCGTCTCGACGTGCACGACGACGGCACGATGAGCGCCACCGTCGACGGTGAGCCCCTCGCCCCGCCGGTCGCCGAGGGAGTGTGGCGGCGCGGCTCGTTCGCGCGGATTGTCGATCAGGTCACCGCCGAGCGGATGATCCCGGCACGGGTCGAGGTCACCGAGGCCGATGGTTCGGTGTTCACCGACATCATCACCGCCACCGCCCGCAAGAACACCCCAGCCCCTGACCTGCCGAAACCCGAACCAGCGGATGCGCCCCGGCTGCGGGAAGTGACCGGGGAGGGCTTTGTGCCCGGTGAGGACATTGCGGTGTGCCGCATCATCCGGCACACCGACGCGGCTCCGACCGGCACCGCCCGCGCGCTCATCGACCTGGCCCACGACCACATCGACGCTGGCGACGAGGTTGTGCTGGTGGGCCGGGTCTCGGGCACGTTCGTCGTGCGGAGCCTGTCATGAGCGCTCGGGCACCGGGCAGGCAGACCGGCTCATTCGGTGACGAGCTGACCAACGCCGCCATGATCGGCCTGATCGGGGTGTTCGCGCTCGCGCTTCTGCTGCGCGGGACCGGGTCGGTGGCCGCGTTACTCACCGGGACTGCTCAGCCGGCGGCTGGCCCCGCTGCTGGTGTCGGCGTGCTGTTCAACCCCGGCGACCCGGCAACCGCGCTGGAGGCCGAGGGGCTGAACGTCGTGGCTTACTGGGTTGTCGCGGTCGTCCTGTTCGCGCTGCTGGCGGCGGCGATCACCTGGGTCTGGACGCTGCTGCGCCGTCAGTCGCGGAAGACCGCGACCGACCCGCACCGGCTGGTCGGCATCGCCACGAAACACGACGTCGCCGGGGCCGCGTCGACCAAGGCACTGCTGGGGAGGGCTGCGAACCTGCGCCCCTCGCTGGCGCGTCCGGCACCTGCCGATGTGGGCTACCGGCTCGGCACTTCCCACGGGCGTGACGTGTGGGCCAGCGTCGAGGACTCGATTCTGCTGATCGGGCCACCGCGCTCAGGCAAGGGCCTACACATCGTCATCCCGTCGATCTTGGACGCGCCGGGCGCGGTCGTGGTGACCTCGACCCGCCCGGACAACCTGACCGCGAGCCTGCGAGCGAGGCAGCGCATCGGCCCGACAGCGGTGTTTGACCCGCAGCATCTGGCCGAGGGCATCCCCGCCGGGCTGCGCTGGTCACCGATCAGGGGATGCGAAGACCCGCTGACGGCGATGATTCGCGCAACCGGCCTCGCCTCAGCGACCGGCCTGAGTTCCGGCGGCGTCGAGGGCGGCGGGTTCTGGGAGGGCAAGACGCGCTCCGCACTCCAAGCCCTGCTGCACGCGGCCGCGATCGACCACAGGCCGCCCGCCGAGTTGTTCCGCTGGACGCTCGACCCGACCGCCGCCGCCGACGCGGTGGCGATCTTGACGAACAGCCCGCTCGCGGCGGGCGGATGGGCCGAGTCCTTGGAGGCGATGATCGACTCCGACCCGCGCACCCGCGATTCGATCTGGCAAGGCGTCTCCCTGTCACTCAGCGCGCTGGCCGATCCGCGCGTACTCGATGC
This sequence comes from Schaalia sp. JY-X159, assembly GCF_014525425.1. Classification (NCBI taxonomy): domain Bacteria; kingdom Bacillati; phylum Actinomycetota; class Actinomycetes; order Actinomycetales; family Actinomycetaceae; genus Schaalia; species Schaalia sp. JY-X159. The sequence continues at coordinate 123,096 of NZ_JACEXI010000001.1, read as the reverse complement.
GGTCACGCCCGGCGCGGGCGAGGACTTCGACCCGGAGAAGTTCATCTCCTCACGCGGCACCCTCTACCTGCTCGCCACCGGCGCAGGAGCCGGAGCCAGCGCCGCGCTGGTCGCGGCGTTCGTCGAAGACCTCGTAGAAGCCGCCCGACGGGTGGCGGCACGCTCGCCGGGTGCCCGTCTTGACCCGCCCATGTTGCTGGCTTTGGATGAGATCGCCAACCTCAGCCCGCTGCCGAGCCTGCCGACTCTCATGGCCGAGGGTGGCGGCACGGGCATCACAACAATGCCGGTGCTCCAGAGCCTCGCGCAGGCGCGTGACCGCTGGAGCGAGAACCAAGCCAACGCCATCTGGGATGCGGCGATCACCAAGATCATCCTCGGCGGCGCATCCAACAGCCGCGATCTGCAAGACCTCTCCGCGCTGATCGGCGAACGCGACGAGTTCACCGACAGCGTGACCCTGGGCGATCACGGCACCCGCTCGAATCAACGCTCGATCCGGCGCGTGCCGATCATGCCGCCCGACCGTATCCGCACCCTCCCGTTCGGCACCGCCGTCACCATGCTGCGCTCGGCCCCGCCGATCATCACCGACCTACGCGCGTGGCCGAAACGACCCGACGGTAACCAGCTCAAGGCCGATCGCGCCGAGATCGAGGCGTTGCTGGAACGAGGCGGCAATGGCACCTGAGCCGCACCTATCTCACCGACCGCTGACCTACGACCGACAGCTTCGGCCACGGGCAGCGACGCCAACGGCCCGAGTGTGGTGGAGGTGATAGCTCATGGCCAGACGCAGGAGCCGCACAGCGCCGCCCGGTCAGCTGGAGTTCGACCTGTGGGGGCTGGCCGAGCAGACCGCCGACAAGCAGATCAGCGAAGCCGCCGAGAACCCATCCCACGTAGAGGGAGCAGAACGTGAACAAGTACGGGGCACAGGCGATGCAGCACTGGAAGACCCACGCACCAGAACGGTACAAGCTGATCGAGAACCCGACCCAGTTCTTCACCGAGCTGGGACTGGAGGCACAGGGCCAGATCACCGAACTGGCACGGCAGATCGAGACGAACCCGGCGTTGACGCTGGCGAAGATGGCCTCTTCGGAGCAGACTTACTTGCAGGACGTGGCACGCCGGATGACGGCGCTACGGATAGCGGAGGAGGTCGTGATGCAGCAACTCGCCTGGCTCACCGACCCGAGCCTGCCGCTGGACGAGGCCCGTCAGGAGTGGAACCAGACCACGCCGAACGACGAGAACCTGATCATGTGGGCAGAGCGAATACAGGACGCCCCCGATCTGATGCCCTCGACGATCGACCTGGAGCAGAAAGCCAAAGACTGGGCCGTGCCACTCTGGTTCTTGGAGGGCATGGTCGAAGCGGAGATCCCGAGGCGGTATCTGGAAGAGCACCAGAGCCTGCTGGCAGAGGCAGCGACGATCCGCTTCCTGCGCGAAGTCCGCTAACCCCCACTGCTGACGACACCGACCCGGAGCCACGGTCTGCCGCGCCGGTCTTGCGGTTCGTGCCCGCCACGCACGACGATCTGGCCCCCTCGGGCGCGAAAGCCCGCTTCCACGCGAACCTGGCCGCCGCCGAGACTGCCCGACTTCTTGCCGAGCAGGAACGCCCGGCCACAGCCGACGAGCAGCAGACGCTTGCGCGCTGGTCGAGCTGGGGCGCGGTGCCCGAGGTTTTCGACGAGTTCAAGCAGGACTGGAACACGGAGCGCGAGCAGCTGCGGAGCCTGCTCACCCCGGACGAATGGGATGCCGCCGCGCGCACGACGATCAACGCGCACTACACCGACCCGTTGATCGTGCGGCAGATGTGGCGGACCCTGACTGCGCTCGACTTCACCGAAGGCCGCGTATTGGAGCCCGGCTCCGGGCTGGGCACCTTCCTCGGCATGGCCCCCGAGCAGGCGCGCATGACCGGGGTGGAACTCGACCCGGTGACCGCAACTATCAGTAGGGCGCTGTATCCGCACGCCGAGTTGCGGAACGAGTCGTTCGCGGACACCCGTCTGCCCGAGGGGTCGTTCGACGCGGTGATCGGGAACGTGCCGTTCTCGGATGTGACCTTGCACGACCCGGTGCACAACCCGACCCGGCAGTCGATGCACAACTACTTCATCCTGAAATCCCTCCGGCTCGTCAGGCCGGGCGGGATGGTCGCCGTACTCACGTCGCAGTACACGATGGACGCGCAGAACCCGGGCGCGCGCCGTGAGATGGCGATGCTTGCCGACCTCGTGGGCGCGGTCAGGCTCCCCGCCGGGGCGCATCGGCGCACGGCGGGCACCGAGGTGGTGACCGATCTGCTCATCCTGCGCCGCCGCGAGGACGGGCAGCCGACCGCCGATGACGGCTTGTGGGAGACGGTCACTCCGATCAACATGGACGGGCAGACGGCCAAGATCAACGCCTATTTCGACGCCCACCCCGAGCATGTGCTCGGCACTCTGGGTATCGGGCACGGCATGTACGGCCCGGCGCTCACCGTCGCCGGCGACCTCGACCGGCTGGAAGCAGACCTGGCTGACGTGCTCGATCAGGTCACGTTCAGCGCCCGCCGCACCGGGCTGACGTTCACCGCGCCTACGGCGGAGCATCAGGCGCGGCAGGCCGCCCGTGTGCCGTCGCCGCCGCAGTTGTGGGATGGCAGCATCGTCGCCACCGGCACCGGGTTCGGGACCGTCGCCGCCGGTGCCGTTGAACCGCTGGAGGTGCCGAAGTCGGCTGGCGCGGAGCTGCGCGCCCTGCTGGGGTTGCGCGACGGCGCGCACCGGCTGCTCGAACTGGAGGCCGCGACCGTCGATGATGCCGACGAGATCAACGCGGCACGCGGGGGTCTGCACCGCGACTACCGCAAGTATGTCGGCAGGTACGGGCCGCTGAACCGCTACACGTTGCGCCGCACCGGACGCACCAACGATGCCGGGGAAGACACCTACGCCCGCACGGTGCCGACCCCGATCAGGCTGCTGCGCTCTGACCCGTTCGGTGCGCTCGTGCTCGCCCTGGAGCAGTTCGACGACACCGACCAGACCGCAACCCCGGCGGCGATCATGACACGCCGGGTCGTCTCCCCGCGCACCGAGACCCAGGGCGTCGACACGCCCGCTGATGCGATCGCGGTGAGCCTTGACCGCACCGGCAGAATTGATCTGCCGCTGATCGCGGACATGCTCGGCATGGACGAGGCTGAGGCACGCGCCTCGCTGACCGGGCTGGTGTTCACCGATCCGGTCACTGACGAACTCATCCACGCCCCGGCGTACCTCTCCGGCGATGTGCGCGTGAAACTGGAGCAGGCCACGACACGCACTGCCGACGACGCCGAGTTTCAGGCGAACGTGGACGCGCTGACCGAGGTCGTGCCCGAAGCGCTCGGGGTACAGGAGATCAGCGCCCGCATGGGCGCAGTGTGGATCAGCGCCGAGGTTCACGCGCAGTTCCTGAACGAGTTGCTGCGCACCAGCGACGTGAACGTGGAGAACCCGCTGCCGGGCATGTGGGAAGTACGCGGAGGCCGCCAAGGGCTCATGTCCACCAGCGAATGGGGCACCGAACGCCGCCCCGCTCCCGATATCGCCCAGGCGATCATGGAACAGCGCACCCTGCTTGTCTACGACGAGATCGAGGACGTCGAGGGCAAGAAGCGTCGCGTGCTCAACCCGCTGGAGACCACCGCCGCGCAGGAGAAAGCCGACGCCCTGCAAGAGCGGTTCTCCGAGTGGGTATTCGAAGACCCCGAACGCGCCCACACCCTCGTGACCGAGTACAACCGGCGCTTCAACTCCATCGTGCTCAGGGATTACACCGACGCGGGCGAGTACCTGAGCCTGCCGGGGCTGGCGGAGAACTTCACCCCTCGCCCGCACCAACGCTCGGCGGTCGCCAGGATGATCGCCGAACCCTCCGCCGGACTGTTCCACGAGGTCGGAGCGGGCAAGACAGCGGAAATGATCATGGGCGTGATGGAGATGCGCCGCATGGGGCTAATCGACAAACCGGTCCTGGTGATCCCAAACCACATGCTCGAACAGTTCTCCCGCGAATGGCTACAAATCTATCCGCAGGCCCGGATTCTCGCCGCCTCGTCCAAAGACCTCACCGCCGACAAGCGCCGCCTGTTCGTCGCACGGGCCTCGGCGAACGAGTGGGATGGCGTCCTAATGACGCAGGGCGCGTTCGAGAAGATCCCGCTCCGTCAGGAGACTCAGCAGGCGTACATCCAAGCCCAGGTTGACGAGATGCGGGAAGTGCTCGCCACCGCGACGGGTGAGAACGCGATGAGCGTCAAGCGTATCCAGCGCAAGCTGCTCCAGCTGGAGAACAAGGTCAAAGCCCGCGTCGACACCAGCCGAGATGCCGGGGTGTGCTTAGAGGACACCGGCATCGACTACGTGGTCGTCGACGAGATGCACATGTACAAGAACCTGGCCACCGACTCCAACATCGCTGACGCTGCGATCGAGGGCTCCAATCGGGCCAGCGATCTGCACATGAAGCTCGAATACCTGCGCTCCCAAGGCAGAGAGCGAGTCGTCACCGGCGCGACCGCGACACCGATCTCGAACTCGGTCACGGAGGCGTTCGTGATGCAGAAGTACCTACGCCCGGACTTGCTGGAGACTGCCGGGATCGGGGCGTTCGATGCGTGGGCGGCGACGTTCGGGCAGACCGTCACGCAGATGGAGATGGCCCCCACCGGCAACAACACGTTCCGCATGAAGACAAGGTTTGCGAAGTTCCAGAACGTGCCCGAGATGCTGAAACTCTGGTCAGTTTTCGCCGACGTGAAGACCGCCGAGGATCTGCAACTCCCGATCCCCGACATCGCCGAACGCGACGACGGCAGGCGGGCACCGGCAACGGTGGCGATCCAGCCCACGGTCGAGCTGGAACAGTTCATCGAGACCCTCGGCACCCGCGCTGAGAAGGTCGCGGCCCGGGCGGTGTCGCCGAGCGAAGACAACATGCTCACCATCTCGACCGATGGGCGCAAGGCCGCGCTCGACATTCGCATGATCGCCCCTCGTGACCCCTCGGGGCCGACCAAAGTCGATCTGGCCGCCGACAGCATCCACCGGGTCTGGGAACAGGCCAAAGACAACATCTACCTCGACCCGATCACCGGACAGGAATCGCCCGTGCGCGGGGCGTTGCAGTTGGTGTTCTCCGACATCGGTACCCCGAACCCGACCCGGTGGAACGCCTATGACGAACTCCGGGCGCAACTGGTCGCACGCGGGATGCCTGCTGAGTCGATCCGGTACATGCACGAGGCCAAGACCGACGTGGACAAGGCCCGGTTGTTCGCCGCCGCCCGCGCCGGGCACGTCGCGGTGCTGATGGGCTCGACCGAGAAGATGGGCGTCGGCACCAACGTCCAGAACCGCGCCGTCGCCTTGTATCACCTGGACTGCCCGTGGAGACCGTCCGATATTGCCCAGCGTGAGGGCCGCATTCTGCGCCAAGGCAACCAAAATCCCGAGGTCGGCATTGTCCGCTTCGTCACCGAGCGGTCGTTCGACTCCTACATGTGGCAGGGCGTCGAACGCAAAGCCACATTCATCGCGCAGCTCATGCGCGGCAGCCTCAACTCCCGCGACATCGAGGAAATCGACTCATCCGCGCTCTCGGCCGCAGAAGCCAAAGCCATCTCCAGCGGGAACCCTTTGCTACTGGAGCACTCCACCGTGCACACCGAAGTGCAACGGCTGCGTCGCTTGGAGCGCGCCTACCATCGCAACGAGTCGATGCTCGCCCATGCCCGCGAACGAGCCAGCGATCACGCACGTCGCGCTGCGTCCGACATCGAAGCCCTCGAAGCGGTGCTGCCGCGTGTCACCGATACCTCGGGTGAGAAGTTCCGCATCGAGCTGCGCGGTCACACCTACACTTCCCGCGCTGACGCGGCCCACGCGCTCGCGTCCTGGGCGCACGACTCCGACCTGAAATGGGCACCCCGCTACGCCACCCGCGACTACGGTGCCATCGGCAAGATCAGCGGCTTCGACGTCACCGTCTCGACCAGTCCGGCACTCGGAGCTGAACCGATGGTGACCGTCAGACTCGACGCAGTCCCACGCAGCGGATTCACCATGACCCGCCAATCGTTCCTCGACGGCGGCATCGGGCTGATCCAGCGCATCGAGAACCGCGCCTCCGGCATCCCCGCGCTCCTGGATCAAGCCCGCGACGACCTGACCAGCGCCGAGCACGAACGCGACGACGCCCAGCAACGCATCGGACAGCCCTTCCGCCACACAAGGGCCCTCGCAGACGCAGAGAACGACCTCTCCCGAATCGAGACCCAGCTGGCCGCGATGCAAGAAGACATCGACCACGCTGCACCGCCCGAACCCGCACCGCAGGGCCCTCCGAGCGGGCTGACGGTGGAGACGGTGCGAGCGCACCGGGGGGCGCTCGGTGTGCGAGCCGACCCGGCCCGGACCCCGAGCACCACCGGAGCGTTCGCCACCGCTGGTGGCGAATCGCGTGACCTTTCCCCACGTGGACTCTGAGCGCACCTTCCCGTCACACCAGCCGAAGAAAGGCGGTGCGACGCGAACAGGAGGATGCGTGATGGGGATCAAGAACGGCACGATCATGGTCGGTCACATCGCCGGTGACCCGCGACTGACCCACAGCGAGAAGACCGGCACCCCGAGGTTCTACGCCCGCGTCGGCGTCGACCATTGGCGACGCGAAGATGACGGCACCTTCACCAAGACCGACCGGACGTTCCACGACCTCGCGGTGCGCTACAAGGCCGCCGAAGTAGGGATTGAACTGTTCAAGAAGGGCGACGACTTCATCGCCACCGGACGGTTCGAGAAATTCACCGACCCCACCACCGGGGCCGAACGCGAAGAGTTCCGCGCCGACACCCTCACCCCGAACCCCGTCAGCACACGGCTGAGCATCGAGCGCGAATCACGCCCCGGCCCGGGACGAGACGCGCCCAGCGCTGACTGCAGCCAGGCATTCGAACGGCCCGAGCAGTCCTCGCAGGCCCGCGAGCCCGCGCCGCTTGGCCGCTGAACCGGGAGCAGACCATGAGCGATCACACTCGCGCACCAAGCGAAGAGCCCGACGACAGGCCAGACCCCGATCTCGACCCCGCATCGATGCCTGAGATGCACGGTGACCTCGGACCGGTGCTGGAGGAACCGCCCGGCCCGATCAACTGGAACCTCCTCACCGCTGATGAGGCAGAGCATGCATGGTTGGAACTGAACCAGTGGGTGAACTGGCTGCGCACCACCTACGGGTTGCCCACGTCGGTGATTCCTCCGATGTGGCACCGTCACCCCGAGCTGCACTGGGAACTCTCCGCGCTCCACACCCACTGGCTCAACGCCTTCGATCCACAGCAGAACGGTTCCGCCCCGATCGGCTGGCATCGCGACTTCGCCGACACCAGACAACGACTGCGCGATTGGGTCGCCGCCAGCGGCACGCGGCTCGACCGGGACAGGCCCACTCGCCAGACGATCTGGCCCGGCGAGGACGAAGCCGCACCCATCGAAGACACCCCCATCGAGAACCGTGACGAGGACTTCGTAGCGTTCGTTATCGCCGACGTTGAACGCCGCCGCCAGATCGAACACGACTTCTACGCCGGCCTCAACCCTGACACCGGCGAACTCGCCTGAGCCGACGAAGAACACTCGTGGGGTCGAGCCACAGAGCTCGACCGCACGAACATGCCCTTCCCGAGCGTCAGCTGACCCGGTAGAATCAAGGGCACAGGCGACATCACATCAGCTAGGCCGTCACCCTCCGTGGAGACGGCATGACGAGCCGGGCACCCGCCCAGGTCAGTCCATCCCATCAAGGCGTCGCCGCTTGGGAGGACTCCGTCATGCTCCGACTGATCTGGAACACCAGCACCCGCATCCGCACGTTCATGCGGATCTGGATGCCCACCAACATTCTGCTCGACGCCCTGCGCACCAGGCGAGGGCTGCGCTGGGGCATCCCGGCCATGCTGCTCTCAGTCGGCTACTTCGCCGTCGCCTACTGGTGCACCACTCTCATCGCCGATGGTGGCCCGGGCTGGCTGCACCTGATCGTGCTGCTGTGCATCATCAACGCCTTCAAGTTCCTCATCAACGGCCCCATCACAGCCGCCAGACTCATCACCGTCCGCCGCCGTGAACGCAAGCACGACCACCTGCGCCAGCAGGCACCGAGCGCACCTGTAGGGCATGAGGCACTACCGGAAAACGAACACGGGTCGGCGTATCTCGGCCGAAACTCGCGTGCGCTCCATACCTGATCGCGCCCGTCTGGTCGACCTCGTGCTGCACCTCGCCGACGAACTCCACGCCCACGAACTCGATGAACGCCAGCGCCGAATCGACACTCCGAACATCCATGACGCATCACCATCTGCCCCGGTAGATGAGCAAGGAACAAATCACGATGACACTCCTCGCCCGACATCCTGAGACCGACTCCGCCCCCGTGTTCACGGCAGTCACCTACCAGCGGGTCTCAACCAAGGAACAAGCAGCCAAGGGCGGACGCGATGAGGGATTCTCGATCCCCGCCCAACGTGAGGCCAACGCCCGCAAAGCCGAGTCTCTCGGCGCGCGGGTCGTGGCGGAGTTCGTCGACGCCGGAGAATCCGCCCGCTCTGCTGACCGGCCCGACCTGCAACGGATGCTCGAGTACATCGCGACCCATCAGGTCAGCTACTGCATCGTCCACAAGGTCGACCGCCTCGCCCGCAACCGGGTAGATGACGTCGAGATCCACCGCCGCCTCGTCGAAGCCGGGGTGACGTTGGTTTCGGCGACGGAGAACATCGATGAGACGCCATCGGGGATGCTGCTGCACGGGATCATGTCGTCCATCGCGGAGTTCTACTCCAAGAACCTCGCCACCGAGGTCACCAAGGGCCTGAACCAGAAGTTCGAGACCGGCGGTACTCCGATGCGTGCCCCCATCGGCTACCTCAACGTCCGCAAACGTGACGAACAGGGCCGCGAGTACCGCACCGTGGAGATCGACCCCGAACGCGCACCGCTCATCCGGTGGGTGTTCGAGCAGTACGCCACCGGCGATCGCACCGTCGTCGACCTACTCGCCGAGGTCACCGCACGCGGCCTGACCACCGTGCCCACCCCCAAGCGCCCCTCCGGGCCAATGGCACGATCAGGATTCTTCAAGATCCTACGCAACCCCTACTACATCGGCATCGTCCGCTACAAGGGCGCCGAACAGCCCGGCACCCACGAACCACTCATCGACATCGACACCTGGCAGCACGTCCAGCGACTCCTCGACTCCCGCAAGATCGCCTCCGAACGGCGACGCTCCCACGACCACTACCTCAAAGGCACCCTGTACTGCGGATCGTGCGGGTCACGGATGCAACTGGACTACCCGGCCAACAAGCAAGGCGTCCGCTACGGCTACTACGTCTGCTCCGGGCGGGCCTCCAAACGCAAGACCTGCACCCGCCGAGCCGTGCCCATCGGCGTCGCCGAGCAACTCGTCGCCGACTGCTACCAAGACATCGCGATCACCGAGGACGAGTACACCGCCCTGGCCGCACAGGTCGAGGCCGCGTTCGATGAACGCCTCGCCTCCCGCTCCCAGGAGCTGGCCGAGCTGACCGAGAACCGTCAGCGACTTCAGAACGAGAGCGACAAGCTCCTGGCCGCGCACTTCGCCGACGCCATCGACCTAGAGACCCTGAAGCGCCACCAAGACCGCATCCGCACCGGGCTCGCCGACATCGACCGCCGCCTCGCCAGCGAGCACGACCACCACACCGGAGCACGCAAACAACTCAGCACGGCCCTCGGCTTCCTGGTCGACTGCGCAATGCTCTACGCCCGCACCAACGACCATGGCAAACGACTCGCCAACCAGGCGCTCACTGACGGGATCGAGATCAGCGAAGACGAAAGGGCGACGATCCGGCTCTCCGAGCCGTTCGCCGCCCTCGCACCAACATCAACTTCTAGCGATGTCAGGTGTTCTAGTACGTCTTCACTTGTGGAGCTAAGGGGATTCGAACCCCTGACCTCTTCCATGCCATGGAAGCGCGCTACCAACTGCGCCATAGCCCCGAACAAGGCTCAACTATACGCGGGGGCAAGTTACGTCGGCAAATCTGAAGGACGTGCGCCCGGACACAGCAGCCCGGCAACAGAGAGCTGAGCGTGCATGACGCAGAGCCGCTGACGCCGGCCTACCGCGTTGCCTGCACCTCGGTGATGTTGACGCGTGGTGCCTGATTCCACAGTTTGTCGAGGGCATAGAAGTCGCGGGCCTCGCGCTGGAAAATGTGGACCGCTACGTCGCCGTAGTCGAGCAGTAACCACTCAGACGCCTCATTCCCCTCAACGCGCGGGCTACGACCCAGTGCCGCATACACATCGTCCTCGATCCCAGACTTCACACCGCGTAGGTGACGGGGGTTGTCTGCGGTGACAATCAAGAACACGTCGCTGAATGGCAGGGTTCCGGTCACATCGATAGCGACCAAGTCCTCTCCCAGGGCGTCGGCAGCGGCGCGCGCCGCAGTATTGAGTAGTTCCGTGGTCTGCTCAGTCAGGGTCATCAATCTCCTCTTCAAGGTGCTTCACACAACCATTTCGGCTGCTATCTGTTCTTAAAACTACTTGTACAGTCCGTACTTGTCGATGTACTGCACCACGCCATCAGGCACCAAATACCAAATGGGCTCCCCCGTTGCGACTCGCCGGCGGCAGTCGCTCGAAGAGATCGCCATTGCCGGGACCTCCACCAGATCAACCTTGTCCTCCGGCAGGCCACCGACATCCAGGACATGGCCCGGACGCGACACACCGATGAAGTGCGCGGACTCAAACAATTCGTCGACGTGCTTCCAGTTCAAAATGTCATGCAGAGCATCCGCTCCGGTGATGAAGTACCAGTCGACGTCCGGCTCTTGCTCGCGAAGGTCTCGCAGTGTTTCGTACGTGTAGGTAAGTCCACCGCGGTCAATATCCACGCGAGACACGGTAAAGCGGTTGTTCGAGGCCGTTGCGATCACCGTCATCAGATACCGGTGTTCGGGTGCCGCGGTCTCCCTCTCCGTCTTGAACGGTTGCGTCAAGGTTGGGACAAATACGACCTGTTCCAGCCCGAAACGATTCATCACCTCAGATGCAGCGACAAGGTGACCGTGATGGATCGGATCAAATGTCCCGCCCATGATTCCTATGCGACGCCTCCGCTTCATGGCACCCACGCCCGCACCAACAGTCACTCCACTCATACGTTCTCCCCCGACATCTTCGATCTAGTCCGATGGCCGGAGCCTAGTCAGTCTCACCCGGGTCGGTCCAAAGACCCTGCGCAGCCTCATCACGGAGCTCCTGGCGGGCCCGTTCTTTCCCGTCCATGGACTCCAGGTAGGCAGCGCGGCGCTCGCGGCTTGTTGAACGGGTGCGCTCGTAAAGGCGTGGATCCTCACCGCGGCCCGCCAGCAGTTCGGCACCAGTGGAGACAGAGGGCTCCCAGTCAAACACCAAACCGCCCTCTACCTCACCAATCACAACCGGGTCGCCTGGCATAGCGCCCGCTTTGAGCAGTTCGTCCTCAACCCCGGCGGAAGCGAGGCGGTCCGCCAGGTACCCCACTGCCTCATCATTTCCGAAGTTGGTCTGCTTGACCCACAGTTCCGGCTTGCGTCCTCGTACCTGATAGACGGACTCGCCACGGAACTGGATCTTCTTCACGGTAATTGAATCTGACGAACCCACTGCTCGAGGACGGATGACAACGCGTGCCTCTTCGCGGGCCTCTTCCGCAACGCGGTTTTCTTCCACGATCGCGGCTAGGGCGAAAGAGAGTTCCTTCAGGCCCTCATGGGAGACGGCCGAAACCTCAAACACCGGCACACCGCGCGCCTCGAGGTCATCGCGAACCATATCCGCCAACTCCCGACCATCTGGGATGTCAATCTTGTTAAGAATCACCACGCGAGGACGCTCCGCCATGGGAACATAGCCCTCAATTTCGCCGAGGTCGCCCTGGTAAGCAGCAAGTTCCGCTTCAATCGTGTCCAGGTCCCGTAGCGGGTCCCGCTCGACCTCGAATGAAGCCGTGTCGATAACGTGGGCAATCACCGAGCATCGCTCGATGTGTCGCAGAAAGTCGAGTCCCAGGCCCTTCCCCTCCGAAGCGCCCGGAATCAGGCCCGGCACATCCGCGATCGTGTATCGCTGACCGCCCGCATCAACAACTCCGAGGTTTGGCACCAGGGTGGTGAAGGGATAGTCGGCGATCTTAGGTCGCGCAGCCGACATGGCTGCAATCAAGGATGACTTACCTGCTGACGGATAGCCGACGAGGGCGACATCCGCGATCGACTTCAGTTCAAGAACGACATCCGCTTCCTCACCCGGTTCGCCAAGCAGGGCGAAACCCGGTGCACGCCGGGCCCTGTTAGCCAGCGCAGCATTGCCCAGTCCCCCGCGCCCGCCCTCGGCAACAACAATCTCATCACCCAGCGCTGAAAGGTCAGCAAGAATCTCCCCTTGCGCGGACTTAACGACAGTTCCAGCGGGAACTGTCAGTACCAAGTCTTGTGCATTCTTCCCGTGACGCAAAGCCCCGGCACCCTGAGTGCCATTCAGCGCCTTGTGGTGTGGTTTGTGATGATAAGTAAGCAAGGTGGTGACCTGGTCATCCGCACGAACAATCACGGACCCCCCGCGTCCCCCGTTTCCACCATCGGGACCGCCCAGAGGCTTAAACTTCTCCCGGTGCACGGAAGCAACGCCGTGACCACCGTTACCAGCAATCACATTGATCTTTGCGCGATCAACAAAATCCGCCATCATCTTCCCTCACTCTAGGTAGCAAAAGAGGACACCCGCTGCGCGGATGCCCCCCTCGCTGTAATCAGTATGTGTGATACCAGCCTTATGCGGCTGCTTCAACAACGCTGATGGCGCGACGCCCATGAATGTTGCCGAACTCAACGTTTCCGTCGATCAGGGCAAACAGGGTGTCGTCCTTGCCACGACCAACATTGTGGCCGGGGTGGTACTTAGTGCCACGCTGACGGACGATGATTTCGCCTGCCGAAACGTACTGGCCACCAAAACGCTTCACGCCCAGGCGCTGAGCATTCGAGTCGCGGCCGTTACGAGTAGAGCCAACGCCCTTCTTTGATGCCATTTTCTAGCTCCCTAATATCCCGATCGGCGGTTAGCCGATTTCCTTGATCTCAACCACAGTCAGCGGTTGACGGTGACCAAGGCGCTTACGGTAGCCGGTCTTGTTCTTGTACTTGATGATGCGGATCTTCGGACCCTTTGCGTCACCAATAATCTCTGCCTTGACGGTCTTGCCAGCAAGCTTGTCAGAGCCGACCAGAGCGGTTTCGCCGTCAACAATCATGACTGGCTCAAGCTCAACGGTCTCTCCAACTTCAGCCACAACCTTGTCGATTACGACAACGTCGCCAACAGCCACTTTGTCCTGATGGCCGCCAGCCTTCACGATCGCGTAGACCACGTTTTGCTCATCTCTTGTCGGAAAAAATCTTCAAATCGACGCATAAGCGCCGACTAGTAAATCTAACTGAAACCCGCATTCACGGGCAACCTTGAGGGGCCGTTTCGGCCCAATTTGCAGTGTGTAGTTCGGCACGTTGACCAGAAACCGCCGAACTACGGGGCATTGTCACTTCTCGAGGAGGTCGCGAACCGCCGCCCTGGCCGACTCTTCCTTACTGACAGACTGTTCCTTGCTAGCTGATGCGGCCTTTGTTTTCCCCGGGTCCAAGGGTCCAGTGACAACGGCTCTGCGCCGCACAGGACGAGTCACAACCTTGGAAACACTGTGTTGAGTCGGAAGAACAATGTCGTTAACAGAGGCTGGGACAGCCTTCTCAGATGGTGCTGGCTCTCGCTTCGCAGGTTCTCTCTTAGGCTCCTCGCGCTTGGGCGTCTCACGCTTCGTAGCCTCGCGCTTGGGCGTCTCCCGTTCGGTGTGCTCAGATTTAGGCTTGCTGGCAGCCGACGCCACCGGTTCCGTCTCTGTTGCAACTGAGCTAGCCGCAGTTGCTGCCGCGATGGCCGTGAGGGCTGACTTGACCTTCTTGTCACCTACGTGGCTATCACTTTGAGCCTGCTGGCCACGTTCGTCCGAATGACGCTCTCGCCCTCGTCGGTCGTCACCACGAGAGTTCCCACCTTGAGACTGCTTGTGTCGGGGGTGGGACGCACCAGCGCCACTATCCTCAACCGGGTGGTCGTGGACAATAAACCCTCTTCCCTCACACACTTCGCACGTGGTTGAGAAGGTTTCAACCAGCCCCTCCCCAACCCGCTTACGCGTCATTTGGACGAGGCCGAGCGACGTGATTTCTGTGACCTGGTGGCGAGTTCTATCCCTACCAAGTGCCTCCACAAGGCGGCGCAGAACAAGTTCGCGGTTCGCCTCCAGAACCATGTCGACAAAGTCGATGATGATGATTCCGCCAATGTCGCGAAGCCTCAACTGCCGCACGATCTCTTCGGCAGCCTCAAGATTGTTCCGGGTGACGGTCTCTTCCAGGGTGCCCCCAGAGCCGATGAACTTACCCGTATTGACGTCAACTACCGTCATCGCCTCGGTGCGCTCAATGATGAGAGTGCCACCGCTGGGCAGCCAAACCTTGCGGTCCATCCCCTTTGCCAACTGGGCTTTGATGTCCCTCTCTGCGAAGACATCGTCCTTGGAGGTCCACTTCTCGAGCCGGTCAAGAAGCTCAGGGGACAGCTCTTCGACATACTCGTGAACCGTCTGCCACGTCTCCTCACCCTGCACGGTCAGTCTCGTTACGTCCTCGTTAAAGAGGTCCCGAACCACGCGGACCACCATTTCTGGCTCACCCCGCAAGAGGACCGGAGCTTTGCGAGTGGTCGCAACCTTCTTCTCAATCTTGTCCCACTGTTTGGTGAGGCGCTCAACGTCGTCGCGCAGCTGCTCCTCTGAAGCACCCTCGGATGCCGTTCGCACAATGACTCCCGTGCCCTCGGGAACGACCTCTTTGAGGATCTTCTTCAGGCGGTTGCGCTCAGGGTCAGGAAGTTTGCGACTTATCCCAAGCACGGTCGAGCCGGGAACCAGGACCAAGTAGCGGCCTGCCAGAGTGATCTGGCTGGTGAGACGCGCGCCTTTGTGGCCAATCGGGTCCTTCGTCACCTGGACGAGGACGTTGTCACCCGCGGAAAGAGCAGTCTCGATACGGCGTGGCTTTCCCTGCATACCAAGGCTGTCCCAGTTGACTTCGCCCGCGTAGAGGACAGCATTACGCCCTCGTCCCACATCGATGAATGCGGCTTCCATTGAGGGCAACACATTCTGTACTTTACCCAGGTAAATGTTGCCAACAATCGACTGATTGGTGCGTCTGGCTACAAAGTGTTCAACGAGGATGCCGTCCTCTAGGACAGCAACCTGGTCAGATCCTTCCTCATGACGAACGATCATCTGCCGGTCAACGGACTCGCGGCGTGCAAGAAACTCCGCCTCAGTGATCGAGTGACGGCGTCGCCCCTCTTTACGGCCCTCGCGGCGGCGCATGCGCTTGGCTTCGAGCCTGGTCGACCCTTTGATCGACTGCACCTGGTCAGCATCACTCGACTCAGGTGCGTCCGCCCCGTCACTGCGAGTCCTGCGGCGCCTGCGACGACTTGAGGAACTGCTTTGGTCGCTTGCCCCTTCAGAAGGCGGCGTCTCCGGGCTGGTTCCTTCTTCTACCTCGGCAGAATCACCCCCGGAGCTGTCATCGGATTTCTTTCTGGCTCCCTGCGCGCCTTGGCGCTTGCTCTTCTGCGCCTGCTTTGCGGGCTGCTGCCCCTCCGCTGATGTCGACTCTGCTTTCGCGGAACCTTTTGCTTTACCGCCACGGGACGAGTCGTCTTGCTCATCGGCCGACTTGTTACGTCCAGAGCCTTGGGTGCCCTTTGTCTGGGAGCCACCACGCTTGGAGGGTGTCCTCTCACTGCGCGCGTCTCCACTGTCGACACCCACGGCCCGGGGTTCCGCTACCTTCTCAACACGCTCGGGGGCCTGAAAGGCAGGGGCCTGAAACTCGGGGGCCTGAAACAGCAGGGCCGCTGCTGGGGTCTGAGGGGAAGTTGACTTCGCCTCTTTTTCGCTACTCAATTTTTACTCCCACGCGTCGGCGCAACCCCACACCGAGCGCGCCACACGCTAACAAAAACTCGTCCTCAAGTGGGACGGAAAACTTAACGGGCCATTTCCAGTTACCGGTGTTGCTCCGCATTTGCGCTGAACATCCACCTGGTTCCACCCGACGGTGTGGCCGGGGGCCCTTCGATCACATGTTACCGCACGACGTCCCGATCTCTTTGTGGCGCGTCACATAGTGACAAATAGCGCCAAGAATCAATTGCCACTACAAGTCCTTCTTAGATCGCTTGACGAAATGTAAGCAACCTGTGACCCGAAAACACGTAGAACATAGGGCGGAGGACCCAGGAACACGGTAGATTCAGGTTGGGACATGCCGTCACCACTGCGTAAGTCTGGGTTGGATCTTGTTTCTAGGTCTACCGGGTGTGTAGAGGTGCGCTGTGATTCACCGATTACTTTTCCCCGACTGAGATGAAAGGCCAGATGAATGGACATCCTATCGGCAGCGCTTGACACTGTCGCCATAGGAAGGTGGCAGTTCGGCATTACGACTGTCTACCACTTCTTCCTAGTGCCGCTGACCATTGGACTATCGCTCTGCGTAGCGATCATGCAATCCCTTTGGTATGCGACAGGCAAAGATGCGTGGCTGCATGCCACGCGCTTCTTCGGCAAATTACTGCTCATTAACTTCGCCCTAGGCGTTGCGACCGGCATTGTGCAAGAGTTCCAGTTCGGCATGAACTGGTCCGAGTACTCCCGCTACGTCGGCGACATCTTCGGGGCACCCCTTGCCATTGAGGCACTTCTGGCGTTCTTCCTTGAATCGACCTTCCTGGGCTTGTGGATCTTCGGCTGGGGCAGGCTCTCAAAGGGCGTTCACCTGCTCATGATTTGGCTTGTCACCGCTGGCGTGAATCTCTCAGCTCTGTGGATCCTCGCCGCGAACTCCTGGATGCAGCACCCGGTTGGCACCATATTCAACCCTGCTACGGGTCGAGCTGAGCTGGACGGGGTGGGTGGCTTCTTCCAACTGCTTCTCAACCCAGTCCTTTGGTTCACCTTTAGCCACGTGATTACATCAGCCTGGCTCCTAACGGGCACGTTCATCACCGGCATCGCAGTGTGGTGGATGACAAGAGCCGCACGTCAGGGTGGTGAGGCCGGAATGGCCCAAGCGCGCAACGTTTGGCGCCCCGTCACGATCTTCGGGCTCTGGGTAATAGTTATTGGTGGGCTTGGCACCGCTGGAACAGGACACTTCCAGGGACAAGAGCTGGTAGAAATACAACCGGCGAAGATGGCCGCTGCCGAGGGAATCTGTGTGGATACTGAAGCGGGTGCATTCACTGTTGCCATGTTCGGAGACTGCCCTCTAGACCGCGACGGCGCACAGCCAACGCGTGTCATCACTGTGCCGGGCGTGGCATCGTTCATGGCCACCAACTCCTTCACTGCTCCGGTCGAGGGCGTGGCCGACGTTCAGGAACGCATGGTCGACCTCATGAACTCCAACGAGGTGTTTGTGGAGAAGTACGGCGACGCTTCTCAGTACAACTTCATCCCACCGCAGATGCCAGTCTTCTGGTCATTCCGAATCATGATTGGCACAGCCGCGTTCTCGGCGCTGCTTGCACTGTGGGGTCTGTGGGCAATCCGCAAGGACCGAGTCCCCACCTCCGTATGGCTCGGTAGGTTCGGCATCTTCTCTATTCCAATGCCATTTATCGGGGTGGCCACTGGCTGGATCTTTACTGAAATGGGTCGCCAACCGTGGGTAGTCGTTCCCAACCTGGTTTCAATGCAGGCCGGTGATCCGCTCGGTGACGTCAACCAGCTGACTCCAATGGGTATCTCGACCGCCGTAAGTGCGGGCCAGATGCTCACGACAATGATCCTCTTCACCGTGCTCTACCTGGCCCTCGGTGTCGTGTGGGTGTGGCTGATGCGTAGGTACGTCCTAGAAGGGGTCTCCGACTTCTCGGATGAGAGCAAGAAGGAAGTCTCTGCTCAAGCCCTCAACTTCGGATACTGATAGGAGCCAATTGAAATGACTGCTCTAGTAGTTATCTGGTTTGTGCTGATTGCGGTCCTGTGGACCGGCTACCTGGTGCTCGAAGGTTTCGACTTCGGTGTTGGAATGCTCCTGCGCATCGTAGGAAAGACACCGGAAGAAAGAACGGCAACAGTGCGTACCATCGGTCCGCACTGGGACGGCAATGAGGTGTGGCTACTCACGGCTGGTGGCGCGATGTTTGCGGCATTCCCACTGTGGTATGCCACCATGTTCTCCGGCATGTACATGGCGCTCTTCCTGCTCTTGGTTCTGCTAATTCTGCGCATTGTTGCAATCGAATGGCGCTCGAAGATCAAGTCGCAAAAGTGGGTCAACACCTGGGACACATTCCAAGTCATCGCTGGCTACGGTGCCCCCCTAATCCTTGGTGTTGCATTCTCTAACCTGGTTTCTGGCATGAAGATTGAAGCCCAGACACCAACCGTTGTGGACGGCCGACTCCAAGTCACAACGATTGAGCCCAGTGCGGTATCCAGTGCGCTTGAAACCGGCAACATCGCCTTCAATCTGACCGGCGGCTTCTGGTCGCTGTTCACGTTCTACTCCCTGTGGGGAGGCCTGACCCTGGTGGCAATTAGCTTCGCTCAGGGAAGCCAGTTCCTCTCCTTGAAGACTGAGGGTGAAGTCCAGAAGCGGGCCACAAAGATCTCTGCACCTGCCTCGATTGTTGCTCTCGTTATGGGAGCGGTTTGGGTGATCTGGGGTCAGCTGGCCTACTCCGCAAACGCATGGTCGTGGATCCCGCTGCTGGTTGCCGCTGTGTCACTGGTACTCACGGCCATGTTCTCCCAGTCAGCAACACGCAATGAGGGACGGGCATTCCTGTTCTCATCACTTGGAATCGCTAGTGCCGTGGCATGGGTCTTCTCAACCATGGCCCCCTACGTGATGAAGTCGTCGATTGCGCCGGAGTACTCACTCAGCATGGACTGGGCCTCCTCGACACAGCCGACGCTCACCGTCATGCTGGTAGTTGCAATTGTCCTGGTCCCGATAGTCATCGGCTATACCCTTTGGTCGTACTACGTGTTCCGCGGACGTGTCGACCCGAAGTCGACCTACGCGACGCAGGGCTTGTTGCCGAAGAGCATCCGCCCCAAGTCGAACTTCCTGACCGGGAAGCAAGGCTAGCTAGGGACACTTCCCGCTCACAAAGTGCCTGTGCCCACTAGACAGTTGGCACAGAAGAATGCGGTCTCCGAGTATTCGGGGGCCGCATTCTCCGCGTTTGGGAGCGACCTTCTTCGTCCTCAGAGGCCACCTGTCGTGATTGGGCAAGAAACCTGGGACAATGGTCCGGTGAAACCGTTTGACCCCCGACTCCTCAAATATGCCCGATCAACCCGACGCTTCATCGTTGAGATAGCTGTCCTCGGACTAGTCACCGCGATACTGGTGATTCTTCAAGCCTTCACCATCTCCAACGCTGTCAGCCCAGTGATCACCAATGGTGCTCCACTGCAGGACATTCTGCCGACCGTCGGGGTTCTTTTCCTTATCGTCGTGACGCGGGCGCTAGTCACCTACTTCCGCGAGTCGCGGGCGCACCGCGCAGCGGACCAGGCGATCGACACGTTGCGAACCGAAGTGACGAAGAAGGCGGTTCGCCTGGGCCCCCGGTGGAGGGCACGCCACGGAACCGAGACCGCCACCTTGCTGACGCGCGGCCTCGACGACTTGGAACCCTACTTTGTAAAGTTCCTCCCACAGCTTCTCCTGACCTTGACCGTCACTCCCCTGGCATTGCTGACCATCTTGATGCTGGACTTCTGGTCAGCACTCATCGCGGTGGTAGTAATCCCGCTGATCCCGATCTTCATGGTCCTCATTGGCCGACTCACCCAGGGCTTCTCACAGAAGAAGCTTGTCGCAATGGAGCGCCTCGGCGCTCAGCTCCTTGACCTCTTGACAGGGCTCCCTACGCTGCGCGCCCTCGGTCGCGAAAAGGGGCCGAGGGCGCACCTCGTGCGTCTTAGCAAGCAGAATACCCAGACAACCATGCAGACGCTCCGGGTCGCATTCCTCTCAGGTGGCGTCCTCGAGTTCATGGCAACCCTGTCGGTCGCCCTCGTCGCCGTGCAGGTGGGCATGCGAATGGTCAGTGGGCATCTCAGCCTGGGCGTGGGACTGATTATCATCATGCTGGCACCCGAGGTTTTCGAACCCTTGCGTCAGGTTGGAGCCCAGTTCCACGCCTCCACAAACGGGGTTGCAGCAGCGGAAGAATGTTTCACAATCCTTGAAGAGGACGAGCCCACCCACGGGGATATCCACCCAGCCCCCGCAGGCACGACACCTATCTCCATAGAGCACCTCTCTGTTGCTGCCCGCGGAGCGTGGGCGCCCTCAGACTTGAACGGGACTATTGAACCCGGGAAGATCAACGCCCTGGTCGGCGCATCCGGAGGGGGTAAATCCACTACCGTACAAGTACTCCTCGGCTTTGAGAACGCCACAAAGGGGAGCATCCTGGTCGGCAGCGAGGACGGCACACGCGTTCCGATTAGCTCGATCAACCGTGAGGAATGGTGGAAAGGGATCGCGTGGATTCCCCAGCACCCCACCATCACCCCGGGAACCGTCCTTCAAAATGTTCGCGGGGACGACCTCGCCATAAGCACCGCCACCCCAGGTGGTTCCGGATCTCCCGGACCCGATATTCTCGCGGCGGCAGCAGCGACTGGTTTCGACGAGGTCGTAGCATCACTGCCCGCCGGCTGGGATACACCGGTTGGTTCCGGCGGAGTGGGACTATCAGTTGGTCAACGTCAACGACTGGCCCTGACCAGGACTCTCGTCTCTCCTCCCTCGATGCTCATCCTCGATGAGCCGACTGCGCACCTGGATGCGCTGAGCGAAGGGCAGGTCGTGGCGGTGCTTCGCGAACTGAAAGCATCCGGGTCAACAATCCTTGTCATTGCCCACCGCAACGCCGTGGTCCAGGCTGCCGACACCGTCCTCCACGTTGCATCTGCTGGTGCGACCGACGAAGAGATCCAGGAGTACCCGCAGTTGGAAGACGACTTTGAACTCGCTGATCTGAGTGGCACCCTACCGGGCCTACTGGACCCGGCTGCCCTGAATCCCGTCGGTGACGGCGATGTCGACGTAGAACTGGAGGTCCGCAAGTGACCCTGTTCCTCACAAGAACTGAGCGAAAGGCTCTTCGACGCATCGTCAAAATGCTGGGGCTCCGCCCCGGAGGTATGGCGCTCTCTCTGCTCTACGGCGTCGCCGGGTTGGGTTCAGCCATTGGGCTCGCTGCCGTGTCTGCCTGGCTGATAGCAAGAGCCTCCCAAATGCCACCCGTACTCTACTTGAGCGTCGCAGCAACTTCGGTGCGCATGTTCGGTGTCATGAGGGCTCTCTTCCGCTATATGCAACGCATTGCCAGCCACAAAGTCGCCCTCGAAGGAATGGACTCACTGCGCCTGCGCATCTACGACACGCTCACAGATGGTCCAATCGACCGCGTCGCAGCAATCCAACGCGGCGACCTGCTTGCCAGAATCGGAGCTGATATTGACGCGGTGGGAGATTACATCGTTAAGTCTCTTCTTCCCTTCCTAGTCGCGTCGATCGTTGGAGTTGGAACGGTTATTGGGTTCGCATTCCTTTCCATTCCCGCCGCTATCGTGCTTGCCGTCGGCCTGCTCCTTTCCGGCGTGGTGGCTCCGCTTCTCATGGCGCACTCGGCGCGCGCTGCTGAGAAAGAAGAGCAGGCCGCTCGCCAACAATTGTCCGTGACAACGCTTGACCTCTTAGAGTCTGCTGACGAACTTGCCGTGTCGGGGCGTCTCGGAGCGACTTTCGCCCGGTTGCGGCTCACTTCAGCAGCATTGGACAAAGCACGCGGCCTGGCTGCTCGGCCTGCCGCATTCGCTACCGCACTGGACCGTTTTGCGATGGGAGGTGTCGTTGTCGGAGTTCTGCTTGTAGCAACCCCTGAAACGAATGCCGGACTGGTCGCAGCCGTCGCCCTCGCCGTCCTCGTCCTCACCCCGCTCACGGCCTTTGAGGGCACCGCGGATCTTGGTGCAGCAGCCGTCCAACTCATCCGCTCGGCACGCGCCGCGGAACGGATCGACAACCTGCTGGGGCCCGAGGACGCAAAGCCCTCTCCAACCCACCGCATCCCCGAAACTGACCAGCCAGAAGTCCAAGCACACGACCTGGCAGTTGGATGGCCGGGTCGTCCCACCGCGCTTGAGGGCGTGAACCTAGACCTCTCCCCCGGTAAGGTCGTGGCAATCGTTGGCCCGTCAGGGATTGGCAAATCCACACTGCTCTATACGCTGGCGGGCATGCTGGAGCCCAAGGGTGGGCAGGCCGACTTGAATGGGGTTGAACTGTGGGGTGGCGACCGCGACGAAGTCACGCGCAACGTGTCACTCACAACTGAAGATGCACACGTCTTCGCAACCACGGTCTATGAGAACCTGCGCGTCGCCCGCGGTGACCTGACTCGTGACGAAAGCAAGGTGCTTCTGGGCCAGGTCGGTCTGAGCGACTGGCTAGGCTCCCTGCCGAACGGCCTCGACACTCTCCTGGGCGTCGGCGCAACCTCCATATCGGGAGGAGAACGCCGCAGGCTCCTTCTAGCTCGCGCACTCGCGTCCCCCGCGCGTCTACTCCTTCTGGATGAGCCCGGCGAACACCTCGACGCGCAGACCGCCGACTCAGTCCTCAAGTCATTGTTCGAGGGCGGAGGCACCAACCGCGGCCTCGTGGTCGTCACCCACCGACTCACGGGACTTGAGGGAGCGGATCAGGTGATTGTTCTACGCCCCGCCCTCAGCCGGGAAAAGTCCGCAACAGTCGGTGCAAACGGCACCCACGCGGAGCTGCTTGCCAGTGTTCCTGACTACCGTTGGGCAGCAGAACAGGAGCGCGCATAGTGCAAGACCCACTACAGCAGTGGTTTGACGCCATCTACCTTTTCACGAAGCCACTGGTTGAAGATCCCGACGATGACGACGGTGAGGCCCTCACACTGTTCGCGCAGCAGGCCCTCGCGGCGTCCAACTCGAAGTCAGCGGCTGTTTTTATGCCGACGGTTGGTGGTGTGTGGCTCTGTGAGGCCGCAGCCGCCTTTTCGGATGAGGGCGGGGCGGCAGCGTCCGCGCTGATTGGGGCCGCTTTCGACCTTGGCGAAGCGCAACGGCGACTATTGACTGAGGGCGAGACACTTCCACTGGGGCCCCAGCTCTTCGTCCCACTGAAGATACAGGGAGCCCTGCAGGGCTGCCTAGTCCTTGAGCGGGCCGAACAAGATCTTCCGTTCACCAGTTCGGACCGCCAGTTGGCGATGGCTTACGGCCGTCAGGGTGCACTCGCCCTCGACCTGATCGGTTCCCGTCAGGCACACGACCTCGCAGTGCTATTTGAAGAGCGGGACCGCATCAGCCGTGACCTGCACGACCTGGGGATTCAGCACCTGTTCGCCACCGGGATGCTCCTGCAGAAGCTTAAGGCAGAGGTTGATGCCGGACTCTCCCCGCGCAAGACAAAAAACGGCTTGCAGGAAGCGATGGAACGTCTTGATGAAGCGGTGCACCAGATTCGTAACATCGTGTATCGCCTGCGGGACGAGGACGCCTCAGTTGGGCTTGTTGACGCGGTAGAACGTGAAGCCACCGTTGCCCGATCAAACCTGGGCTTCGCACCAACGATCACATTTGAGGTTGATGAGGTGCAGATTCGGCCGGGCTCGCAAGAGATGCAGCAGCTAAGGACGCGCGCTCCCGAACTCGTCAACGAGTCGTTGTCCGAGGACGTTGTCGCGGTTATCCGCGAGTCGCTAACGAACATTGCACGCCACGCGGGAGCCCACTCAGCTCAGGTGAAAGTCAGCCTCTTTGGAGCCGGGCCAACCGGTGAAATCGAGGTTCTCATCGTTGATGATGGGGCTGGAGTCGACCCGAGCCAGTCAAGGAGCTCCGGTATTGCAAACATGCAACGACGGGCCACAAACCACGGCGGGTCATTTGCGGTTGGTGCGGGTCCGCGGGGACGGGGAACCTCATTGGTGTGGCGTAGCCCGCTCGAGTAGCTACCCGAGGCACCGCGCCGCGAAATGTATACGTGGGGAACCAATGTGCGTCTGGGGTACTAACCCCAGAGCACCATCCGCTCCCAACATATACATTTCGTTAATCCGAGGTGCTAGCCCGCGCTCCCCTGGCGCCACGGTACCGAACGCTGCGAGGCAACCCAGGCAGCAACCTGGGTTCGCCGCTGCAAGCCCATCTTTGAAAGCAGGGAGGTGATGTGGTTTTTCACGGTCTTCTCCGCGATCCCCAGGTGTTCACCAATCTCACGGTTCGACATACCATCACCGATGAGGTCGAGAACCCGCCTCTCAGACGGGGTGAGTGACGCTGTCGGATCATTGGACTCAGCTTGGCGCCGGGTAACTGTCGCAGCATCGAGCATTACGCGGCCCTCCGAGACCGCGGCGATAATATCGTTGATCTCGCTTCCGCGAATCGTCTTCAGAATGTATGCGCGTGCTCCGGCATCGAGCGCCTCCGACACTGCCGCATCATCGTCGAATGTCGTGAGGACAATCGGCTTCGCATCAGGGTTGAACTGTTTGAACCCCTTCATCACGTCGATACCTGTACCATCGGGGAGTTGCAGATCAACAAGCAGCACGTCGGGACTCACTATCGCACCGCGGCGCAGCGCGTCCTCAACAGATCCCGCTTCCGCAACCACCTGAAAGCGTGGATCCCTATCAACAATGTCCGCGATTCCTCGACGGACGATCTCATGGTCATCCACAATCATGACGCGAACGACCAGGCCTGGAGACTCGACGTTTCTATTCACCGCTCCATGATACGGGAAAAAAGTCCCAGGATATGCCACCTTCTTGCACGTCTGTGCCGGGAACAGCTAGTCGTACTACCCAGGGGCCGGGATGTTGGTCCCCGGAGTCGCAGGTTAGTCCGGAAGCTTCTGACATTCGGCGCAGAAATGGTGAGAGCGCCCATTGATGACCTGACGTTCAACCGGATGTCCACAACGTTTGCACGGCTCTGCCTCACGCCCGTATACCTGTAGCGATCGAGCAAAGTACCCCGGATCACCGTCAGTATTCAGGTAGAGCGCGTCGAAGGAAGTTCCCCCTACTGCGACCGCCTCTGTCATTACGTCGCGGGCGGCCTCAACAACGTTGGTAGCAGTTGCGGGCGACATAGTGTCGGAACGAACCAAACCATTGATACCTGCTCTAAAGAGCGCTTCATCGGCATAGATGTTGCCGATCCCAGAGATCACAGTCTGGTCAAGCAGAACAGTCTTGATGAACCTTCGAGTCCGCAGCATTGGCGTGGTCCACAGTTCAACAGGAGCGTCCTCCAAAGGGTCGGGAGCGATGCTCCGTGCTACTTCCGGAACTAAGCGGCCTGTCGCGTCCTCAACTAGTCGTGAAATCGTCAGGTGACCAAACATGCGTGGGTCAATAAATGAGACCTTCTGACCGTCATCCATTGTCAAACGGACGTGCTCATGGCGCCCCAACCCGTCTGAAGACCCCTCGAGAATACGAACGTGTCCCGACATTCCAAGGTGGATGACGAGGGCGGAGTCGGCCTCGTCAAACTCCATCCACATGAATTTCCCACGGCGCTCAACCGCTGTGACCTGTGAGTTGGTGAGGTGTGCGTGAAGATCCACCATTCCCTGAGGGTTGTTGCGGACCAAACGTCCTCCACCACCCTCGACAGAGACAATTCGGTGCCCACGCAAATGACGGTCGATGCCGCGACGGATCGTTTCGACCTCTGGCAGTTCAGGCATGCACATCCTTGGTGAGGACCTCAAGGCCAGCGTGCGCAGCCACATTCTCAGCAATCTTCTTGGAGCGACCCTGCCCCTGGGCGACACTGCGGCCATCGACCAGCAGGTCAGCAGTGTAGTAGCGATCATGGTCGGGGCCACTCCCGGTGACAACAAAGTCGATGTCTCCGAGGTTTCTATCCCGCACAAGTCGGGCCAAAGGAGTCTTCCAGTCAGCGACAGCCTCCGGCTCTCCGGCCTTGTCAATGAGTGGTGTGAGGTGTTGGAGAAGCGCCTTACGAGTTGGTTCAAGTCCGTTTGAAAGGTAGGTCGCCCCAATCAGGGCTTCCACTGTGTCGGAAAGAATCGAGGCCTTGTCGCGGCCGCCCGTCTTGTTCTCACCAACACCCAGGAGGATGAATTCACCGAGTCCGATGCTTCGCGCCAACTCAGCCAGAGGCTTCTGTGAAACAACTGAAGAACGTAACCGTGCGAGGTCGCTTTCTGGCACGTCCGGGAAACGATGGTAGAGCTCATCAGTAGTGATGATGGACAAGACCGAATCCCCAAGAAACTCAAGCCGCTCATTATTGCCAGCTAGGCCGGCCTCATTGGCGAAAGACCTATGGGTAAGCGCCAGGATCAGCAGCTCGGGATCAATGGCGGCTCCCCAAGCATGCACCAACGCGTCGGCATCGGGGTTTGCCGCACCAGACGGCGATGCCTTAGTCATTGTCTACATCAAGCAGCGACTGGAGGGACGCAAAACGTGGGTCGACAATCTCGTGTGAGTGCCCTGG
Source organism: Schaalia sp. JY-X159 (assembly GCF_014525425.1). Classification (NCBI taxonomy): domain Bacteria; kingdom Bacillati; phylum Actinomycetota; class Actinomycetes; order Actinomycetales; family Actinomycetaceae; genus Schaalia; species Schaalia sp. JY-X159. The sequence goes on along the minus strand of NZ_JACEXI010000001.1, from coordinate 96,279 downwards.
TTCCGCATCGCGCCAGCGAATCCCACAGTGCTCGCACATCCCCTCGCAATCCTCACTGCACAGAGGCTGTAAAGTTACGTCACCGAAGAGGGCGTCCCTCAACAGTGGTTCAAGATCCACACTGTCTTGCTCAATCAGGTAGTCAGGATCAAGTTGGTCTCCTTCAACCTCAACGTCCTCGCGGTCATCGGACTTGCGAGTTCGGGATCGGTTGCTTGAAGCGGTTTGCATGTAAAGTTCGCCAGCGTTGATCTCAACCGGCACAGTGGTCGGATCGAGGCAACGGACACACTCCCCCGCAAGCTCGGCATTGCCTTGCATTTCGACATAAACGCCCTCGTCGACGCTTGTTACAGCAACGGTCAATGGCAGTGTCGTGCCCGGGGTCAAGGTGAGCACATGGGTACCCCAACCTTCAGGCACCTGCCACGTCACCTCACGCTCCGTGCGGGAACCGGTGCGGCGCGGCTGGTCCCGCAGTGAAAGCCGCAAGTCAGTCTTCTCAGTCATGTCAACTCTTCTCTTCTACGGCACCCGATAGGGTGGCCGATCAGTCGAGATTGATGTTAGCCGCCTCGTCAACCCTTTCACGATCTGACAGTGCGCGAAGCCCCGCCTCTGTGCGGCGCAAAAGGTCGTTGAGCAGGCTTGACGTCTGTTCAAGAGAGTTTGCAACGTATGATTCGGCCCCTTGACGAAGGCCCGCGGCTTCACGCTTAGCCTGCATGACCAGGTCTCGGGCCCGCTGCTGCGAGATCTCCGTAATTTGGTCGGCAGACACCAAGCGGTCGGCCTGCGCGTGCGCGTCAGCAAGCAAGGCTTCAACCTCGGACGTTGCCCGTGCCTTCACCGTTGCGGCCTCTTCATTGGCACGTCCAACCTTGCGTTCTGCCTCATCAACTGCTTCAGCTAGGAGAGCATCGGCTTTACTGCGCGCATCATCAAGGAGCGTGCGTGCCTTCAAAGATGCCTCGGCAACCGCTGCCTCTGCGACATCGTCAGCCCTGCCAAGAACGGCATCAGCATCCGCAACAACTGCGTCAGCGACAACCAGGTCATCTGGAAGCGCTTCGCGCGCCTGATTCACTAGGTCAAGGATCTCCGCTTTGTTGAGGACAATGTTTGCGGAAAGTGGCACGGCGCGCGCAGACTCAACAAGAATTTGGATTTGGTCGAGTGCCGCGATAACAGTGGACGGACCGTATGATCCGCCCTCCGCGTAAATGTCCCTATCTTCCAGCGTCCCAGCATCATCATTTGCCGGGGGGGTGACATCAAGGGGGGCGTGGTCTTCTGAATCGTATCGTTGCGGCATCGGCGCTCCTGTATCAAGACTCTCTATTGTTCGCGTGCACTCACGAAACCGGGCGCTGCTTCCCGGCTCCATCCTCACGGTCCTTCGCTTCTTCCAAGTCTAGGGTCGAAGCGTTCGATTGCTGGGACAATTCGCTGTGTCTGCCGTCAATGGCGGCCGCCACCAGAGGTGGGACCAGCCCCTCCAGAGGAGCACCGTACCTGGCCAGCTCCCTGACGATTGATGAGGACAGGGTTGCCCACTGCGAGTCTGCTGGCAAGATCAGCGTGTCGATGCCAGAAAGCTTGCGGTTTACCGCTGCCTGAGTGTATTCCCATTCCCAGTCTGCGGACGAGCGGCTTCCTTTGATAATGACGGTCGCACCAACGTGCTCTGCGTAGTCTGTCGTCAACCCCTCGAACTGCCCGACCGAAACGTTATCCAGCTCCAGCTGATCTTCCACTGTGCGCCGCAACAGCTCCACCCTCTGCGCAACTGACATCCAGCCCGGCTTCGCCATGTTGAAGCCAACGGCCACAACAACGTGATCAAAAATCTGGGCCGCTCTGGTGATCAGGTCCAAATGCCCGTTTGTCACGGGGTCGAAGCTGCCTGGAAAGAGTGCCGTCACCATGGGGTTATCCTAGGCTTCACTTGCTGCCAACCCCAGGTACCACGCCGCGGTATCACCCCAGCGCTTGCCTGAGAGCACCGTAAGTTCAGGGGGAATAGTCGGCTCGGGCGATCTTCCATCCCGCTCCAAAACAATCGTGGCATCCACGTGGAGGTGCGGAAGCAGAGCCTCAAGCACCCCACTTACCTCCTGTTCGGTGCAACTGTACGGGGGATCAATGAAAACGAGGTCGAGTCCTTCCCGCGTTGGCCGGGCACGCTTCAGATAGTCGGTGACGTCACTTGTGGCTACCGTGAGCACGTCCTGGACCCCGCAGCTCTGGGCGTTCTTGCGAACTACTGCGCTGGCTGCAGGAGACTTTTCCACGGCTACGGCGTCTGCCGCGCCCCTGGACAGTGCTTCCAAAGCCAATGCGCCAGAACCCGCAAATAGGTCAAGAACGTGTGCATCCTCAACTGCGCCCCACCCAAGAAGCCTAGAAAAAATAGCTCCTCTCACCTTGTCCGAGGTCGGTCGAGTCCCCTGAGAGGGAATTTCGAGCCTGCGCCCCTTTGCGGCCCCGGCGATGATGCGTGTCATTCGCCTAGTTCCTTTCCAGCCACACGGCCTCAGTCCCGAGAGAGGCTTGGACAGCGCTTGCCAGCGCACTGCTGCCAAGTAGCGCAGGGTCATCCGCAAGGATGCTGCGCGCAACCCCACGCGCCGCGGCAATCGTAGCGCCATCGGAGCGTACTGAGAGGAACTTTAGCCCTGAGAAACGTCCCGACTGCGATTGCCCCAGAACATCCCCCTCACTGCGCAACCTCAGGTCAATCTCCGCAAGCGTGAACCCGTCTGTCGTTGTTGCGATGGCGTCAAGCCGTTCTTCAGTCACCGGTGATTGCGTTGGGCTATGAACGAGCAGGCAGACACTCTGGGTCGTTGATCGCCCCACCCTGCCTCTAAGTTGGTGCAATTGGGACAGACCGAACCGTTGAGCTCCAAGGACGATCATAAGTGTCGCCTCTGGTACATCAACCCCCACTTCTATCACTGTGGTTGCGACGAGAATCGGTGCCTCACCAGAAGCGAACTGTGAGAAGGCCGCCGCATTTTCTTCGGGGCTTCTGCGTCCGTGCGCAAGTCCGACACGAATGCCGTCTAGCTCAGGCATGGACCGGAGGTTTTCTGCCACCACTTCTGCGGCTGGCACGTCGGAGCCAACGGTGCCGTCACCGGGAACGTCGTCGCCCTCAGCCTCGATGGTGACTTCCTCCCCAAGGCCGTCACGGCCGAGGTCCGAGCTGGCTTCGCCCCCGTCAATCCTGGGGCAGACCACATACACGCGGCCGCCTTTTTCAACTTCCTCCTTTGCGCGGCTCCATATGCGTTTCATCCACGCGGCGTTTGTGTTGCTGACCAAATGTGTCTCTACGGGCAGCCTGCCCGGAGGCATCCCCTTCATGAGAGTGACGTCAAGATCCCCGAATACAGTCATGGCAATGGTTCGAGGGATTGGGGTAGCCGTCATGACTAGGAGGTGTGGGGTCCATTCCCTACCTTCCCGCAGGTACTCCCTCTGTGCCACCCCGAAACGATGCTGTTCGTCAACGACCAGGAGCGCAAGCTGGGGGATTTCCACCCCCTCTTGGATTAGTGCGTGTGTGCCGACAACGATCCCGGCTTCACCCGCCGCTAGGCGCAAGAGAGCCTCATTCTTTTCCGCCTGTGAGCGTTTTCCGGTCAGGAGATGCAGTGGAACATCAAGACCCGCGCGGGTCAGGAGATCACCTAGGGACGAATAATGCTGGCGAGCCAGCACCTCTGTTGGGGCAAGAAGTGCGGCCTGGAAACCATTCTCAACAGCCGAAACCATCGCCAAGAGGGCCATGACGGTTTTACCAGCGCCTACATCCGCTTGAAGCAAACGTTGCATCGGGACTTGCAGGGCCAGGTCTGCTGAGATCTGTCCCCACGCTTGAATCTGGGATTCTGTGAGAGAGAACGGGAGCCCATTGATCAGGGCCTCAACACTGCCTGCCCCACCGTCGTGAGGTGCCAATGGGTGAGCCTTCCTCACCAGGTGCCCCGCGGCATCCCTGCGGCCTGAAAGGAGCGCGGTCTGCAAAACCAGAGCCTCTTCCCAAGCGAGGGTTCGCTTTGCGGTTTCCCAATCAACTGTGGCTTCAGGTTGGTGCATATTTCGCAGTGCAGCTGGCGCGGACATCAGACTGTAGCGGGCGCGCACCTCATCCGGGATAACCTCGGGGATCTGACTGTCATCAAGCCGCTCCAGAACCGTGCCGATCAGCGCACTGACTTTCCACGAGGGGAGGCCGCCAACCGCCTTGTAAATGGGAATGGGACGCCCTGCACGCCTAGCAACCGCCTCAGGCGACGAATCCTCAAGCTCCTCAAATTCGGGCTGCACCATCTGCAGCTTGCCTTGGAACTCCCCGATCTTCCCCGATACCAGCACCGTTGAACCCGGCTTGAGGAGACGTTGGTGGGGGGCAAGCATGTAGCGGTTCTTCGCGAAGAAGGTGCAGGTGAGGCGCTGGGTTCCATCCGTTACGTCAACCATCAGACGTACCCCCTGTCCCGATCGGTTCGAAACCAGATTTGCGTTCACCACCTGAACCAGAAGCGTTGCTTCTTCACCAACCTTGAGCCACTGGATGTTGGTGAGCCGTCCCCAGGAGTAGTAGCGCCTTGGCGAATAGTAGACAAGATCACGCACAGTCGACAGCCCGCCGTCAGCCAACCGCCTGACCGCAGCTTTGCCGACGCAGAGCGTCAACGGTGTCTCAAGACCTACCGCGTCCATTTCCCCACTTCCTAAGCTGCCATCTTCTTCAGCCAAGTCTTACACTAGGTTCCGACATAATCGATTCTCGAGGCCGGATACGCCGATTGGGACTCGACGAGGCGACAAGTGTGGGCGACTCTACAGCGCTTTTTGGGCCCGGTTGTTTGTCCATGTAACCCTGATTCGGCTAATCTTGCTTAGTTGCTTCTTCGACGCGCGGTCTAACCCGCCCGATGTGGGGGCGGAATGGTCATCAGTCAAGATGGCGATTTAGACTTTTGGAACTAATGAGGAGGACCCCGTGGCCTCGGTATGCGATATCTGTGGAAAGGCTCCGCAGTTCGGCAAGTCGGTCTCGCACTCGCACGTGCGCACGAACCGCCGTTTCAACCCCAACATCCAGCGTGTTCGCGCCCTGGTGAACGGGGAAACGAAGCGTATGAACGTTTGCACCACCTGCATCAAGAGCGATCGCGTCCAGCGCGCAGCGTGACACGTAGTCGTAGCAGACACTGATCCCCCACCTTTTGGCGGGGGATCTTTTGTTGTCCCCATGGGCGCTCACCATCGCCCTCGTCCCACATCTGTAAGCTGGCGACGCCACTGTTTACAGGGAGGAAAACGCATGAGACGCCAAGCGCTGCCATCCGCCGTCACATTCATCATTGCCGGAGTCCTGGCGCTTGCAGGGTGCTCCGCCAACTCCGGTGAGCCCAAGGGTGGCTCTGAAAGCGGCCCTGCTTCCGGAGGAAAACCCCTGGTTGTCGCCATGGAGTTGGCCTATCCCCCCTTTGAGACGAAGAACCAGGCCGGTGAACCCGAGGGCGTGGCACCCGACTTCATGCGCGACTTTGCAGAGCAGTACGATTACGACCTCACCATTGAAAACACCGCATTCGATGGCCTCATCCCCATGCTGCAAACAGGTAAGGCAGACGCAGTCATGTCGTCAATGACGATCACGGAGGACCGTGCGCAGTCGGTTGACTTCACCGATCCGTACGCACGAGCACAACTGGCTATCCTTGCCAACTCGGCCTCGGACATCACCGATATTGCCGACCTGAACGCGCCGGACAAAACCGTTGCTGTGAAAACTGGCTCCACCGGCGATGTTTTTGCCACGAAGAATCTTCCCGAAGCCCAGATCGTTCGCCTCGCTGACGAAAGCGCAGCGGTGACAGAGGTCGTCCAGGGGAAGGCCGATGCCTTCCTTTACGACCAACTTACGATCTACCGCAACCAGCAGCGGAACCCGGATACGACAACGGCCGTGTTCATCCCCTTCCAAGACCCCGAGTTCTGGGGAATTGCTGTCGCCAAGGGCAACGACGAGCTAAGGGAACAGCTCAACGAGTTCATCGCGAGCTACTCTGCCGATGGCGGTTTTGACCGCATCACAGACAAGTACCTTGCCGATGAAAAGCAGGCCTTTGACGATCTGGGTTTCACGTGGTTCTTCACCCTGGACTAAGGCGGTGGTTCACTTCTGATCGGGGAACGAGGACGCCTCCACTGAAGGCGCTCATCAACTACCTCTTCGTTGTCATCATTATTGTTGGGCTCTTTTGGCTCTCACTTTATGGCGCCGGAGTACAACTCGATTTTGGCTTTGTCGGCGAATACAGACATCGGCTCCTCGACGGATTTGTGCTGACACTGCAGATCTGTGCCGCATCCCTCGTGCTGTCAATGATCATCGGTATCCCTGTTGCAGTTGCCGCCCGATCACGCGTTCTGCCACTGCGATATGCCGCTGACTTCTACGTCAAGATCATTCGGGGCACCCCACTTCTGGTGCAGATCTACCTGTTCTACTACATCATCGGAACAGCCTGGGGAATCAACAACAAGACTGTTGCAGGAATCCTTATCCTCTCAATTTTCACCGGAGCATATATTGCTGAGATCATCCGGGGTTCGGCCTCGTCCCTAGACAAAGACCAGCTACTTGCCGCAGATGCGGTCGGGTTTACTAAACCCCAAACACTCCGCTACGTGGTTATCCCACAGATGGTGGCGCGGACACTGCCCGCACTGACCGGCCAGTTCGCCTCACTCATCAAAGATTCGTCCCTTCTGTCAGTCATCGCCATCATTGAGGTGACACAGACAATCCGCGAGATCACCGCAACCAACTACAACTTCTTTGGCGGATACATCTTCCTCGGCGGCCTCTACCTTTGTCTGACTCTGCCTCTGATGTTTGTGAGCTCCCACTTCGAGCGGAAGTTTGACTATGCGCATTGAGCTTCGGGACCTGAAAAAGTCGTTTGGGGATCAAGAGGTTCTCTGGGGGGTCAATCTTGACGAGCATTTCTCGACCCTCGCACTGATCGGACCGTCCGGCGGTGGGAAGTCGACGCTGCTGCGCATTATTGGTGGACTGGAGGTTCCCACATCTGGGGAAGTCGCGGTCGAGGGCGCCCTCGTCAACTACCAGGCGCGCACCCTCCCCGCGTATCGGGCTAGCCTCGGGTTCGTCTTTCAACATGCCGGGCTTTTTGACCACCTGACTGCCCTGGAGAACGTTGCCCTCCCCCTGCGGGTCGTCCACGGTGTGGGCGAGGGCGAAGCGCGGGAGCGAGCCGAGGAGCTGCTCAACAGGTTTGGCCTCAATGTCGTAGTGGGCAAGCACCCCTCACAGCTCTCTGGTGGTGAGCGCCAACGGGTTGCCATTGCTCGAGCCGTGGCCCCCGAGCCGAAGATGCTGTTGCTCGACGAGCCCACCAGCGCCCTCGACCCCGAATACACCGCAGAGGTCCTGGATCTGATCGATGGACTGAAGACGGAGGGGACACGGTTCATCATCGTCACACATGAAATGGGATTTGCGCGGAAGGCTTGCGACAGGGTTGCCTACCTCAGCGACGGTGTGATTTGCGAGCACGGGCCAAGCAATGAAACTTTCGCCAACCCGAAGACAGCCGGTTTGCAGCGGTTCCTTAGCAAACTAAGCCAGTGGAACTAGACCCGCTACTTCGCTCCCCCACCAAAGTGGTCAAAGCCGCCTCTCAGTGAGGTGCCGTCGAGTGTGACGCGCGTGCGCCCCTCCCCTCTTCGCGCCTCCCCGTAGTCACCAACCGTGCCGATTGTACGGAAAGGTGCTGTGACGAGGACGTAAGGTGGGAACGCCACAAGGAGACTGTGGTCTTCACCGCCGTACAGCACCCACTGTTGTGGGTCAGCGCCGAGGGCGTTGCCCACCTTCTCTAGAGCCGCCAAGTCGTCGTGCAGTCCATACCGAGTGATGTCGAGGGCGACGCCGGAAGCTTCCGCCAGGCGAGTTGCGTCCACCACCAGGCCATCAGAAATATCCATCATTGCCGTAGCGCCGCGTTGCGCTGCGAGAGGGCCAGCCTCCAGTGGCGGCTTGGGGCTGCGATAGAGGGCAACCGGCTCTTGAAACGGGGTGGGGACCTGGGCGCCGTGAAGTGACGGCGCGACCGCACCGGAGTCAAGCGCAGCCAATCCTGCCGCTGACCTGCCAAGTGTTCCCACAATGGCGAGGGTATCCCCCGGCGAAGCTCCGCTCCTTGTGATGGGCGCGCCAGCCAGTGTGCCGTGAGCGGTGACAGAGATGACGAGGACGGGGCCCCTACTCAGATCTCCCCCGACTACCCCGGCGCCGGCTCGATACGCCTCTGTTCCCAAGCCGCCAGCTAGGTCTTCCAGCCAGGCGACCTCCAAATCAGGGGGAAGGACCAGCGACACCACGAGCGAGGTTGGCTTCGCTCCCATGGCCGCCACATCCGCGAGGTTTTGGGCAGCCGCCCTCGCCCCCACTTCCGCACCTGTGGACCAGTCCCGGGTGAAGTGCTCGCCCTCGACCAAAACGTCTGTCGTCACGACAAACCTTGCTCCCGGCGCACCCACAACCGCGCAATCGTCACCAGATCCAAGCAGCGTGAGGGGCCCCTCAGGCAGGTACGGAAGGATACGAGAGATCAGTTGGCTCTCACTAAGTTCACTTACTCTCATCGGTTCTACCGTCCTCGTCCTAATGATTTGCCGTTGCCAGGTGGGAGATGTATAAACACATGGCCGCTGCTGCAGCCGCATTGAGTGACTCTGCGTGGCCGGCCAGGGGAATCTCGACAAGCAGGTCGCACAGGGCGATGTCTTCCGCAGCCAAGCCACGCGCTTCATTGCCAAAGACCCAGGCGTGCGGCCGCGCAAGGACCGCTGTCAGTGCGTCACCGTGCCCGGTTAGGGCGGCCTTGGCAATGTCATCCAGTCTCACGTCTGCTCCGTGTCCTGCGGTCCCAAGCATGGCCCAGTCGCCAGCGCGGAGATTGCCCCGTACGGTTTCTAGGGGAACACGGACCAGAGGAATATGGAAGACCGACCCCGCAGAGGCTCGTATCACCTTGGGGTTTGCGGGATCTGCGGTTCCCGAGCCAAGGATCACTGCGGCCGCACCCATCGCGTCAGCTGAGCGAATCACAGTCCCAACATTGCCCGGATCCTGCGTCTCAGGCAGGCAGACAAGAAACGGCACGGAGACATCTGGTGGCACGGGAACGTCTGATGCGCCGGGGATGCTCTTGGCTTCGAGAGCCGCGAGGTCAAGATCCAGCCTCTCCCAGATTTGCTCGGCTCCATGCTCGAGGGCCTCGGCGCCCGCGACGGCCGCAATCCCCTGACAGTCAGGACTTATCGCAGCGGCCACCTCCGGGGTAACGGAATGAACCCACCGGGTTGCCTCACGCACAGCCTTTGCAAGCGCGGGGTCGGCCATCTCGACCCGATCGGTGATGTAGATATCGATGATGGATTCTGGCCGGTGCAATGCCAGTTCGCGGACCGCCTGTGGCCCTTCGACCAGGATGCGGCCGGAGCGCCGTCGTGCTGATCGGCCGGTCAGCGACGCTACGGCCTTGATCCGGTCGGAGCGTGGGTTATCGATCATCGGGGGTTGTGTCATGGTTGAAACTCTACCTGTCCCCTCGGCGCCAGCCCACCTGCTGGCTGAAGCGGGTGCCGCCGAGGCCCCCCTCCGCCGCTCCCGCCCGCGACGGCGCTGCCCGCGCCCCTTCTCCACCGCTCCCGCTGCGACGCCACTCACTCACGCCCCTTCTCCACCGCTCCCGCCGCGAAATGTTTACGTTGGGATCAAATGCATGCTTGGGGTCGATGCCCGCGACCCACTTTTCGCCCCAACGTATACATTTCGCGCTTGGAGGCGGGGCGGCTGCCTGCCAGCGCGGGCTGCCAGGCTATTTGGAGTCGGCGGGTTGTTGTTGGCTTGTTGTTGAGGTTGGTACCGGCGCTGCCTGCGCCATCAGGGAGCGGGTTACGCGTAACGGAGCGAGTTACGCGTAACGGAGCGAGTTTGGCTTGCATAACAGTGTGATTCAAGGGGAAATGGGGCCAAACTCGCTCCCTAAGGCGTTACCGGCTCCGTAAGGCGCTACCGGCTCCGTAAGGCCTGGGTGCCCCGCCCAGCGGCCCTCCAAAAAGGAGAAGAGGGCGCCCCCGCAGGGACACCCTCACTCTTAGAGTCACGCTGTGAAGCGAGCTCTTTGCCGTGTTACTAAGAGCAAATCACGCTCTAAGAAACGTGAATCACGCAGCCTTCGGCGCGTTGACATCGGCAGGCAAAGCTGCCTTTGCAGCCTTCACCAAGGCTGAGAACGATGTCGGATCGTTAACGGCCATGTCCGCAAGCATACGGCGGTCAACCTCGATGCCAGCCAGGTTGAGACCCTGGATGAAGCGGTTGTATGTCAAGCCTTCCGCGCGGGCGCCAGCGTTGATGCGTTGGATCCACAGGCGACGGAAATCGCGCTTCTTATTGCGACGATCACGGTATGCGTAAACGTGGCTGTGAGTGACCTGTTCCTTTGCCTTGCGGTACAGGCGTGAGCGCTGACCACGGTAGCCCGAGGCCTGCTCAAGTACGTCGCGGCGCTTCTTCTTTGCGTTTACTGAACGCTTTACACGTGCCATTGAAGTGTTCTCCTAAAGTCAGTTCCCGTACGTTCACTTGCCCAGAAGTGAACGGACCTCTTTCTTGTCTGATCGCGCAATCTCAACATCGTTCGCCAAACGACGGGTCTTGCGGGATGACTTGTGCTCCATGAGGTGGCGGGTACCAGCACGCTCACGCATGATCTTGCCGCTACCGGTGGTGCGGAAACGCTTCTTCGCCCCGGAGTGCGTCTTGTTCTTTGGCATTATCTTTCCTTTTCAAATCGGCGCCACCCGTCCCAAGAGGAACGAGGACGGGTGCAAGTTCGTTAGAAGTCCGAACGGGACTGGCGAACCTGGTCCCTCTGACTACGCACTTCGTGCTTCGCACGGCGTTCACTACGTGCAGCCTCCCGGCGTTCACGCTGCTGAACCATTGCATCGGCCTTCTTACGGGTCGGAGCAAGAACCATTGTCATGTTGCGGCCGTCCTGGCGTGGAGTCGACTCGACGACGCTGATGTCAGCGACCTCGTCCGCAAGACGCTGTAGCAAACGAATGCCAGCTTCAGGACGCGACTGTTCGCGACCGCGGAACATGATCATGACTTTGACTTTGTCCCCACCCTCGAGGAATCGCTTCACATGACCCGTCTTTGTGGCGAAATCATGGTCATCAATCTTGATGCGGAAGCGAATCTCCTTGAGCTGTGTGTTTGCCTGGTTACGGCGCGCATCGCGTGCTTTCTGCCCGGCCTCATACTTATATTTTCCGTAGTCCATCAACTTGGCTACGGGAGGGCGCGCCTCCGGCGCTACCTCAACTAGGTCCAAGCCTGCCTCTTCAGCAAGCCTGAGCGCATCTTCAACGCGCACAACGCCGACCTGTTCGCCCGCTGGGCCAACAAGCCGTACTTCCGGAACTCGAATCCGATCATTGATGCGAGGTTCGCTGATGGCGCCTCTCCTTCCCAATGTTTGGCCCTACTTGAGCCAACAAAAAACTCCGTGCCGATCAACGCGCACGGAGCTATCCCTCAAGCAGGCACACCTCTGCTCGCAGCAGTACGCCCGCATTACCCGGCGCCTCCGGATCCAAACAACTGTTTCTAGCTGTCGTATCCTGCCGCACAACTCACGCTGTGCGGTGGGCCCCCAGGTGGGATTAGCTCCACTTACGTTCGGCAAACCTTCTGCAGGTTAGCCGTTTCGGTCGCCGTCAACTCTACCAGTGGTTTTGCCTGAGGCCGAGACCTACGAACGTTTGCGCTGGTGGAACCAGTCACAGCCCGCTCTCAACAAGCTAAGCAGCCGCCACAGGCTTCGGAACCAGCTCCACGGCAGGAGCTGCGGCCACAAGCCGCGGGTGGCGACCTACCTCCGCAAGCGCATTAGCAAGGGATTGCCTCTGGGTAGCGAAATCAGCACCTACATCCACGCGGAACAAGATTGCTATTTGCAATGCCCCCACCCATGCCTCATCTTGACCCGGGGTGACTGTCGGTGCCACACGCACATCAACAATGTCTGAGCACTGAGTCTGCGCAGCCGCCACTAAGTCAGCGGCTAGCGCGGGGTCCGCCCACGGCGGCAGCCACGTGTCACCACCAACAAGTGCATGGACGGCAGCCACCGGCAGTGTGACGGGCGAGGACGATGCCACGTCCACCACGATCGACGGCGGCGCGGCGGTCTGCGTCGCGAAGAGGGCGACTCGCTGTGCACTCATTGTCATCGGTCTTGCCACGGGGTCCCACGCTGCCAGCTGCTCGGCAGACGAGAACGCCAACACCGTATTGCCGAATGCCCCAGCTGCGACCGGCAGGGGAATTTCATCTTCCACATCCAAGCCCTGATGCCGATGTTCCCCCGCATCGTCTGGGTGCACTTCTACGGGGACTGGTACCACAAGCCGTTCACTTACCAGCGCGGCAGCAAGGGCCACTGCCCTGCCAGCCTTCTGACGGACCGACCCCGACGGCTCAGCCAGGGCAATGGCCGTCAGTGGAAGCAGTTGTCCCCGGTCGGACCTGTCATGATGCAGGTTGAGGCGTTGCGCCATCTTCAAGCGCTGCGCCTGCGTGAGTCCGTTCACCCGTTCGACTGTCACTGCCCCGCGGCAACTTTCAGGGCCTCTTCCAGAGTGAACTTGCCCGCGTAAAGCGCCTTCCCAACGATGGCGCTATCAACTCCAATGGGAACCAGGGTTCGCAGAGCCGCGATGTCCTCAAGTGAGGAAACCCCACCCGATGCAACGATCGGGGCATCAGTGCGTCCCGCAACCCTCTCAAGAAGCTCGATGTTGGGCCCATTGAGCATCCCGTCCCTACCCACGTCGGTCAAAACATAGCGGGCGCATCCGGCCACGTTCAGTCGCATCAACGTTTCCCAGAGATTCCCGCCCTCCTTCGTCCATCCACGCGCAGCCAAAGTGTCCCCACGGACGTCAAGACCCACAGCGACCCTGTCACCAAATCGTCGAATGGCACTCTCAGTCCAGTCCGGATTTTCAAGCGCAGCTGTCCCCAGATTGACCCGGGTCGCTCCCATGTCGAGGGCGCGCACCAGTGATTCTTCACCGCGAATCCCACCGGAGAGCTCCACAAAAAGGTCGGTAGCATCAATTACCTGCTCCAGCAGATCCTGGTTGCTTCCACGCCCAAATGCAGCATCAAGATCCACCAGATGAATCCATTCTGCGCCCGCATCACGGAACTGACGAGCAATTTCCACGGGATGACCGTACTCAGTTTCGGTCCCGGCCTCGCCTTGCACCAAACGCACAGCCTTACCGCCAACAACGTCGATTGCTGGAAGGAGCGTAAGCTTCATTGTTCTATCGCTTTCCCCGGCCCTTGAGCCAGCCGGTCCATGGACCGGGTTCCCTGTAGTCATCTACCTGTTCCGGGGTGATTCGCCCCAGGAGTAGTTCTTCTGCGGCAAGATCCAGTCCCGCCAGAACGAGGCCGGAAGGGAGAGGCACCTCCGCCTCACCGTTGACGTATCTCATCGCAGCGATGGTACCGTTCACTTCCGGCGGTGCGCTCTCCGCTTCGCTGTCCTCCTCAGTCGTCCATGAGGCGATAGCAACGCTGCCGTGTGCGCTGAGTTTGGACAGAAGTTTGCCCATCTGGTCGACTTCCGGTGGCAAGGGGGGCTCCTCAGCGAGCAGAGCTAGCAGCTCCGCATCTTGATCCGGATCCTCCTCTTCCACTTCCACTTCCAGGTAAACGGCACTGGCTCTTCCAAGCGAAACCACGGGAGCGGGTGAACCGACCATGTCCAGTGCTGCCCTGAGTGCGCCCGGCGAATCAATGGGCGAAATCACTAATGCCCGGCAGAATCTGCGAGTCGAGGGCGTCACGTCCTCAACCATTTTGAAGAACTCTGCGTCTAGGTCATCTCCGTCAAAACTCATGTCGTCAGTCATTTCAGCTACAGAGCACCCTTGGTTGAAGGAACCCCAACTACCCGGGGGTCGAGGGCGACAGCCTCTCTGAGGGCGAGTGCGAGAGCCTTGAACTGTGCCTCAACGATGTGGTGGGGGTCGCGGCCATACAGGAGTGTCACGTGTAGGCACAGACCCGCATTGAATGCAAGCGACTCAAAAACGTGCTGGGTCATGGCTCCGGTGTAGTGACCGCCAATGAGGTGATAGGTCTGGCCGTCAGGCTCGCCGGTCACCACGCAGTAGGGGCGTCCAGCCACGTCGACCACCGCGCGCGCCAGTGATTCGTCCAGGGGTGCGAAGCCAGTTCCGTAGCGGCGCAGTCCCCGTTTGTCACCGAGCGCCTTGTCAAGAGCCTTGCCCAGGGTTATCGCCACGTCCTCGACCGTATGATGCACATCAATTTGAACGTCTCCAGTTGCCTTGATCTGCATGTCGATCAGGGAGTGCTTGGAAAGCGCAGTGAGCATGTGATCGTAGAAGGGCACGCCGGTATCGATCGTGTTCGCCCCACTTCCGTCGAGATTAATCGTGACAGTCACGTCAGACTCACTGGTCTTTCGCGTCACCGTTGCAACTCGCTCCTGTGTCGTCACAGCGCCTCCTTCAAAGCGTCCTTGAACGCTTCATTTTCTGCCTGGGTTCCCACTGTAACCCGCAGGTAGCCGTCGGGTCCCACTTCCCGGATGAGGACACCGTCGGCAACCAGTGATTCCCACACGTCGCGCCTGTTTGGAAGTGGCCCAAACAGCAAGAAGTTCGAGGACGATGACGACACCACGAAGCCCTGCTCCTCAAGCCACTTCGCGAGTGCGGAGCGTTCGCTACGGATCAGCTCGATCTGCCGCATCTGGCTGTCTGCGTGACGCAGGGCCGCCCGCGCCGCTGCCTGTGTGATCAGGGAGAGGTGGTAGGGCAAGCGCACTTTCTGTACTTCGTGGACGATCCGCGGGTCCGCCACAAGGTAGCCAAGCCGCAGTCCGGCAGCCGCAAAGGCCTTGGACATCGTTCGTGTCACAACGAGGTTGGGGTGCTCTGCGAGCAACTCGAGTGCCGAAGGAACGCCCGAAGCACGAAACTCCGCATATGCCTCATCCACAATGATGATCGAAGATGTGGGTTGGCCAGTCCTCGTGTCCCGGGGTCCCGAGGTCGTGGAAGCCTCAAGCACTTCCGCTAGCGCGTCATTACCAATGGCCTCACCGGTCGGGTTGTTCGGACTGGGGATGAAGACGACGGCGGGTCGCTGCGCCCGCATAGCCTCGATGAGTTGGGTCTTGTCAAAGTGTGGCAACTGCCGTGGATCGGGACCCGGACCTCCCACAAGCACCCAGTTGGTGAACGTGTCCCGGGCATACTCTTCATACATGGAGTAGGTCGGCCACATCGCCAGTGCGCTGCGTCCCGGCCCGCCAAAGGCCTGCAACAGCTGGATCATTACCTCATTCGACCCGTTAGCTGCCCACACCTGACCGGCAGTCACTGCCACGCCCGATTCTGCGCTCACATACGCGGCTAGGTCCTCCCGCAACTCCACGGCATCCCTGTCCGCATAGCGGTTCAGGTTCGAGGCCGCGTCCGCCACCGCGCGGGCGATCGACTCGATAACTTCTGGGCTGGGTGGGAATGGATTCTCATTGACGTTCAGTCGGATAGGAACATCGATCATGGGTGCCCCGTACGGCTCCACACCCTCAAGTTCGATGCGGAACGGAAGCCGCGCCACGAAGTCCTGTGCCCCGCTACTATCGACCTGCGCAAGAACCGAAGGCAACTGCTCACCTTCAAAGCGGACCTCCGCTGCCACTCCGTGCGCGTAGAGCCCCTCGGCGTGAGAGAGCTCAATGAGAGCCGGGGCAACCGCCCGCAGCCCCCGCTTCGAGTAGTCGACGACCTGCATGGACCGCAGGTACTGTGTCACGTTCAGCCCCGCCGAGTAACGCGCGGTACCGCCCGTGGGAAGCACATGGTTAGAACCCGCAACGTAGTCACCCAGTGGGACCGGCGTGTAGTCACCAACGAAAACCGCACCTGCGGTTGTTATCTTCTCGGAGAGTTCGAGGGCGTTGCGTGTCTGTATTTCCAGGTGCTCCGGAGCATATGCCTCAACAACCTCAACGGCCTCGTCAAGAGACCCTGTCAGAACGATTGCCGACTGAGGTCCACCGAGAGCAGTAGCGATTCGTTCGCTCTCCGCGGCCTCCCGAACCAGACCCGGAAGGAGCCTGACGATCTCGTCCGCCAGTGTTCCGCTGGGGGTGACGAGGACGGAAGCAGCAGCGGGGTCATGCTCGGCCTGACTGATCAGGTCGGCACACACGAAGAGCGGGTTTGCGCCCTCGTCCGCCAGAATCGCAATCTCTGTTGTGCCAGCTTCTGAATCGATGCCACAAACAGACTGGACGACACGCTTCGCGGCAGCCACGTAGACGTTCCCGGGGCCAGTCACCTTGTCAACCGGGGCGCAACGATAGTCCCCGTCCTCGAATCCGTACGCCATTGCCGCGATTGCCTGGGCACCACCCACCGCAATCACTTCCTTCACTCCAAGCATTGCGCATGCGGCCAGAATTGTCGGGTGTGGCAGGCCCCCGAACTCCTTCTGAGGAGGGGTGGCGACAACCATCGACTTCACACCTGCCACCTGGGCGGTCACCACGTTCATAACGACCGAGGACGGATAGACCGCAAGACCGCCGGGTACATACAGGCCCACACGACCAAGTGGAACCCACCGCTGGTAAACCATTCCTCCCGGCACTACCTCTGTGGCAGCGGGAAGGGGAATCTGTGCACTGTGAGCAAGCCGGGCATTGTCAATAGAGACCTGCAGGCTACGCCTCACCTTGGGATCCAGGTCAGCGAGTGCCTGGGCAAGCGCCTGCGGTGAAACCGCAAGCGACTGAGGCCGAACGCCATCGAACCTCTCATCAAGATCGTAAAGCGCCTCTGCCCCGCGGATTCGCACATCCTCCATGAGGGGACGAACAACCTCGGTTGCGGCAGTTGTGTCAATTTTTGGTCTGGGAAGCAGATCCTGGAAGGTTACTCCGGGATCCGCTTCGCGTAGGTCGATGATTCGCACCCTGCAATACTACGAAGTACAGGGCGCTTAGCGCCGATCCGATCGAAGGCTGGCCGCCGCGTAGACCCAGCCAGCGCTGAGTGCCCGTCATTTCAGTCAAGAAACTGCTGAGGCACCCAGAAGCCCTTTCACTGCCGCGTAGAAAGAAGAATCCGGATCCACGAGGAGCCTGTCACCCAGGTCAATCGTGGTCTCTTTGGATCGGTCGCGTAGATGCACCCGGACCCTGGCGCTGCCCGGGTAGCCCGAAAGGGTTTCACTGAGTCGCCCCAGCAGTTCCGGCGTGCAGTCCTGAGCGTTCAGCGAAATCTCCACGGGCATGTCACTGCGGTCACGCAGCTCCAAGATTCTCACGCTGTTTCCGGTCATGGATGCCTGATCATCCCTGATCCCAATGCGTCCGGTGACAGCGACAATCTGGTCCTGTTCCAGGATTTCCTGAACCCCCTCGTACTGCCTGGGAAAGAAGAGCACCTCGATTGAGCCACTAAAATCTTCAAGCGTCACGATCGCCCAGGGGAGCCCCTGCTTGTTGAGGCGCACTTCCAGGCCTGTAACCAACCCGGCGATCGTAATGCGTTGGTTGTCGAACTTGCGGGGCTCTTCCTTGATCTTGCCAATCTCCACGTCCTGGTGTCGTGGTAGTGACCTCTCCATGCCTCGCAAGGGATGATCGGAAACGTAGAGTCCAAGCATTTCCCGTTCGAATGCCAGCTTCTCTTTACGGTCCCATTCCGCAATCTCGGGGATCTCGACGGTGAACGAGGACGCTCCCCCACTGTCACCGTCTAAGGCCGCGAAGAGGTCGTACTGCCCGTGTGCCTCATTGCGCTTCAGATCAATCACGGCATCGACAGCGTCGTCGCTCCTAGCGAGCAGAGCCCGGCGTGGATGACCAAACCCGTCAAAAGCACCGGCTTTGATCAGAGACTGCATTGTTCTCTTGTTGCAGACCTCGATTGGCACCTTATCGAGGAAGTCTTGGAACGATGTGAAGTCGCCCTTTGCCTCGCGCGCAGAAACGATCCCATCAACAACGTTCTTTCCAACGTTGCGGATTGAGGCCATGCCAAACCGCACCCCCTCAGAGTCGGCTGTGAAGACATCACGAGAGCGGTTCACATCCGGGCGCGCTACGGGGATACCCATGTGTCGACACTCAGCCAGGTAGAGCGCCCGCTTGTCCGTGCTGGCTGCCGCGGATGTGAGGAGCGCAGCCATGTATTCATCCGGGAAGTTTGCTTTGAGGTAAGCAGTCCAATAGGAGACCAGACCGTATGCGGCGGAGTGGGACTTGTTGAACGCGTAGTCGGAGAAGGGAACCAGGATTCCCCACAGGGTGTTGACACAGTCTTCAGAGAACCCGTTGTTGAGCATTCCTGCCTTGAACGGTTCGAACTCTTTGTCGAGGATCTCCTTCTTCTTCTTACCCATGGCGCGGCGAAGCATGTCAGCTTGTCCCAGGGAGTAGCCGGCAACCTTCTGGGCAATCTGCATAACTTGCTCTTGGTAGACGATCAAACCAAATGTCGCGCCGAGGATTTCTTCTAGCGGTTTTTCCAGTTCCGGGTGAATCGGAACGACGGCCTGGCGCCCGTTCTTGCGAAGCGCATAGTTGGTGTGCGAACCGGCCCCCATGGGGCCGGGGCGATACAGTGCGCCAACAGCGGAAATATCCTCAAAGTTGTCGGGCTGCATAATAGCCAACAACTCTCGCATCCCTCCGCCCTCGAGCTGGAAGATGCCCAGAGTGTCACCGCGGCCGAGCAGCTCATAGGTCTTGGGATCATCGAGGGCTAGCGAGTCGAGGTCGGGAACCTCCTTACCGCCCAGACGGATATTCTCGAGCGCATCAGAAATTATGGTCAGGTTGCGCAGGCCCAGGAAGTCCATCTTCAGCAGACCCAGATCTTCACAGGATGGGTAGTCGAACTGGGTGATGATTGCCCCGTCTTGGGGCCGCATCATGAGGGGAATGACGTCGGCCAGGGGTTCACTGGACATGATGACCGCGCAGGCGTGGACGCCCCACTGCCGGGTTATGCCCTCAAGACGCTTTGCGAGGTCAAAAACATCATGGATATCCGGCCGCTCTTCATAGAGCTTGCGGAACTCCTTAGCCTCCGCGTACCGCGGGTGCTTTTCATCAAAAATCCCAGCAAGTGACATGGGCTTACCCATCACATCACCAGGCAGAGCCTTCGTGAGCTCTTCCCCGACTCTGTACTCCCTTCCCATGACCCTGGCGGAGTCCTTCAGCGCCTGCTTTGATTTGATCTTTCCGTAGGTAACAACTTGCGCGACACGGTCATCCCCATATTTCTCACGGACATATCCAATCACCTCATCCCTGCGGCGCTCATCGAAGTCGACGTCGAAGTCGGGCATTGAGACACGTTCGGGGTTCAGGAAGCGCTCAAACAGGAGCCCGTGTTCAATCGGGTTCAGGTCGGTAATTCCCATCGCGTAGGCAACCATCGAGCCTGCGCCAGAGCCCCTTCCCGGACCAACGCGAATCCCCCGCGATTTGGCCCAGCCAATAAAGTCGGCAACAACCAGGAAGTAGCCCGGGAAGCCCATCTGGAGGATGACACCCTCTTCAAACTCCGCGCGGTCGAGGACGTGGGCTGGAATGCTCTCACCAAAACGAGCGTGGAGCCCCTTTCTTACCTCCTTCACGAACCACGACTGCTCATCTTCGCCCGGAGGGGTTGGGAAACGAGGCATGTAGTTTGCGCCATCAGATGTTGTTCTGAAGGTGACTTCGCTTCTCTCTGCAATCTCCAACGTGGAGTCGAGTGCCTGCGGGAGTTCCTTCCAGGTGCGACGCATGTCTTCCGTTGACCGCAGGTAGAACGTATCGCCCTCGAAGGCAAACCTGGGACCGCCCTCATGGTAGGGCTTGTCCAGCAGCGTCGTAGTGGACTGCAGAGCAAGCATTGCCTCTTGGGTGTGCGCATCCTCCTTGGAAACATAGTGGGAGTCGTTTGAGACCACCATTGGGGCCCCGAGCAGTTCCGCGAGTCGTGGCAGCTGATCGCGGGTCTTGCGTTCGATTTCGATCCCGTGGTCCATGAGCTCAACGTAGAAGCGATCCGCTCCGAAAATGTCCCGCAGTTCTCCGGCTTCCTTCACTGCTTCATCCCACTGGCCCAGGCGCATACGGGTCTGCACGGCGCTTGAAGGACACCCTGTGAGGACTGTGATCCCTTCGTGGTAGCGGGCCATGAGGTCCTTATCAACCCTGGGGTACTTACCAACCTGGCCTTCCAGAGAAGCCATGGATCCCATACGGAAAAGATTGTGAACCCCCTGCGTACTGTGAGCAAGGAGCGTGAGGTGCGTGTAGGTGCCGCGGGCTGAGACGTCGTCATTCTTCTGCCAGGGTTCCCCCCACGTCACCTTGGACTTGTCGAACCTTGAGGTCCCCGGTGTCACGTAGGCTTCCAAGCCGATGATCGGCTTGATTCCGGCACTAACGCACTCTCTATAGAACTCATAGGCCCCAAAGAGGTAGCCGTGGTCTGTTATCCCGAGCGCGGGTTGGCCAAGCCGAACCGCTTCAGCAACCATCGGCTTGATTTTTGCAGCCCCGTCAAGCATCGAGTATTCGGTGTGGTTGTGAAGGTGGACGAAACCATTACGTGTAGCAGCCATGCCCGCCATCCTAGTAGCGCCCTCCGACATCTTGGCGCGCTGCGATCCTAAGCGGCGCCGTTTCGCAAAGTTTCCAGGGCAGACTCAAGGTCCGCCGCATAGGGTGCGCTCACAACGACCTTCTCTTCGGTCCGCGGGTGCCGGAACTCGACCTCGACGGCGTGAAGCCACTGCCTCACCAAACCAAGCTCCTCGGCTCTACGAGGGTCTGCCCCGTAGAACACATCCCCGACGCAGGGGTGGCCTATGGCTGCCATGTGAACTCTGATCTGGTGGGTTCGCCCTGTCTCAAGGTTCACCTCCAGAAGAGCGGCACCCGCCATGAGCTCTTCGACGTCGTAGTGGGTTGTCGCGCGTTTTCCATCCTCGGTGACAGCCATTCGCCATGTGCGGGACGGGTGGCGGCCAATCGGTGCGTCAATTGTTCCCCTGGACGGGTCCGGGTGGCCTTCGACTACAGCGTGGTATATTTTGCGCACCTCGCGCCTCCGGAAGGCGTTCTTCAATCTCCCGTAAGCCAGTTCGGACTTGGCAACCATCATTGCGCCAGAGGTGCCAACGTCGAGCCGCTGCACGATCCCCTGACGTTCGGTCGGACCCGAGGTAGAGACGCGCACTCCCGCAGCCTCCAGACTGGAAATCACCGTCGGACCATCCCATCCCGGCCCGGTGTGCGCTGCTACTCCGACAGGCTTGTTGATGACAATAAGGTCTTCGTCCTCGTACAGAATGTCGAGGGACGCTGTGGGCGGCGGAGTTGTGTCCGGCGTCGGGAGATCCACTTCAAGAAGGACCCCCATGGGAAGGCGCAGAGATTTTGAAGGAACTTCTCCGTCGACCAGCACCCTCCCCTCTTCAACCAGAGATGCGCACTGACTTCGGGACAGTCCCAGCATTCGGGAAAGCCCCACGTCGATCCGTTCCCCAACCAATCCCTCGGGAACTGGCAGGATGCGGGGGCTACTCACTTCTGCCACCGGCGGCTTCGAGACTGGCGTCCTTCTCTTCGTCACTGTCCTTTTCAAACAGTTTCCACACGATGAGGACGAGGGCGGCACCGACGATCCAGATATCAGCAACATTGCCGATAAACCACCCGTTGTAGTTGATGAAGTCAACGACGTGACCCTGCCCGATGGCTGGTGGGCGCGTGAGCCGATCCCAAAGGTTACCCGCGGCGCCGCCAGCTATGAGACCCAGAAGAATCGCTAAGGATGGGCTGTACACGCGTGTCGCGTACCAGAGGATCAGACCGATGATACCGATCGACAGAATTGTGAAAATCCAAGTTGAACCCGCGCCCAAAGAGAATGCTGCACCCGGGTTGTGAATTAGCTGCAGCTGAATGAAGTTCCCCAAAAATGGTTGCGCGACGCCTTCCTCAAGGTTCGCAAGGGCCCAGGCTTTTGTTAGAAGATCAAGGCCAAGAGCTGCGATGGCAACAAGGGCCACCAACCAGAAGAATGACCTCTTCTTCGTGTGGAGGGGGTTTAGCTGGGACGACGGGGGGCTGACAGGATTATCGCGCATAGACCAACAGCTTAGCCCCTGGGGTTACGCGCAACCCGCAGGGCCGAAGCTGCCCACATCCCCAGCACCCTCCCGCCCAGCGGCTGCCCACATCCCAGCGGCCACCGCCCCAGCGGCTGCCCACATCCCAGCCGTCCACCCACTGAAATGTATACGTGGGGGCGAAATGTGCCCCTGGGGTCCCTACCCCAGCCGCATCCGTCGTCCCCACGCATACATTTCGCGTTAGGCGCGGGCTGCCAGACTATTTCGAGTCGGTGGGTTGTTCTCTGCTTGTTGTTGAGGTTGGTAGCGGCGCTGCCCCGTGTCATAAGGGAGCGAGTTACGCCTAACGGAGCGGGTTTGGCTTGCATAACGGTGTGATTTCAGGGCAAATGGGACCAAACCCGCTCCGTTAGGCGTAACTCGCTCCGCAAGGCGCAACCAGCTCCGTAACACTTGGGTGCCCCGCGCGGTCGGGCACCCAACCACTGCCCCAGCCGGCCACCTGCGAAATGTATACGTGGGGGCCGAATGATCGTGTGGGGTACGCACCCCAGACGCGGTTTTCGTCCCGACGTATACATTCCACGCCACAGCGGCGTGAGAGCGCGCCAGCAGCGGCGGCAGCGCGCGCCAGTAGCGGTGGGAGCGCGTCAGCGGCCCGGTGCGTCAGCGGCGCGAGAACGCGTGCGCCAGCGGTAGGAGTGCGCCAGCGGTAGGAGCGCACACCATGAACACAGAATGTCCGCCCCCGTCAACAGGAGGCGGACATCATGAATGCTACAAGTGCGTGGCTACTGAGGCTTCGCGTCTGACTGCAGATCCCCAAGAAGCTTCTGCAGGTGCTCAGAAATCGAGGAACGGTAGTCTGCTTCAAATCCGCGCAGGTTGTTAATCGAGTCCTCAAGCGCACTCTGCTCAGAACTCAGCTTGGTCAAGATTTCGTCGCGTTTGCCATTGGCTTCTTCAACAATGCCTCTGGCCTGCTGGTGTGCGTCCGCTACAATCCGTTCACCCTCTTCACGACCGTCATTGACGTACTCATCGTGAAGCCTCTGAGCGAGTGCGAGCATCGAGGCCGCCGCCTGAGGATCTGCTGGATCAACGGCTGGAGCCGGATCTTCTTCAATAACCGGCTCAACAACCGGTGCTGGTTCCTCTACAACGGCTTCGACAACCGTTGTCTCAGCCTCAGGGGCGGCGTGATCGGCAACGCCAGACTGAAGATCCTGAATTCGCTGATCGGCAACCGAGAGCTTTTCCTTCAGCTCTGAGTTCTCAACCGAAAGTGCATAGATCGTAGCAACGACCTCGTCAAGGAACTCATCAACCTCGATTTGGTCGTATCCCTCACGGAACTTAACGGACTGAAATGTCTTGTTCAGAACGTCGTCGGCGGAAAGGAGCGCCATATTGTTCACCTCTGTCATCGTCAAATTCGTAAGACACCGGCCTACCGGGTGGTAGAACCGACAGCCAACGACTCTGGTCAATCAACCTCAACCATGCCGCTTACTTCTAGATCATACCGATACCCGGTTCCCCATGCGCAACATTTGCAACATCTGTAACAGAGTACGGTCTTACTTGCTGAATGGTCTAGCTATTCACGTACCCTAAATAGGCGATCCACCCACCAACTCTCTGCAACAAGATAACACCAATAAAAAGCACCATGAAGCCAACATCGATGGCGACTGTACCCAACCGAATCGGCGGAATGAATTTCCGCAGCCAGCGGACTGGAGGATCGGTGAGCTTGTAGATCACATCAATGATCGCAAGCAACCAACCCGGGGGATACCACTGTGGGGCCAGCACCCTGGCCCAATCAAAAATCACACGTGCCAAAAGAACCAGTGTGTATAGGGATGCGGCCAATGACACCAGGTTGCCGAGGATTACGAGTATTGAACCCACCTAACAGTCCTCGCTTAGCCGAAAATGTTGGTGGCGTGACCAGTGGCCTGCGACGAAACTTCGACGTCCCGCGGGGACAGCAGGAACACGCGGGCTGTGACCCGTTCGATTGCCCCGTGCATGCCAAAAACTAGACCCGCCGCGAAATCAACGATTCTGCGCGCCTCAGCATCCGGCAACTCCTCAAGGTTCATAATCACCGGAGTGCCATCACGAAACGCTTCACCGATCAGGCGAGCATCCCCATAGGAAGATGGGTGAACTGTTGAGATACGTCGCACCGATGCAGCTGGTTTTGACACAACATCAAACTTCGGCTCAGCGACTGCCGTGTAGGACTGGAAATCAACCTCGCGAATCTCAGCTTCTTCGGTGCCGGCTAAGACATCGTCGAAAGAAACTTCATCCTCGTCGGGAATCCTCCAGCCCATAACTTCCATTGCGCGGTTGAAGCGTTGCGCCATCGCGATACCTTTCCAAGACTTACCCATTCAGTACTGAAGCGGCGTGACGTGAAATCTCTAAACCCATCTGTCACAACAACTCAAACGCTAGTGCAATCACTCTCACGCGGGTCGGAGCCGACACGGCATGTCGTAAAGCACCCACTCACATCGACTTAGCGAAGGAAGTCCGGGATGTCTAGATCCTCATCGACAACTTCTTCTGCAAAGACGCGGGGGGCTTCAAACCCCTCATCCACACGACCTCGAGAACGCACACTATCCGCCCGGAGTGCCGCCATCGCACCAGTTCTGGTGGGCACCTCAGGCGCTGCTCGATGAGACCTTGTCTGCGGTGCAGCACTGGTCCTCACGCGTGGCTCCTCGATGTAATCGTCAACTTCCACGACCCTTCGCGGTGCGGGAGGCGTCGCAAGAGGTACACCACCTGCGGGTGAAGAAGTCGGCGCGCTCCGCGCTTCCTCGCGAGCAGCCCTCACCGCTTCCTCCCGTGCCGCCTGCATCTGTGCTTGCTGGTCAAAACCGGCAGCAATAACAGTCACGCGGATCTCATCTCCAAGGGACTCATCCACGACATTGCCGAAGATGATGTTGGCCTCTTCGTGGGCTGCCTCCTGAACCAACGTCGCGGCCTGCATAATCTCATGCAAACCAAGATCGGGACCACCCTGAACAAAGAAGAGAATTCCGTGAGCACCATCGATTGAAGCCTCGAGGAGAGGTGAGGAAATAGCAGTCTCAACGGCACGTAGCGCCCGGTCTTCCCCTGTTGCTGCACCGATTCCCATAAGCGCTGATCCAGCGTCCTTCATGACGCTCTTCACGTCGTTGAAGTCGACGTTCATCAAACCCGGGGTTGTGATGAGTTCGGTGATCCCCTGGACGCCGGACAACAGTACCTTATCGGCCTCTTTGAAGGCATCGATAATTGAGATATCCCGGTCAGAGATGTCGAGCAGACGATCATTGGGGATAACGATCAGAGTGTCGACCTCATCCCGCAACGCTTCGACACCCGACTCTGCCTGCTGGGAACGACGACGTCCTTCCCATGAGAAGGGGCGCGTGACAACACCCACGGTGAGGGCACCTGCTTCACGAGCTGCCTTCGCGACGACCGGAGCTCCACCGGTACCCGTCCCGCCGCCTTCACCCGCGGTGACAAACACCATGTCGGCACCCGCCACGGCCTCCATAATATCTTCTGAGTGATCTTCGGCCGCTTTACGTCCCACCGCCGGATCAGCTCCGGCGCCCAGCCCGTGTGTCAGATCGCGTCCGATATCTAGCTTGGTTTCTGCATCGGACATCAACAACGCTTGCGCATCCGTGTTGATGGCGATGAACTCAACGCCTTTTAGCCCCGCATCAATCATGTTGTTCACGGCATTGACACCGCCGCCGCCGATGCCGACAACCTTGATGACTGCGAGATGGTTCTGCGGTACCGCCACTGGTCCCCCCGGAGGTGCTGCAACCTCACCCAAGAACCCTAAGGCTCAAGTTGAAGGTTGTCTTTGATCATTGCTCTAGCGGATAGACGGTAGGGGCACTCGAACTATCGATCAAGGACCAACTGCGGCGTGTTGCACAGAAGGCACCCTACTGCTCGACAAGCAAGTGCTCACTACCTCGTCACCGGCTTGCGAGGATCCCGCAGGTCGTATACCGAGGCCGGTCGTTGCTCAACAAGTAGCTCGAGAACCTGGGCCTTAAGCGCACTCTCGCCCTCGTCCCCCCACACCACCTGAGACCCGTCAACTAAGTCAAGTCGGACGACCATTCCATCGGCGGAAATCGACGAAACCTGAGCGCGTAGAGGATCACCCAGGCTGTCCCAGACAGCAATAGCCGACTTCGCCTGCCCAACCCTTCCACTCTCATCGTCACTTACCACATGAACGTAGGGAAGTCCTTCCACAGGCTCCTCGGTAACGGTCGTGGTGACACCGTCGCTTCCGACGAGGGCGTACCCCCCATCGATCACCACCATCGCCGCTGGAACCCTCTGAACTACATCCACCGTCACGCCGTGCATCCAAGAACGGTAGACTTGCGCCTCCGCGATCAAAGGCCGCGTCAGAAGTTCATCCCGTATGGAATCCACCGGCACTCTGGGCAGCGGCACGCCCTCGTATTTTGCGACTGCGGGTTCGACATCTGCCGCCGCGACGTCCGACTGCGCTCCCTCAATGACCAGACTATCCATCTTCATTGCGAAGAGAGAAGAGTAGAACACTGCCCAAATGATCCCTGCAACAGCACCCACCACAGCCAGCAAACCAAGGACCCGGAAAGCTAGAAGGCGTCGTCGGGCGGATTGTCTCTCCTTGACATGGTCCCGCAAATCAACTCGAACCGAGCGCGGACTAGGACCAACTTGACTCACGTCGGCACTTCCTGCGCCCACACCTTCTCAACGGTGGAGGACTGAAGGAAGATATCGCCCGCGCCGATCAGAAGGCACACGTCACCCGGGTCCGTGATCGAAGCGGCAAACACCGCTGCATCATGGCAGTCGCCAAGAAAATGGAACGGTGCATGCATGTAAGGACTCTGCGCGATCAGTTCTGAAGTAACCCCGGGGATCGGATCTTCGCGTGCAGCATAGATATCCGCCAACACAACCTCGTCTGCGTTAGAAAGTGCCTTGGCAAACCGATCCGCGAAGTTACGTGTTCTAGAAAAAAGATGCGGTTGAAAGACCGCAATGACGCGACCCTCTCCGGCGACAATCCGAGCCTGTTTGAGCGCAGCCTCGACTTCGGTGGGATGGTGGGCGTAGTCGTCATAAACTCGCCTGCCACCAACGGCTGCCTTCAATTCGAACCTGCGACCCGCCCCCTGAAAGTACCTGAGAGCACTAGCTGCCACTTCACCGTCAATTCCTGCTGCGACACACGCTGCCCACGCGCCGGCAGCATTAAGGAGATTGTGCACACCCGTTACCATCAACTCAAGCGAAACGCGCTCATCCTGCGTAGAG
Source organism: Schaalia sp. JY-X159 (assembly GCF_014525425.1). Lineage (NCBI taxonomy): Bacteria > Bacillati > Actinomycetota > Actinomycetes > Actinomycetales > Actinomycetaceae > Schaalia > Schaalia sp. JY-X159. The sequence continues at coordinate 68,579 of NZ_JACEXI010000001.1, read as the reverse complement.
AGAGTCGCCCGAGACGAGTCTGCGTCCATGACGACATCGGTGACTTCCACCGTCAGTGGACAAAGCGAAGAGCCGGGTCGCCCATATGTGACAACCTCCCCCACCCGATCGGTAGCTAAGCCATGCTCGGCGATCTCGCAAGATCCTGGATCCTCACCACAGCAAATCAGTGTGCCTCCGGGCATCAGGCGTTCGACAAACTCCCTGAAGATCCCTACGAACTCCTCCTTTGATCCAAAGTGGTCGAGGTGATCAGGCTCGACATTCGTGATCACCTCAATCGATGGCGAGTAGTGCAGGAATGACCCGTCTGATTCATCCGCCTCTGCAACGAAAATACCTGTCCCGACTCTGGCTCCGGACCCGCTCCCGAGGACGGGACCACCAATAGCGAATGAGGCATCGACACCGCTGTGGAGCAGGGCCACTGCGATCATGGCCGAAGTCGAAGTCTTCCCGTGCGCACCCGCAACCGCAATAAAGGGTTGCCCTTGCGCAGCCAATGCTAGGGCCTGTGATCTGTGGATAATCTGCTGCCCTCGCCCTCGAGCAACAATGAGCTCCGGGTTTGTCTCCCTGATGGCGGATGAAAGCACCACTGTTGCTTCAGCCGGGACGGACTCTGTGGCATGCGGGTAGTACGCGCCGATCCCCTTCGACACCAAGTCCTGAAGCACCGCAGAGTCCTGACGGTCCGAGCCGGTCACCGCGGCTCCTTGGCCTGCCAGGAGTTCCGCAACAACGGACATCCCGGCCCCGCCCACACCAATCAGGTGGAATGACTGGCCCGCAAGTCGCTCTGTCCTGCTCACCGCGACTCTCCCGCTTCTTCCACCAAATCCGCCACAGCGCTGGCCCCATCTCCTGGTGACGTGCTTCTATTTGCCTCGCCCATCCTCTTCAGAATGGCGGGATCACCAAGGATCGGGAGCACCTGGTTGCGAAGGTTGTCAACCGAAAAGTCCTTGTCCTCGACAAGTAGTGCCCCACCCGCCGCGATCTGCCCTTCAGCGTTGCGCCGCTGCTCGCCGTTACCAATAGGAAGCGGCACATAGAATGCGGGCAAGCCCAATGCGCCAAGCTCAGCGACTGTTCCAGCGCCAGACCGGCACAGCACCAGATCTGCGGCGGCCAGAGCATCCTCCATATTTGAGATGTACTCGCGAATCACCCAGGTCACTCCCGGAGTGTTCGCGGCGCCAACACTGATCTCGTCGGCCTTACCAGTTCCTGTTGCATGAAGGATTTGGGCCCGACCTGCAAATGCAGCTGCTCCGCTGGCAACCACCTCATTGATGTGCTGAGCACCCAGTGATCCCCCGGTCACCAGTAAGACGGGTAGATCAGGGTCGAGGCCGAAAAGCTCACAGGCACTGGTCCGCGCCCTCTTGAGTCCCTCTGATGTGGAACGTTGCTCTGCCAGCTCCACAATCGAGCGTCGCAGCGGCAAGCCGGTGAAAACAGTTCGCCCGCGCCTTGCAGCCAGCTTGGTCTGTGGAAAGGTCAGAGAAACAGACTTGGCACTGCGCGCACCGAGACGGTTGGCCCACCCGGGGCGCGCATTCTGCTCCTGGACAACGAATGGCACGCCAAGACGTGAAGCTGCTATGTAGGCTGGTGCCGACACATACCCACCGAAACCAACAAGAACATCTGCCCCACTGAGGACCTCACCAGCAAGCTTCGTGGCATTTTTCAGCCGGGTGGGAACCGTTAGAAGGTCTTTCGAAGGCCGACGCGGTATTGGCACCTTGGGAATGGTGTGTAACTTGAGGCCGGCTGCGGGCACGAGTGTCGATTCAAGCCCCTCCTCCGTGCCAAGCACCTCAATCTTGTGGCCCCGTCCTTCGAGGACGCCGGCTGTCGCCAAGAGGGGATTCACGTGTCCGGCAGTTCCCCCGCCGGCTAGGACAACTCGTAAAACCATTAGGATGCCTCCGGTTTGTTCGTCTCATTGTCAAGGTTCCAACCCCGCGACTCTGTCGGTAGGGGCCGTGAAATTGGGCGGGGCCGTTTGCCCACGCTACCAATCACAGGGGGCACTGTCGGGGGGTTCTTCGTAGTAGTGTCCGAAGCGTAACGCTGCGGTCGGCGAGGGGCGCGTGTGCGCCTTGGATCACGACCCGCGGTTTCTGTGCTGAACCGCCCAGTCTTGCGCATTCCTGCCTCGTTACGGGCAAATGACAACAGCACACCGATCGCCATTGCAGTGAAAAGGAAGGACGACCCCCCGTAGGACACCAGCGGGAACGGCACGCCGATTACAGGCGCCAAGCCCGTGACGGTACCTATGTTTAGTAGCCCCTGCAACGTCAACCACGTAGCTATGCCTCCGGCCGAGATACTTATGAAGCGTGACTGGGCATTCGAAGCAAGGCGCAGAGCTCCGTAGATCAGGAGCCCAAGTAACGCCAACAGGGTAAGGGTCCCAATTAACCCAAACTCCTCCCCCACAATGGCAAGGATGAAGTCAGTGTGGGCCTCCCGGAGGTAATTCCACTTCTCCCTAGATGCTCCGGGGCCCAGGCCGGTCAGGCCTCCCGCACCCAATGCCCATAGCCCATGGTCGGTCTGGGTCGGTGCGGAGGGGTCCGGTGGGGTGCCAAATCCTGGAAGAAACTCGAGGACTCTCCTAGTCCTCGACGGGCTGACAACCACAAGGAGGACTGCCAGTGCACCCCCCGCTACCGCCATCATCCCGAACCATTTGCCGGGAACGCCCGCAACCCAGAGTGCTCCAAAACCAATACCGACAAAGATGAGCATCGTCCCCATGTCACCGCCAACCATGACTGCAGCCATGGCGACTAGTACGGGAGCAAGACCAAAAAGAACAACCTGCTTCCAGTTGTTCAGATCGGTGGTCTTCATACTCAACATGCGTCCCAGCATGAGGCAGGTGGCAAGCTTGAGGAACTCTGAAGGTTGAATCACCTGGCCGGTGCCAGGGATTGGTAGCCAGTTGGTGTTTCCACCTTCGCTGATTCCCACGAAGAAGACGGCCCCCTGCAAGGCTAGGCCGATCACAAACAGTAACGGTGCCAGCGCGCGCCACACACGCGGTGGGATGAGCGTCGCCCCCACGGCAGCCGCGAGGGCAAGGAGAGCAATGCCGAGCGTCTTGACGAACGGCACATACGGATTGACACCTTGCGCGATGTTGGTAACGGCAGATGCCGAGAACCCCATCAGCAAACCAAAGAGTGCCAGGAAAACAGCAGGAACAAGGATCAGATAGTACGTGGCCACGGGTGATGGCTGGGCATTCTGTGGGCTTGGTGAGCCGAAGCGTATCTTTGGAACCCGCTGAAGCAGTGGACGCTTCTGCGTGGCCTCTGAAGCCATGTCCCTACCCCTTGCCTCCGACTACATCCGTGACTGCCTCCCGAAACACATCCCCCCTCTGCGAGTAGCTCGCAAACTGATCCCAAGATGCACAGGCAGGCGCAAGCAATACGGTATCGCCAACTTCGGCAATTCGGTCGCAGGCGCGCACAGCGTCCTTCATCCAAGATTCAACTGGACCCATTCCGGGGACACTCACAACTGGAAGATCGGGTCCGTAGCGTTTGAACAACTCAAGGAGGCCTTCTTGCTCTGCTCCAATCACCACGGCTGCCTTTACGTCTTTCGCGGCCTCCGCGATTAGGGCAGAGAGGTCCTGCCCTTTTGCGTCACCCCCCACGATCCACACCGCCGTACCTGCTACAACGTTGTTCAAAGCGGCCCGTGCTGCGTGAACATTTGTAGCTTTCGAATCATCAACCCAGTAGCGCCCGTCACCAGTTGGTACGAGGGCGTATCGGTGTGGGGCCATTTGGAAGGTCTGGAGACCCGCGACAATGTCCTCACCGCTGACTCCGAGAGACCTGGCTAGTGCAGCAGCGGCCAGCGCATCCCGCACAAGGGGAGACGAGGCGCCGTCAAGCCTTGTCAAAGCGCCACTCAGGAGAGGAACTTGCCGCAGGTCCGCAATGACTGGCTCATCCTCGGGTGAATCTATGAAGGCGAAGTCAATAAGGAAGCCATCGGCGATTCCAATGTCGCCGGAGGCAACCACCCCGAAGGTCAATGGGACCAAGGAGGAGTCTGAGCAGTCATTGCACTGCACGGCCATCTCAGCTGTGACCTCATCATCTGCAAATGCAAACCTGGCCTTGCGCACCCTGTCGTACACGCGCGCCTTCGCAGCCCGGTACGCGGCAACATTTCCGTGCCAATCCAAATGGTCGGAATCAACATTCAGGCAGATACTTGCCCAAGGAGCCAACGTTGCCGTGGTTGCCAGCTGAAAAGACGACAGTTCTGCGACAAGCACTTCGTGACCCTCTGCAACTGCCTTCGCGACCGGATAGCCCACGTTTCCAGTCTGAATCGCGTCAACGTGGGCTGCTCGAAGGATAGCCTCGACCATTCCCACCGTCGTGGTCTTCCCGTTTGTCCCGGTCACCGCAAGCCACTTGGCTCCCCCCGGTTGGAGCGACCTATGGCGGTAGGCAAGCTCAACCTCTCCAATCACGTCAATCCCACGCTGTTGCGGAATACTCGCGATAGGGGAAGTCCCAGGTACTCCGGGTGACAGAACTACGACCGCAGGCTCCAGCGCACAAATCGCTTCTCCCAACTTCACGGGATCAGCAATCACGACCACGGATGTCAGGCATTCACGCAGTGACTCTGGGGCCTCAGTTGCGGACTGGTCAAATACCGTGACCGCATATCCGTCCTCGTACAGAAGTTCCACAGCAGCCCGTCCAGAGACGCCAAGCCCGACGACTGCCGCTTTGGGGTGCGTCATTGGAGACCCGAGACCCACTCGAGGTAGAAGAGGCCCACCCCGAGTGCGGCAAACAGTGCAGAGATGATCCAGAACCGCGTAACAATCGTTACTTCTTTCCATCCCGACAGCTCGAAGTGATGATGCAGCGGAGCCATCTTGAAAACACGTTTACCGGTGGCTTTGAAGCTGCCAATCTGAATGACGTCCGACAAGACAATAACCACGAAGAGACCACCGATTATGACGGCGACAAGTTCTGTGTGGGACATTATTGACAGACCGGCAAAGGCACCACCCAATGCCAGGGAACCGGTATCTCCCATGAAGATTTGCGCGGGTGAAGAGTTCCACCAGAGGAAGCCGATCAGCGCGCCCACCACGGCAGCCGCGAAAATTGCGAGACCAAGCGGGTCGCGAGTTTCATAGCACACGTTCATCCCCCCGGTGTGACGGGAGCATGCCTGACTGTACTGCCAGAACGAAATGATGACATAAGCGGAGAAAGCCCCTATCGATGCGCCCGTCGCCAGTCCGTCGAGTCCATCAGTGAGGTTGACGCCGTTTGACCAGGCAGCAACAAGGAAGTTGATCCACAGCAGGAAAAGGATGACGCCGAAGACTACACCGGCGAAGGCGAGGTTAAGGGATACCCCGCGGACAATGGAGATCTCCGTGGAGCCTGGAGTTCGTCCCAGTGAGTTGGGGTTCAGGAGGAGCAGTGCGCCGAAGAGGGTGGCGATGCCGACCTGGCCAATGATCTTGCCAATGGGATTCAAGCCGAGACTTCGATGGTTGCGAATCTTGATGAAGTCATCGAGAAAACCGACGAAACCTAAGCCTGTGGTGAGCAGAATTAGCAGCCAAACAGAGTAGGTGGGAAGGGAACCATTGAAGGCGAATCCCACAAAGATCCCAACCAGCACCGCAATAATTATGACGATGCCGCCCATCGTGGGTGTTCCGCGTTTCGTAAAGTGCGCTGTTGGCCCATCCTGGCGGATGAACTGCCCGTATTGCTTCTTGACTAGGAACTTAATGAGGACAGGTGTCCCAAAAAGACTGGCTAGGAGCGCGGCCGCAAATGCGACAATCACACCGATCATCGACTAACCTCCGTTTGCCTGGTCGTACATGTCCACCGCCATGATCCTACGCTGTCGCACGAAGTGCATTCGCGATTTCCCACACGCCAGAACCGTACGATCCTTTCAAGAGAACAAGGTCGCCGTCTCTCATGGCACCCCTCAGTGCGCCGAGTGCGCCTTGGGAATCCTCTGTTTCAAACTTCGAAACACCCGCATCGACAGACTCATGAAGTGGTGAAGCTCCCACCCCGACAGTGATCAGCACGTCGGGATTGGCAGCCGCGACAGCTTTACCGACCTCGCGGTGAATCTCTGCTGAGTGTTCTCCCAACTCGAGCATTTCACCAAGTACCATAACCAGCCGTCGACCATTCCTGAGCGACGTCGCGGCACCAAACGAAGCCGCCATCGAGTCCGGGTTCGCGTTGTATGCGTCATCGATCATTGTTACGACCACATCTTTGCCATCGGTCGTTGCCACACGCAGACCCTCAGTCATGTCCATACGATGTGGTGATACGGCACCCGCGACCTCAAGTTCACGAACAGCGGTAATGGTGGACCGACCAAGGACGTAGTTGCAGGCAACAGTTGCGAGCGCATTGCTAACCTGGTGGCGGCCGACAAGGCGAAGCTTCACCCGCCCTCGAAAATCGGGGGTTTCAAGAACAAAACTCGGAGCTCCGTCGGCCTCAACCTGCACCAATGTGGCTCTTACCTGGGCATCTTCCAGCCCTGCAGCAGAAAAGAAGCACACCTCTCCGGGGCAAGCCTGAGCCATTCCAGCCACAGTTGGGTCATCCGCGTTGAGGATGCCAACACCATCTGGGACAAGGCCCTCAACGAGCTCGCGCTTCGTAGCAATCAGGCTCTCTAGCGAGTCATATCCGCCTAGGTGGGCGCGGCCAACCATCAGTTCAATCGCGGTATCCAACGGTGCAATCTCTGTCAGATAACGGATATGACCCGGTCCTGATGCGCCCATCTCCAGAACCATGAACCGTGTGTCTTCGTCACCCTTGAGAATGGTCAGCGGGCACCCGACCTCGTTGTTGAAGGAAAGAATGGGGGCAACCGTAGGACCCGAACGTCCCAACACACGGGCCAGAAGGTCCTTAACAGTCGTCTTACCTGCAGATCCAGTAATACCCACGACGCGGATTGATCCTCGGCCCCGCAAGTCAGCGAGATGCGCTTTCGCCAACCTTCCCAGAGCAACCGTCGAATCCCTAACGACAACCTGGGGAATCGACACCGAATCTGAAGCGCGCTCAACCACAGCTGCAACTGCTCCCGCATCTGCTGCCTGGCGCAAGTAGCTATGCCCGTCACTCGTTTCGCCAACCCTGGCAAAGTAAAGGGAACCGGCCACGCATTCGCGAGAATCCGTGGTCGCCAGGCTAACGTCGACACCGTTTGGTAGATCGTCCGCAGTGTGGCCCAGCAAGTGGGTCTCACCTTCGGTCACGGCTGCAATCCACTCAAGCGAGCGAAACATCACGCCTCCTCAGCAGGCTCTTCATTGCACGAAACTATCCGCACAGATCCTCATGCTTTCAATAGTACGGGTAGTGTCTCATGCCCCTGGTTCACTAGGAAACAACACAGGTGCTTCCTTTGACGGAGGGATCCCCAGCACGCGTATGCAGTCCGTCACGATCTGATGCACAAGCGGCGCGGCAGTTTCGCTCGCCTTGTACAGACCCGTTGGCTTGTAGAGGATCGTCGAAATGGCCACCTGCGGGTTGTCCGCCGGGAAAAGCGCCACCATGTTCGCGATTGTTCCGCCGGTGCCTATCTCCGATGTACCCGTCTTCGCCGCGACACGGTAGCCGTCAACATTTGCCAGATACCCCGAACCACCGTTGGTAACAGACTCAAGCATTTTCACCAGGGTCTGGGCAACTTCAGGTTTAACAACTTCAGTCGGAACCCCCCGGTCGAGCTCTCGCACGGTGCCGTCCGGAGCCGTGAACCCCGATACGAGGGTCGGCGCGATTCGCACCCCACCGTTGCCCAAAGTTGCCATGACCGAGGCGGCTTGGACTGCGTTGACAGCGTATCCCTGCCCAAAGGTCGTTGTGTAGAAGGTTCTACCATCCCAGTCCTCAGGACTACTGAGAATTCCAGCTGATTCGCCCGCCAACTGCACCCCGGTCTTCTCCCCGAGGCCGAAGCGTCGAATTAGGTCGTAGCGATCCTCAGCCGGAATCTGCTCACCGATCATCACGGTCCCTGTGTTCAAGGATTGGGCAATGATCCCGGTTGCAGTCTTCGTGAAAGTCTCATGGGGAACCATGTCGCTGAACGTTTGCCCGTTGGAAGTCGTGTACTTGTCGGCCATTGTGAAGGTTGACTCGGGCGTTATCACACCGCGTTCCAGTGCGCCAGCAAATGTGAAGATCTTTCCCACGGACCCTGGCTCGTAAACCATCTGGACCGCCCTTGAGGCCTGCGGACCATCCTCCGGAGTGGTGGTGTCAGAGTCTGCGAGTGCAAGAATCTCCGCACTCGCGACATCCATTACCACGGCAGCTCCCCACTCTGCACCGTACATGTCAACCGCTGCGTCCAGTTCACTTTGGACCGCATATTGTAGGTCTGCCACAAGGGTAGTGTTCACCGTGTCGCCGGGTTGTGCCTCTTTCGAGACAACCTTCGCTCCAGGAATCACCGCGCCGGTCGGCCCAATCTCATAGGATTCCTCACCGGACTCTCCGGTCAACTCGTCTTGAAATATCAGTTCGAGGCCGGAGTTGCCGTCCCCCGCGACATCGACACTACCCAAGACCGTACCCGCGAGGGAACCCCCGGGATAGAGGCGATCGAAGGAAGGTTCCCATTCGATCCCGTAGATTCCCAGCCGCCGGATCTCTCGGTAGGTATCAGGCTCAACATTCTTCGCTAGGTACTGGTAGGTACTATCGCCTAGGAGCATGCCCCCGAGCTCAGCTACATCCATACCCAAAATCGGCGCCAGTTGGCGAGCGGCCTCAGCGGGCCCCCGGCCAACAATCACGCCGTTGTCATCCACATTGCGATACTCGAGGAGTGCCTTCTGATTCGCCGCGATGTGGTAGGTGATACGCGACTCCACTAAGACCACGCCATCAGCATCAACGATTGAGCCGCGGGGGGCTTGAATCGCACTGGCCGAAGTGCGGACCACGCGACCCTGGTCAGCCAGTTCATCCCCACGCACAATCTGAATCATGAACAGCTGTGCTGCAGCAACAAGTAGAAACACGACTGCAACGATGAGTATCGATCGGGACCGTCGAGCAGCAGTGCGTCTGCTCGAAGGGGCAGGTCGGTCGGTCATTGGGCAGCCTCTCCGCCCTCGACCGTTCTGGTCTCAAGGGTGACTGCACCGATACTCCCAGAACGAACCAAACCAATGGCGTTCGCCTTCTCCTCAAGTTTCTGGGGCGAGGAGACAACCAACAGCTCTGCTTCCATGGTCTCAACCCGCGCGTTGATTTCTGCCAGCTGGACGTGTTGATCGCGAATCTCGTAGGCCCTCTGAGCCATTTGCGTATTGACAACCATAGGCAAGGCAATGGTTAGGATCACCAGAAGACTCGCAATGAGGATAAAGGGCCATGCAGAAGCGCGTACGTTGATTTTCTGTCCGGCGACAACTTGAATGCGGGTGGAGGACGATATCCCCGGAGCGACACTCAGCGTCGACTGAGGAGGAACTGGCTGTGCGCTAGCGGACATCATGCCTCCACTGAGTCAGAAGTTCGGCGGCGCGCAGGCGCACCGGAATTGAGCGAGGGTTGGTATTTGCCTCAGATTCTGAAGCCCGTTCGGCACCTCGTGTGAGCAAGCGCAGAGTCCTGTGGGCATCAACTTCGTCAGCGGTCATTGGGAGACCAGCCGGAAGCCTGGGATTCGCTCCCGCATTGAAATAGTCCTTGACTATGCGATCTTCAAGAGACTGATATGCCTCGACGACAAGACGTCCTCCGACAGCGAGGTTTGAGAGGGCAGCAGGGATCGCCTCCTCCAGAATTGCCAGCTCATCGTTGACTGCGATTCGGATTGCCTGGAAGGTTCGCTTGGCAGGGTTACCACCGGTGCGCCGCGCAGGTGCCGGTATCGCAGTCCGCACTATGTCAACTAGCTGTCCCGTTGTCTGCAACGGCTCCATCTCGCGACGCTGGACAATGAGGTCTGCAATACGAGGCGCGAACTTCTCGTCTCCGTACCTGCGCAGGATTCTCACTAGGTCATTGCGATCAATGCGGGAAAGCAGTTCTGCGGCGCTCTCGCCAGATGTTGCGTCCATCCTCATATCAAGGGGAGCGTCCGTAGCGTAGGAGAACCCGCGCTCGACCTCGTCCAGTTGCATCGAAGAAACCCCGAGATCCATCAGGATTCCATTGGCCAGCTGTCCGTCGAGCGCGTCGCCGATCTGATCGTACGTTCCTTGGAACGGCCTGAAGCGGTTCCCAAAGGGCACAAGTCTCGCCGAAGCCAACTCCAAAGCCACGGGATCTCGGTCGATACCAATGACTGTGAGGGAGGGAAATCTCTTGAGAGCACCCTCCGTGTGCCCCCCGAGTCCGACTGTCGCGTCGACCATGAGGGGAGAAGCAACCTCAAACGCGGGGGCCAAGAGGTCAAGGCAACGAGCCAACATGACCGGTGTGTGCTTCACAGCGGTGTCCGTCATTGTCTTCCTCTCTGAACTTCGGGCTGTCTGCTTGAGGTCACTATCTGAGTGGTCGCGGTGGGCACTGGTCGGTTCTGACAACGGGGAAGTGAAGTCAGAGCGCGTCCCAGTGCCCGCGCGAAGCTAAAACATTCCTGGAATAACCTCCTCAACGGACTGGGAGAAGGCCTCTTCTTGAGCGGAGAGATAACGGTTCCAGGCTTCCGCATCCCAAATTTCAGCTCGGGTGCCGACACCTACGACGATGAGGTCCCGGGATAACCCGGCATACATGCGAAGTCGTGGTGGGACTGTGATGCGCCCCTGCTTGTCGGGAACCTCATCTGAGGCGCCCGACATCAGCACGCGAATATAGTCGCGCGCATTCTTCGAGGCACTTGGCGATTTTGCGAGATCATCAACCATCCGAGAGAACTCTGCAGCTGAAACCACGTAGAGACAGCGGTCTTGACCGGGGGTAATTACGAGGCCGTCGGCAAGCTGATCGCGGAACTTCGCAGGCAGGATGACCCGGCCCTTCTCATCCATCTTTGGTTCATAGGTACCCAGGAACACACCCCACCCCCTCTCGATCTGTCCACAATACTCCACTTCCCTCCACTTGTATCCCTTGACGCCGTTATTTCTCAGATTTTGGCCAATAGTCTTTTGAGTATTCCCTGTTCAACCATGGGGGGAGGAAAGTGGGGGTAGTTCTCGAAATCTGGGGATACTTGGGCCCCGGAGGACTGGCTTGCACCCGCCTGGGCGCCACCGCCTGCTCGAAGCACGCCGGGAAGTAGGCACAGAAAAAGCCAACTGAAATCTCAGTTGGCTTCCTAGTTTCCAGTTCTTCGCCGCTACTGCCCTCGGTTCTGCCACCGTTCGCGACGTTGCGCATCCCGCTCTTCTTTCGAGATCTTGGGGGCCTTCTGCGCTTGCCGAACGCCATCATTTGTGGGTAGGGCATTCTTGTCAGTGCTCAAAGCCAAGAGAACACCGCCTACCATGCACGCAAAACCAGCTACACCCAAAAGGATTGTCCATAGCGCCACCCCGATTGTCACCCCGAGCAGAACTACCGCAAGGCCGACTGCCGCAAGGATCGAACCAAGGGCAATGCGACGCGGGGAAAGAGGTGCTGACGGGGCGCGCTCCGGAGCCTTCTCCGGCTCCGGCAATGATGAGGCCATCGTGTCTGCAAGATCGGGATCCTGCTGACGTAAGTGCTGCTCCATCTCAGCCAGAATCTGCTTCTCATACTCTGAAAGAGCCATCACTTACCCCCTGTCCCACATCAACTCGGTTCCCCAATATCACTACCTAGTCTACCCGGATCCCGACGCCCCAACTAACCATGCTTTCCATCTACACGCACCGGGGTGCTACTTCTTACCCGGAAGGAGCGATGCCGGCATGACCGCACCCGCTCCAAATCGCTCTTGAGCAGCATCCATTGCCAGTTCAGCCACCCGCGGACGCGGGTCTTCATCTAACAGCGTAGGAACCCCTCCGTCACCCCCGACCAATGAGGAGACGCCCACACCCGCTAGGCGAACACCACCCGATGGCAGCGAGCGCATCTCAATCAAAGAAGTCGCGACCTGAGCGATCTCACGGCCAACGTCAGTAGGTGCTAAGAGAGTCTTGGATCGAGCAGTGGTATTGAACTTCTGGTCGCGAACCTTTACGGTAACCGTCCATGCAAGGAGGCCCATCTTTCGTAGCCGTCTGGCGCAATCGTGAGCTGCCCTGAGGATAAAGGCCTTGAGAACCTCTGGCGATGTCACATTCACCTCGAAGGTTCTTTCCGTGGAAATCGACTTCTCCCGTTCCCTTGTCGACACTGCCCTGTCATCAACCCCCCATGCCAACGCATTGAGGTGCTGGGCACTGGCATTGCCAATCCATTGCGCCAAGTCACGAATCGGCACATTCGCCAACTGACCAACTGTGTCGATGCCACGTACCCGCAGAACCTCCCCCGTCCTCTTTCCAACGCCCCACAGCGCCCCGATGGGAAGGGGATGAAGGAAGTCAAGTGTCCGGTCCTTTGGTATGAGCAAACGACCATCGGGCTTCGCGTGCGCAGAAGCGATCTTTGCCACGCTCTTCGTTGCCGCAATGCCAACCGAAGCGGGAAGGCCCACTTCCTCACGGATTCTTGTTCGAATGAGGCCGCCAACTTCCACGGGCGAGCCAAACTGGCGGCGAGCACCGCTGACATCCAGAAAAGCCTCATCAATACTGATTGGTTCCACCAGTGGAGTCACGCTGTGCAGCACTTCCATCACCTGTTTGGAGTAGGTGCCATAGAGGTCGTGACGCCCAGGGAGCAAGACAGCCGCTGGGCAGAGTGCGCGGGCGCGCCCAATCGGCATACCCGCACGGACTCCAAACGCCCTCGCCTCATAAGTTGCGGCAGTGACAACGCCGCGGACTCCAATGCCGCCCACAATAACCGGCAGTCCCCGGAGTGCTGGGTTCTGTAACACCTCTACCGAGGCAAAGAAGCTGTCCATGTCGACGTGGAGAATCGGAGCCTCACTGTCGTCACCACCCCACTGACTGTGTACTTTGCCCCGCGGTGAGACTGACATTGCTTCCACCTCCTTACCCACCTACACCGTAGCTAGTACCTCCGACATTTCACGATCACTTGAGACTATGTAGGGTAAGGCAGTGGCCAAGGTACAAAAGAGAACTGCCCTCCCCCATTCGGTGACGCGGATGGGCACGGAGATATCCACCACCGGCTCCTCTCTTAGGGTCAGCGCGTCGGGAATCGAACAATCCGTCATTGACCTCAGTCGCCCAAAGACCATTGAGTTTGAATACCTGCAACATATGGACGTGCTCTTGGACATGGCTAATGAAGCATGGTCCATCCCGCATCTGCGCGCCTTCCACGGCGGAGCCGGCGCCTGCGCACTCCCCCTCGCATGGGAAGCCAAGCATCCGGCAATGTCACAGGTTGCCGTTGAAGTGGACCCTGAGCTCGTAGAAGTCGTTGGTCGGGCCGCCGGTATCAAGAGGAAACCTCGACTCAAGTTGAGAGTAGGAGACGCAGAGCAAGTTCTCGCTGGATCTGGAGCCAAGTACAACGTCATCGTTCGTGACGCGTTTGTTGGCCCCCGAACTCCCCGCCACCTGACAACTCGCAAGTGGACGAACCTGGTCGCATCGCGTCTCCTGGACGAAGGCGTCTACCTTGTCAATGTCGGCAGGGACAGGACCGCGCCGTCAAAGGAGGAAGTGGCAACCGTCCTCGACATCTTCGCCGTGACAACTGTTGTGACAGACCCAAAAGTGTGGCGAGGTGACCGCGGCGGTAACCTCGTCGTAGCGGGGTGGGTTGGCCTGCTACCTGACTTTGACGAACTAGACCGGGTGCTGCGACGGCTGCCCCTGCCTGCACGTCTCTACCGAACCGATGAGGTGAGGCGTTGGCTGGGTGGCGCCCAACCAATCGACCACTAGGGAACTACGCACCGCCCTCGTCCACGGGACCTTCCTTGAAGGGAGGCTCATCTGGCTCTTCGGGCAGGCGATCCAGCTCCCACACGTTTGGCGCACGGTGTCTTGGCCGAGGTCGAGACACGCCAGCTCCGTCCTCCACACCTTCAGAGTTCGCGTCGTCGCCAGTTGATCCTGGGAGTCTCTGCTCGCTTGCTGGCTTCTGCTTGGAGCGTGTCTTCAAGTAGCTCTCGATTGCGTCACCGATCGCATCCGCCATGGAGTCCGTTGGCGTACTATCCATCCGTTCGGCCTCGGGAAACACGGCTTGATCAATGCCAGTCAAGTCATCCCATCCAGGCAGGACCGCCTCCAACTGTGAGGTTGCATCCTCTGCTTCCTCCCCGCGCATCACGGAATCAATCTCGATTCCCTCGGCTGCAGCCAGTGAGATCGAGTCGAAGTGCTGTTCAAGACCCTGAACAGTGCGTTGCAGGTCGGGGTTGACTTCAAGAAGTCTTTCCACCTGGCTCGCGTCCTCGTCCGCCCCTCTCTCAAGGTCACCAATAGGTAGCTGCAGGTCAGCGATCTCCGCTAGACGCCTCAACAGTGCCGACGATGCTCTGGGGAATGTCACATCAGAGAGGTAATAGGGCACTGTCGCAAGCAGCGTTGCGCCAGTGACGCCTTCAAGATGAAGGTGGTACTGGAGGAATGATGTCAGTGGTGCCGGGAATCGAGCGGTGCCCCCCATCAGTGGCTGCTGCGGAATCACGTCGCGATCCGTGCTCTGCAGGTGCACTGTGGCGGGGCGGGTATGGGGAACTGCGGCTGGCAATCCGTGGAACGAAAAGATTGCTTCAACGCCGGCTTCCTCCGCCAGAGTGCCGACAGCATCACGGAAAGACTTCCAGCGAGCATCCGGCTCCGGACCATGAAGTAGCAAGATCGGGGTCCCGGCGTCATCGTGTACGAGGTCGAGGGCGATCTCAGGCTCCGACATGTCAGTCGTCACCCACTCGTCAACCTCCATAACAGGGCGGTGGGAGCGGTAATCGATCAACAGATCGGTGTCAAAAGTGGCGACACGTTCTGGCGACAGCGAAGTGAGAAGCTGAACCACAGCCAAGGTACCGGCTGAACCAGCATCCATGGCGCCCTCAAAATGAGCAATCAGGATTGGCGCCTTTGAACCGGCGGCAGGTCCTTTTGTGTAAAGGTCTTCAATACGCGCCATGATGCTCCCCTCCCGGTCACCAGTCCTAGTGTTCCCTTTCACCGTACTCGTTGCCTCCCTGATTCGGCGAGGAACTCAACAAACATTGCGCTGGAAGGTGAACTGAACTCTCTAAGAGTCACAAAACCTCCGGGTGCCGTCCGGTCCACGTTTAGGGAATAATGGACACTTGGTATTTTTCGGCCGGTAAGGAGCGAGTTTGAACACCGAGACTCCCAATCTTCCCAATCGAGAAGACGATTTGACGCAAGAACAAGAGTTCGTGAGTCACGCCTACTCGGTTCTTGATTCCATGAGGACCGACTACCGGGAAGCGCAGCGCCGTATCGAGGCTCAGGGCGCCTGGGGTTCACCCCAGGCTCGAACCGAGCGTGATGCCCAGGCCTCTCATTTTGGCGATCAGGCCATGCGTCTGGAGCAGATCCAAGACCACCTGGTGTTTGGCCGTGTCGATATGACGGACGCCAGCACCCACTACATCGGCCGCGCAGGCCTGCCGGACTCAACGGGGGGTCGTCTCCTTATCGACTGGCGCGCGCCGGCTGCTCGTCCTTTCTACCAGGCGACCGCCGTCACACCATCAGGTGTCGTACGACGTCGTCACATCGCCACATCAGGAAGCGTTGTAACGGGGATCGAGGACGACGTTCTTGACGTCGATGCCGCAACTGACCAGGGGATGACTTTCCAGGGTGAAGGCGCTCTTATGTCGGCTCTTGCATCTGCCCGTGGCGGCCACATGAGTGACATAGTTGCAACGATTCAGGCCGAGCAGGATGCGATCATCCGCTCCGATGATCAGGGAATCGTCGTTGTTCAGGGCGGCCCCGGCACAGGAAAGACGGCTGTTGCTCTACACCGCGCGGCGTACCTGCTCTACACGCACCGCGAGCGCCTGGAGCGATCTGGAGTTCTGATCGTCGGTCCGTCGCGGATTTTCCTGCGCTACATCGAGCAGGTTCTCCCCTCCCTCGGAGAAAACGGGGTCGTGTCGATTCCAATGGGTGAACTGGTGCCGGGTATCCATGCGGTCGAAACGGACCCCTCGGAAGTTGCATTTGTCAAAGGCAAGACCGCTTGGATAGAGACTGCGAAGGCAGCGGTGCGCGACCTTCAACGCCTACCTGCAGAGACAAAGGCCTTCTCGATAGGTGGCAAAACAGCCACGCTGACCCCGGCGGATGTGGCGGCGGCGCGGAGCCGCGCTCGCAGAAGCGGCAAACCGCACAACGTCGCACGCACGGGATTCGCCCTCGACCTAATAGACGTCCTCGTTAGACAAGTTGCCGGTGCAGATCCCGATTCGGAAGACCTTGACTGGTGGCGGGAGTCCGTCCGCTCCAGTCGCGACGTGCGCAGAGAGATAAATCTGTG
The DNA here is from genome assembly GCF_014525425.1 of Schaalia sp. JY-X159. Lineage (NCBI taxonomy): Bacteria > Bacillati > Actinomycetota > Actinomycetes > Actinomycetales > Actinomycetaceae > Schaalia > Schaalia sp. JY-X159. The sequence goes on along the minus strand of NZ_JACEXI010000001.1, from coordinate 51,987 downwards.
CTGGATGCCGACGAGGGCGACCGATCTTCTGAGCCGCCTCTACACAAAACCTGATCTGCTACGACGGGTTGCCCGCGGGCTCTCGGCGCGTGAACAGCTGTTGGTTTCCCGACCGTGGGATGCCCCCTTCACGGTCGCCGACGTTCCTCTTCTCGATGAGCTAGAGGAGCTGCTTGGAACTTCCGAGGAACTACTCAATCAGAAACGCCGCAATCGCGCTGCACTGGAGAACGAGGAACTGGAACGAGTTCGCATGGCCATGGAGGGGCAGAACCTTGGTGGGGGGATAGTGTCAGCCGAGGTGCTCGCCGAACGTGCCCGCGGGGAACGGGAATGGACGTCCCTTGCCGAGCGGGCCGTTGCAGACCGCACTTGGACGTATGGGCATGTCGTTGTCGATGAGGCACAGGACCTCTCTCCCATGGCATGGCACGCGCTCCTGCGGCGCTGTCCGGCTCGCTCATTCACAGTCGTGGGCGACCTCGACCAAGCGCGCGGGCACCAACGTCCCGCAAACTGGGAGAAAGCACTGGGTCCAGCCAAGCGTGGACTGTCATCGGAGTTCATTCTCACCGTTTCCTACAGAACACCGGCGACTGTCACCACGCTTGCGCAGCAGGTTCTCTCCGACCTCGGACAACCGCCACTGTATCCACTGACATCTGCTCGTGAGGTCGAGGACGCCCTGGCAGACACTGTTGTTCAAGGTGGTGACACAAACGGTGACCGGGAGGAAGATCCCCTCTGGAAGGCTGTGCAGGACGTGGTGGCACAGGAGGAAAGCCTCCTCGACGCGACCACGGGCCACGGGATGGGTCGAATCGGCGTGCTTGTCGCTGACGAGCGAGCACACCGTTGGCGCGGTGACATTTTCGGTTCCACCGCCCTCGATCACCGGGTCAGTGTGCTGAGCGTGGCGGGAGCAAAGGGTTTGGAGTTCGACACGACCATAGTTGTTGAACCAACAGAAATCCTCTCCGACGGGCCCGGGGACCTTTTCGTTGCAATGACCCGTTGCACGAAACGACTCCATTCGGTTCGTTCGACTGAACTGCCACGAGCTTGGGCGAAAGCTGTAACTAGTGTTTCTGACGAATGGCACCCAGAAGCAGGCCACTAGTCGGGACCATCCTGCAAATGCTGAAGGACTTCGGCACAATGCTCTGGTGACCAAAGTTCTACTTCTTGAAAATCCCCACCCAATTGCCGCCGAGCTTCTGAAGCGAGACAACTACGAGGTCGAGGTCGTTCACGGCAGCCTTGATGAAGACGACCTCATCGCAGCACTGGATGGTGTCTCCGTCCTCGGCATCAGATCCAAGACGGAAGTGACGCGCAAAGTCCTTGCGCACGCACCAAAACTGGAAGTTGTGGGAGCGTTCTGCATTGGCACCAACCAGATCGCTACGGAGTTCGCGGCCGAACGTGGGATCCCCGTATTCAACGCCCCTTATGCCAACACGCGGTCCGTGGTTGAACTAGCGATCGGCGAGATTATTGCCCTTACGCGCCGTCTCACCGTGAAGAACAGCCGCCTGCACAAGGGAGTATGGGACAAGTCCGCTGATCACGCTCACGAAATTCGAGGGCGGACACTGGGGATTATCGGATATGGCAACATCGGCACACAGCTTTCTGTCCTGGCTGAGGCGCTCGGGTTACGCGTAATCTTCTACGACATTGCCGAGAGGCTCGCCCTCGGCAACGCCCACCCCGCCGCAAGCATGGAAGAGGTGCTGCGGGAGGCTGACATCGTCTCGGTGCACGTCGACGGTAGCCTTTCAAACACCGGCCTGCTTGGCGAACGTGAGTTTGCCATGATGAAGCCTGGCGCAGTCTTCATCAATCTGTCACGTGGGTTCACCGTCGACGTTAATGCACTTCGCAGCGCACTTGAGAGCGGTCACCTTCTGGGTGCCGCCGTCGACGTGTTTCCTGAGGAACCGAAGGCAAACGGGGACCATTTCACGTCGGAACTCGCGGGATTGGACAACGTGATCCTCACTCCCCACATCGGTGGCTCAACGCTTGAAGCCCAGCATGATATTGCCGTATTCGTGGCGGGAAAAGTCCAGGGATACCTCTCCCGTGGATCGACTACGCTCAGCGTCAACCTCCCCAACTTGAGTCTGCCTGCTTCCTCGCCACGCGCCCAACGACTCTGCTTTGTTCACCACAACACGCCGGGTGTCATGGCTCGACTCAACGACGTCTTCGCGCAGGAGGGTGTCAACGTCGAAGGCCAGGCACTGGCGACCTCGGGGTCACTGGGTTACGCCATCACGGATCTGCGCTCACCCCTGAGCGAACACGCCCTCGAACTCATTGGATCGTCATCGTCCTCGGTGAGAATGCGGTACTTTCCCATTAGGTAATAGCCAATACCACCAGGTCGGTGACCTGTGTGTGGGTAAGCAGCTACCATCAAACACAGTCGAGCATGGAGGCACTATGAACCTGACAGAACAACTACGCCAGGGCTACGCTCCGGGTGTCCCATACTTCACGGACTCCGGGTCAACGTTGATCTGCGACTTCCTCTTCGACACCGCTGCGTACTATCCCAAGCGGATTGCCCTGGACTTCCTCAGCCAGCAAACAACCTATGAGGAGCTGGTTCACCAAGTCCGCCAAGCAGCGAGCGTCCTGCGTGATTCAGGTGTGAAGCAAGGCGACCACATTGCGCTCATAATGCCCAACTGCCCCCAACATGTTGTCGCGGTCTTCGCGATTGCCCTGGTAGGTGCGGTGTCGGTCGAACACAACCCGCCCGCTCCCGAAGAGGAACTGAAGAGTGAGTTTGCACGACACAAGTCCAAGACCGTCATCGCGTGGCAGAACACCGTTGAAAAGCTTGGTTTTCTCGGTTCAGACGTGCGGGTCTTCGGTGTCAACCTCGCCTACGCGCTCTCCCGCACTACGCGCATGCTGCTGAGACTTCCACTCAAGTCTGTAAAAGAGAAGAAGAGGATCCTAGGCGCATCCGTGCCAGATTTTGTTCGTTCTTGGGATCATGAGGTGCGTGAAGCGCAGCCCTGGATGGGTGATGCAACTGCCCATGCTGACGATCCAGCGGTCATGTTGCACACGTCCGGCACCACGGGTACACCCAAGGCAGCCGTCCTCTCGCACAAGAATCTTGCCTCCAATGTCTTCCAAGCAATCGCTTGGGTGTCACCCCTTCGCGAGGGCGCTGAGGTCTTCTACTCCATTCTCCCGTTCTTCCATGCTTACGGTTTCACAGTCACTCTCCTAGCCGGAGTTCGCCTGGGTGCAACAATTGCGATCTTCCCGAAGTTCGATGTCTCGCAGGTGTTGCTTTCCCAGAAGAGGCTCCCCTGCACTTTCTTTTTGGGAGTCCCCCCGATGTTTGACCGTCTCCTAGCCGAGGCACCCCACCTCAACGTGGATTTGACATCGATCAACTACACAATTTCCGGGGCAATGCCGCTCTCTGAAGAACTCTCGAAACGCTGGGAGGAGGCCACAACTGGGTACGTAGTCGAGGGCTACGGGATGACCGAGGCATCGCCAATCATTCTTGGCTCTCCCCTGTCGCATGATCGCATACCGGGAGCCCTGGGTATTCCGTGGCCGTCGACGGAGATTCGGATTGTCGACCCGGAGAACCCGGAAGTCGATGTTGAAGAGGGGCAAATTGGGGAGTTGATCGCGCGAGGGCCCCAGGTCTTCCAAGGCTATCTAGACAACCCTGAAGAGACCGCGCTTGTTCTTCGTGATGGCTGGCTATTCACCGGTGACCTAGTGCAGGTTCGGAACGGCTTCGTCTTCATGGAAGATCGCCGGAAGGAACTAATCCTCTCGGGAGGCTTCAACGTGTACCCAAGCCAGGTTGAAGACGTTGTGCGTATGATGCCGGGCGTCGCTGACGTGGCTGTGGTTGGTATGCCTGGGGGCAACAAGGGTGAAGAGGTAGTGGCGGCCCTGGTTCTCGAAGGTGGCGCGTCGGTGACCCTCGCAGACGTACGTGAATGGGCGGAGAAGTCTCTGGCTCACTATGCACTGCCGCGCCAAGTTGTGGTTCTGCAAGAGCTTCCAAAGTCGCAGATTGGCAAAGTCATGCGGCGTTCCGTGCAACAGCAGATTGCTGAGCTTCAGAGCAACTTGGATGCGCGGTTCCCAACTTTGCGGGCCTCCGCTTCTGAGCTCAGTGAGCAGGTAGGTCAGGCAGCCGCAGCATTGAAGGAGTCGGTCGCGCAAGCCAGATCCGAAGCTTCTGAACGGGCCTCTGCGCTGCTTTCACCGGCAACGAAGACAGACGAGGACGACCAGGAGAAAGGCTCTGCCAGCAGCACCTCCGAGCAGTAGGAGGCCCGGCACAACTACGTTACTGTTGCCGTAAGTCGGCTATTGCGCGTTCAAAGTCTTCAAGAGACTGGAATGAGGAGTAGACAGAAGCGAACCGGAGGTATGCGACTTCGTCTAGTTCGCGCAGGAACGGCAACACGGCCTTCCCGACTTCATCTGCGGAGACTGTCGACTGCCCACTGACCCGCAGGGCCTCTTCGACCTGCTGCGCAATGATGGCCAAGTCATGTTCCGAAACCGGTCGACCCTGGCATGCCTTCCGCACGCCTACCGTCACTTTGTCGCGGGAGAAAGGTTCGACAACACCCGAGCGCTTCTCAACAGAGAACGACGATGTCTCGAGTGTTGTGAATCTGCGCTTGCATTCACTGCACTCCCGGCGGCGGCGTATTGTTGCACCATCATCGGTAACGCGGGTGTCGACAACGCGAGTGTCATCATTCTGACAGAACGGACAGTGCAAGGCGGCCCTCCAAATCATTGCTAGCACCTCAGCGATGCCAGTAGGAAGACTCTAAGATGTCCGGGGAGTTCCTGCAAAACCATTTCACTCAGCTGGGAGCAATAGTTCTTGTCCGGGGTGCAGAACATTGGCATCGAGTGCGTTCAACGACACAATGTCAGCCACCACGTCTTCTAAAGCCCGGCTTGACCCAAGGGATTCAGCCAGGCCCCAAACGGATTCCCCGGCAGTTACAGAGTGCACGTACGTCTCACCACCATAGGGCGCGGGACGGAGAGCCAGTCCCAAGCCGAGAGCAACCGAGAAGGCAACGACAACTGCGACGCTCCACGCCACAATCCGAAGTGCTACTGCGGTGAAGTCAACCCGCGGCAGGACGCTTGAAGCGGTCCCGGTAGCCTCAGCAGCGCTACGTGCTCCCGCAACGGCTGCAGACCCCATGGGCGCACGGGTACCAGCCACCGTAGCCGCGTCCGAGTCAACACTGACGTTGCCCGCTGTCTCCCGTCGCAACCGCCGACGAGCTTCATCAATCGAGACAACGGTCGCACCCCCCTGCGTCACGGGCCACACAGACACCTGGGCTGCGAGGGCGCTTCGACGCGGGCGTTCTGAGGGAACGGCCGAGGTCCCTGAAACCTCCAGTAGTGGTACCGCACTCATCACTTACTCCTTTGACACCGGTGGCAACTATGAACTTCCACACCGACAAGTTTCGAACAGTTGTTCGTCGAACACTTGTACGATACCAAGAGGTTCCGACATTTAGAAGACTCGCTCGAACATATGTTTCATTTCTGTGACAATTGCGCCTAAACTGGCGGAAACGGAAAGGGGTCCGCGATGTCTGATGAGTCAACTCTGACAAAGAGGCAACAACAGATTCTGAGTGTCGTTCGAAGCCTCACGGACGAAAGAGGGTACCCTCCTTCGCTCAGAGAGATTGGACGGGCGGTGAACCTCACCTCCCCATCAACCGTTAAGCACCACCTCGATGCACTGGAACGTGAAGGATTTATACAGCGCGACGCGGGGCGCCCTCGTGCCATTGATCTTCGGCGCGAACCCGCTGTGGAAGCACTGCGTCCCACGGAAGTGACAATCCCGGTTTCCCTCGCCGAGGGCGACTATGTGGCAGCGCCACTTGTCGGCCGAATTGCTGCTGGCACACCCATCACTGCGGAGCAACAAGTGGAAGATGTGTTCACGCTCCCAACCCGATTGACGGGGGGAGGCCAGCTTTTCGTCCTCGAAGTACACGGGGACTCAATGGTGGATGCCGCCATTTGTGACGGCGACTTCGTGGTCGTCCGCACGCAGAATGTTGCCGACAGCGGCATGATTGTCGCAGCCATGATTGACGGGGAGGCGACGGTCAAGGTCTTCTCTAAGGCAGACGGCCACGTCTGGCTACTACCCCAAAACGAGGACTACGCGCCGATCCCCGCCGATCACGCAACTATCCTCGGAAAAGTTGTGACAGTCGTGCGCTCACTTTAGGGGCCCTTCTGCGAAAACTCCTTCTTAGGGGCTCTTCTGCGAAAACTCCTTCGGGCCAGCCACCAACCCTAAGGTTGCTGGAGTCAAGTAAGGTTGCCGATATCGCCTAAGGTTGCCCGCAATTCGCAAAAACGGAGGCAACTCTAGGTGATACCGGCAACCTTGGCTGGTCACAAAAGGGGCTGTATGTGGTGCTCGAATCCTCCGGTCTGGAGGAGGCTGCGGTTGATGTAGTTTTGGAGGTTTCAAAATCATAGGGCGATGCCGCGGGGGTGGTCGAGGAGCCGGTTGGGCTTAGCGAGCCGGTTAGGACATACGGAGCCGGTCGGGCCAGCCCACCTTTAGATCTCACCGTTATGCAAGCCTGGTCGGCTCCCTATAGCGTAACCGGCTCCGTATGCCCTAACCGGCTCCGCAAAGCTGGGGAACCCCGCGGGCGCCTTGCACTTGGGCCGCCCCACCGGCACCCACACCCACACCCGCGGCACCCCACCCACACCCGCACCTCAAACCGCGAGATCGCATAGTATCGACAGTTTCAGGCCCAATAACAGTGTAATGTGTCGATACTATGCGATCTCGCGGTTTGAGGTAGGTAGTGACGGCAACGGTGACCGGTCGCAGAGGCGAGAAGGATACCCACAGCCTCTTCTGCGAAGAGCCTTCCACACGGCAAACGCGCCACAACCCAGGAGCTGTGGCGCGTCATGCACGCGCGTGGAACCGCTGCGCCTCAGACCATTAGAACCCGAGGGACTTCGCGACCGCCTTAATCTCATCCGCCGACTTTCGCAGGCCTGCGAACTCCCTACCGGACATCGGAGGAACCAGGGTGCGACCCGCGCCGTTGCGTGTAACCACGGTCGGAGCAGCCATGCATACATCACTAATTCCCGCCCAGTCCTCGAGCAGGCTGGAAATGGTCATGACACGGTGCTCATCCCGTAGAACCGCGGTTGCGATTGCAGTTGAAGCAAGACCGATTGCAAAGTTCGTTGCGCCCTTGCCCTCAATGATCTCGTAAGCAGAGTTCACCACATCCCTTGCGATCCGCTCCTTGAGTGCATCATCGAACGGCTTGCCTGAAAGCGTCGTTCCCCACTCTTGAACCGGGACGTTGCCAATCTCTGCAGACGACCACAAGGCGACCTCGGAGTCACCATGTTCGCCAGCAATAAGGGCATGGATTGACTTGGAGGAAATACCTGTTTCTTGCGAGATCAGGTACCGGAAACGCGAAGTGTCAAGAACCGTGCCCGAACCAAAGACCTGGTTGCGTGGAAGACCCGAGATCTTCAGCGCAGCATAGGTGACGACATCGACCGGGTTCGTTACGAACATGTAGATTGCATCCGGAGCAACCTCAAGCATCTGGGGCACGATGACCTTCATCAGATCGACCGTGGATTGTGCGAGGTCGAGACGTGACTGTCCGGGCTTCTGCTTAGCACCAGCCGTGACAATCACCAGGTCAGAGCCCTTGAGGATGTTGATGTCATCAGATCCCTCAACAGTACCCGTCGGGGTGAACTGAATGCCGTGCGCAATGTCCAGCGCATCCGCCCTCACCTTGGGGCCATTGATGTCGTACAGAGCGACTGAGCGGGCAACGCCCGAAATTGCTGCGGAGTAGGCAACCGCAGTTCCTACAGCGCCCGCGCCAACTACTGTCAGTTTGGACGGTCGGCCCATAGCCTTCGTTGAAGCCGTTGCTTTCTCTGCCATCGTGTCTCCTTCACTAGATGCTGTGATCCCCAGCTACATCTTGGCTGAAAACCGTGTGCCGCAACATGGATTTGGAATTTCGTTCACCGCTAGGTCCAGTCTATGCTCAGACACCCACCTCGCGCAGGCGCGCCGCGAGGTCTTTAGGGACCCGTCCCTTGAGCCGCACGCCAAGGTCGGTCCACTCTTCCTCGTCGACCTCCCCAACATCATGGGCTCTGCTCACCAGCCCCGCGTTCTTGAACGGGACGAGGAGGTCAATTTCAACTTCTGGTCGCGGGAGACGGCTGGCAACCTCTAGACGCAAGGCTTCTATGCCAAACCCAGTTTGAGCTGAGACTTCGAGAGCGTCCGGGTACAGTGCTCGGAGGCGTGCCCGCTCCGTGGCAGACGCAAGGTCTGTCTTGTTCAGGACGACGAGTTCTTTACCGCTGTCAAAGCCCTCTATCCCACTCAAAACGTCGCGAACTGCCTCAACTTGAGACTGAGGGTCAGCGTGAGACGCATCAACAACGTGCAAGACCAGGTCTGCCTCACCAATCTCCTCGAGTGTCGAGCGAAATGCCTCCACAAGCTGCGTCGGAAGGCTACGCACAAACCCAACGGTGTCCGTAACCGTATACTCGCGCCCGTCCTCGGTCTCAACTCTGCGAACCGTAGGGTCCAAGGTCGCGAACAGCGCGTCTGCCGCCATCACATCCGCACCTGTCAGAGCGTTGAGCAGTGTCGACTTCCCGGCGTTGGTGTAGCCGGCGATAGCGACAGCTGGCACCTCTCCTCTACGTCTCGACAGTCTCCGAGTTACGCGACCCGGTTCCATTTTCTTGATCTGCTGACGGAGCTTTGCCATCCGGGTGCGGATACGACGTCTATCCAACTCAATCTTGGTCTCGCCGGGACCACGTGATCCGATGCCTTCACCGCCCGCGACTCGACCGCCGGCCTGCCGAGACATCGACTCACCCCAACCACGCAGACGAGGGAGGAGGTACTCAAGCTGGGCTAGTTCAACCTGCGCCTTCCCCTCCCTGGACTTAGCGTGCTGAGCAAAAATATCGAGAATGACAGCAGTCCTGTCGATGACTTTGACGCCGACTGCGTCCTCGAGCGCACGCCGCTGCGAAGGGGCAAGATCCCCGTCTACAACAACGGTGTCCGACTCCGTCTCATGGACAACCTCCCGTAGTTCCTGCGCCTTGCCCTTGCCCAAGTAGGTCGCGGGATCCGGCTTATCCCTGCGCTGGAGCATCGCCGCGGTCACTGTGGCACCGGCCGTCTGGGCGAGGGCGGCAAGCTCGCGAAGAGAGTTCTCGGCATCCGCCGCAGTGCCTTCAGTGCGAAGGCCAACGACCACTACCCGTTCCAGTCTGACCTGGCGATACTCGACCTCTTGAATGTCCAAGAGCTCCGTTGAGGCAGCTAGGTGAGCAGATCTGCCCACAGAACGACGGTCCTGCCAGTCCTCATGGGAGGAACCTGTCAATCCCAGACCTACGATATCAATCGTGCCCGGGAGGGCCGCTGCATGATCATCCACTTCGGAGAAATCCGACTCATCCCGGGCAAGGATCCGCGCAGCAATCACCTCAGCTCGGGAGACCTGCGCTTCTGACGTCTCTTCACCTGAGTATTCGGTTTCGTCTTGACTCATGCTTCGATGCTAGTACGAAGTATGGCTCTCTTCACATGCCTGGTTCGTTCACACCTGCCCCTAGAGTGAGCACGCAGAGCTTGTAGTCTTAGCGGGTGAGTGAACACTATTTCTCCCCGCATAAGGACACCGATACCAACGATCTGGGAAAGCTACGCGATGTTCGCGTCGCCTACCGTGGTCATGACCTCAACCTTGTGGCGGGAGACAAGGTCTTCTCAGCATCGGAAGTCGATCTCGGAACGGAACAACTGCTTCACAAAGCACCTCCATTGCCAGACGCAGGCACTTTTCTCGACCTCGGCTGCGGATGGGGGCCGGTCGCGCTGACCATGGCTGCGGAGTCTCCGGCCGCAACGGTGTGGGCCGTGGACGTAAATGAGCGTGCTCTGGCGCTGACACGCATCAATGCCCACCGGGCCAGGCTTGACAACCTGCGGATCCTCGAGGCAGCAGTTGCGCTAGAGGAAGCCCGCCAGTCCGGTACGCGCTTCGACGTGATCTGGTCAAACCCTCCGATACGCATTGGCAAGACCTCTTTGCAGAGTCTTCTCCTTGAATGGCTGGATCTTCTGGCGGAGCAAGGCGTTGCATACCTTGTTGTCAATCGTCATCTTGGCGCAGATAGCCTGGCAAAGTGGCTTGACGACCAGGGATTTGTCGTTTCAAGGCTCGCATCCCGCAAGGGCTTCAGGATCCTTGAAGTCTCACGCGGTAAGGACAGAACTTAGGAGTTCCCGCGCGCGCCCCGCCACATCACCCTGGCGATCCACGTCAATCCACGTGATCCGCGGGTCTCGACGAAACCACTTCATCTGGCGACGGGCCAACTGTCTTGTCGCGATTGCCGTTGCCGAAATGGCCTCATCAACCGTCAACACGCCGTCGAGGACGCCCAGCGCCTGCGCGTATCCTGTGGCGCGTCGGGCAGTCTTGCCCTTGCGGAGCCCAAGGCCTTCTAGGCGCCGCACCTCCTCAAGAAGACCCCCGTCGAACATGGACTGTGCACGCCTCGCGATGCGCTCATCAAGGAATTCTTTACCCGCGCGCAGCCCGATCTGAACGGCGGGAAGCGCATAGGTATACCGCGGCAGAGACGATGAGTACGGGCGGCCAGTAAGCCTGACGACCTCCAAAGCACGAACGATCCTGCGTCCATTCGCACTGCCAATCGACTCGGCTGCCTGTGGGTCTAGCGCCATCAGCGTTCTGTGGAGCTGAGCCGGGCCCTGAGCCTCCAGCTCAGCCTCAAGTTGAGCACGAACAATCGTGTCCGTCGGGGGAAACTGCATTTCGTCAAGAAGTGCGCGTAGATACAGGCCCGATCCACCCACGACGATCGCTTGCTTACCGCCCTCTGCGATCCGTTCGAGAATATCGCGAGTCGCCTCCTGGTAGGCGGCAACCGAAGCATCCTCAGTCACGTCGAGGACGTCCAATTGGTGGTGAAGAAAACCCCTGCGGTGCTCTAGAGGCAGTTTTGCCGTCCCAATATCCATCCCGCGATAAAACTGCATGGAGTCAGCGTTGACAATCTCCACACGCTGGGGGCCACCGAACGACTCTGCAAGGTCGAGGGCGAGGTCGCTCTTTCCCGTGGCAGTTGGGCCAACAATTGCGACAACAGGCTGACTACTCACTGCGGTGACGCACCTTTAGCGGGTGCGCAGAACAGGAATACCCAGTGAGACGCCCACTGGATCTGCATCAACGCTGTCTTGCTTTTCCTGCCAGACATCACCTGCCCTTGTTGGACGAACCGTGTACAGTCCCCCATCACTCAGCGCCGAGTCAGCCAACAGGTGGTAGGGGGCTCCGTGAGTCACTTCCACATCGACAAAGTCGCCTGGCCGTGGCTTGGTGGCACCATCAGGCACAGCGAAGTGGATCAGGCGCCCGTCGCGGGCGCGTCCTGACAGCCTGTGACTCTCTCCGGACTTGCGACCTTCGCCCTCGGCCACCAGCACCTCGACCCGCGTACCTACCAGAGCAACATTCTCTTCCAACGAAATCCGGTTTTGCAGATCAAGGAGCCGCGCATACCGCTCAGCTACGACTTCGGGCGGCACGGAGTCCGTTCGGGCGCCAGCAGGTGTCCCAGGACGTGGAGAGTACTGAAATGTGAATGCCGATGCGAATCGAGACTCCTCCACAACATCTAGTGTTGCCTGAAAATCCTCTTCAGTTTCGCCCGGGAAGCCAACGATTATGTCCGTAGTAATTGCGGCATCGGGAATCGCAATGCGCACCTTCTCTAGGATGGAAGCAAACCTCTTGGCCCTATAGGAACGCCTCATGTCCTTGAGAACCCTGTCGGAACCAGACTGGAGCGGCATGTGTAAAGAGGGCATTATGGCGGGTGTTTCAGCCATTGCTTCAATGACGTCATCCGTGAAGGCCGCGGGGTGAGGAGACGTGAACCTAAGCCTTTCAAGGCCGGGGGTTGCTCCAACCTCCCGAAGCAGCTTTGCGAATGCCCCCCGATCACGGAACGAAGCGCCGTAAGAGTTCACATTCTGCCCCAGCAACGTCACTTCGATAGCGCCTTCGGAGACAACGGCTGCGACCTCGTCGAGGACTTCGGTTGGGAGGCGGTCACGTTCACGGCCACGAAGCCGCGGAACAATGCAGAAAGTACAGGTGTTGTTGCACCCCACCGAGATGGACACCCATGCCGCGTAGGCAGACTCCCTGACTGAGGGCAGAGTCGAAGGAAAGACTTTGAGTGACTCTTCGATTTCCACTGCAGCTGCCTGGTTGTGCTCGGATCTGCGAAGCAACGCAGGCAAGACATCCAAGTTGTGGGTTCCAAACACCGCATCAACCCAGGGTGCGCGCTCCACAATACCGTCACGCATCTGCTGGGCTAGGCACCCGCCGACGGCAATCTGCATGCCCGGTCGCTCACGCTTCACAGAGGCGAGCTGTCCGAGGTTGCCGAACAGGCGGTTTGCAGCGTTCTCACGAACGGAGCACGTGTTCACCACGACAACGTCAGCGCCGCCGTCGCCGGCATCGGTTGCCCTCAACATTGCACTGGGCACACTCTCAACTGGCACCAGTCCGGAATCCTCAAGAAGTCCGGCAATACGCTCAGAGTCGTGTTGGTTCATCTGGCACCCGAGAGTTCGAACCAAGTATGTGCGTGGCACATCGGCAGACCCCAGGAGGGACATGGGCTCGTTTGGAGCAGTATTATCATTCATCGCCAAGCCAGCCTAGTACGGTCCGGCGACCATCCCAAGAACGCCATCGCAAACACCTGCGAGTCTGATCAGGTTGAAGAGTGAGTCCCACGTTCATCAACTTCGCACTCCACTACCTCTCCAAGAAGAGTAAGAGCCTCTGCCACGGTGGCTGAGCGCACCGCTGATCTGCCACCAGAAAGGTTCAGCTCGCGTACCGTGATCTGCGAAGGGCCGACGACAGCGATATAGACGAGCCCTTCCGGGCCGTCCTCAGAGTCGCCAGGACCGGCAACCCCGGTGGTTGCCAACCCGTAGTCTGCGCGGCAAAGTCCGCGTACACCTGCGGCCATCTGTCGTGCGACCTCAGCTGTAACAGGGCCGTGCCTGGCAAGGAGGTCCTTATCAACACCAAGAAGTGAGCCTTTCAGATCAGTTGCATAAGCGACGATCCCGCCCCGCACAACCTCACTTGCACCAGGCATGTCTATCAGCCTGGCGCACAGGTCACCGCCGGTTAGCGATTCAGCCGTTGCCACAGTCCACTCGTTGCTCTTAAGAATGTCTGCAATTGTTTCAACGAGGCTCTTGTTTTCACTCAAGCGACACCTCAGCTCCGTGCGCAAGCTCATCTTCAATCTGCCGACACACAGTCAAAACGACCCCCGTCGAGAAGCCTCGACGGGCTAGGAATGACGATAGCCGCCTCTGCCACGTTTCGCGATCAAGTGAGGAGATCTTGCTGATCGGACTATGTTTCCTAGCCGCAGCCAGCGCCCGAGCCAGCTCTTCATCTTCATCTATCTGCTCTACGAGCGCTTCGCTGATTTGCGACGTGACACCCTTCTGCGCCATCTTCCTAGCGAGGCCGCGCCGTCCCAAACCTCGGTTTGATCGCGCCAATAAAACTGCAAACCGCTCGTCGTCCAAGTATCCGTAGCCTTGCAGCCTCCCCAGTGTCTCCTGAACCTCTGCTTCATCAAAGCCACGGCTAAGCAGCTTCTGTTCCATCTCGAAGCAGGAATGATCCCTGACGCCGAGGACGCGCAAGGCTACGTCCATGCTGCTTCCAGCTGCGGCTGCTCCCTTATTCGAAGTCTGGCTCTTCACTTACAGCCGCCTCTGCCTCAGCAACAGGTTCACCAATGCCTAAAGCTGCGAGGATCTTTCCCTCAATCTCATCTGCAAGGTCTGGATTATCGACCAAGAATTGGCGAACGTTCTCTTTGCCTTGCCCCAATTGGTCATTGTCGTAGGTGAACCACGATCCAGACTTGCGCACAATCCCCGCTTCAACGCCCATATCTATGATCGAGCCTTCACGCGAGACACCCTTGCCATAAATGATGTCGAACTCTGCCTGCTTGAACGGAGGAGCCATCTTGTTCTTGACGATCTTCGCGCGGGTGCGGTTGCCGACAGGGGCTCCCGCTTCCTTCAGAGTCTCGATGCGTCGAACGTCGATACGCACTGAAGAATAGAACTTGAGCGCCTTTCCACCAGTGGTGGTCTCTGGGGAGCCAAAGAAGACTCCGATCTTTTCGCGGAGCTGATTGATAAAGATTGCTGTCGTACCGGTCGCAGATAATGCACCAGTAATCTTTCGAAGCGCCTGGCTCATCAAACGTGCCTGAAGGCCCACGTGAGAATCACCCATCTCACCCTCAATTTCTGCCTTAGGTACCAGGGCAGCAACTGAGTCAATGACGATAATGTCAATGCCGCCCGAGCGGATGAGCATGTCAGTAATTTCGAGTGCCTGCTCCCCCGTGTCCGGCTGTGAGACGAGGAGGTTATCCGTGTCAACACCAAGCGCACGGGCATAGATCGGGTCGAGCGCATGCTCTGCGTCGATAAAGGCAGCATTGCCGCCGCCACGTTGAGCGCTTGCAACTGCGTGAAGTGCAACAGTTGTCTTCCCTGAGGACTCAGGACCGTAGATCTCGACAACCCGGCCCCGCGGGAGCCCGCCGATCCCAAGTGCCACATCAAGTGCCAACGACCCAGTGGGAATCACCTTGACTGGTGGGCGCGCATCATCACCTAGACGCATCACCGACCCCTTGCCGAACTGGCGATCAATCTGACTGAGTGCCAGGTCCAGCGCCTTATCCCGATCGCCTCCTGGGGCTATGGTTACTTTCGAACTGGCTGCACGCGCCATAAGTCTTCCCTTCGTCAACAGCCTCTCCGGCTGAGTTACATGCTGGTCTTTGGATTCAGGAACCCTCACCGAGACCTGATACGCAACGATATGCCCGACCACCGACATAATCGGGTCGGTGATTTCCAAGCTGTGGAAAACGCCGACCCGCGCTACCTGGGGATAACCTTACTCGAACATGCGTTCGATTCAAGTTCGACACGCGTCCACGCCTACCTCTTCTTGACAGGGCGTCTATGGACCCAGCGGGCGTCCTCGCCCATCCCAGTCTCATCTATCAGGGCATGCCATATGACGTCGTGCTTGGTGCCTCTCTCAAGTGCTTCTTCAGCGGTTTCGCCCAGCTTTGACAAGTGCAGATCGTGAGCAAGAGAACGCCCTAGAGCGGTTCCAAAAACCTGCTCTAGGGCGTTCCAAAACTCAGATTTATTCACCTGTTAGAAACCAGAGAACCTGCGAGCAGGTCATCCGGAACAGTATCGGGCACAGTGGCTGTATCGAGAACCATCATGCGGTCTGCGACCTCGCGAAGCACGAACCAAAGTGGAACTCCCAAAGCGGAGCAAATCGACTCGAGTAGTTCGGAGGAAGCTTCCTTCTGTCCGCGCTCCACCTCACTCAAATAGCCGAGGGAGACTTGCGCTTGAGAGGAAACCTCACGCAGAGTACGCTCTTGCAAGGTGCGAAGCGAACGCAATACATCACCCAACTCGCTTCGCAATAGTGGTGGCTTTGCGGAAATGACACTCATCATCCCGCTACTGTAGCTCGTCTTGACTCCAGGACGGATAACCTGTCCGTTGCGAGCGCCTGCCCGGGGGCGTGACGGCACGCCCGGCGGGCGGCGAAGTTGATTTTCAGTGTTCATGCACACTAAAACGATGTTCGGCCATGGATTATTGCGTTATCCGCATCACATGCAGACGCCCCGCCCACCCCGAGCCAGACAGGACTTAGCGCGCCCACTAGGCTCACATAACAGTGTCATGTCCAGTGAAGTCGGGCCAACCCGGCTCGCTACGGTGTCGCGGTAAAGCTTGAGCACTTAGGAGCGGCGGTGCTTAGCGAATAGTTCAAGACTGGGCGGCTCCCAAAGGAGCCCGTGTGCCGAGTGGGTCCTTACTCCGAGTGCACCTAGCCTCTGTGTCAGGTAGTTGACTAGGCCCTCAACATCTCTTGCTTGTTGATAGGTGATGTTCACAATGTGCCACCCTAAGTCTTCGAGGTCCTGCTGTCGCTTCACTGCAGCTGCAGCGACCTGGTGTGCCGGGGATTCAATGCCCGGGTCACTCGCATCCAATACAGCAAGTGCGCGGCCAAACCAGTGGACTCTCTTGTCTCGACCTGCGCGTAAGTCACACAGTTCGTTGCGGAGATCCTGCTTGATGTGAGCCGCTTGAGCCTGTGAACGTTCCAGCTCCCACCTGTCAAAACGGGAGTGATAACGAAGTAGCACACTTACGTCGTGGAAAGCCTGAAGCGGATGGGCTGATCTAACGAGGTCAAGAACCAGGATTGGAAGCGGACTTATCGGCAGTCCACGCTTCGTGAACAATGATGTGTCCAGGGAGTCGGCGAAGACGTCGGTCTGTTTGATCCGGGTCTCGGAAACCGTTGTACTACCGACGTGCATGGCCCACATGCCGGTCTTAGTCCCCGAGCGCACCTTGCGGCGTACGCTGACGTCCGGGTTATTCCACCAGGGATCCAGTCCGAGGACGACCAACGCAGACTCACCTGTAAATGCAAAGCCCTCGGAACCAAAGGCGCGAGCGTTGAGAGCAAGCAATCTCGCTTCGGCAACGCGGGCCCGTACGCTCCAAGATGCAGGGTCCGCCGCAAGCTTGTCGACACCGATATAGACTCCCCGGTCTACGCGCAGAAGGCGCTCTTCAGTTACGCGGCGCGGTCCAACACGCACACCATTGGCATTGAGAACCAGATCGCTTGCAGATAGGAACATCCTCCAAGAATGACGCAGTGGATGCTCCCGACGGCGGAGCAGATTGTCATCTCTGTGGAAAACGCCCGAATCGCAGCACTGTGGAGACTGACGCCGACTGCAACGGTCTAGGAGGTCTTGGCGCTCGCTGTGCCGATGACGGCCGAATTTCCCGAGAGGCCTTTGCGTATTCAGAGGTCCGCCAGGATTCTTGCGTCTTGAGAGTCTCGCCACGATTAGCGAGCCACATCGGTCATAGCGAGCCCGCCTGGCCCCACAAACGATCTAATACGGTGTTATGCAAGCCGGGCTGGCTCCCTAAGACCCAGACGGCGCGCTATGGCCAGGACGGCTCGCTGTTTTTCGTCGACCGGGCGGGTTGGGGATCGGGAAGTGGGGTCGGAGGGGTGCAGGTCGGCGGGATCAGGGTTGCGGCGGGGCTGCCGACGCGCGGCCCCAGCCAGTGGGCAGGACGCCACGTAGGAAGGCCGGCAGCCTTCCGGACGCTTGGAGCGCATCGCGGGACGCGCAACCCGAGCCTTTTGTCTCCTACGCCTCATCCCCGTTCTGCTTCTTCATGGCGTGTGCCGCCACGACCGCGTACTGCACCCCGGACCACACCGTTACCACCAGCGCTGCCAGGGCGATTATCCAAATCACGATGAGGAGCAGCTGCAGAATCAGTGCATTTGAGAACGCATCCCAGGGGACGATCAACATCATGATCAACACCATCTGCAAGACGGTCTTGAGCTTCCCACCAGATGACGCCGCCACGATGGTGCCCCGTCTGCGTAGCACCTCCCGCAGGATCGTAATCCCAATCTCTCTCACAGCAACAATGATGGTAAACCACCAGGTCAGGTCGCCAAGGACTGACAGAGCAATGAACGCGCCCAGGGTGAGGAACTTGTCTGCCAGCGGATCGGCAAGCTTCCCAAAGTTAGTAATGATGTTGTGCTTACGCGCAATCTCACCATCGAGATGATCCGTGTACGCAGCAATCGCAAATACGGCCAGCGCCCACCAGCGTGATCCCGTCGTGTTCTCAAGCAAGAGCCACAAAAAGACAGGGACAAGCACAAGGCGGAGGACCGTCAGCGCATTGGGTACGTTCACCGCAGAAGGAGCCTTGTTCTCCCCTTTTCCTTCACCACCGGACATAATGATGCACCCCTAATCCCTGACTCAAAAGCTCCGCGATCCTCATGATATGCCACTTCCGCCACTGAACTCTGGAGTGATACGGATCGGCTTCGTTGCAGCCTCAGCAAACGCCCCCGTGCCCGGACTTTCCCGCTCATCACGGTATGCACTGCCGCGCGCAACCGTGTGCGACTGGAGTGCATCTTCATCGCTCCACCGCGGAGACAATTCGGTGACCTCCTCGACTGCCGCGCCCTCGTCATCCCAGTCATCCCCATCCTGCGAACCGGCATTGCCATCGTCAGCCGTCGTATCCGGCAGACTCTGTGCTTCCCCACGAAGAAGTGCGAGGACGGAAGGGAGTTCCTCGGGAGCCACCAGTACCTCCCGGGCCTTGGAGCCCTGCGAAGGTCCAACGACGTCGCGTGATTCAAGCAGGTCCATCAGACGGCCAGCACGTGCAAACCCAATCCGCAGCTTCCTCTGTAGCATTGAAGTCGATCCCAGCTGGGTGTTAACCACAAGTTCTGCAGCCGACAGGAGGTCATTGAGGTCATCGCCGATGTCGTCCGCAACCTTCGCGGTGCTCTGCTGAGTCATCACGGTTTCGTCATATTGAGGGTCTGCTTGGGTGCGGCAGTACTCCACGGCAGCGCTTATCTCATCCTCATCCACCCACGCGCCCTGAACACGCATCGGTTTAGCAGCTCCCGCCGGAAGATAGAGAGCATCACCCTGCCCAATCAGCTTCTCTGCTCCCGGCTGATCGAGGATGACTCGAGAGTCCGCCAGGGCGGAGGTTGCGAAGGCAAGTCTGGAAGGAACATTGGCTTTGATGAGCCCCGTAACAACATCAACTGAAGGCCTTTGTGTGGCAAGCACCAGGTGAATGCCAGCAGCCCGCGCCAGCTGGGTGATCCTCTGTACAGAGGACTCAACATCGCGCGGTGCAATCATCATCAGGTCCGCCAGCTCATCTACGACCACCAGAAGATACGGGTACGGTTTCAGGCGACGCTTGGATCCGGGCGGAGGACTAACCCTTCCTTCACGGATGGCGGCGTTGAAGTCGTCAATGTGTTTGAACCCGTACTCCGCAAGATCGTCATAGCGTGCATCCATCTCCCGAACCACCCATTCAAGGGCTTCGGAAGCCTTCTTCGGGTTGGTGATAATGGGTGTCACCAGGTGTGGAATGCCTTCGTAAATCGATAGTTCCACACGTTTAGGATCGATCAGAATCAGTTTGACCTGGTCGGGGGTCGCCCTCATCAAAATGGAGACAATCATCGAGTTGATGAATGAAGATTTTCCGGACCCGGTTTGCCCCGCCACCAGAAGGTGGGGGGTACGGGCAAGGTTCGTAACGACGTAACCGCCCTCGACATCCTTCCCAACACCGACGAGCAGAGGGTGATGGTTCTTCTGGGCTTGGCCGCAGCGTAGGACATCGCCGAGGACGACCGTCTCCCGATCTGTGTTGGGAATCTCTACGCCGATCGCAGACTTACCGGGAATCGGAGCAAGTATCCGCACGTCCGCACTGGCAACAGCATAGGAAATATTTCCTGCGAGGGCGGTGATCCGATCGACCTTCACCCCGGATCCAAGAGTCACCTCGTAGCGGGTCACTGTTGGCCCCCGCGAGAACCCTGATACATGAGCATCCACGCTAAACTCATCAAGGACGCCCTGCAGGGTCTCTATCACCTGATCATTGACAGCCGAGCGTGTTTTATGGGGCCTTCCACGCTTGAGTAGATTCGGCATGGGCAACTTGTACTCACGCGCTGGCTGAGGCGGTTCAAGCCACTCATCATCCGTTCGCGGGACATCTGTGACGTCGAGGGCGACGGTGGCACGCTCATCCTGCGGGGAACGCGGGTCCACAGCGGTCTGGTCGAAGGCTGGCGCGGACTGCACGAGCGTCATATCCTCTTCCCCCGTGATGGGAAGTGGGAAAGAGTCATCGAGCGGATCGAGAGGATCAAACGAGTCTCTCTCGGTTTGGGCGACCTCGGCTTCCAGGTCGTAAAGCGCTTCCCCAGTCCGGGCGCCCCGCCCGATTCGTTTGCTGCGATTCTGCGTGACTCTGTTGTCTTCCAGCCACTGATCGCCGTCGGTCGCGAGGACGACTGCCTCTTCCTCACTCTGGCCACTACCCTGCCTGCTGCGGCGGATACGCCCCCCCAGGTCCTTCGCTCGCGGCGCGACCTCACGTAGCGGAGTCTTGGTTCCCAGAAGCACCGAGTAGATCAGCAGGAGGACCAGTAGAATTCCCGCGACGACCGGCGAAAGAAGACGTGCCATGGGAGACGCGATAAACCAACCCAGCACCCCGCCGGCTGCCTCAATTGCGGGGAAGTCGGCGATGGGAGGGTTGCCACGGAAAAGCTGCACCAAACCGGTCAGGGATGCCACGACACCCAGGGTTCCAGCAGCGCGGTATGGCAACATCTCAATGTTGCGACGACGCCGGAAAAGCGCGGCCCCGCAGAGGGCCAAAACGACTGGAACCAGGACCGCGAAGACACCGACAGCCCCAGCGACACCATGGTGAATGGCTGAACCAAGGGTTCCCGCAACGCCAAACCACTCCCGGACAGCAACAACCACGGCCAGCGCAACAAGAATGAATCCAAGCCCGTCACGCTTCATCTGTGGGTCAACTGCGCGCCATGAGGCAGCCAATGAGGATCCCATCCTCGCCAGAGCACCCGGTGTCTTCTGGCTCTCATCTTCATCAGTGACAGCTGCGCGCGGCGTCCTAGAGGATCCTCCCCCCTTTCGGGTTGAGGATCCGGGGCTGGCAGCTGTTGCTCCCTGCTTCGAAGGCCCGTTTGAACGGGTTTTCTTTGATGTAGCCATAACAAATTGACGCTACAAGAATCACGTGGGTGAACCCCTGCGGCGCGCCGCCTCTCCCCTACTCAGCGTCCATTATGCCAACGACCGCCGGGGTCGCTCGGGTCGGAACAATGTCGTGATGTCCGGCCTCAATCAATGCATCCACATCCTCGAGTGTGGGAACCGGGAATGCCGTGGAGTGGTTAATCTCAACCGTCGCTGCCGCGTTAGCACGGAGACAAGCTTGCACCAGCGTGTTTCCAGCCAGGAGTGAAGCACACATTACTGCCACGTGTATGTCGCCCACGCCCGTTGTGTCGACGGGGGTCGCGGTGAAGGCCGGGATAGCGGTTACCCGCGTCCCACAGTCTTCTATCACCTCACACCCCAGGGGACCCATCCTCCGAACAATGCTCGCAGTTGGCCGCAAAACGCCCTGGAACCACTCACCTGTTGTGTGAGGTTTGAGGTTCAGCGTGAAGACTGCGGCCTCCCTGATGTTCATGGTGACAATGTCGGCCAAACCCAAAACTTCCAACCAAACCTCTGTGGAAACCAGTGCGACAGCAGGAGAAGCGGCCACAACCAGTGTCACGCCTTCAGGGAGGCTCTTGAGCCATGTGATGATCGACTGGGCGCCTGCCTCTGAGACGAGGTCGGCCCCACTGACATGAACGACGTCACCCGGTTCCACATGGACGCGTTCAAGCAGCTCCTGGGAGGACTCTGCTTCAACACCGGGCGCCACCACCTGCGCCATCTTGCCGTCCTCTTCGACCATGGTGACTGCGACACCAATGTCTCCAACGAGGGCGGTCTCAAAGGTCTCGATACCTGCACTGAGCAGGCTCCTGCGGATGGAGTGCGAGTTCGGCCCGGTTCCCAGTGGTGAGGCCAAGAAGGTTGCCACCTCTTGAGCACGCGCACCGGCGGCCACAATGTACCCACCACCGGGCGAAGAAACCGCCCGGCTCGCCCGCACCTGATCCCCCTCTGAGGGAACTTGCTGCACATTAAGCGTCACAGCGAGGTGTACGGCAGCTGTCGTGATGAATCTGTGGCGTGAGCGCAACGATTCTTTAGGCGCGGTATGCCTCAGGTACCCGGAGAACTGCCGTCCCTGGTCATCGACGAATCCGTACGGTCCGCTTCCTCTCACTGCTGCACCACAATCGGGACGATCACGGGGCGCCGACGCAGCCGACGCGCAACCCAGCGACCCAACGTGCGCCGCAGCGTTTGCTGCAATTTGTGGGTAGATACATTCCCGGGAGCAGCCGCATCCTTGAGGGCCTTTACCAGTTCGGGACGGATCTCATCAAAGATCTCGTCCTCCTCAGCAACTCCGACCGCCCGTACCACAGGGTCGGACAGCACCATTCCCGATTCTTTGTCGACAACCGCATAGACGGTGACCAAACCTTCTGAGCCGAGGACTATCCTCTCGGCCAACTCATCTTCCGACAGGTCGCCGATTGATGAACCATCAACGTAGACCAGTTCATTAGGAACGACTCCCGCAATGCGAGCACGTCCGTCCTCGAGATCAACAACCACTCCGCCCTCGGCCAACACCACGTTATCCGGGTCAACGCCGGTCCTCACAGCAAGTTGCCCATTGGCGACCAGGTGGCGGATTTCGCCGTGAACGGGCATGACGTTCTTGGGCTGGATGATGTTGTAGCAGTACAGCAACTCCCCCGCGGAGGCATGTCCAGAGACATGCACTTTCGCATTCCCCTGGTGAACAACCTTGGCACCCAGCCCTGTCAGATCATTGATAACCCGATAGATCGAGCTTTCGTTACCCGGAATCAAACTCGAAGCAAACACAACGGTGTCGCCGGGTCCCACCTCAATACTGTTGTGGTCGCCCCGGGCAATTCTCCCGAGAGCAGCCATCGGTTCACCCTGGGATCCTGTCACCATGTAGACGCGCTCACGGCGCGGGATGCTATTCATTTCAGACAGCGGGACCACGATGTTCTCTCCCGTGTCCAGATACCCCAAATCCGCGGCAATGCGCATATTCCGTTCCATTGAACGTCCAACGAACACGACCTTGCGGCCGGTCTGCGCAGCCGCTTGGAGGACCTGCTGCACCCGATGAATGTGGGAGGCGAAGGACGCAACAATGACGGCACCGGAAGTCTCAGCAAATGCCCGCTCTAGCGCCGGCGCGATCTCGATTTCGGAAGTTACGAACCCGGGTACTTCAGCATTCGTCGAATCGACGAGGAACAGGTCCACGCCCTCGGCCCCGAACCGTCCAAATGACCGAAGGTCGGTGAGGCGGCCGTCTATGGGGAGCTGATCCATCTTGAAGTCACCGGTAGCAAGAACTGTCCCGGCAGCCGTGCGAACGAACACTGCAAGTGCGTCAGGAATCGAGTGGTTTACCGAGACGAACTCAACGTCAAATGGCTTCAGCGCAACGCTTTCGCCCTCGGCGACAACGTGGAGGTTCTTGGTCGGGAGGCGGTGCTCAGCAAGCTTCGCTTCAACCAGCGCCAAGGTAAGTCGGGAGCCATAGATGGGAATGTCTGAACGCAACTTCAGGAGGTAGGGAACCGCGCCAATGTGGTCTTCATGCCCGTGGGTCAGTACGAGGGCGGTAACGTCCTGGAGCCGGTCCGCAATGTAGCCGAAGTCCGGCAGAATCAGGTCAACTCCGGGCTGGTGCTCAGAGGGAAAAAGCACCCCGCAATCGATGAGGAGGATTTTCCCCTTAGTTTCCAGAACCGTCATGTTGCGGCCAACTTCGCCGAGTCCCCCCAGGGGGACCACTCGCAACACATTCTTGCCCACGGGGCCCGGTTCGGAAAGGTTCTCGTAAAGATTGTTCATACCCACAGCTTGCCACGTCCGCGACACTTACCGCGCCACCAACTCCTGGCGGCCTAGTCAGCAAGCGCAGCGAACCAGAGGTGCTCCACAACCTCACCCACACCGGTATCGACACTTCGCCGAAGACCAACCGGGGCGAATCCTGCCTTCTCAAAGAAGCGAACGCGCGCCTCATCATCACCGACAATCCAAATCACCAATCCGGGGCATCCAGATGGCCGAAGAGAATCTGCGATAGCGGCCAACAGTCGGGAGCCGTGACCACTACGTCGACTCTCCGCCTCAACCTCGAATGCCAAGATCTGCGCCGAGGAGGTGGGAACGTCAAATGGTAAGCCAGGAACTGAGGCAGGCCCGCTCCCGCCGACCTCGTCCGAAGCGGTGCCCGTGACGTAGGCGGCAAAGCCAACAACTTCCTCACCGTTGCGTGCAACAAGGACCCCGCGGCTCGCATCACCCTCCTGACTGATCGTGGTGGACCAGATTTCTTCAATGTCATCAACCGAGAGTTGGGAAGCGACCCGATCTCTGTACTGCTGCCCCACGACATTGACAACCGAGTCCACAAGGGATGCAACCTGGATCGACGCTACGGCTCCAGCATCCTGCGACGTAGCGCTGCGTACTGTCAGGGGAGGTGTTCGCTCAGTCATTGGAACTCACAATCGCACTGGCACTGTTGGTTTCTAGCATCAGGCGGGCCACCGCCTGAACGTCCTCGCCGTGAACGGCATCAATCCGGGCGAGGGCGTCTGATACAGAGGTAAGTTCGCCGACCAACTCTGCGCGGGCCAACCGTGACATTCGTGAGCCGGTGTCCTCAAGATTCAAGGTCACACCACCCCTGATCTGCCCTTTCGACCTCGACAACTCCTTATCGGATGGGCCTTTTTCGGCGAGCTTCTCAAGTTCTCCCCACATGACCTTCTGCACTTCGGAGAGATTGCGCGGAGCGCACCCCGCATACATGGCGAAGCTTCCCGAATCCGAATAGGCCGAGGAGAAGGCATAGGTCGAGTACGCAAGGCCCCTCTTCTCACGGATCTCCTGGAAGAGACGCGAGGACATTCCACCGCCGAGTAGGTTCAGTGCCACACCGCTGGCCGGACCGACAGGATCCAGTGCTGCGAGCCATGGGCCCCCCACAATGACGTGAGCCTGCTCGATGTCACGCTTGAGGACGAGGTGCCGCTCGTGATCTGTGCTTGCGGCGGGTCCCGGCTTGCTCGGAGTGCGCCTTCTGGGCAGGTTGTTGGTTGCCAGTTGCTCTGACCACGGCGAACCAGCAAGCGCGGCCTGGAGACGGTCTGCCAGCTCGTCATGATCAACTGCGCCGGCAACGCTGACGATCAAGTCGTCGGTACCATACTTGCGATGGTAGAGGTCACGGATCTTGCCCGGATCCATTGCCTCCACCGACTGGCGCGTTCCACCAATGGGGCGGCCCAGTTGTGACCCGCCGTAGATTGCCCGCGCGAAGGCCTCGCCGACAACATCGGGAGGGGAATCCTCTCCCATTGCGAGCTCATCGAGAATCACGCCCCGTTCGACCTCGACGTCGTGATCAGAGATAACCGAATCGGTGACCATGTCCGTGAGAACCGGCAGAAGAGCAGGGAGGTCATCGGCAACCATGTGGGCCCAGTAGTATGTGGCTTCCTTGGTCGTCGCCGCATTTGATTCCGCACCGACAGCGTCGAATGCTTCGGCAATATCGAACGAACTCCGCACGTGTGTGCCCTTGAAGAGGAGGTGCTCCAGGAAGTGGCTGATTCCGCCCTCGCCCGGTCCCTCATCTCGGGAGCCAACTGCCACCCACATACCGAGCGATGCCGACAGGGCGCCGGGGATTGCCTCGGTGATGAGGCGCACCCCGCCCGGCAGAATCGACCGGCGTATTTCGAGGCCGGAGTCGTCGATAACGGACGTTGCACTGTTGGGACCCAGCGGGAGTGGAGTCGGAGTGGCTGGATCGACATACCTTGGTAGTGAGGGCAAAGTACAGCTTTCTATGACGGTGGCTTAGGGAACCTGCTGGTGCGAACGACACCCCGGCACTGCGCCCGAATATTCGGGGTCTCTCGTGCCGGGGTGTCGCGTTCAGTCTACCGCTTCGCGGCGACTGGTTGTGGAAGGAAGGACTTAGCCTTCCTGTCCCTTGTTGTCATTGCGGCTGCGGCGGCTACGCTGACGGGGACGACGAGGGCGATCATCGCCCTTGTCGGCCTCTTCGGACTTTGCGTCACCCTCAACTGCCTCACCCTGCTCGTCCTCAACAACTGCGTGCAGGGACAGCTTGCCGCGATCATCGATTTCGGCAATCTGTACTTCGACCTTCTGGCCCACCTGCAGGACGTCCTCGACGTTCTCAACACGCTTACCACCAACCAGGCGACGGATCTGCGAGATGTGCAGCAGGCCATCCTTACCCGGGCTCAGTGAGACGAAGGCTCCGAACGAGGTCGTCTTGACGACCGTTCCAATGAACCGCTCCCCAACCTCTGGCATCTGCGGGTTGGCGATCTGATTGACGAGGGCGCGAGCGGCCTCTGCGGCCTCGCCTGAAGAGGCACCGATGTAAACGGTTCCGTCGTCCTCGATCGTCAGGTCGGCTCCGGTGTCTTCCTGGATCTGGTTGATCATCTTGCCCTTCGGGCCGATGACTTCGCCGATCTTGTCAACGGGAACCTTCACCGTGATGATGCGCGGTGCAGTCATCGCCATCTCATCCGGGTGATCGATTGCCTGGCTCATGACATCCAAGATTGCGAGGCGCGCGTCGCGGGCCTGGCCGAGGGCGGACTTCAGAAGATCCGAATCGATCCCGTCCAACTTGGTGTCCAACTGCAGTGCGGTGATGAACTCGGAAGTACCCGCAACCTTGAAGTCCATGTCGCCGAAGCCATCTTCAGCGCCGAGGATATCGGTCAGGGTGACCGCGCGGCTCTCGCCATCAACGATCCCGGTCATCAGACCCATTGCAATACCGGCAACCGGTGCGCGCAACGGAACGCCAGCCTGCATCATCGACAGTGTCGAAGCGCAAACGGAGCCCATCGAGGTGGAGCCATTGGAGCCAAGGGCCTCAGAGACCTGACGGATCGCGTAGGGGAAGTCCTCACGCGACGGCAAGACTGGGCGCAGGGCGCGCTCGGCAAGGTCACCGTGGCCGATCTCGCGGCGCTTCGGGGAACCAACACGACCGGTCTCACCAGTTGAGAAAGGTGGGAAGTTGTACTGGTGCATGTAGCGCTTGTGCGTCTGCGGGCTGAGGTTGTCCAGCTGCTGCTCCATGCGCAACATCGCCAGGGTGGTGACACCAAGAATCTGGGTCTCACCACGCTCAAACAGCGCGGAACCGTGAACGCGAGGAAGAACCTCAACCTCGGCTCCCAGAGAGCGAATCTCGGTTGGTGTCCGGCCGTCCATGCGCACGCCATCACGGAGGGTGCGGTTGCGAATGGTTTCCTTCTCAAGGCTGCGGAAAGCGGCCTTGAGGGCCTTCTCCGAATCGGGGAACTGGGTGAGACCAGCAGCGATTGCCTCCGCCTTGACGGCGTCCACAGCATCCATGCGAGCGAGCTTGCCCTCGGTCAGCAGGGCCTGAGCGAGCTTGTCACCGACAGCATTCTTGACCGCAGCGAACTCTTCATCGGTGTAGTCGAAGAACAGTGGGAAGTCCGCGGTTTCCTTTGAAGCCTGGTTTGCAACTTCAATCTGTGCTTCACACAGAACACGCAGGAAAGGCTTGGCAGCTTCGAGGCCGCCTGCCACTACGTCCTCGGTCGGCTTCTGCGCGCCAGCCTGGATGAGTTCCCACTGGTTGTCGCCGCCACCGGCCTCGACCATCATGATGGCGATGTCGGAGGTGCCGTCCTCTTTCTCAACGATGCGCCCGGATACCACCATGTTGAACACGGAGTTTTCCAGTTCGGAGTAGCGAGGGAAAGCGACCCACTGGCCGTCAATAAGAGCCAAACGGGTTCCTGCGATGGGACCGGAGAACGGTAGGCCCGCAATCTGGGTCGACATGGAGGCCGCGTTGATCGCGAGGACGTCGTATGCGTCATCGGGGTTGACGGAAAGAACGGTCTCGACAACCTGAACCTCGTTGCGCAGACCCTTCACGAAGCCGGGACGCAGGGGCCGGTCGATCAGACGGCAGGCGAGAATCGCTTCGGTGCCGGGACGGCCTTCGCGGCGGAAGAACGAACCGGGGATCTTGCCAATCGCGTACTGGCGTTCCTCAACGTCAACCGTCAACGGGAAGAAGTCAAACTGGTCCTTAGGGGTCTTGCCAGCAGTTGTCGCCGACAGGACCGTCGTTTCCTCATCCAGGTAGGCAACGGCTGAGCCTGCTGCCTGCAGGGCGAGACGACCGGTTTCAAAGCGCACGGTGCGCTTGCCGAAACGGCCGTTATCAATAATTGCTTCTGCCGAAACCACTTTGCGTGGTGTCAGTGTCACTTCGGACATGGTTTCCTTTTCATTTGGAGTCCACTGCCGTCGGCCTTCGATCGAAGCCCACGGAACCATCTGCTCCGTAAGCCACTGTCGAAAACCGCGTCTAGCAGTGGTTACTCAGTTTTTCTCTTAAGTTAGTGTTTCGGCCCGACTCCACAGTGGAACCGGGCCGATCAGTAGGTTATCGACGCAAACCGAGACGTTCGATAAGGCTACGGTAGCGTTCTACGTCGATGCCCTCGAGGTAGTCGAGGAGGTGACGACGACGGCCAACCATCAGCATGAGTCCACGACGTGAGTTGTGATCATGCTTGTGAGTCTTCGAGTGTTCGGTCAGTTCGGTGATCCGCTGGGTTAGCAGCGCGACCTGGACCTCCGGAGAGCCAGTGTCGCCCTCATGCGTCGCGTATTCCGAGATGATTGCTTCTTTTTGATCCTTTGACAGCGCCATTTGCACTCACTTTCCTTTGGTCGTTGCACGGAGCGCCGGGGCCATAACACCCGGGCAGACTTACCGTGGCCGATCTAACGGCACCGACAAGACTATCAGTGGGCGCCCTGCAATCCGCCCCCGTGTGGGAGTTATCGCAACTAGGTGGCGTGAAATGTAGCACCAAGCACTCTAGCGAGCCCGCTGGGCCGGGAGGTATCCACCGTCCTCCAATCCCGCTTCGATCTCAAACCTGTTGCTGAGCGCATCGCGGCCCGCTACAGCGTAGAGGAGGGGAAATAGAGCGCCGTAGCGGTACCACTGCGTGACGTGGCGCTTTTCGTGGGCGATCACCGCCCTCGAAGGGAGCGGCCCCGTCAGGAAGACCCGCCCGACGCATACTCCCCCACGTGGGTATGCACACTGCGGCAGACCAGACGCAATGACAATGTCACCGTCACGCCGAAAGCTGGAATCGCGAAACACTGCCGCGTAGCCCACCGCGACCGCCGACACCACTTCGGTGGCCAGTTTCGTCAGTCCATTGCAGAAGAGCATGCGTCCGAGGACGAGCTGGGAGATTGAAGCCCCTGTCATCTACACGCCGACCTCGGCTGCCTTCTTTGCCCCCATTTGTTTGAGGACAGTAACGAGCAGACCGCCCACAACCATGCCCGCAAGCACCGCGACCAAGAAACCCCAGAACGGATCAATCGCAAAGAACACGAAGGCGCCGCCGTGAGGGGCGCGAGATCCAACGCCGAGCGCCATGCTGATTGCTCCGGTAACCGCACCTCCCGCCATGATTGAGGGGATGACCCTGAACGGATCTGCGGCCGCGAAGGGAATTGCTCCCTCTGAGATGAAAGCCGCACCAAGAAGCCACGCTGTCACGCCGTTCTCGCGTTCGGCCGGGGTGTAAAGCCTGGGTCGGATCGTTGTCGAAAGTGCCATTGCAAGGGGTGGAACCATTCCTGCCGCCATGACCGCCGCCATGATCATGAATGATGCTTCAGTCTGTGCTGCCAAACCCGTTGTTGCAAAGAGGTAGGCCGCCTTGTTGACCGGACCTCCCATATCGAAGCACATCATCAAACCGAGAATGATGCCGAGGACGATCGCCCCCGACCCCTCCGACATTCCAGTCAACCAGGACGTCAGCCCCGTCATCAGCGCCTCGAGGGGACGCCCCAGAAGCATCAGCATCAAGCCACCGACAATGGCAGTTGTCAGAAGCGGGATGATTACGACTGGCATCAAACCTGCAAGCCACCTCGGCGGCTTGAGCGTTGTGAACCAGTAGGCGACCAAACCAGCCAGGATCCCTGTGATCAAACCGCCGATGAAGCCCGCACCAACGAAAACTGAGATGGCGCCGCCAATGAAGCCCGGAGCTATGCCGGGGCGTCCCGCCAAACCAAATGCGATATATCCGGAGAGTGCCGCCACGAGGAACCCCATCCCCGCCTGCCCCAGAACCAACAGGACCGAGCCAACGTAGAGCAGGAAGCCGTTCTTTGCCAGCAGATCGGTCCCGACCTCGGCTGATAGAGCTGACACGTCAGGTAGGTTCCACAGGGTGTACGACCGTACGACCTGATCGCCAACGTCCGTGACGTTGTACCCGCCAAAGAGGAAGGCCAGGGCAATCAGGAGGCCGCCAGCTGCCACGAAGGGGATCATGTATGAGACACCGGTCATGAGCGCCTGCTGGATCCTCTTCGGCCAAGAGACTCCTGCTCCACCGCCGGATGCCCCTGACGATTCGGATCCACTTCCCGCGGCAACGCGCTTCGCATTGGGGTCCTTGGCGGCCTCGAGTGCCTCCTGAATCATTTTGGGGCCCTCGCCCTTGTTCATAGGCCTCTTCACGCTTGACTCGACCAGTGGCATGCCCGCAAAACGATCACGCCCAGCGATATTGACGTCTGCTGCGATGATCAGGGCGCCGGCACTAGCAA
Source organism: Schaalia sp. JY-X159 (assembly GCF_014525425.1). NCBI lineage: Bacteria > Bacillati > Actinomycetota > Actinomycetes > Actinomycetales > Actinomycetaceae > Schaalia > Schaalia sp. JY-X159. The sequence goes on along the minus strand of NZ_JACEXI010000001.1, from coordinate 21,333 downwards.
TCTGCTCCGGGGTGAAAGGTTCGATACCGCCGGATCCCTGCGTCTCCACATAGAGTTCAACGCCAGCGTCCTTCGCTGCCTGTTCTAGCGCCTCGGCAGCCATGTATGTGTGAGCGATCCCCGTGGGACACGAGGTGATCGCCAGCAGGACCGGCGTACCTTCGCCGCTTCCAGGTGCCGCGTGTTTCGGAGCGCGCTCTGCCGCTGGCGATGCAGCAGTATCCGGTGGCTCAACGACATTCATGATCAGGGTGGAGACCTCCTCCGGCGTCTTCGCATCCCGAAGTGACTGAACGAATTCTTTACGGACGAGGGCGCGGGACAGTTTTGCCAGCAGCTTCATGTGCTGGGATCCGGACTCATCCGGAGCAGCAATGCCAATAACGAGGTCTGCGGGACCGTCTTTGGCACCGAAGTCGACGGGTGTGGCAAGCCGGAGGAATCCCAGGGAGGCAACTTCGACCGCAGTGGTTCGGCAGTGGGGTATTGCGATCCCACCTGGCATGCCGGTTGGGAACTGTTCTTCCCGAGCCTCCATTGCTTCGCGCAGACCGGCTTCGCTGGCTCGACCGGTCCCGGCAACCAACTGCGCCATTGCCGCAATCACCGCGTGCTTGTCGCCCTCGACCGTGACATCTAGGGCAACGAGGTCGGGAGTTATCAGTGGTTCGCTCATGTTCTTGTCTTTCTCTTGACTCTGTATGCGGTCAAATCTCTTCGACTGCCTCAAAATTTGGACTCACCTGCTGAGGGGTTGGGATTGTGGTGCCGGGAAGGGAAACGGCTGCTGCGCCATAGGCAACCGCGTAGGCGAGCCTTGCGGGGGCATCCAGACCTGCCTCGCGGGCAATCAGGTACCCGGCTGTCGCAGAGTCACCAGCACCCACGGTTGAGACGACATCGACTTTCGGTGAAGGCGAGTACCACGCTCCCTCACCAGTAACGAGGAGTCCGCCCGCCCCGCCCAGGGTGACAAGGACCTCTGCGACACCGCGACCGTGAAGCGCAAGAGCTGCATCTTTGGCTGCCGAGAGGTCCCCATTTTCTGCTTGTCTCTCAATATGAAGTCCATCGTGTCCCGTGAGCTGCCCCAGTTCGAGGCCGTTCGGCTTCAGAAAGTCCGGTGCCGCGTCCTCGAAGTTCTCTCCCAGAGCAATCAGTGGCGCGTCCGAAGTGTCCACCCCAATCCACACCCCTAATGGCCGTAGACGCCGAACGAGGCGCGCGTACTCATCAACGGGAAAACCTGGCGCCAATGACCCGGAAAGCATGACCGTGTCGGCGGCGGCTGCTGCTTCAACTAGTGCAGCTTCCACCGCGGCTACTTCGCCCTCGTTGAGAGTCGCTCCCGGTTCATTGATTTTGGTTGTCTCTCCCCCTTTGGCAGACTCTCTACCACCGAGCACTGTCATGTTGGTTCGTATCTGACCCACCACGGGAATCGCCTCAAAGGGCAAATCGTTCTCGGTTAGAAGTCCGAGCAGGGGGTCGTCATCCCTGGCTGGCAACAGTGCGACGACATCTAGCCCTGCGCCAACTAGTCCCAGCGCAACGTTGATCCCCTTGCCGCCGGGTTGAGTTGTGTCCACTTCAATCCTGTGGACACCACCTGGGACGAGGGCGGAGCCGAGGGTAACCGTTCTGTCCAGAGATGGGTTAGCGGTAAACGTGACAATCATCAGCCCAACCTTCTATCAGATGGCCGGCTGCACACCGAGATGAACCGGCTCCACTGGTAACTCTACTAACCAATGGGTGATTTGGGCCACAGGTTGAGGCATTCTCTCGATCGCCCCCTCTACCGCATCCTCACCGTCGCCGTCGCCCTCGCCCTCGCCCTCGCCCTCGCCCTTGCCCTCGCCCTCGCCCTTGCCCTCGCCCGAGCCGAACCCACCAAACATCCTCACCGCCACCGTCGCCCGAGCCGATCAAACCTCTCATCCGCGAGCCGACTACGACATACGGAGCCCGCCAGGTCCGCATAACGGTGTAATCTTAGCGACTCTGAGCCTAGCGGGCTCCCTATGGCTTGGTCGGCTCCGCAATCGCGCGGTCTGACGACGACAGTCCGAGGCAGACCACAGCATTCCCAGAAAGACCACAACACCCCGAGGCAGACCACGCCAGTCCGAGAGCAATGGCGACCCGTAAACTACGTGACCCGTGCAGGTACTGAAATGTATATGTGGGGAGAAAAAGCGAGCCTGGGGTGCGTACCCCAGACGATCATTTCGCCCCCACGTATACATTTCGCGACGCGCCGGAGCCGAGGAATGGCCTCCGCCACCCCCGTGCCACACGGGCCGACTGGGGAGCGCTCTCATCCGCCACCGTCGCCCGAGCCGACCAAACCTCTCATCCGCTACCGTCGCCCGAGCCCATCAAACCTCTCATCCTCGAGCCGACTACGCCATACGGAGCCCGCCAGGCCCGCATAACGATGTAATCTTAGCGGCTCTGAGCCTAGCGGGCTCCCTATGGCTCGGTCGGCTCGACAATCGCTGAGGGCGGCAGGCCGGGTTCCTGGGGTCAGGGCGGCAGGCCGGGGGCAACGGCCGGGTTCCTGGGCGTGAGCCGCAGGCAGTGGAGGCAGGCCGGGGGCCGGGGCCAACTACCGCGCCAGCGACCTCAAATCCCCGCGGTCACCCTGCCCGGATCGATCCGGGAAGCGCTTCGTGCCCCCAATATCGCTGCGGTGGCGCGCAGGTCATCATCCATACGGGCAAGAAGCTGATCGATAGAGTCGAAGACCATCATCGGCCGTATCCTCTTCACAAACACGACGGTGACGCGTTCGTCGTACAGGTCCAAGTCGGCCCGCCCGAGGACGTGGGCTTCCACTGTCCTGACAGTTCCCTGAAACTGAGGGTTCGTCCCCACCGAAATCGCGGCTGGGAGGAACTCCTGACTTCCCCCATCACTCTGACTCACGTCGCGCACCAGCCATCCCGCGTAGACCCCGTCAGCCGGAACCATCTGCCCTTCGACCTCGAGATTTGCTGTTGGAAAGCCAAGTTCGCGGCCTCGTTTTGCCCCGTGAATAACATGACCCCACACCCGCGGAAAGCGGCCGAGGACGCGGCTGGCCTCTTCCACATTTCCGGATGCCATCTCTTCTCTCACCCACGAGGACGACCATCGTCTCCCCGAAGGTGACTCAACGTCGGTCACCATGGAGACGTCAAACCCGTGTTGACGGCCCAGTTTCCGCAAGGTTTCAATATCGCCGGAGTTGTTGCGACCAAAACGGAAGTCCTCACCAACCACAACCTCCACTGCCCCGAGCCGCTCCACGATGTAGGACACCACAAAGTCCTCGGCACTCAGCATGTAGAGATCGGGAGAATACTGCGCGACAAACACCGCATCCAACCCGGCAATGGCCATCGCATCAAGGCGATCATCAAGGGAGGCAATCAGCTCGAGAGGTTCTTGGGGGCGGTGCACCGATCTGGGGTGAGGGTCAAACGTCAGCGCGACCGACTGGCAGTTGCGTTTACGCGCTCTCTCCACGCACGTTGCGATGACTCGCGAATGCCCCTGGTGCATGCCATCAAAGTTCCCGATGGTGACAACCGATTTTTGGTTGCCAGGAACTTCATTCAGGTTCCTCCAGACCTCCACAAGACCTTCTTCCATAGAGCCGCCCCGTCGACTGCTCGGCGGGGCGGGATAAGCAGGGGCGAACGCCTAGTTGGTTCCTCTTAGGCCCAGGTTCGTTCGACCCTCATCATCTACCGGCTGACCTTCGCGGCCCTTCTTGTTGCCGCCGCCTCCGCAACCGCAACCACCGCAACCACACCCACCTGACTTGCGTTCTTCTTCGTTAGCCATGCGTGCAATCCCTTCATCATTTCTGCGCCACCAGGTGGCGAGATTGTCCTCGATCGTTCCCATCACTGTGCAAACACAGACACGGTCTTAAGGTCCAGCGTAGTCCCTTCGACGACGCGCACCAGTCCTAGCACGTGACTTTGGTCCCCCACCGGCACTAGTGCCCGGATGTCTGGAAACTTAGGGTTGGCTGATCCGCCGGGTAGGGTGTCTATGACCTCTCCACTCCCTGGAGCCTGACCGTTGCGGAACCGCGCCGCAGCCTCACGGGTTACGACCAGTGTGGGGAACAGTGTTTGAGCAGCGCGGTCCAGTGCGATCAACGGCAGTGCTTCGCCCTCGGCATCACCGGCGAAAAGATCCTCCAGATCATGACACTGCTCTATTTTCCACGGGCCCGTCGCCGTTCTACGGAGCGCGGTCAGGTGTCCCCCGACCCCCAGGTCACGACCGAGGTCGCGAGCCAGCGCACGAATGTATGTCCCCGAGGAGCACTCGACAACCACATCCACATCCACAACCGGAACGTCAGCATTGTCGTTGTGCGCGGTCGCCACCGCGGGCTCCCCGATGACTTCGAAACGGTGGATCACAATGGGACGCGCCTCAAGTTGGACGTCCTTGCCAGCCCGGGCAAGGGCGTAGGCACGCTTCCCGTCAACCTTGATGGCGCTGACAGTGGTCGGTACTTGAAGGATCTCCCCACGATACGTATCCAGCGCCCGGTCGATAGCCTCACGCGAAAGTGGATGGCATCCCGCTTGGTCAACAATCTCGCCCTCGGCATCATCCGTGTTGGTGGAAATACCCAAACGAATCGTCGCCAGATAGGTTTTCGCCGCACCCGAAACGTACTGCAGAAGTTTCGTCCCGCTATTAATACCGAGGACGAGGACGCCCGTGGCCATCGGATCCAGTGTTCCCGCATGACCAACGCGGCGCGTCTTCGCGAGCCGCCTCCCCCTCGCAACAACGTCGTGAGACGTCAGGCCAGCTGGCTTATCAACCAGGAGGATCCCGGCCTCAACGCGACGCGGTTCGACCGGCCCTGTTCCCGGTCCTTGGGCTGTCCCCTGTTTCAAAGCTGGCCTAGTCGTCCTCTTCGACTAATTCTTCGTCGACAACATACGGCGAAGCATCACCGGCGAAGGACTGGCCCTGAGCAGCAGCGGCAATCTTTGCGTCATTCTCTCGAGCCGCACGGAGCGCCTCCTCGATAGATGCCGCAGCCTCTGGAAGCGCGTCAGCCTGGAACGTAATGGTCGGGGTCAGTCGGATACCCAGGGCCGCACCCACCTCGGAGCGGATCAGCCCCTTGGAAGATTCCAGCGCCCTGCGCGTCTTCTTCTGCTCTTCCTCATCGCCCATTACCGTGTAAAAGACCGTCGCGTGCTGCAAGTCGCCCGTGACCCGCACGTCCGTTACAGTGACGAAACCAAGACGCGGATCCTTCACTTTGCGCTCAAGAGTGCTCGCCACCGACTCCCGGATGCGCTCTGCAATACGACGTTGCCGTCCTTGATCAGCCATGACGATTCCCTTCCATCGTTGAATCCGCACACGCGGAAATGCACACACTAGCCTAGAGCAAAGGCACCCACCGGAAACTACCGGCGGGTGCCTTTACGCTAGACGGGCAAGAGGCTAGGCGCGCGCCTTCTCTCGCATCTCCCAGGTTTCAATCCGGTCACCCTCTTGGATGTCCTTGTAACCCAGGGTGACACCACATTCGAAGCCCTCACGGACCTCGGTGACGTCATCCTTCTCGCGTCGTAGCGACTTGATCTCAAGATCTTCTGCCACAACCACACCATCACGAACCAGGCGAGCCTTCGCACCACGTCGCAATGTACCGCTACGAACGATCGAGCCCGCAATGTTTCCGAACTTGCCAGAACGGAAGACCTGGAGGATCTCTGCACTGCCCGTTGCGACCTCTTCGTAAATTGGCTTGAGCATGCCCTTCATGGCGTCTTCGATTTCCTCAAGCGCACGGTAGATCACCGAGTAGTACTTGATCTCGACACCCTCGGAATCAGCCAGTTCCTGAACGCGCTCAGCCGGGCGAACGTTGAACGCAATGATCACAGCGTTGTCAACGGTTGCCAGGTTGACGTCGTTCTGTGTAACAGCACCAACACCGCGGTGGATGATACGCAAGGCAACGTCCTCGCCCACATCGATCTTGAGCAACGAGTCTTCCAGCGCCTCCACGGCACCGGCGACGTCGCCCTTGAGGATGAGGTTGAGGTGGTCAACCTTGCCTTCCTTAAGAACGCGGTCGAAGTCCTCAAGCGTGACACGCTTGCGGCGGCGTGCAAGCATCGCCTGACGTTCCGCTGCCTCACGCTTGGATGCAATCTGGCGAGCCGTACGGTCATCAGACGCTACAAGGAAGGTATCCCCCGCGCGCGGCACCGACGTCAAACCAATCATCTGCACTGGGCGAGCAGGACCCGCCTCTTGGATCGGGGCACCATACTCATCGAACATGGCGCGAACACGACCGTGCGAAGAACCAACCACAACGGCATCGCCAACCCGTAGCGTGCCACGCTGAACCAGCATGGTAACCACGGCGCCGCGACCCTTATCCAGGTTTGCCTCAATAGCAACACCGCGCGCTTCTGCCTCAGCGTTCGCATTGAGATCAAGCGTTGCGTCAGCGGTCAGAAGAACCGCCTCAAGCAGGCTGTCAATGTTGATGTTCTCCCGAGCAGAGACATCGACAAACATGACGTCCCCACCGAAGTCTTCAGCAACAAGACCGTACTCGGTTAGCTGGCCACGGATCTTCTCCGGGTTAGCGTCTTCCTTATCGATCTTGTTGACCGCGACAACAATCGGAACTCCGGCTGCCTGAGCATGGTTGATTGCTTCAACCGTCTGCGGCATGACACCGTCATCTGCGGCGACAACCAGAATCGCGAGGTCGGTAACCTGCGCGCCGCGGGCACGCATAGCGGTGAACGCTTCGTGGCCCGGGGTATCCAGGAAGGTGATGAGTCGTTCACCATCTTCGCTTGGAACACCAACCTGGTAGGCACCTATGTGCTGGGTGATGCCACCGTGCTCACCTGCAACGACATCCGTGTGGCGGATGGCGTCAAGCAGGCGCGTCTTACCGTGGTCGACGTGGCCCATGACAGTGACGACCGGGGACCGTGGCTGCAGATTCTCCGCATCTTCAAGCTCTTCAGCGCCGAGGTCGATGTCAAAGGACTCAAGTAGCTCCCTGTCCTCATCCTCTGGTGAGACAACGCTGACGCGGTAGCCCAGCTCTGCACCCAAAACCTCAAAGGTGTCCTGATCCAGGGACTGGGTGGCTGTCGCCATCTCCCCCAGGTGGAACAGAATCGCGACAAGGTCAGCGGGGTTGACGTTGATCTTCTCGGCGAGGTCGGCGAGGGACGCCCCCTGGCGAATCTGCACCTCTTGGTCATTGCCACGAGGTATCGAGACGCCGCCAATTGCGGGCGCCGACTGCTGCTCAAACTCTTGACGCTTTGCTCGCTTCGACTTGCGGCCCTTCTGGCTGCGACCTCCGCCACGACCGAATGCGCCTGGTGCAGCACCGCGACCACCGCCGCGACCACCGCGCGGAGGCGAGGTGAAGCCACCGGGAGCCTGCCCCGGAGTTGCAGCGCCACCACCGGCGCCACCCCCACCAAATCGGCTCGGGCCACCGCTTGGGCGTGCGCCGCCTGGGCGTCCTCTGCCACCACCGCTGGGGCGCGTGGAAGACGGAGCCTCATTACGCTGGAACGAGGCCGAACCCGGCATCATTCCGGGGTTAGGACGAGGTCCCCCACCGGGCCGTGGAGCAGCATTTGCGCCACCTGCCGGCCTCGGAGCGCCCGGACGCGGCGCACCGCTACGGGGAGCCCCTGGACGCGGCATGCCCTGGCTTGAAGCGTAGGGGTTGTTGCCGGGTCGAGGTCCACGAGGACGCCGCCCTCCGGACGGTGCCGGGGCTGCGGGCCTCGGGCCACCGGGACGTGGAGCGGGTGCAGCGGAGGCAGGCTTGGCATCCTTCGCCGCAGGCGCGGCAGGCTTCTTGACCACTGCGGGACCGGGGCTCGGCGCAGCCTTGGGTTGAACCTCAGGCTGGTCGCTGAAAGCTGGGGTTGCAGCCGCGGTGTCGGGAACTTCCGGCTTTGGCTGGGGTGCGGCTTCTTTGACGGGAGCCACAGGTCCTGGCTTGACGGCTCCGGGCTTGGGTGCGCCAGCCGCAGGCTTGGGCCCAGGCGCAGGTGTGGGCGCAGGCGCATCAGGCTTCGCCGTCGGCGCGGGTGCCTTCGCCTGGGTTGTGGGGCTCTTCGCTGGCTTGGCGCTCTTCGCTGGCGCAGCCGGTTCACTCTTCGACGCAGAAGCATATTCTTCCAACATCTGGCGAACAATTGGGGCTTCAACCATTGAAGATGCGGACTTTACAAACTCCCCGCGCTTCGTAAGGTCTTCCCTTAATGTCTTACTGGTGATGCCGAGCTCTTTGGCGAGCTCGTGTACGCGCATCCTTGGCACAGTTTCTCCTCTTCGGGTCCATCCCCAAGAAGAGAGGACGGACAACTAGACCTGCTGGCAGCTCATCGCTGGGTACTCATCGGGTGCCCATCAGCTTCCAACCCGCTTCCGTTGTTTATGAGGCGTCCGCCTCAGTCCTGCACAGCAAAGAAGTCCTCTAACTGCGCCCATGCTTGATCACCTCGACAGTCACATCGGAGTGATCGGCTGAGCCGACCCGAGCTGCGTGCCTTCTGGTAACACCTCTGGTTACGGTGAAGCCACACGCCACGACCGGGCAAACTCTGCTTCAAATCTACCTGTAGGGAAGATTGTGGATTCTCAACAATACGAACCAGCTCCGACTTGGCTTGCCTGCGCCCGCAACCGACACATGTTCGGATGGGGGTCCTAGTATCAGAGAGTAGTTCCGTCATAAGTATCCGGAAAACAGTCTAGTCGCCTAACCAGCAGGTTCCACCCATCCACTATGAGCGAATCATCACGCAACGAGGCCGAAGGGATCTCCCCTCCGGCCTCGTTCGAAACCCATCCGACTAGTTGTCGATGTTGTCCGCTATCGAAGAGCGGGAAACCTCAACTTCGCCCTCGGCAGTATCCGAATGGATGTCAATGTGGTACCCGGTCAGGCGTGCCGCGAGTCGCGCATTCTGCCCATCCTTACCAATGGCGAGGCGGAGCTGGAAGTCCGGCACGATCGCCGTGGCTGTCTTGTTATCCCTAGAATGAACGACGACTCGTGAGACGCGGGCTGGTGAAAGAGAGTTCGAGATGAACCGAGCTGGGTCTTGCGACCAGTCGACAATATCGATCTTCTCCCCACCGAGTTCAGCCATCACGTTACGAACACGGCCCCCCATGGGTCCAATGCAGGCACCCTTGGCGTTCACGTCCGGCCGCGTTGCGGCAACCGCAAGTTTCGTGCGGTGTCCGGCCTCCCGGGCAATCGCCTTGATCTCTACCAGACCCTGCTCAATCTCAGGAACTTCGCGACGGAAGAGGCCCTGAACGAGGCCGGGATGGCTACGCGACAAGACGATCCTCGGACCCTTGTCTGTGCGCTCAACCGACACCACGTAGGCACGGATGCGGTCACCGTGTTCGTAGGTTTCGCCCGGCACCTTCTCATTGTCCGGAAGGATCGCCTCAAACTCGTCGCCCAACTTGACCACAGTCGCGAGCCGGTCACGGCTTTGTTGCACGACACCCGTGACAACGGTGCCCTCTTTGCCGGCGTAGGTTCCCAGCACTCGGGAATCCTCGGCTTCACGCAGACGTTGGGTGATCATCGAACGGGCGGTGACGGTGGCAATCCTGCCGAAGTTTGACGGCGTATCGTCAAACTCGCCCAGGACCGTACCGTCCTCGTCTGTTTCCGTCGCGATTACAGATGCGCGGCCCGTCTTGCGGTTAACCTCAATACGAGCCTGCTCAATGGCACCGGGCATGTTGTGGTAGGCCTTCAGCAGGGCCTCCTCAATGGCTTCAACCAGGGTGTCCAGGCTGATGCCCTTATCCTGTTCAACCATCCGCAAAGCGGTCATGTCGATTTCCATGTGCTAGCTCTCTTTCGGAGTCTCCACAACGAGATGTGTCTTCTTGACATCGTCGAAGGGAATTGTGCGGGTGCCGTGGGGGCCATCAACGGTGAAGCCATCATCTTCAACCGCTGTGATGGTTCCGTCGACCTTGTCATCATTCTTCAGTACAACCTTGACTGCCTTGCCGACAGAGCGGCGATACTGACGCAGGTTGGTGATCTGACGATCCGCTCCCGGTGATGTCACCTCAAGCGTGTAGGCACCATCAATGGGGTCGTGCTTGTCCAGCGCCAGTGAGAACTCACGAGCCAACTGAGCAACCTGGTCAGAAGAGAGATCAGCACCGGCACGCTCCAAATCGACCGTAACGGTAAGAACCTGGTTGTTTCCACTACCGGTGAGAGCCACGTTCTCAACCACAGAGTTCTGGGCGGCCGCGAGAGGCGCCAAGAGCTGCTCTACTGCATTCTCAACGTTTTCGTTTGCCATTGTCGATTCTCCTATCAACGTTCTGGGGTATTCACCCCCGACGTACTTCAGCGATCAAGCACATTTTCACTGTGTTGAACCCATGTTACTTGCAGATCATGGGATGATCTCACAGTGCACCGATTCCTGGCCTTACCTCACACCTCGACCTGGACGAAGATGTGTGCCGCACTGTGTGCCTCAGCGGGTGTTGCACTGGGGCTCGGTGGTTGCACCGGATTACCCACTGCAGCCGACTCAATTGCCGGTACTCCCGACGCAGTAGAGTTGTCGACGCTTTCTCCCGCTCAGACAATGAGGGACAGTGTGGCGAGGTCGGAAGCAGCCACCGTTGAGCGCGCAGCTCAGATGGCACGCGCCGCCACAGAGTGCGCCACCTGCGCAACTATGCTCAGTTCCGTAACCCAAGATGCCGAAGCTCGACTAGCCGCAAGCGGCGGCCTGTGGGAGCCCTGGGGTGACTTCTCGGATCGTGAGGATGCGGAGTCATTTGTTGAGGTTCCGGCCCAGATTGGGCAGGCCCCTTACACAGTGGGCCCACTTGCCGCATTTATGCTCCGCAGTGCCCGGGAACAGTTGGATGAGCTGGCGCAAGTGGAGGGCTTGACAGGCCCGGAAAGGGAAGCACTGGCGTCGCTTCTGGCGGGTCGTGTGGCTTCTGCACAGCTCCTTGCCGATGGGTTTGCGGTCGACCTCGCGACGGCGGTGGCCGACCTTCCCGAGTCTGCTACGAGTCCAGCTGCCCCCGTGGAAAACAGTCGAGCCTCTGGCATTGACCAAATGTCCGGGGCAGATCAAATGTCCGGAATCTTGAGCTCCGAGCAACTCGATGATGACTCCGAGTCGACCACAGAATCCGCCCTCGTCCTGTTTGACTGTGCCCGCACTTCCGCGCTGTCTCTAGGGGGTCAGGGGCTGGAGCACGACACCGCGAGCGCCCTTGCTACTTTGCTGAATGATCGGGTGAAGCGACTGCTTGAAGTCGGCGTAGAAGACACCCGGCCCTTGCGTTGCACCACCCCGCAGGGCACGGTTGAGGGTGTGCTAAGGGATATTTTGACTGCGGATCTCTTGTTGGTTGGTTCCCGCACCGCTTCCTTGCAGGCACCCGCCTACATTTCGTACGATGCGCAGTTGTGGGCCCAGTTGGACCCGGTGTCTGCGCCAACAGTGTCCCTGCTGCCAATAGTCGAGGAGAATGGTGAACCCCAATCCTGATCAGACCCCCGAGAATCCACCCGTCTATTCCAAGGAGATGGCTCGGGAGGCGAAACGCTCAGAGCAGTGGCACCGTGGCGCCCTTATCGGGTTGGCGATCACAATCGCCGGCTACCTCATCACCAGCTTTATCTCCGCCCCCCGGTTCCTTGAGATCACGTTTGTGGTGGCAGCGTTCGTGTTCGCCATGGCGTACATGGGCACCACCATCTGGGTCTACTCGCTGAGGACTGAGAGGAAGCGCTCTGCGAAACGCGGGCAAGACGAGGGCGAAACGAATCCCTAGTTTGCGTCAGGAACCCGGGTCGACCACCTCAGCAGCAGGTGACCGACCCGGGCCTATCCTTCCCTTATTTCAACAATGAGGTGCTACGGCACCGCTGTTACCGGCCCCCTCGCCTGTGTCACTGCCCTCTCGTCTTGCCCCTGATTATCCGTGTACTCAATGACCACTCGGATGAACCCGTCGAGATCGCCGTCAACCAGGAGGTAGGCGCTGTCCTGCAGCGGGTCGGAACCAGGACCTTGGATGACCGTCCAGTCGTCCTCGGGCGCATCCGCGGCGAGGGCACGCTGCCACGTGTACGTGAAGACAACATCCTCGGTCCCGTCCTCATCAGTTGGAACCGTCACGGAGAGCGTTGAACCAACCTCCAGGTTTCCCGCCAGGTCAGGCGGCACCGGCTCATCGTTGACATTCACGACCGTTGACCCCGTTGGCGCAGAGACAACGGTGTGGGTCGTTCCTCCCAGCTCGAAGGTGACGCGCGCGATTAGGTACATGTCAACCGCGTCGTCGTTCGGAATGAACGTCGAACGGTTGGGTGCGTCCGTATCCGGTGCGACCCCACCGATGGTCAACTCTTCGCGCTCAGTGATCTCTGTCGGAGAGGAACCTTCACCACCGATCCAGAAGAAGCGAATGTTGCTAGCCTCTGTCAGATCGAAAGGTTCCCCCGAGAGGTCGAGGAGTTCCGCAACCACCGGTTCGCCCTCGAGCATGTCGGGTGTTGTCGTGAGGACCAACTCGCCTTCAGAAATGCAATCGAGCACCGTCTGCGCTTCGGGATCAAGCAGGACACAGTTGTCCTGGAACTGGAGGATCTCGATGTTGTTGAGAATGTCAATCCCTTCCGACTCCTCCGCCTCAACCGCACCTGTGTGCTCAATCTGCCAGTACCCGTCACGGATGTGTGTGATTTCGTATGCGGAACGAATGTCCTGGTACAGAGCAGTGTCAACAGCACTGCTTCCAGGGTCGTCGTAGCGGATCTCACGGACTATTTCGAGGTCGCCCGGGTTGATGGTGCCATTGAGGAGTCGCGCCCGGTATGGTGCGGCACTTGGATGCTGCTCAATAATGCTGCCGTCCGGACCAACCCAAGCAAGGTCGGCCGCTAGGTAGGCGTCCCCATCCAGGTAGTCGTTCCCGTATCTGCCTTCGATAAGGTCGCTCCCCTGGCCACCGATGATGATGCTGGGGAAGCCATCCGAATCGATGACCGGTCCTGTTCGCATAAACTGCTGTCCGAAGTTCATGCCTTCGGGATAAAGCATCTCGCGCAGTCCTCCGACGAGGTCTAGTGTCGACTCCGTCATCTTGTGCAAATATTCTTCATCCCCCGCAAACTCTCCTTCAACCGCCCGGTTGGGCCCGCGAAGGATGTCATCTCCCGCACCTCCTGACAGTCCCTCGAGCTGGTCGAACCTGTCTCTGACCGCAGTTACGTCGGGGCGCTGGAGCAACGTGAAGTTGAAGTCAGCATCCACACCCTGAGTTTCTCCATAGTAGGTAACCCAGTCCCATCCCATGTTGCCCAGATGTCTGTCGGTACCGTGTCGTTCGGCGACGAGGATGTCATCTCCACCTTCGCCTTCGATGTCATCATCCCCGCCACGTCCGAGGACGACATCATTGCCACCGATTACGTCGGCCTGGAACTGATCGGCGTTGTCACCCTGCGCGAGGTCGGCGTGTGATCCGCCCTCGACCCAGTCGTCGCCCTCACCACCGAAGATGTTGGCGCGACCTGTCCCCCCGAGGTAGGTGTCGTTGCCGTCGCCGAGGAAGACTGTCCCGATGTCGCTTCCGCGGGTGACGAAGTCATCTCCCCCGCCGCCAAGCAGCAGGTCGAATCCTGGGCCACCATTGACGACGTCGTTGCCGAGGCCGGCGCGGATCTCATCATCACCGAACAGGTCGGTGAGGATATCGTCCCCGATGCCACCGTGGATGAGGTCGTTGCCAGACCCGCCCTCGATCACATCGTTTCCTTCGCGGCCCCACAGCGCGTCGTCACCTTGATCGCCGCGGATCCTGTCATTGCCGGTTGTTCCATGAACTTCGACGTGCTCTTCACCAACGAACCTGTACTCCCCATTCGGTAGGCGTGAGAAGCCTGGTGGAAGGGGGTTGGGATTGTCGAGGTCGAACTCGATTTGGTTGACGCTGAAAACGCCGGCGGGGATGTTGCTCGCGTCCGTGTTCCGCTCAATGAGTGACGCAAAAGAGTTGCCTTCAAGAGCTGCAAACAGCTGGTTACCCTGGTTGCGGAACAGGTAGTAGAAGCGATCACCAAACTGCAGGTCCTCAAGAGTGTTCTCGAAGACGTAGTTGAAGGTCGCCCCCAGCATCCCACCGAATGGATTAAGCCTCTCAGCAAGACCACCCGTCCAGAAGTCAACGTCGTCGAGGCCGGTCTCCACTCCTTCCCAGCTGCCAGACCCGTACATGAAGTCAAGCCGGTCGGCTGGTGCACTTGGGCGAACTGGTGCTAGAGCGGCAAGCTGCGCTTCCACTCCGGCGTCCACCGCGCCCGGTCCACCGAGAATCACGATCTTCTCAACTCCAAGACGCCTGATCTCTGCAATCACCTGTCCGGGAATCGCACCCGAGGTCGGCACAAGGAGAAGTGGCGCATCTGCTCGGCCAGCCCCTGGAGCAGCGCCGAGGGCATCGGGGAAATTCTGCCCGGTCGCGATGTAGACCGTGTTGGTTCCATCAGGGTAGGTTGCCTTCGAGATCTCAACTGCCGTGTCGTACCGTGATGCCCCACCGAGTCGTGTAACTGCACCGGTCGTGTAGGTCCTCAAAGAGGTCGCGACAGCAGAAGTCACGACACCATCGCCGCCCAGAATGATGATTTCTTTGGGCCTGAGGCGGCGCAACTCAGTAGCGGTTGCGGGGGGCAGGCTGCCCGGTCCGGTTAGGAGGATCGGCGCCCCAGCGCGCGCGGCGCCACCGGGTCCACTGGGTGAAGCCACGGCCCCTCCCGCCAGTGCGTCGGGGAAGTTCGCGCCCGTGGCGATATAGACGCGGTCAACACCCGGGGTGAAGACGCTACGACTAACACTCGCTGCGGTCTCATACCGATCTGCTCCAAAAACTCGAGTCACTGCAGCAATATCTGCCAAAGCGTTCTCAACATCCGTTGAGACGACGGATGGGCCACCAAGAACAACGATGCGACTCGGCCGTAAACGCACCAGCTCAGTTGCGACCGATACGGGAAGCGATCCCGCCCTCGTCAAAAGGATTGGGCCATCACGAAGACCAGCGGCTGGACCACCGACGAGGGCGTCCGGGAAGTTCTCCCCGGAAGCAACGTACGCCACGGGTACTCCACTGGGGAACGTAGCTCGGCTGATCACCGCGGACGTCTCGTAGCGGTCACTCCCGGAGAGTCGCTGCACAAACTCGGCTCCAGCCGGAGCACCGTTGACCACGTACGCCGCGGCCCGACGCTTCTGTGCCACTGTTTGCGCCTCAACCACAGTGGGATGAGTGCCATACGCTGCAACAAAGTTGACTAGGGAGGCATTCTGGCCACCACGACCGAAAATGTTGCCGTTCTTCAAACCATTCCCAAAATCAATCCAGTTTGAATAAGGTCGCAGACTGATGTCACCACTTTGTTCGTAGAACAGGGCGCGAGCTGCTTGGAAGCTCGGTGTGCCGGTGTCATTGGCACGAATCAGGTTGATCGTTGCGAGGTCAAGGGGAAGACCAAGCAGATTGTTGCGCAAGGTGTCAACAATGAACTCGTCAATCTGGCTGCTCTGCTGGTCGGTCGTTCCCATGATTATCGACCCTGCTGCTTGCTCCGGCGTCAAAGTGGAGTCGGCATCAAAGGCGCGGGGGTTCAAGAACCCGTCGAGCAGTGAAACATCCGCTGTGCCGAAGCCATCGCGGTGGATTGACTCGGTCATCATTGAGTGGCCGAACCGATAGACCACATTTGCGAACTCGGCGGGGATATCCGCATTAATGTCCGGGTTGTAGCTGTTCTCGTTGAAGACCACCTCTTCGATTGCCGGTTGGATTCCTCGACCGAACTCCTCGAACACCAAGTGCTGGTACTCCATTTCGGTCACGAAACGTGCTGCTTGGAACAGGCGCTGCTCGTACGTCCAGTCGTCAGCTTCGGGTCCCGGGAGAACCTGGTCGGGGCGCTGGTTTGGCCATTGGTGTTCCAAACCTTGGTATGCCTTCTTTAGCTCCGGGTTCTGGTTCAGCACATCCTCGATGTGTCCAACCATTCGGTTGTGTTCCGAGTGGAAGACGTGGTGCACGGCGGTGAGGCCGATGTTTTCGTTGCCACGCCCGTCCCCCGTAATGAAGTGTTCGTCGAGCGAAACATTGTCATAGCCACTTAGCTCACCCCTGATAGGGGCGCCACTGGCGTCGCAAACAGGACCTTCCGGAGGGATTGGTTCACCAGTCGCGTCATACTCCTGTGGCTCCAGGGCCCCAGTTTCACAGTTGAACAAAGGGGTTGCACCGTGGGCAATGTCGTCCAGGAAAGCGTGGTTGGTGTGAATTGCCGCAGCCGTATTGACCGGGGCACCCAAGGATCCTTCAACTGTTCCCGCTTCAGTCACCACGAGTGGGAATCCACTGGGGCCGGGAACGAAGTTGCCGTAGAGGTCTGTTGCCACCATCGGCACATTGAGCACGTCATCATCATTCAAGCCGATGCCAAGGACATTCACTGCCTGCGCCTTGACGTCCGCCCAGGTCGCGAGTCCGCCGGTAGGTGCATCAAGCAGGTGTCCAGTCGCGGCAGGCCTACCATCCACGAGCGCATACTCCCGAAGAAACACCTGGTGCGCGGGGTGGGATGTGTAGGTCTGGTTCTGATCCACATATGGAGTGGTCTGGTTGTTGTGTGTATCGTCAGCGGTGCCGATCACGCCGTCGGGGCCCGCTCCGCGTTCCGCTCGGGTGAGCGTTAGGAAGTTCGTTGCAGACCCGGCAACATACAGGGGATCATCTGGCTGGAGTGGCACAACAATCGTTCCGTAACCGCCCTTGTTTATGAGGTCGAGGCCGTGATCGAAGAACTGACCAAAGAACCCGAAGAACGTGTTGGTTGGCGCCGATAGTCCTTCATCGGTGGCGGTGTTGGGAATCGTCACTGATCCATCCGCGTTGATCGTTCCGCCGTCTGTTGCCTCGGCAGCATTAACCGCTGCCGGGTTTGCCGTGGTTTGATCGACGATCAAGTTGCTGATGACACGCGGGGTGGAGTCATAAACAAAGTGGCCCGGCTCGTGCTGGGCGTAGCATGTTGGCTCGAGATTTGGAGGCAGTCCGGGTGCTAGCGGTTCACAGACTTCAACGTTCTGACCCGCGCCCGGCGCTTCAGGAATGTCAGGCCTTGGAGTTCCCTGCTTGTACTGCGCGGCAACGAGCCTTTCAAACGGCTCATCTGCAGCACCCCAGTGGGTTCTTCCATTCACCAGGTTATTGAAGCTCCCGTCAACGGTGCGCAAACCAAGTGGCAGCTTGACGTCGGGAACACATTTCCCTGAACGGTCTGTTGGTGTTGGGCAAAGGAGCGCAGAAATGCCTCCCCCTGTTGTGCTGCGATCGTGCGCCTCCGCAATTTGGATCTGGCGCAGGATGAAATCGAGGTCGTTTGCATTGACATAGAACGACGTTGTCTCCGCCGTTTCCGTTGCGGCCTCAGCCTTGGGTCCGGTAGCAACAACAACGGACGCAACAAGGGCTAGGGCTGCGAAACCTGCTGCCAGACGTGGGCCCCAGCGACGTCGGTGTCGCGGTGATCGATCTGGGCGATGCTGAATAGACGACATGGTTGCTCGCTCTCTGCGGGCAGGCGGTGAGAACCTAGACAGATTGCCCTAAGAAAACTGGCTCTTTACGTCAGGTAATCGCGCTTCGGTGCGCACCCTCGCGCCACGCTCGTGTTGACTTTCCACCACGCCTTGGTGGCTTGATCACCACTATCTAGGGACCTTGGTCCCGGAAGGGGGAAATTAACCCTCCCAGAGCAAGACAACTACCCTCGACACCCAATTCTTCTCGGGCTGCCCACCCACCAATCATGGACGGGTCTTCGGGTACCAACTCGGTACCCCCGCTGGGGCTCGAACCCAGGACAAATGGATTATGAGTCCACTGCTCTAACCGACTGAGCTACGGGGGCTGCTTGCGCGGACTAACTTTACCTCAGCCTGAACGATCCTTCGACTCAACACGTTGTCCACCCCTCACCCAAAGCGTGACGCCGACTACTCTTGGCAGATGAGATTGTTCAAGAGAGACACCCCTGAGACCACGCAGCAAGACTCAACCGAAGCGTCACCGCAAGGGGGCGCACTCCCCAGTGCCGCCCTCGCCGACATCCCGAAAGACCAGCGCGGGGGCCCTTACGAGGAACTTGAGGATGGGCGTTTCATTGTGGTGGGCCGCAACATCATCATGGTTACGGACGCCACCCACATGGTGGACTCCGGTTTGTGGCATGAGGTCCAGTACGCGTCGTGGGACGCACGGACCCGGCAGTTCCGCCTCGTCTGGTCCCAACCAGACCGCCCCGCCCTCGTCGGAAAAACCATCAGCGACAACCCCAAGTCACTTATGGAGAAAATCACCCACCGCGTGGACGACACAATCGTCGCAACGCGTCGCTTTGCAACCTCAACCGGAGTGTCAGTTGCCGCCACGGTGCGTCGCCGCGTTGACGGTGAACTTTTCTCGGCAGTTGTGGCCTCCGGCCCTATCAGCGATGCGGACCAGGAAAAGGCTTACGAACTTGAAACCAAACTACGTGAAGAGTTGGGAATGGATTCCTAGAATTCCCGGGGGCTAATGGCCCCGGCAGACTGTTGGTCCCGGCGGACCGTTAGCCCGGCTCTTCTGTAAGTTGATTATTGGCTGGTCGCAGAAGGGGCTGTGGGTATCGTTCCTGCCTCTACGACCGGTCACCGTTGCCGCCACTACCCGCCCCCACCTCCGCGAGATCGAATGGCGTCGACACATAACGCTGTTATTGGCCCCTAAACTGTCGATACTATTCGATCTCGCGGAGGCGGGCGGGGTGGGGGTGCCGCGGGTGTAGGCGGGGCGGCACAAGTGCAAGGCGCCCGCGAGGTTCCCCAGCATTACGGAGCCGCCCACGCCATACGGAGCCCGATAGGCCCAGCGCAGCCACGGATTACACCGTTATGCAAGCCTGACCGGCTCCCTATGGCGTAACCGGCTCCGTATGTCCTACCTGGCTCACTAAGCCCGACTGGCTCCGCAATCATCGCGGTAGCGGGTCACCACGGCGGAGACGAAGGCTGCGGCAGCGGTTCCCACGGTATGACCGCTAACCCAGTAGTGGCCACTATCCCCAAAGTGCTCGACTACGGATAAACGGGGATAACGGGGGATAACGGTGCGCGTTTGGCACGATTTCGTGCGTCATCACATCGTTATTCAAGCCAAACGCGCACGGTTACGCCAAGCGCGCACCGTTACGCTCGGGGGCGGCCCCAAACAGTACGACACCGCCCTCACATCCGAAGAAGAACCTTGGGCCAGAAAATGATGGGCAGGCAAGTGGCAACCCTAACGACACGCCCAAACCCCGGAGTTTAGACACCAATAATGGCCACTATCCCCAAAGTGCTCGACTACGGATAAGCGCAAAACAGGTCGGAGCCCAAGTGGCCCCGACCTGTTCAAGTGGCTCCCGCGATTGGATTCGAACCAATAACCGTCCGATTAACAGTCGGATGCTCTGCCGTTGAGCTACGCGGGATTGCGAAGAACAGTCTAGGTCGGTCCATGAAGCCTGGGCAAATCCTCAGGAGTGCCAAATCCCTCACTATGCAAACTTGCGGAAGTGAGCGGCGGGGAATATTGGCGGACTAGCCGATCCGTACCCAGTCAGCACACCCACTGGTTACGAACATGAGGTCTTCAGAAGTCAAGGTCACCTGCGTTAGCTCATCCGTTGTCACGGTTTCATCGTCAGCCGAGTCCATGCCGATCGTCGCACGCGTCCATGAGCAACCAACCTGTCCGGCACTCTCATAGGTTCCCTCTTCGACCTCGAGACCCACTAGGAAGATTCCCTCACCCGGAAAACCCTCCGTGGCGGCGGGACCAAATCCAACTGATGGGGCTGAGCCTTGCGCGCCCGCATCGCTTTGAGACTCGAGGATCCACACTCTTTCGCGGAGCTCTTCTAGCTGCGTGTCTCGATCAAAGAGATCGTTGGACAGGGTCGCATTCTCAGACTCTAGGGTCGCGACCTGGTCCCTGAGCTCAGTGTTTTCGTTACCACCGGCAAGGGAGAATCCCAGAAAAAGACAGGTCACTCCCACCGCAGTTGGAAGGACCCAGCGCTTCTTAGGCTTTTGCGGCAACGGTTCGCCGTAGGGCGCCCAGGCTCCGCCAGGGCCGGGCTGGGCCGGCCAAGAAGCGGGAGGTGGTGCCGAGGGCATACTACCTTGCGGAGTGCGGGGCTCCTGTGGCGAGGCATACGGGTTACCGCTGGGCTGCGCGGTCTGGCCCGTATTCGGCACTGGAAGGCCCGCGGGCGGCGGGCTACTTACGGGCGTCTGCGGGGGTGGCGCGGGCTGCGTGGCGCTCCCCCATGGATTCGTCGAAGCGTAGGGGTTCGTCTTGTCTGCTGAGCTCGGCGAAAAGCGGTTGTCACTCATTGCAGAGCGCTACGTCAGCATCATGAAGAGCTTCTCCAGCTCCTCGATATCCATTTGCTTGTCGGGATCCGCATTTGGGTCACCGTCTTCACCCGGTTCCCTCAAGCAGTCTTGCATCGCCGTGGAAACAATCAGAAAACCTGCGCGATCCAGCGCTTTCGAAACAGCAGCCAACTGTGTTACCACATCCCTGCAACCCGCACCGGATTCGAATGCGTTGATGAGGCCGTCCAGTTGTCCGCGAGCCCGCTTGAGGCGATTGGCAATCTTCTTAGCTTCTACCGGCGCAGCTAGGACCGCAGTAGTCTCAGGGGCAGACTTACTCACCTCAACGGATACGTCCATCTTTTCGGACACATTTCCCCCTCTGCCTCACAACGATTGTTGATCTAGGTTACCCCACTGTTTCTGCGCGCAACCTGGGTGTCCCTACCCTGAATGGGCGGCCTAGGGATTTCGGATAGTGGGCCCTCTTAGACTGGGGGCCTTACTGAAAGAGAGATCCGTAGGATGACTGCATCACGAAGGCGATTTAGCCAGGAGTTCAAGGACGAGTTGTGTCAGGAGGTGATTTCTACCTCGAGGCCGATTAGGGATGTCGCTGAGGCCTATGGGGTTGGCGCCGAGACTTTACGCAGATGGCTGATCAAATATCGTGAGGAACACGGCGGTAGTAACGAAGAGCTCACCTTGTCGGAGCGGGCTCGTTTGAAGGAGCTCGAGCGTGAGAATCAGGAGTTGCGGGCTGAGACGGCATTCCTAAAAA